>NZ_WBYI01000003.1:0-260823 GCF_013282965.1 Marinobacterium sp. xm-a-152 | reverse complement strand
ACCAAGACGCATCTTACAGTATCCAATGCGTTAACCAGTTTTGCCTGGTGACAATAGAGACGTGGAACCACCTGATCCCTTACCGAACTCAGTCGTGAAACGCGTCATCGCCGATGGTAGTGTGGGGTTTCCCCATGTGAGAGTAGGTCATTGCCAGGCACCTAATAAACAAAGAACCCCAGTACCGAAAGGTCCTGGGGTTTTTTGTTTTTTGGTAGCAAGGAGACTTCTGAGCGAATGCCCATGTGACCACGCATGCACTGAAAGTGCGGCGGGGAGGCGCTGCAAGCGTCGCGAAGCGATGACGAGCAACGCTCGGCACCTATTGTAGGTCATTCACTCGAACAGCGTTCGTAACCTATTGTAGGTCATTTCGAACTTCGTACAGGATCTCTGCCAAATCCATCGCGGCCTTTGCAAGACCGCTCCAACGTTTTAACAGAATCTCTGCCAACGGATAGAGCGGATGACAGGCTGAAAGCCAGTCACCGTAGCTTCGTAGTGAGTTAAGCACACCAGTGACTGGCTTTAGCCTGTCATCTGCTGTCCAATTACGCGCCCAACCTTCCCGGCCTTCGCAAGACCGCTCCAACTACCCTCTCAAATGCTCTGCAAAGAACGCCAAGGTTCTCTCCCAAGCCAGCTCTGCTTCAGCTTCGCTGTAGCGTGCAGTCGAGTCGTTGTGGAAGCCGTGGTTCACTCCTGCGTAGGTGTGAGCGGTATAAGTTTTACCTAGCTTATCCAATATAGGCTGGTAGTCGACCCAGGTTCCATTCACGCGCTTATCCAGTTCTGCAAAGTGGAACTGTAATGGAGCAGTGATCTTCTCAAATCCGTCTTCAGCAGGCGTTCCATAGAAGGGAACACCGGCGTTCAAATCTGATCCTAGATCGATCGCTAGTTGATTGACTAGGTAGCCACCAAAGCAGAATCCAACCATACCCAGTTTGCCACTGCTGAACTCGTGATTCTTAATAAACTGAGCGGCTGCAATGAAGTCTGCAACGATTTTGCTTCGCTCTAACGTACGCTGCATTGCGCGGCCTTCGTCATCGTTGCCTGGGTAACCACCCAATGGATAGAGAGCATCGGGTGCAAAGGCGATATAGCCTGCTTTGGCCAGACGTCTAGCGACGTCCTCGATGTATGGATTCAAACCACGGTTCTCGTGGGCAACCAGTACGGTCGGCGCATCATTCATCTCATCGACCCCTGCTGGAACAACTAGGTATCCGCGCCCTTTTCCATGGCCTTCAGGCGACTCGAACTCTACATATCTCCCTTTGATTTCGGGATCATTGAATGAGACCTGTTCCGCCAGGGCGTAGTTTGGTGTCAGTGCTGTCGTCATTGCGCCAAGGGTTAATCCTGCAATGCCTAAAGTGCCTAAGCGCGCTAGGAAGGTGCGTCGGTCAATATCACCGTGTGCATATTCGTCGTACCAATCAAACGCGACCTGAGGAATGGTCAGCGGGGTTTGTTCTTTTTGTTGCATATCCATGGTTGCACTCCTGTGCTGATGATTTACAGATACTCTTTTGCCTATGCGTCGGTTTCTTACTACTGGAGCAAACTCTATAATGAGTCTCTTATTTATAGCTTAGGATTTTGAAATGCGCCTAATGATATTTTTATTAACGGCCCTGCTTGTGTCGGGCTGCGTGCCATTCGTTCCGTTTATCTAATTCTAATATGCCATCAGATTTCACTATTAATCGCTTCACCACCGAGTTCTCACCGTCTGAGGACCGAATTCGAATGGTGGTCGAAGAGAGTCAGCAGCAAACGATTGTCATTTGGCTAACGCGTCGTCTTTTGGTGCGACTCATTGGGGCGATGGTTAAAGCGATTGAATCAGAGACAGTGGGGCGTCCTGAGTCGGATACTCTTCAATCATTTACTCAATACCGTGCTCAACAAGCTCAGGTCGAAGAGGCACCTGTTAAGGCGATAGAGGGCAGTTCTGAGTGGTTAATCAATCGTGTTGATCTGAATGTCTCGCATGAGCGACTGACGTTAAAGCTATTCTGTGATGAGGAGTGTGCCACTCTTGCCATGCCTCGTGTTAATGCTCGTCAGTGGCTGAATATTATGCACCGGCTATTTGAGGTCGCTGAGTGGCACTATGATAAATGGCCTAGTTGGCTTCAGCAGTCCCCCTCAGTGACTCAGCCGGCCCTGGTCCATTAAGACCGCGTCAAAATTCCATTAACAGTTTATTTACTATGCTCGCATCCATTAACGCCCTGCTACCCGATTTGCTGACCGTATCAGAATCTTGGTTTCTAATTGTGCTTTCAGGCTTTACCTCGCTGCTAACGGCAACGCTTGGCATTGGTGGCGGCGCGCTGTTGCTAGCGGTCTTGGCGCAGATAATGCCGCTTGCTGCACTGATTCCGGTGCATGGATTGGTCCAATTTGGCTCTAATTTTAATCGTGCACTGCTGACTTGGCGCCATATTGATCGTCCATTGATCGCTCAATTTATGGCGGGTGCCGTCATAGGAGCGGTGATTGCGTCGTTCATCGTCGTTCAGTTGCCCCTGACGTGGATTCAAATTGCGGTTGGCCTATTTATATTATGGATCGTTTGGGGGCCTAAACCGAAAGGGGGTGGTCTCTCTCCAAAAGGGGCAGTTGTAGCAGGTGGGTTAACCACGATTATCTCGATGTTTGTTGGAGCAACCGGCCCTTTAGTCGGAGGGCTTGTCTACCGCACTGGAGCGGATAAGCTATCGAAAGTAGCGACAATGGCCGCTGCATTGACGGGGCAACATCTATTAAAGGGTGTTGTGTTCGCGTTTGTTGGATTCTCATTCCTTGAGTGGCTGCCCCTCATCGCACTAATGATTCTATCGGGCGCAATAGGCACTTGGGTCGGGCTCAACATTCTGCATAAGATCTCTTCTGATCTCTTTAATCAGCTGTTTCGACTGGTCATTACTCTGCTTGCGCTGCGATTACTGTGGCAGGGGGTCGAATCGTTTTTATGGCATTAACACCAAACCAGCCGCGGCCGTTAATGCTGTTGCGGTGAAACGTGCCAACCACTTAGTGTTTGACTCATCAGCGAGCTTTTTCTGCAACCAGCGGCCACCCGATGCATAAGCAATTAACGCACCGATCTCTATCACAATAAAGGTTCCGCCCATGACAGTAACCTGCTCGGCGATATTGGCTGTTGGATCCATAAATTGTGGAAAGAAGGCGGTGAAGATCAGGATCAACTTAGGGTTGGTTGAGGCGACGATCGCTTCTGATCGAGCCATCTCCCAGATTTTTGTCTCTTGTGCATCGACACTGTTCAGGTTGACCTGTGCACGGAGTGATTGCCAGGCCATGTAGAGCAAGTAAGCGGCACCGATTAGCTTCATAACAAAGAAAGCGTGTTCGCTTAGTGCAAGCAGCGCTTCTAGGCCATAAGCAAGCAGAACCAGCATCACCACCATGACGGGTAGACGCGCAAGACCGGCAACTGATGCAGCAAAGAGTGAAGTGCGTGTCCCATGTATCAGTGCTATCAGGTTATTGGGACCAGGGAAAAAGTTCATCCCGATACAGGCTGGAAGGAATATCCACCATTGAGCTTCGTTCATATCTCTCCCTATTTC
Organism: Marinobacterium sp. xm-a-152; assembly: GCF_013282965.1. Lineage (NCBI taxonomy): Bacteria > Pseudomonadati > Pseudomonadota > Gammaproteobacteria > Oceanospirillales > Oceanospirillaceae > Marinobacterium > Marinobacterium sp. xm-a-152. Next base: position 257,212 of record NZ_WBYI01000003.1, on the reverse strand, counting down.
CCTAAAGAGTCGGTTAACAGCAGGTAAGCTATTGTCCACATAGTAAGGGCTACGAGGCAATCTAATACGCGCCAAGCCAGTGGATTGGCAAACAGAGGTGTAAGCGCTCTCGCACCGTAGCTAATGGTTAAAAACCAGAGCAGAGAGAAACTGGATGCACCGGCTGCAAACCAATAAGTGTCTAGGCTGTCATAACGCCCTGCAATGCTGCCCAGTAGTACCACAGTATCTAGGTAGACATGGGGGTTAAGCAGGCTTAAGGCTGCGGTTGCCATCAATGCTGTAGAGAGGCTGCTAAAACCTGCGCTTTTATTAGCTTGTAGAGTGTTGCTTTTGAGTGCCGACAACCCTGCTTTGCATCCATAGAGTATCAAAAAGGCAGCACCGCCCCAGGTAACCAAGGTTAAAAATAGCTCGGAGCGATTGATTAAAGCACCCATGCCGGCGGCACCCGCAAAAATTAACAGGGTATCGATCAATGCGCAGGTGAGGGCAATCTGCCAAAAGTAGTGCTGCTTAACTCCTTGGGTTAATACAAAGGCATTTTGAGCACCAATCGCAGCGATTAAGCTCGCTCCGGTAATGGCACCTGTAATGTAAGCAGTCGGTAGCAATGTCATAGTCGGTCCAAACCAAAAGAAGCCACGGAGTTCGTGGCTTCTTGATGGCTATCCTATCTAAGCGATCGCTTAGAACGGGATGTCATCATCAAAGTCATCAAACGCAGGAGGCTGCTGTTGCGGGGCTTGTTGTTGCGGCGCCTGCTGAGGCGCTTGTTGACGCGGTGCACTTTGCTGAGGTTGTTGGTTGTAACCCATATCGCCGCCCTGCTGTTGGTAACCGCCGCCCATGTTGTCGCCACCGCCATTTCGGCCATCTAGCATCTGCATTTCGCTCGCTACGATTTCAGTAGTGTAGCGATCTTGGCCATCTTGACCCTGCCATTTACGGGTACGCAGTGCGCCTTCAACGTAGACTTTTGAACCTTTGCGAAGGTACTCACCAGCGATCTCAGCAAGGCGGTTAAAGAATACAATGCGGTGCCACTCGGTACGTTCGTTCATTTGCCCCGTGTTCTTGTCTTTCCAAGAGTCACTGGTTGCCAGTGTGATGTTGGTCACCGCACCACCGTTTGGCATGTAACGAGTCTCTGGGTCACCACCAATGTTACCCACTAGAATTACTTTATTAATACCGCGTGCCATTCTTATCTCCGCACAAAAACTTTAATCAATTTAGGTTACTTTAACAGATCAAAAGCGGCGATTCAGCCGTAATTGCAATCTACTTATCTGTCGTATTGAACTGCATGATATAGTACTCGTTTTTTCACGGCCGGAGCAGTAATGGACACAATTCTGGTACGCGGTGCGCGCACCCATAACCTTAAAGGGATCGATCTAGAGATACCCCGCGATAAGTTAGTCGTAGTCACCGGTCTATCGGGATCTGGTAAGTCCTCACTTGCCTTCGATACGCTCTATGCTGAGGGACAGCGACGTTATGTCGAGTCACTCTCTACCTACGCGCGTCAGTTCCTATCGATGATGGAAAAACCCGAGGTGGACCACATTGAAGGTCTCTCGCCGGCCATCTCTATTGAGCAGAAGTCGACCTCCCACAACCCGCGTTCAACGGTCGGTACCATTACTGAGATCTATGACTACCTGCGCCTTCTTTACGCTCGTGCGGGTGAACCGCGTTGTCCTGATCATGATCTACCTCTAAAGGCGCAAACTATCAGTCAGATGGTCGACCAAGTGTTGGCACTGCCAGAGGGGTCTAAACTGATGCTACTGGCACCTGTTGTGCAGGATCGTAAAGGCGAGCATCTGCACACTTTGAATGAGTTAAGAGCCCAAGGCTTTGTTCGAGCTCGTATTGATGGCACGGTTGTTGATTTAGATGATGTCCCGGCGCTCGATAAGAACAAGAAGCACCGTATTGATGTGGTCGTAGATCGTTTTAAAGTGCGATCTGACCTACAGCAACGTCTTGCTGAGTCGTTTGAAACCGCCATCAATCTTACCGACGGTCTGGCAACGGTTGATTGGATGGATGAGGGTGCGGGCGAAGAGATGATCTTCTCTGCGCGTTTTGCTTGTCCTAAGTGTGGGCACTCCATTCAAGAGCTAGAGCCGCGCCTCTTCTCTTTCAACAACCCACACGGCGCTTGCCCAAGCTGCGATGGTTTGGGGGTTAAGCAGTATTTTGATCCCAACAAGGTTGTTCAAGATAACACTCTGACGCTCTCTGAAGGGGCAATTCGTGGTTGGGATCGACGCACGCTTTACTATTTCCAACAGCTTAAAGCAGTTGCCGAACACTACGGCTTTGATATCGATACGCCGTTTAAGGATCTGTCTAAAAAGCATCAAGAGGTGATCCTCTATGGCAGCGGTACTGAGACAGTACCATTCCGCTACCTGAATGATCGTGGCGATATCGTCTCTAAATCACACGCTTTTGAAGGGGTTATTAATAACCTTGAGCGTCGTTATAAAGAGACTGAGTCAGACATGGTGCGTGATGACTTAGCGAAGTACATCAACATGCAGCCTTGTCCGAGTTGTTCTGGCAGTCGTCTGCGTCGTGAAGCGCGTCACGTATTCATCGATGACAAGACACTGCCAGAGCTTGTACGTTACCCCATTGGTTCAGCATTGGACTACTTCAATGGCTTGAAGCTAGAGGGAAAACAGGGCGAGATCGCAGAGAAAGTGCTGAAAGAGATCCGTGAACGACTCAGCTTCCTTGTCAATGTCGGACTTGATTACCTCTCTCTAGAGCGCAGTGCAGAGACTCTATCAGGCGGCGAAGCTCAGCGTATTCGTCTGGCCAGTCAGATTGGTGCCGGTCTAGTCGGTGTGATGTACATCCTAGATGAGCCCTCTATCGGTCTGCACCAACGCGATAATGAGCGTCTTTTGAAGACGCTTGAGCATCTACGCGACCTGGGTAATACCGTGATTGTCGTTGAGCACGACGAGGATGCGATCCGCCAAGCTGATCATATTATTGATATTGGTCCTGGTGCCGGTGTACACGGTGGCGAGGTTGTTGGTTCTGGAAGCTATGAGGATATCGTTAACAGTGAGCGCTCACTTACTGGTCAATACCTCTCCGGCAAGCGTGCCATTGAGGTGCCCAAGCAGCGCCATGAGCGTGATCCTAAGAAGTCGCTCAAACTGTTTGGGGCCTCTGGTAACAATCTGCAAAACGTCGACCTAGAGATTCCGGTTGGCCTGTTTACCTGTATCACCGGTGTATCGGGCTCTGGTAAGTCGACACTAATTAATAATACGCTCTACCCGATTGCGGCAACGGAACTGAATAACGCGACGACCTTAACGCCAGCTCCGTATAAAAAGGTGGTCGGTATGGACCACTTCGATAAGGTAATCGATATCGATCAGAGTCCAATCGGTCGTACCCCTCGTTCAAACCCTGCAACCTATACCGGTATCTTTACTCAGGTACGCGAACTGTTTGCCGGTACCCAAGAGGCTCGTTCACGTGGCTACAAACCAGGACGATTCAGCTTCAACGTCAAAGGCGGACGTTGTGAAGCCTGTCAGGGTGATGGCGTTATTAAGGTAGAGATGCACTTCCTACCGGATGTGTACGTGCCTTGTGATGTCTGTAAAGGGAAGCGTTACAACCGCGAAACTCTGGAAGTTCAGTACAAGGGTAAAAATATTCATGAGGTGCTGGACCAAACGGTTGAGGACGCACGAGAGTTCTTCGATGCTATCCCTGCCTTGGCTCGCAGATTACAGACCCTGATCGATGTCGGCTTGAGTTACATCCGATTAGGCCAAGCGGCAACGACGCTGTCCGGTGGTGAGGCGCAGCGCGTTAAGTTGGCCAAAGAGCTCTCTAAGCGGGATACAGGCAAGACGCTCTACATTCTCGATGAGCCGACGACCGGTCTGCACTTCTATGACATTGAGCAGCTGTTGACGGTCCTTAATCGTCTGCGCGATCACGGCAATACCATCGTTGTTATCGAGCACAACCTCGATGTGATTAAAACGGCGGATTGGATAGTCGATTTGGGGCCTGAAGGTGGCAGTGGCGGTGGTCGTATTGTCGCTGAAGGAACCCCTGAGCAGGTGGCTGATACTGAAGGGTCTGAGACGGGGCGTTTCTTAAAACCGATGCTCTAAACCCTACACCTACAAAAAAGCCGGCACTTCTGCCGGCTTATTTATGTCGCTTGCGATTAGATCAGTCCAGCTGACTAAGATCGCGAACGGCACCCTTATCCGCTGCCGTAACAAGCTTCGCGTAGGCTTTTAGCGCTGCAGAGACTTTACGAGGACGCTCTTTAGCAGGCTTCCATCCCGCTGCATCTTGCGCTGCGCGACGAGTCGCTAGCTCTTCATCGCTGACAAGCACGTCGATGGTGCGATTTGGAATGTCGATACGAATTATATCGCCATCTCGAACAAGACCGATGTTACCGCCACCAGCAGCTTCTGGTGAGACGTGACCGATCGATAGGCCTGAAGTACCACCCGAGAAACGACCATCAGTAAGAAGAGCACAGGCTTTACCTAGACCCTTAGACTTGATGTATGACGTTGGGTAGAGCATCTCTTGCATGCCTGGGCCACCCTTAGGACCTTCGTAACGAACAATGACAACGTCGCCCGCTTTGACCTGGTCGTTTAGGATATGATCAACCGCTTCGTCTTGAGATTCGGTGATGTGTGCGGGACCTTCAAACACAAGGATCGAGTCATCAACACCGGCTGTTTTCACAACACAACCATCTTGAGCTAGGTTGCCGAACAGTACAGCTAGGCCACCCTCTTGAGAGAAAGCGTGCTCTACTGAACGGATACAACCCTCGGCGCGATCCCCATCAAGAGATGGCCAGCGCGTCGATTGAGAGAAGGCTTGTTGAGTTGGAATACCGGCAGGACCCGCTTTGTAGAACTCAACGACTTCCGGTGTTGGATTGCGCATGATGTCCCATTTGTCGAGCACTTCAGCCATATCTTTACCAGCTACGCTTGGAACGTCGGTGTGTAATTTGCCGCCACGATCGAGCTCACCCAAAATGGCCATGATGCCACCCGCACGGTGTACATCTTCAATGTGGTATTTAGGTGTATTTGGCGCCACTTTACAGAGCTGTGGGACGACGCGTGAAAGACGATCGATGTCAGCCAATGTGAAGTCGATCTCTGCCTCTTGAGCAATCGCTAGAAGGTGAAGAATGGTATTGGTAGAACCGCCCATTGCGATATCCAGCGTGATCGCGTTTTCAAAGGCTTTGAATCCAACGCTACGAGGTAGAACGCGTTCGTTGTCATTCTCGTAGTAGTCCTTTGCCATCTCAACGATGCGGCGGCCTGCCTCTAGGAAGAGGTTTTCACGGTCAGCGTGGGTTGCCACGACCGTACCGTTACCTGGTAGAGCAAGACCTAAAGCTTCTGCCAAACAGTTCATCGAGTTGGCCGTAAACATACCAGAACAAGAACCACAGGTTGGACAGGCTGAGCGCTCAACGGCGTCTACTGTCTCATCGGAAGCCGTTGGATCGGCTGCCAGTACCATTGCATCGACTAGATCGAGTTTGTGCTCTGCTAGTTTTGTCTTGCCGGCTTCCATTGGGCCGCCGGTGACGAAGATAACAGGGATGTTCAGGCGCATAGAGGCCATCAACATTCCCGGTGTGATCTTGTCACAGTTAGAGATGCAGACAATGGCATCGGCACAGTGTGCGTTCACCATGTACTCCACTGAGTCGGCGATGATGTCACGGCTAGGTAGAGAGTAGAGCATACCGTCGTGGCCCATCGCGATGCCGTCATCGACGGCAATGGTGTTGAACTCTTTTGCAACACCGCCCGCACGTTCGATCTCACGTGCGACTAGCTGCCCCATGTCTTTTAGGTGAACGTGGCCGGGAACGAACTGAGTAAATGAGTTGGCTACGGCAATGATCGGTTTGTGAAAGTCATCATCTTTCATGCCAGTTGCACGCCAAAGCGCGCGGGCACCAGCCATATTGCGGCCAGCGGTGGATGTTTTTGAACGGTACTGTGGCATCGTCTTCTCTCTTTTGATTACGCCAAAAAATTATCCTCTCAGTATATCAGATTGAACGAAATGATCAGCTTAAAGACTTGTTCGCAGGTTCCTTATTCTGAGTAGGGTTTTTTACCGATTCAGACTCAATTAATATGTGCTGAGTTATTCTAATAATCATTGTTTTATCCTCGTGTTTGGAGGAGTGTTTGAAACACTTATTTTTGTTGATGTTGAGCCCCGTGTTTTTGGGGTTTTCTGTTGCTAGTGCCGCTGATAAAGAGGCCGTGGCCGATGCGGTTACTGCTGTTGTTGAAGCAGATGTTACCTCGCCTGAAGCCGTGCCAAATCCTGACGGTGTCATTGATCCTGTTGTCACCCCTGAATCGACCAGTGCCGCTGAAGTGAGCGTGGCTGATGTGCAATTGCCCTTTGATCTTAAGGCTGCAGCTGATCTGGCCATCGACACATTCGGTGGCGAAGTGGTGAAAGCGGAAGAGACACCGGACGAAGCTGGACTGCTTCTCTTCACTATACGTATCGTTAACGAAGGGCGTGTTAAAGACGTAGTTATTGATGCAGCTAATGGTGACATTATTAAGCCTCTTGAAGAGCCGCTTGCTGCAGAAGCTGAATCGGATACGGTAACCGAGGATGTTCCTGTAAGCGAGAAAGCTCCTTTAAGTGAGGAGGCTGCACAGTGAAAATACTCGTCGTTGAGGACGATCCGGATCTACGTCGTCAGCTAGTCAGCGGTCTATCGGGTCGTGCTTATACTGTAGAAGATTGCGGTGATGGTAACGAAGCGCTCTACCAGGGCAGTGAGTTTGAATACGATCTTGCGATTGTCGATATTGGCCTACCCGGCATGTCAGGCCTTGATGTTATTCGAGGCTGGCGTAAAGCGCAGAGACAGTTCCCTATTTTGATTCTTACTGCACGCGGTGATTGGCAGGATAAGGTAGAGGGGTTAGAAGCGGGCGCTGACGATTACCTTGTTAAACCTTTCCACATGGAAGAGCTGAATGCGCGCGTGAATGCACTGCTTCGCCGTGCTGCAGGTCATGCCTCCCCGCAGATGACCTTTGGCCCCATTACTTTGGATACGGTCGCACGTGCCGTATTTGTTAATGGCTCAGAAATTAAACTGACCAGCTATGAGTACCGCACATTGGAATACCTAATGGTGCACGCTGGTAAGACAATCTCTAAAGCTGAGTTGACTGAGCATCTCTACCATCAAGATTACGATCGCGACTCCAATGTGTTGGAAGTGTTTGTTCGTCGTCTTCGTCAAAAACTGGATCCTGATCAGACCTTGCATCCGATCATGACCGTCCGAGGTCTAGGCTATCGTTTTGCTCTGGAAGCCTCTGAATAAGTTCTTTTCGGGCATCAAATGGGTGCCCGGATCTCTGCAGACTCGACTCCTTTGGGCGTCGATTGTGCTGCTCCCTATTCTGATTATTTTCGCCGGTGCAGCACTGCAGAACGCCTACGAGAGCAGTCTGTTTGCATCGGAGCGCTCCCAAGCGCAACTGCAAACCTATGGTATTTTGGGGTCCGCTGATCTGGTGGAGGGGGAGCTCGTCCTACCACGCCGCCTTCAAGAGCCGCGTTTCAGTCAGGTCCAATCTGGATTATCAGGGCTGGTGTTCGATGCTCAAGGTCTATTGCGTTGGCAGTCTGAGTCGAGTGCACTGCTCGAAGAGCAGTTTCTCATGCAGGTTTCAACCATCCAGCCGGAGCCGGGCAGTAGTCGATTTCAGCACTTAAAAGATCAAGGATTCTACCTCTACGTCTACCCACTGGTTTGGGAGATTGAAGAGAAGGAGTTTCGTTACACCATCGCGATAGTGAGTTCAGATGCGGCCGCGATGGAAGAGCTGCTCGCCTTCCAACGCCAGTTGTGGGGTTGGTTATTAGCGGTCTACTTGCTGGCTCTTTTGCTGCAGTTCTTTATTCTTCGTTGGGGTCTGAAACCCTTGGATGATCTTGCTGACGACCTCTCTATGATTGAGCAGGGTGATGCGGAGAAGCTTGAAGGTGTCTATCCCTATGAGGTGGAGCGTATTACCAAGAACTTGAACCGCCTGATCGAATCCGAGCGCTCGCAACGAGAGCGCTACCGCAACACCCTAGGCGACCTTGCACACAGTCTTAAAACACCACTGGCAGTGATTCGTGGTGCCGGAGAAGAGCAACACTCGCAATCGAGCTATAAACGCTTGGTTGAAGAGCAGAGTGATCGCATGACTCAGATTGTGCAGTATCAATTGAGCCGTGCGGTGAAGTCTAAAGAGCAGGCTATGACAGGCGCCACCAGCTTGCTGCTGTCGGTCGATCGTATTGTTAATGCACTTGGCCGGGTCTATGCCGCAAAAGAGATCGATGTCGAGCGTGAAGGGTTAAATCATTTCTTCGCGGGTGATGAACGAGATCTGATGGAGATGCTGGGTAATCTGATTGAGAATGCCTTTAAGTATTGTGATCATCAGGTTCGTCTCTCTGCGACGCAAGAGCAGCAGTGGTTAGAGATTGTTATAGAGAATGATGGCCAAGCTATCTCGACAGAGGAACATCAGGTTGTCATTGGACGAGGTGCTCGTCTCGACACCTCTCGACCTGGTCAGGGCATAGGTTTAGCCGTTGTGACGGATATTGTCAGCAGTTACAACGGGGGTATCGAAATAGCGCAGTCGGAGCTTGGCGGAGCCCAGATTAGACTCCGCCTTCCGGCTGGTGAGGAGTGATTACTCCAAGATTTTAAAGAAGACTTTTGAGTTTCTTTGAAAGTTATAGAGCGCCTGACGTTCAGTGGGTAGTGCGCTTAAATCGCGCTCTACAAAGCCTCTCTCCAAGAACCAGTGTGCGGTTCTTGTTGTCAGTACAAACAACTCTTTCAGGCCAATGGCTTTAGCTCGCTCAGTAATGTGCTCAAGCAGACTATCACCACGTTCACCACCACGATACTCATCACTGACCGCTATTCCGGCAAGCTCACCAACGCCCTCTGCATGGAAGGGGTAGAGCGCGGCACAGCCAATGATCGCATTATCTCGTTCAATGACAGAGAAGCGCTCAATTTCAGATTCGAGCAGCTCTCTAGAGCGGCGCACCAACACACCGGCCTGCTCTAGAGGGGCGATAAGATCAATCAGACCGCCGACATCATCGATGCTCGCTTCCCTGACCTGCTCATAGGAGTGGCGGCTGACCATCGTGCCGTAACCATCCCGGGTGAACAACTCCGTTAGCAGTGCACCATCTTCTTGGTAGCTCACTAGGTGACAACGTGGCACGCCACGCTCACAAGCATCGGCCGCGGCACCAAGCAGACAAGCGATCTCGGAGTGTGGTTGAGTCGGGTCATCAATATTCGCTAAATAGTGCGAAACCAGACGTTTAGCCGTCGACGCGAGCAGTTCACTGCGTAACTCGCCTTGGCTATCACGTATACCCTGCTGTGCGCCAAACAGCACAAGTTTGTCGGCGTTCAATGCTGTCGCTACATTCACTGCGACCTCCTCAACCGATAGGTTGAAGATCTCTCCAGTCGGTGAGTAACCCAGGTTGGTCACCAGCACTATGTTCTCTAGGGCTAACTGCTGCTGAATCGCTTCACTGTCGACGCGACGCAGCTCGCCGGTTAATCCCATGTCCACGCCATCAAGAACACCCAGCGGTTTAGCCATAACAAAGTTGCCACTAACAACACGTATTTTGGCGCCGTGCATCGGTGTGTTGGCAAGGCTCATAGAGAGGCGTGCTTCAAATTCGGTTCTGACATTGGCCACGGCATCAATGACATCACCCATTAGGTCGGGTGAGGTAATACGCTGATCGTGGTGCAGTCTAACCTCTTTGCCGGCAGCTTGAAGGCGTTGATCAATTTGTGGGCGCGCACCGTGCACCAGAACGAGCTTAACACCTAAGCCATTCAGCAGCGCAATGTCATGAATAATGTTAGCAAAGTTGTCGCTGGCAACGGCTTCACCCGTCAGCATCATCACCATCGTTTTATCACGATGATGGTGGATGTAGGGTGATGAGTGCCTAAACCACTTCACATAGTTCGATGAGCTATCCATCGTTAACAGCCTTTCACACAGTATTGATTGATTAGATTATGCAACAGATCGAGGGTTGGAGCGAATTGATCCAGCGCTAAGAACTCATCTGGCTGGTGAGCCTGATCAATCGACCCAGGTCCGAGTACCAGTGTCTGCATCCCCATCTGCTGCAGGAAGGGCGCCTCTGTGCCAAATGCGACCGCTTCCGCTTTGTGTCCAGTGAGTCGTTCGACACATGCCACAAATTCGCTTTCGCTCTGTTCAAACGGAGGGATGCCGGGGAATAGTGAGCGAACACTCAGATCCACTCTGTGCTTCTGCTCTATCGGCTTGAGCCGATCGCTGATTAGGTTTCGCAGTCCATCCATCGACATGCCAGGTAGCGGGCGAAGGTCAAACTCCAACTCACACTGCCCACAGATCCGATTGGGATTATCACCACCGTGGATACAGCCCAAATTCATGGTCGGGACGTCGATTCTAAAGTTTGAGTTCTGATACTTAGACTGAAGCTCGCTGCGTATTGTGAGCAGCTCATTCATCACACCACTCATCGCCTCTAGCGCATTGGCCCCAAGCGATGGATCGGATGAGTGACCCGCTTGCCCCTCAATGCGAACCGCTTCCATCATCATGCCTTTATGCATTCTGATCGGTTTCAGGCTGGTCGGCTCGCCGATCAACGCAGCACGTGCTTTGGGTTTGCCCGCATCGACCAAGGCTCTTGCCCCAGACATCGAGGACTCCTCATCGGCTGTTGCGAGAATGATCAGCGGTGCTTGTAAGGGTGTATCTTTGTATTGCTTGGCGGCTTCAATCGCCAGTGCTAAAAAGCCTTTCATGTCACAGGTGCCCAGCCCATACAGTTTTTGATCACGCTCTTCGACTTTAAAAGGGTCTGATTTCCACAGCTCTGGATCACAGGGCACAGTATCGGTATGGCCAGAGAGAACGAGACCGCCAGGTCCTGTGCCCAAGGTTGCTATTAGATTGGCTTTGCCTGGGTTGTTGGGAACCGGCATCACCTCACATTGAAACCCTAGCGATTCACACCAGCTGTGCAGTAACTCAATGACGCCGAGGTTTGAGTGATCCCATTTCGGTGTGGTTGAGCTGATAGAGGGCACAGCTATCAGTGAACTGATCATCTCTATCGGCTTGGGTGGCATGGGCATGGTCGGCTCTCCATAAATATTTCATCTGACTTTATCCTGTTCCAGTGCGTTGGTCACTGATTCAGAGCTCAAAACTCTTGTACAATGGCTTAAACATCCGCGTTATTGAGAATGGAATCATGTCCAAAGAGCTTGAGTTAAAGTTAGGTTGCCTTCCGACTGTGGCAGCACAGGTCTGCGCACTGCCGTTTTTAAGTGACTTACCCAGTGAATCAAAGCTCCTTCTCAATCTCTACTACGATACGCCGGATGAGTCTTTGAAACGGATGAAAATGGCGCTGCGCATTCGTAAATCTGGCGATCAGTGGCTGCAGACTTTGAAAACGACTGGGATAACCGATGCATCGGGGCTCTCCACTCGTGGTGAATATGAGTGGGTGATCGATGGGCCCAATCTCAAGTTGGATCTTCTAAAGGAGTTGCTGCCCGCCGATCTCGACAGTGACAGCCTCTACCCTGTCTTTTCAACCAACTTTAAGCGCACAACTTGGCTCTATCAACGCGAACAGACGCAGATCGAGATCGCTTGTGATCAGGGTGAAGTACGAACCGGTAATCGTATTGAGCCGATCTCTGAAGTGGAGTTAGAGCTAAAACAGGGCGATGCCAGTGCTCTGTTTGATCTTGCTGAACAATTGACTCGATTGAGCCCACTGTGGATTGGTCAGCGTAGCAAGGCGCAGCGTGGCTGGGAGCTACGATTCGAGCACCCTCCTGCCCCAGAGTTGCCATCGCTTATCATGGAGCGTGGCGATTTGGCTGAGCGTGTTGAGCGCCTCTCGGCCATGACCATCTGTTGGCAGCGCTGTTATGAATTGATTCCAATCACTCTCGCACCAACGGTCATTACCACCCTCTGTTCTGCCCTGGAACAACAGATTGCACTGTTGCGACAGTTAAGTGATTTAGAAGCCTCTGCAGGGCTGCTGAAGGAGTACGAAGCACTGCTTACTCGAGTCATGCCTCTTTATGATTTGGCCTATTTCAGCGGCTCCACTCCAACCTTTTATAAGACCATTCAAGAGAGATCACGATCGATCTCTGCTGATCTTTTGAATGATCCTTCAATCGGTCAGTTAGCGCTCAGAACGGCTCACTTCATTCGTGAAACGACTCAAGGAGCGGGTGATGAATAAGGTTCTGATCATTAATACCGGTGGCACCTTTGGTATGGTGCTAGGTGAAGCCGGGCTGGCGCCCGCTGCCGATCTTGAATTACGGCTGCGAGAACAGGTACCAGAGTTGGCGCACTATTCATTTGATCTCGTCGACCTGCTTCCCCTCATCGACAGTTCCGATCTTCGTTTAAATGATTGGACGCGCATCTGCGAAACGATCCTATCTGAACAGCATCACTATGCCGGCTTTATTGTGATTCATGGCACGGATACCTTAGCGTACACCGCATCGGCGTTAAGCTTTGCGCTGCTGGGTTTGAGTCAGCCTGTTGTGGTGACGGGATCTCAGTACCCCTTAGGTGTTGAGGGCAGTGATGCGCCAACTAACCTGTTGGATTCGCTTAGCTATCTGGCCCAGCCTGATGTTGAAGGCGTTCGTGTCTGTTTTGGCGGACTTAATCTTCAGGCAAACCGCGTTCGAAAAGTGGATGCTCAGGACTATGTCGCTTTTGAGATGCCAAACGGTGAGATCTCATCTATCCATGAAGCTGCGGTTCCAGAAGTGCTGGGCTACCAAGAGGGCGCAGTCGCGACCCTTTTGATCTACCCCGGAATGTCTGCCGCTATCATGGATGGGCTTCTGACGGATGATCGCCTGCGAGTTGTTGTGTTGTTGAGCTTTGGCAGTGGCAATATTCCAACGACCAGCAGTGACTTTGGCGATGCACTAAGGCGTGCTCATGAGAAAGGTGTGCTGTTGGTCAACATGACCCAGTGTCTGAAAGGTCGAGTCATTCCAGGGGCTTATGAGACCGGAGCTTTGTTAGCAGAGTTGGGCGCATTGCCGGGCTTTGATATGACACCTGAAGCGGCCTTTGCCAAGCTGCACTATCTGCTTGCAAAGGGCTTAGACAAAAAAGCGGTTGAGGCCCAATGGCAACAACCGCTTTGTGGAGAGCTTCAGCCCTGAGAAGAGCTTTAGCCTTCATTGAGGGGTGAAGGCTCTGTATTAGTGCCCCAGAATCTGACTTAGGAAGAGTTTAGTACGCTCGTTCTGTGGATTGTTAAAGAACTCGTTGGGTTCATTCTCTTCCACAATTTGTCCTGCATCCATGAAGATGACACGGTCAGCAACTTTCTTAGCGAAGCCCATCTCGTGTGTCACACACAACATGGTCATACCCTCTTCAGCGAGCTCAACCATGACGTCGAGTACCTCTTTGATCATCTCAGGATCGAGAGCTGACGTCGGCTCATCAAACAGCATGATGTTCGGGTTCATACAGAGGGAGCGCGCAATCGCGACACGCTGCTGCTGACCACCCGATAGCTGGCCTGGGTACTTATCAGCCTGATCAGGAATCTTAACGCGCTCTAGGTACTTCATTGCGATCTCTTCAGCTTCCGCTTTTGGCTTCTTCTGAACCCAGATCGGGCCTAGTGTAAGGTTTTCCAAAATGGTTAGGTGCGGGAATAGGTTGAAGTGCTGGAACACCATACCCACGTCGCGGCGGATCTTCTCGATATTCTTAACATCTTCAATCATCTCGACACCGTCAACCACTAGAGATCCCTCTTGGAACTCCTCCAGGCGGTTGATACAGCGAATGGTGGTCGATTTGCCTGAGCCCGACGGGCCACAGATAACGATACGCTCACCTTTTTTAACACGCAGATTGATATCACGTAGTACATGGAAATTACCGTACCACTTGTTTAGGTTCTCAATAACGATGACATCTTGAGAGTCTGCTGCTGAGTTAGTTGCGGTCATGATTAGTCTCTCTTATCAGTATTCATTTGACGTTCGATGCGGCGAGCAAGCACCGACATGCTGAAACAGCTTCCCCAGAACACGAGGAAGACGAATAGGTAACCTTCAAGCGCATGGCCACCTAGCCAGTAGGAGTTAGACAGAGCTGTCTGTAGTGTTTGAACGACTTCTGGGATGCCGATGATCAACAAGAAGGTTGTGTTCTTAAACAGCATGACAAAGGTAGCCAGAATGTTCGGCATCGACACTTTGATAACCTGCGGCAAGATGATCAACAGGATCTTCTGCCAGTAGCTAAGGCCGATCGAATCTGCCGCTTCGTATTGACCCGACGGGACAGCTTGGAAACCACCACGGAACACTTCTGCCATGTAACCTGACATGAAGAAGATCAATACCAACCAGACACGAATCAACTTATCGACGTTCGTTCCTTCTGCAAAGAAGAGTGGCAGCATGACTGAGCCCATGAAGAAGAGCGACAGTACCGGAACACCACGGAAGAACTCGATAAAGATAACTGAAACAGATCGGATAAATGGCATCTCTGAGCGACGACCCAAAGCCCACAGGAAGCTGAATGGGAAGGCGACGATAATGCTGGCGGCTGCCATAAAGACGTTGAGCGTAAATCCGCCCCACAAATCAGTACTGACAACCTCTAGGCCTAACCAACGGCCATCTAGGATAGCGATACCCACAATCGGTAGTAGTAACCAAGAGGTGATGGAAGCTTTTAGGCGAATCGATTTTGGCAGTGTGAATGACGCCGCAATCACCATCACTAGTAAGACTAGGGTAAGGTTGATACGCCATACCTCTTCAACAGGGTAAGTCCCATAGAAGAATTGGTAAGACCAAGCGTTAATAAAGACCCAACAAGCCCCCTCTTTGACACAGGCATCTTCTGTGGTGCCGGTGAAATTTGCCGACCAAAAAGCCCAGTCAAAGATAAGTGGTAGGTAGTAAGCCAACAGTGCAATGACTGAAAGGGTTACGACCGAGTTCGGGATCGAAGAGAAAAGGTTGTCACGCAGCCAGGCTGTAAAACCGACGGTTTTAATCGGTGCCGGGCGGGCTGCAATAGGCTGAAATTCTTTCATTATGCTCTCCTATCGGCTCACCAACGCAACCGCGCTGTTAAATCGGTTCATGAGGAACGAGATCACCATATTGACCACAAAGTAGACGATAATGGTCATAAAGATGGTCTCAATCGCTTGTCCAGTCTGGTTAAGAGCGGTGCCGACAAATACGTTGAATAGATCGGGATAACCGACCGCCGCCGCTAGCGTAGAGTTCTTCACCAGTGACTGATACTCGGAGTTCAGTAGCGGCACAATGACACGCATTGCCTGAGGCACGATGATCAATGACATGATCTTGTTCTCACGCAAACCAATGCTGCGAGCCGCTTCTGTTTGACCGTGTGGAATCGATTGCACACCTGCACGCACGGCTTCGGCAATGAATGCACCAGTGTAGACCGACAGCGCAATGGCAAGCGACATCAGCTCTGGGATGACGGTAATACCACCGAAGTAGTTAAAGCCCTTTAGAGCTGGGTATTCAACGGTGAATGGAAAGCCCGTTAACGCTGCAACAATTAATGGAAATAGAATCACCATGGCGATGCTGGTCTTCAGCACAGGGAACTGTTGGCCGGTCAGCTCTTGACGTTTTTTGGCCCAGCGACGCAGTACAAAAATTCCTGCAACGGCAGCGCCTAAAGCGATCCAGACCAAAGATGATAGATCGCCGCCAATCAGTTTAGGTAGGTAGAGGCCGCGAACGTTGAGGAACACAGCTTCGCCTAAACTCAAGCTTTGGCGAGCGCCAGGCAGACTGGATAGAACGGCGAAGTACCAGAAGAACACCTGTAGCAGAAGCGGTACGTTTCGGAAGATTTCTACATAGACCAGAGCAATCTTACGAATCAACCAGTTATGCGAGAAGTGCGCCACACCAAAGATAAATCCAAGTAGCGTCGCGAAGAAGATACCGATGGCCGAGACCAAAAGGGTGTTTAAGAAACCGACAACAAATATTCGTCCGTAGGTGTCGGTCGACTCAAAGGAGATCAACGACATCAAGACATCATAGCCTGCAGCTGCGCCTAAGAAGTCGAAACCGGTTTTGATCCCCGTCGCTTCCATGTTGGCCAGCGTGTTGCCAATGATGGTGCCAAAGAAATAGAGCAACCCAGCGACCAGTGCGATCTGATAGAAGAAACCGCGGATGCGTGGGTTGTTATAAAAGGCGTTGGAGGTGGTTCCGGAGCTCGATTTACGGCTCGCTGACTTAACCTCTTCAATGGTTTTTTGTTTGAACATTGAATTAACCTAAAAATAGAGTGCTTTCACGCAGAAAGGGGCACTGTTGTGCCCCTTTTTAGATCGCTTCGGTTTTAGCGCATAGCTGGTGCGTATAGGATACCGCCATCACGCCAAGACGCGTTGATACCACGTGCTAGCTTAAGTGGTGAATCCATACCCACGTTACGCTCAAACGACTCTGAGTAGTTACCTACTTGAGTGATGATGTTGTAAGCCCAGTCAGCACTTAGACCTAGGTTAGCACCTAGTTCACCTTCAGCACCTAGTAGACGCTTGTTAGCTGGGTTGCCGTTCGCTTTCATGTCAGCTGCGTTTGCAGAAGTGACCTTCTGCTCTTCTGCTTCGATCATTGCGTTTAGAGACCACTTAACAATGTTGAACCACTGGTCATCGCCTTGACGAACTACTGGGCCTAGAGGCTCTTTAGAGATAACTTCGGGAAGAATCACTGCATTGCCTGGGTTAGCTAGACCGATACGAAGTGCCGCTAGCTGAGAACCGTCTGATGTTAGGAAGTCACAACGACCTGATTCGAAACCTTGACGAGTTTGGTCAGAGGTATCGAAAGTAACTGCTTTGTATGACATGCCGTTCTCACGGAAGTAGTCAGCGATTGCAAGCTCAGTAGAGGTACCCGCTTGGATACATGCGTTTGCACCGTCTAGCTCAGTTGCGCTTGATACGCCTAGGTCTTTCATGACCATGAATGACGCACCGTCGTAGTAGTTAGTACCAGCAAAGTTGATACCTAGTGATGTATCACGAGTGTGAGTCCAAGTCGTGTTACGAGATAGCATGTCGATTTCGCCAGACGCTAGCGCAGTGAAACGCTCTTTAGCGGTTAGCGGTTTGTATTGAACAGCTTCTGAATCGCCAAGTACTGCAGCTGCAACCGCACGACACATATCAACGTCGAGACCGCTCCATTTGCCGTTCTCATCTTTTTGAGAGAAGCCTGCAAGACCAGTAGATACACCACAAGTTAGGGTGCCACGGCTCTTAACATCGTCAAGAGTAGCTGCTTGAACTGCACCAGCAGTCATTGTTGCAGCAAGGATAGAAGCGGTTAGTAAAGCTTTCTTAGCCATTATGTAGATCCTCTTTTGAGTAGGTTGTTGTTCTTTTTCCACAGCAACTAGTGTGCCAACAATTTTCAGTGAGTCATTTTCATCGACATTCATCGTTAAAAATTGTCTGAAAGTTACGGTATAACGGGGTGTTTTGATCAAATAATCTTTAATACCCAACGCCAGCACTCTGCTTACTCGTTTAAGATTGTGTCATTCTGACTCAAAGGTCAATACTAAAGTAGGGCTTAAATTGAGCTTTTGCACAGTATTGGTGCAATTTGATTTAAGTCCTGTTCCTCTTATAACTGAACGCAGTATATTAGTCCTATTGGCAAGATTTCGGAGTGGTTTGAGTGACAGCGATATTGAATGACTACCTAGAAAAACAGCAGCAAAAGGTTTCAGCAGCAAGAGATCTGCTTGAATCAGATCACAATCGGTTGGCGGAGTTAGATCGAGTGCTATTGGGATCTGACTATGTTGCGGATCAGCTGCAGCGTCATCCCGAATTGATTGAGCAGTTAAACCTTGATGTTGGTGAGCTTCCAACAGGTGCTTTAACAGCGCAAGTGTTGGCGGCTGTTGAAGCTGTGGGGAGTGAAGAGGCACTGAGTGTTGCGCTGCGTCGCCTGCGTCGATTGGCCATGGTTAGAATTATTTGGCGCGACTTGAACCGATTGGCCGATCTAACAGAAACCACCCGGATGCTCTCCGAACTGGCCGATGCCACTACTGATGCAGCATTGAATTGGCTGCACCAAGATCTAGTCAAAGATCTGGGTGAGCCAATGGACTCTGATGGAAATTTGCAACGCATGGCCGTCATTGGAATGGGCAAATTGGGGGCACATGAGCTCAATCTCTCCTCGGATATCGACCTGATGTTTACCTTCCCCGCCAATGGCGAAACCCAAGGTGGCCGCCGTTCACTATCCAACCAAGAGTTCTTTACACGACTGGGTAAAAGATTGATTCGTGTTTTAGATGCCCCCACAGCCGAGGGCTTTGTATTCCGTGTCGATATGCGTCTGCGTCCGTTTGGATCTTCTGGTCCATTGGTTGCCAGTTTTGATGCCATGGAGCAGTACTACCAGACACAGGGGCGTGAGTGGGAGCGTTATGCGTTGATCAAAGCGCGTATCATCGCGGGTGATAAGGAAGCTGGCGCCCAGTTGATGCAGGATCTGCGCCCCTTTGTCTATCGTAAGTACATTGACTACAGCGCCTTTGAATCTTTGCGTGAAATGAAAGGGATGATTGAGCGTGAGAACCGTTTAAAGGGTCGTGAGAATAACGTTAAGTTGGGAGCCGGAGGTATTCGCGAGGTTGAGTTCATCGCTCAAGCCTTTCAGCTAATCCGCGGCGGGCGTGATACACGTTTGCAGCAACGAGAGTTGTGCAACATATTGCCACTTCTCCCAGAGGTAGTCGGCATTCCAGACGTGGTTGTGACAGAGCTAACCCATGCCTACGTCTTCCTGCGTAATGTGGAACATGCGATTCAGGCGCAAGCCGATAAGCAGACCCAAGAGCTACCAGCTGATGATCTCGGTATGCAGCGCCTTGCCTACTCCATGGGCTTTACGAGTCCAGAGGCACTTTTAACAGAGCTAAACGATCATCGACGTCGAGTCTCAAAGCACTTTGCAGATGTCATTGCGCCAGTGGATCAGGAAGACAATGCCGAGCAAACTGAGAGCGATGCGCATCTTACGGGCCTCTGGCATGAGGAGTTTGCTGATCAAGAAGCGCTGGCACACTATCTGACAGAACTGGGTTATAGCGAAACCGATCGAGCTGTGAAGGCACTGATATCGCTGCGTCAGTTAAGAACGGTACAGGCGTTGCAAAATGTCGGGCAGGAGCGTTTGTTGGATCTGCTGCCTCGTTTGCTCCGGGATCTGTCGGGCGTGGAAAACGCAGAAGAGACTTTGGAGCGGGTTTTGCAGCTGATTCAAGCTGTAGTGCGTCGTTCAGCCTATCTTCTTCTGCTAGCCGAAAACCCCAGTGCTCGAGCGCAGTTGGTAAAGCTCTGTTCAGCCAGTCCATGGTTTGCAGAGAAGCTAGCCCATCAACCGGTTCTTCTTGATGAGCTGATAGATGCATCATCACTGTTCAATCCACCGGATGCGCAAGCTTTATCCAATGAGTTGCGACAGCAGTTGATGCGAATACCAGAGGATGACATTGAGCAGTTGATGGAAGCGCTGCGTTACTTTAGAAATGCACATATTCTGCGAGTGGCTGCTGCGGATATAACAGGTGCTTTGCCTCTGATGAAAGTGAGTGATTACTTAACCTGGCTAGCGGAAGCGATTCTCCAGGCGGTTTTGCAGATCGCATGGCGTGATATGACAACTAAATATGGCACGCCGCAGAGATCGGCAGGCGTTCCATGCGATCAAGATTTTGTCATTATCGGCTTTGGTAAATTGGGGGGTATTGAACTCTCTTATGGATCGGATCTGGATCTGGTTTTTGTTCATGATGCGCCCAGTAACCTAATGACCATTGGCGGTAATAAAGAGATAGCCAATGACGTGTTCTTAACGCGTCTAGGTCAGCGCATCATTCATATATTGAATACCTTTACTACCTCGGGTCAGCTTTATGAGGTCGATATGCGTCTGCGACCCTCGGGCAATTCTGGACTCTTGGTCAGCTCCTTGAATGCCTTTGAGGCCTATCAACTGAACGAAGCCTGGACCTGGGAGCATCAGGCACTGGTGCGTGCCCGTGTAGTGGCAGGCTCGAGTCGGCTCAAAGCTGAATTCGAAGCGGTGCGTGCTAAAGTCCTATGTAAAGAGAGGGACGCTGAATCGCTACGTGAAGAGGTGATCGCAATGCGCCAGAAGATGCGTGATCACCTTGGCAGTGCAGAGGGTTCAGAAGCGTTCAATATCAAACAGGATGCGGGCGGTATTGTCGATATCGAGTTTGCCGTTCAGTACCTTGTGCTTAAATACGCTAAAGAGTCAGCTGCGCTTTATGAGTTCACTGATAATGTGCGCATTATTGAGGCTCTGGCAGATGCGGGTTATCTGGATCAAATCCAGGCTGAAGTGTTATGCGAGAGTTATAAAACCTACCGCGCATTAGGCCATCGCCAGACCCTACAAAACGCGAAAGGAGTGGTAACAAAAGATGCCCTGTCTGATATGCGAGAGGCTGTCTCTAACACCTGGAAAGCACTGTTAGAAATTGGATAATAAAAAAGGGGCTGATGCCCCTTTTTAGTTGAAAATTTACAGATGGGTTAACCAGCCGTGCGGGTCTTCGGCCTTACCCCACTGAATGTCATTCAATGCACGACGAAGCTTAACGGTCGTTGCACCGATTCCACCGTTGCCGACTTTGTACTCTTTATCTTTGTAGATCAGAGTACCTACAGGAGCCAGAACGGCAGCCGTACCCGACAAAGCCGCTTCACAACCTGGTTTTGCAGCACGTTCTAGAAGCTCGTCTACTGAAAGCTGGCGCTCTTGAACATCCATACCTAGATCACGGGCCAATGTCAGAATCGAGTCACGAGTGACACCGTGCAGGAAGCTCTCATCCAATGCTTTAGTGATGATCTGGTTGCCATCAATAAGCAAGAAATTCGCAGCGCCGGTCTCTTGAACGTCACCACCTGGGCAGAAGAGTACCTGATCCGCCTGGTATTGGGCTTTGGCATTTAAGATGGGCCCCATGGCTGCAGCGTAGTTACCACCGCTTTTGATCATGCCCATGTGCGGAGGGCAACGCATTGCTTCATCGTCGACCAGTAGGCGAAGTGCTTTATCGCCACCTGCGAAATAGTCACCTACAGGAGATAGAAGGATGTATTGGCATGAGGTAACCGATGGCACCGCCGCTTTACCAATTGCAGGCTCAGTTCCTATGTGTGTTGGGCGAATGTACATGGAACCCGGTGGTTCTGGTACATCTGCCGCGTACTGACGAACGATCGACTCGATCATCTGTTGCGTCTGCGCCTTATCAATCTCAGGTAAACCTAGAAGACGACTGCTCTGCGCAAAGCGTTCAATGTTCTTGTCCATACGGAAAATTTTGACTGAACCATCAGCATGGCGAAACGCCTTTAACCCTTCAAAGCAGGTGCTTGAGTAGTGCAGCACATGCGCGCCAGGGTGAAATGAGATGGAGTCACTAGCGACCACTTCAGTTGGGCTCCAGCTGTCGCCATCAAACCAAGTTATCGCCATCTCTGGCATAAAGAGAGAACCAAATGCTGCCATGAAAATCTTCCTAAAATTACAACTGTTCTGTTGAGTCGATACAGTGCGCCAAAATTTAATCGATCAATTGTAAGCCATAGAGGGAAAATTGGAATCGATATTTATTATTTTGAAGTGTGTTTAGGGCGGGAACTGTTTATCCTTAGGAATCTATATGCGAAAAGGTTTGTTGTGGCAGATATCTGGATCATCAGTGATGGAAAGCCCGGGCACATTAATCAGTCCCTTGGGCTAGTTGAAGCGTTGCTTGAGTTTAAACCGAATCTGACATTCAAAACCCTTCCACTGAAGGGTGTCAGTAGCGAACTGTTTGCTACAGATCGCCCCAAATTGATTATCAGTGCAGGCAGAGCCACTCACTTTTGGAATTGGGCGCTCACTGTTCGCTTTGGGGCGAAAAATGTCGTACTGATGCGCCCATCGCTCCCCTACAGCTTCTTTAATTTAGCTCTGGTCCCAGAGCATGATGCGCCCCCCGCTTTTGATCGTGTAGTGACTACCAAAGGAGCAATTAATCGAATGAAGCCGGCTGCAAAACAGCTAGGTAGTCGACTGGTGCTTCTAGGTGGGCCAAGCAAGCACGTGATCTGGGATGATGATCGCATTATTAAGCAGATCGACCAGTTAACTGAACCAGCCATTGGTTTATTGAGTGTAGCGACCTCTCGAAGAACCCCCAACGACCTATTACAACGGCTTAAATCGAAAGCGCGCATCAGATTAATTGAGCCTGATTCAGTTGATAGTGATTGGTTACCCACCACTTTAGCAACCACCGAACAGGTGATTGTCAGCTCAGACAGTGTCTCAATGGTCTACGAAGCATTAACCGCCGGGTGCACTGTTTCGCTGATACGTATAGAATCTACGCCTAATTCAAGAACGCAACAGGGCATCGACTCGTTGGTTGAGCAAGGCTTAGTGGGTGCTACAGCCGATCAAACACCGGCCAATCCAGTGTCGAATTTTCGAGAAGCAACCCGCTGCGCAGAGATTATTTTGGAGAGATTTCCCCTGTGAAAGTAGTTCAGGTACTTCCGGCATTAGAAGTCGGCGGAGTCGAACGCGGTACCATCGATATCGCAAAAGCATTAGTTGAAGCAGGGCACGAATCTATTGTTATTTCAGCTGGGGGGCGTTTAGTTGGTCAATTGGAGTCAGAGGGCTCGCGACATATCACATGGGATCTTGGCAAAAAATCGCTGTTAACATTTCTCAAGTTTTGGTCTTTCCGAAAATGGCTTCGTAAAGAGAAGCCTGACATTGTCCATGTTCGTTCCCGTATGCCAGCTTGGGTTGTCTGGCTAGCTTGGCGCGGTATGCCGAAAAATGATCGTCCTAAATTTATTACCACTTTGCACGGTATGCACTCGGTCAATTGGTACAGTGCCATAATGGCCAAGGGGGAACGTGTTATTTGTGTTTCCGAAACCTGCAAACAATATCTATTCGAAAATTATAAAGTTGACGACCCAGATAAAGTAACGGTTATCCATCGCGGTATTGATGAGGACTATTTTTACCGAGGCTTTAAGCCATCAGACGAGTGGAGTGAAAAGTTTTTTGGGGAACACCCAGAATGTATTAATAAAAAATTGATCTGTTTTCCAGGCCGAATCACTCGATGGAAAGGTCATCTTGAGCTAGTCAAAGTTGTTGAAGAGCTTGCCAAGCAGAGAACAGACTTCAAAGTATTGGTAGTAGGAAGTGATTCGAAAGGAAAGTTTTTGGCAGAAGTACAGTCTGCTATTAAAACTAAAGGTCTTGAGCAGTTTTTCGTATTTCTAGGCACACGCTCAGATATGCGAGAGTTATACGCTATTTCTGATGTGTCTTTATCGTTAACAACGACAACAGCGGAGTCGTTCGGTAGAGCTGTTGTAGAGAGCCTTGCGGTAGGCTCTCCAGTTGTTGGATTTTCACATGGAGCAGTTACAGAAACATTAGCTGCTATGTTTCCAGCAGGCTTAGTAGAAACTAATGATATTGACGGTGTGGTTAGGGTGATTCACAACACGCTTGATGAAGGTGCATCCATAGGAGAGTTATTCTTCAAATTAGATAAGATGAAAAGTGCTACTCTAGAGCTCTATCAGACCTTACTTAGATAATTAGAAGTTTATGAATAGCCCTTCAAGCTACTTTTGCCCTTTCTCGTTCTTCTTGGGTTAAATAACAGCTTTTATTTGCTTTGGAGTGCTGTCTGGTGTGTTCTATCCGGTTTTTGTGCTCTAGAATAATTTGTAGATTTGGGGAGTAAGATGAAAATAGCGGTATTCATCAATAGTAAGGGCTCCAGTAATTGGGGCACTCAGGCCACGGTTGATGGAGTCGTCAAGCAATTGGAACAGGCATATCCTAATGCGAGTATTGAATTCCCCACAATTCCTGGATTGCCGAGCGGTATCGGGAGGTTACTTAAAAGCCTCAACGAGCGAGGGCTGGGTCAGAGTGTTATTCAAAACGATCTTGCAGGAATAGTACTCTACCTCAATCGGCTTGGAGTAGATCCAGGGTTCTTGGATCCCTTTGATATGATCTGTTTTAATGGTGAAGGAGCGATACACCGAGCTTCCAGTCATGTTATTAGGTACATGGGGTTGCTCTCTTATGCACAGAGCAAGGGAAAAAGAGTAGTTGCTGTAAATCAGACAATCGACCTTTCAACGAAAAGCATTAAAGCTAAAGTTTTGGCTTCTGTATACTCGCAGCTGGAATTCGTCTCCGTGCGGGAACCTCTCTCTTTAGACCGGGCTCAAAGTTTGGGCTTGACCAAAGTAAACTTGGTTCCTGATGCAGTATACTGCCTTAAGGAACTTCAGACTCTTACCAAGCCCGGCACGCGAAGTTGCTCTCCTAGACAAATATCGGTGACAGGATCGAGTTATCTAAAAAAGGATCAAAAATCTGTTAATTTCCAGAGAAAAATTCTGGAAGTACTTACCAGAAAATATCCTGATCATCGAATTATTTACCTAGTTAACGCGAAGACGGACCGCTACTTAGCTAATAAACTGAAAGAGTACTTTGAGATTGAAATTATTGACTCCAATAACACGACGTATATGGAGGCAGCGAGGGTTATTAGAGATTCAGATTTTATAGTAGGCGGAAGGCAGCATCCAAATATTTTTAGCTTTATCATCGGAACCCCCTATCTTCCGATCGAGGGTAACTCTCATAAGAATAGGGGTGTTAGTCTACTACAAGAATATTATCCACCATTCTTGGATATCCGTTCGTCTCTATCTGATATTGAATCTGGGGTTGATTGGGTTGCATCCGCCCTGCTCAAACGCCCGGATCAACTCTTGAATAAACCTCTCTATTCCAATTATGCGATTCAATCCGATGATTAGGATTCTAATAGTTAGCGATAACCGGCCTGGTCATGAACGTCAAAGCGAGGGTCTAGCTGCTCTTCTAGGTAAGGTTAAGCCTACAAAAGTTAAAATATCTAAGGTGGTGCCACGAAGCAGACTCTTAGTTAGCCTGTTAAAAAGAACTATCAAGAAGTTTGAGTTTGGCCTCAATTGTTTGAAGTTTTTCTACGAAATTCGAAATCCGGAGCTATTTAAACGGCGATTTGATATCGTGATCTCCTGTGGTAGAGATACCTTACCAGCTGCTACTCTTGCGTCTAATTACCCGAAGACTAAGTATTTTTTCATTGGAAACGTAAAGGATCAATACTACAGAAACCTAATTGATCTGAACTTTGTTGCCGATGTAAATAGAGAGTTTGGTTGTGATGAAAGTATTTTCAATACTCATCTTTCTTTGGCTTCTCTATCACAGCCAGCGGTCAACCCAGACTGTAATAATGGTCGTACGCTATTCTGTGTAGGGGGCGACTCTGGCAGTTTTAATTATGCACTTAGTGACTGGGACGCCCTCTTAGCTATGATAGAAGGGTGCGTTGATCAGTCAGCTGGCCAAGTTATTGTTACAACGTCCAGAAGAACTTCGCAGACATTTGAGGAAAAGTTGATAGTCAAGTCCTCTAATTGGGGATCGAAAGTTGAGCTCGTTGGCTATCACCGTGGAGACAAGACTCGTTTGGGTGAGCTTTTAGCAAGGGCGGCCTGTGTGGTGTGTACGCTGGATAGTGTTGCCATGTTGCACGAGGCTGTGGCCACTGGTCTTCCGGTAATTGGTGTCAGCCCGGAGAATGCTACCCCTAGTCTCGCGGAGAAACGTTTCGTTGACTATTGCGTAAAGCAGGGTTTTCTGACGCAGGTTTCACTTGAAGAAGTGAGTAAATTTAAGAATTTGGTGGACCTTATTCCCGCAGGAGGATTCTCAGTTGATGAAATTAGGGATAGTTTGGTGCACTACCTGCGCGAGTATTTAACGGTGGAAGACTGAAATGGAGAATAAGCTTCTCTCTATAATTATCGTGACTCACAATAGCGAATCTATAATTGTATCCTGTTTGGAGAACCTCTCTGGCTCGCAGGATATAGAAATTGTCGTAGTCGACTGTGGAAGCTCAGACGGCACTATCATTAAAGCCAATCGATTTAATAATGTAAAAGTTATTCAAGAGAAAAATATTGGGTATGGGTGCGGAAATAATTCGGGGTTTAGTCACACATCTGCCGAGAATATTTTGATATTAAATCCCGATGTCATTATTAGTCTCTCACAGGTCCGCAGATTGCTTGATATTTTCTCTAACAGTAATCGCGAGTCAATAATGTCTGTAAAAATGTTTCAACAGAAAGAAGGAAAGCGAATTTTCCGAAGGGATAGCCGGTTCCAGGAACGCTTTTCATATGAAACTCGATTGAGTGGTGCGTTAATGCTGATGCGCCGCAAGACTTTTGCTCGGCTCGGTGGGTTTGACAATAGTATTTTCCTCTATTTTGAAGAAATTGATCTTTGCTATCGTGCTGCAGCTGCTGGAATAGATTTAAAAATTTCTGGAGAAGTCGAAGTGGAGCATCTGCGAGCAGGTTCTACGCCAGACAATACCAGATATGAAAAACTGAGAGGTTGGCATGACGGTTGGTCAAAATGCTACCTTATTTCAAAGCACGAATGCCGGGTGCATAAAAGATTCTTCCGATTATTTAAAGTCGTACTACAAACATTTTTAAAAGCGACGATTTCTCTCTTTTTACCGTCTTCTAAGTCAAGGCGGCGGGAGTATTATAAGTTAGAAGGGATGCTGAGCTTCCTACGAGGTGAATCTTCCTTTACTGAAAACGGTGTCGGCCGTTTCTCTATTGATACGTAGCATAGAATGTATAGCAACCATAAAAAGTGTTCGTGTTCTTTTATGAATACCATTACTTGAATCAGCTAAATGCATCACGTATAGGTTGTTTCTTTTTCATGACAGAATTAGTTTTTTTTACAGGGTCTAAAAAATTCTTGAGACTACTATCCCAGTTGGTCTTTTGAATGGAGAAGCACCGTGATAATTTTTCAATACTTAAGCGAGAGTTTTGTGGTCTTTTTGCTTTAAATGCGTACTCGTCACTTGAAATTTGCTTTATACTTATAAATTCATATCCGCAATTGAGAAGTTTTGCATTTTCAATAATAGCCGCTGCAAATTCAAACCAGCTTACAAAGGGGCTTTGACAAAAATGATATGTTCCCCAGTGGTTTTTTAACTGCTTTGGTGAAGTTAGAGCTATATTAATTAAGACTTCCGCGATTGATGCTGCACTTGTAGGCCCTCCAAATTGATCTGATACCACGGATAACTCATTACGTTCCTGAGCTAGTCGTAGTATGGTTTTTACGAAATTGTTTCCGCTTTCACCAAAGACCCAACTTGTTCTTAATATGATGTGCTGGTAGAGTTTTTCCCTGAGTATACTTTCACCTGCTTCTTTGCTCTTACCATATACGGATAGTGGATTTACCTGATCCTCTTCTGTATACGGGGTCGCTTTAGTTCCATCAAACACGTAATCAGTTGATATGTGTAACATAGGAATATTAGAAGTTGCACAAGCTTCCGCTAATAAACCTACACCCTTTGCATTAATAGCGTAAGCGAGTTCAGGTTCAGATTCCGCTTTGTCAACTGCTGTATATGCGGCCGCGTTGATCAACAGATCTGGATGGTACTTGTTAAAGGCCCTTGAGATAGACACAGCATCAGTGATATCTAGTTCAGAACGACTAAGTGTGATTAGATCAAGTCCCTGTTCTTTACCTAATTGGGCAAGTGCGCTGCCAACCTGCCCATGTCCACCCGTTACCAGAATACGCATGTCCTAGCCCCCCTCATTGGCACGAATCTGCGCTAGCGTTGGCAGCTTTAGATCTTTGTCAGAGAGGACCGGATCTTTGATCGGCCAGTCGATACCTACCTCAGCATCATTCCAGATGAGTCCACCTTCATCGTCGGGAAAATAGAGATCAGTGCATTTGTATTGAAAATCAGCCGTATCAGTTAATACACAGAAACCATGTGCATAACCTGGTGGAATCCATAATTGGAGGTGATTTTCTCCACTCAATTCAACGCCAACAAATTCACCAAACGTGTCTGAGTTTGGATCAACATCCACAGCAACATCATAAACTGCACCAGAGCTACAACTTACAAGCTTTCCTTGAGGGCAGGTTTTCTGAAGGTGCAAGCCACGCAGTACGCCCTTTTGAGAACGTGAATGATTATCCTGCACAAATGGGAGCGTTAAACCAGCTTCTTTATATCTTTCAGCCTGAAAGGTTTCTTTAAAAAAACCTCGGTGATCACCAAAAACTTTAGGCTCAATGATCAAAACACCAGGTAACTTTGTCTCCGTCACTTTCATTTAAATCAAGCCTTTTCAGCAATCTGTAATAGGTACTGGCCATATCCAGTTTTAGCCAAAGCTTCACCCTGAGCAATCAATTGCCCTTTGCTCAACCAACCATTTCTAAAGCCTATCTCTTCAAGGCAAGCAACTTTCAAGCCTTGTCGATGCTCAATAGTTTGAACGTATTGGCCCGCTTCCATTAAGGAATCATGTGTACCCGTGTCTAGCCATGCGAAACCACGCCCCATTAGGCTTACATTTAGCTCACCCAATTGAAGGTAGGCGTTATTTACGTCTGTAATCTCAAGCTCACCTCGATGACTTGGTTTCACAGCTTTAGCAATTTCTACAACACGGTTGTCGTAAAAATAGAGGCCAGTTACTGCGTAGTTTGATTTGGGTTCTGAAGGCTTCTCTTCTATTGAAATAGCTTTACCAGATTGGTCAAACTCGACCACACCGAAACGTTCAGGATCAGAAACGTGGTAACCAAACACTGTGGCTCCGGAAGAACGCTGAGCAGCTTCTTTTAGCATTCCGCTAAAACCATAACCATAAAAGATGTTGTCACCCAAAATCAGACACACACTGTCATCACCGATAAACTCTTCACCAATGATGAAAGCCTGCGCTAGCCCATCAGGAGATGGCTGTTCCGCATACGATAAATTAATACCAAAATAACTACCGTCGCCCAGCAACTCTTGGAAACCAGGAAGATCATGTGGTGTAGATATAACAAGAATGTCTTTTATACCTGCAAGCATCAAAACTGATAGCGGGTAATAGATCATAGGCTTATCATAAATAGGAAGCATCTGCTTTGATACGCCGCGTGTTATAGGATGTAAACGTGTACCTGAACCGCCGGCTAAAATTATACCTTTCATATTAAACTTCTCTTTTACTCACCGATGCGATCCAAACGATAGTCACCGTCTAAAACTCGCTGCCACCAAACACGGTTATCCAAATACCATTGAACCGTCTTACGAAGACCCGATTCAAATGTTTCAACAGGCTTCCATCCTAGCTCTTCTGCAATCTTCGAAGCATCAATGGCATAACGCAAATCGTGACCTGGACGATCTTTGACATACGTAATCAAATCTTTATAAGAACCCACACCCTCAGGCTTTTCTGGATGCAGTTCTTCTAATAACTCACAAAGAGTATTCACCACTTCAATGTTCTGCTTCTCATTGTGTCCACCAATATTGTAGGTAGAGCCAATTTCAGCTGTTGTTGCAACAAGCACTAGAGCACGAGCATGATCTTCAACATACAGCCAGTCACGTATTTGATTACCTTTACCGTAAACAGGTAACGGTTTGCCTGCTAAGGCATTCAGAATCATATGCGGTATGAGTTTTTCAGGAAAATGGTATGGACCGTAGTTGTTAGAACAATTAGTTAAAACAACGGGCAAACCAAATGTGCGATGCCATGCTCGGACGAGGTGATCTGAACTCGCCTTGGACGCAGAATATGGCGAACTTGGCGAGTAAGAGGTTTTCTCAGTGAACAGATCATCTGTTACTTCTAAGTCACCGTATACCTCATCCGTTGAGATGTGATGAAATCTAAATCCAGCCTGTCTCTCTGGTGACAACCCGTTGTAATACGCACGCGACGCTTCAAGTAACTGATACGTACCAATAATATTGGTTTCAATGAATTCTGCAGGCCCGTCAATCGATCTATCCACATGACTCTCAGCGGCCAAGTGCATAATCACATCTGGCTTAAAATCATCAAAAACAGCATCCAACGCTGGCCTATCGCAAATATCAGTCTGACTAAACTGGTAACGTTCTGATGATGCAACTGAACTTAGCGAATCCAGATTGCCGGCATACGTTAGCTTATCCAAGTTAAGTACATTATGAGCTGTATCATTGATTAAATGGCGTACAACAGCAGAACCGATAAATCCTGCACCACCGGTCACTATAATTTTCATTCTAGAGTCTTTGAAAAATGCCTAATTTTTAGGCTATTTTAATTTGTATTTCTATCAGTATATATAAAAGATTTACCTTCGGGATGTGTTTTAAATCTTCTATGAACCCACATGTACTGAGAGGGATCGTAGTTGATACCTTTTTCTATCTCTTGGTTAACTAGCGTGGCAGACTCAATGTCACCATCAATTGGGAAGGGATCTATCCTTGGGTGCAAACGAAGGACATAACTTCCATTTGGTTTACGATGATGTGATAACAAGATTACTGGGGATTTACTTAATTTAGCCAGTTTTGCCGTCGCTGGAGTTGTTGCAGCGTTAATCCCAAAGAAGGGTGCATAAACTGAGTGTGTAGGTCCGAAATCTTGATCTGGTGCATACCAAACAATCTCATTTCTTTTCAAGGCTCTAATCACAGATCTAAAATCTGACCGGTCAATCATTGACTCGATCGACCGTAAGCGCCCCCTTGTAATCACCTTGTCCATAAGTGGATTGTTGTGAGGGCGATACATGGTGTGAAGAGGGTAGAAAAGAGAGAATAGAAGACCACCTAAATCCAGTGTTGAGTAGTGGGCTCCTAAGAGAATTACACCCCTGCCTTCTGACAGAGCTTCGTCTAGGTGCTCTTTACCCTCGATAGATACTTTAGAGCGAAATGATTCCCTATCGCTCCACCAGGCCATAGCCGTTTCAATAATTCCTATGCCGTTATTTTTGAAGGTGTCGGCAACTAATTTGGTCTGCTCACCTTTCGTAAGATGTGGGAAGCATAGGTGTATATTTACCTCCGCAATATGTCGGCGCTTTGAAGCTAAGTGTTTAATAATAGAACCTAAGGTCGCTCCAATTTTTATTTGAAGCGAAAAGGGGAGCAAATTGATTAGACGCAAAGCCCCTATACCTAACCATGTAGGCCAGTACCTTGGAGCTAGAAAATAGGTGTGAGCTTCAGTTTTCATAACAATAGCTAAGATGGAATCAATAAAGTTTATAGGTTTAAGTGCTTTATGGGCAATTCCCTAGGGTATACTTATTCCACTTTTTTAAAAGTTAACGCTTTATTAGGTTCAAATATGCACTCTGAGCAAACAAGCTGGTCATTATATAAACGCCTATTGCGCTATGTCCGTCCATACTGGCACGGTTTTGCTATCAGCTTTTTGGGTTTTGGACTTTATGGTGCTTCTCAGGCGGCCTCTGCAAAGTGGTTAGAGATGGTCGTTGATGCCGTTGAAGCAGGTGAGTTTGACCAGCGTTACCTACTGGCCATCATGGTCTTGGCTATTTTCGCCAGTAGAGGTTTGGGGACTTTTATTGGAAGCTACAGTATAGCTTACATTGCACGCCAAGTTATTCATGGACTGCGAGTGGATCTTTTTGAAACACTGCAGCGATTACCGACCTCTTTCTATAACCAATCGAGTAGTGGCCAAATTCTAGCAAAGCTAACTTATAACGTTGAACAGGTTACTGAGGCTGTAACTGAAGCAATAAAGGTTGGGCTTCGCGAAGGGATGACAGTTATTGGGCTGTTTGGGTACATGCTTTATCTAAACTGGAAATTGACCCTGATTTTTATTGGTGCTGCACCATTCATAGGCATAGTCGTTATGATTGCTTCTCGCAAAATGCGCAGACAATCTAAACAGCTGCAGGAGTCGGTTGGAGATATCACTGACGCAGCATCTGAAGCTGTGCGAGGCTACCAAATTGTGCGCATATTTGGCGGTGCAGAATTTGAAAGTGATCGCTTCTTTAAAGCGAGTGATCTAAATCGCAGGCAGTTCATGAAGCTAGTCGTTACTCAATCGCTCAATACCCCAATCATTCAGTTACTTGTTGCTGCTGCATTAGCGGTATTAATGTTTATTGCTATGCATCCATCGGTAATGCAAGGAATGACCACTGGTAGTTTTGTAGCCTTTTTAACAGCGGCAGGTTTGATTACAAAACCTTTGCGCTTACTTACTGATGTGAATACCAAGATTCAACGAGGTATTGCGGCCTCAGAGGGTGTCTTTGCGGTGATGGATGAACCGGTTGAAGTCGACACCGGATTGATTGAGCTTGGTCGAGCGGTTGGTGATCTTAAATTCTCAGACTTAAGCTTTGCCTATCCTGGGACTCAGGATGATGCGCTGAAGCAGATTAATTTAGATATTCCTGCAGGAACGACCGTTGCGTTGGTCGGTAAGTCTGGCTCGGGTAAATCTACTATGGTCAGTCTGTTACCTCGTTTTAATGATGGTTGGCGTGGTGAGCTTTTACTGGATGGTCAGGCAATTGAGTCCTGTACGCTAGAGTCGTTACGTGAGCAGATTGCGTTAGTTAATCAGCAAGTCGTGCTTTTTAACGGCACGATCGCGGACAATATTGCATACGGTGCGTTAGCATCATCTACTCCAGAACAGATTAAAGTGGCAGCAGAGGCTGCGCATGTCATGGAGTTTGTTGAGCGACTGCCCAAAGGTCTTGAAACAGAGATTGGCGAGGGTGGCGTACTTCTCTCAGGTGGTCAGCGTCAGCGTATTGCGATCGCTCGCGCTATTTTGAAAAATGCACCTATCCTGATTCTTGATGAGGCAACTTCGGCACTGGATACAGAGTCGGAACGACACATCCAGGAAGCACTCGATGAGGTCGTAAAAGGGCGTACAACGCTTATCATTGCCCATCGCCTCTCCACCATTGAGAAAGCTGATCTGATCGTCGTAATGGATCAGGGTCAAATAGTGGAGCGCGGTACTCATGCAGAGCTATTGGCTTTGAACGGGGCTTATGCTCAGCTTCACCGCATGCAGTTTAGTGAGCAGCTAGATGGCTAGGCTGCTCTATTCCGCGCTTTATACTTTTCTGCTGCCTCTGTTCGTTTTTCGCCTGTTAGTTCGTAGCTTTAAAGCCCCCGCTTATCGACAGCGTTTGATTGAACGTTTTGGTATTCAGCAGAAAACAATAGGTAGACCGATTTGGATTCACGCGGTTTCTGTTGGTGAAACCATTGCGATTAGCCCGCTTGTCGAGAGGCTCTTGGATCAGGGCGAATCGGTCCTTTTCACAACGACCACACCAACGGGAGCGGCACAGGTAAAACAGCGTTTTGGCGGGCGAGTCGAGCACCGTTACCTGCCATGGGATCTACCGATCTTCTTTACACTGTTTTTTAGAGCTCACTCTCCAAAATTACTTCTCATCGTTGAGACTGAGATTTGGCCGAATCTTTTGTCAGCTACATCAAGTCGAAATATTCCCATCGTTCTGGCCAATGCCCGCTTGTCCGAAAAATCATTTCAGGGCTATAAGCGTTTTTCAGGGTTAACTCAGCAAGCGCTGAATTCGATAACACTTTTGCTAGCCCAACATGAAGCGGATGCAGAAAGGTTTAAGAGTCTTGGCATGCCGGAGGACCTAATGATGGTTTCTGGCAGTATCAAATTCGATATCGACCTTCCTGAAGAGCAGATTCAAATAGGCAGAACTTGGAAAGCTGCTTTTGCCCGCAAAGTGCTAGTGGCTGCCAGTACTCATCAGGGCGAGGATAAGATTTTGTTGGATGCTTGGCGTGTCATTCCACAAGATCAGCGTCCGGTACTCATTCTCGTACCCCGCCACCCAGAGCGTTTTGACTCTGTTTATCAGTTGGCCAAAGGCTATTCTGATTTTGTAAGTAAGCGGTCACTATCTACGGCTGCTAGCAATATCGATATATGGATAGGCGACTCGTTGGGCGAAATGTTCTCTTATTATGCGGCCGCGGATTTAGCATTCGTCGGTGGAAGTTTTTCCGGCACGGGTGGGCATAATCCGCTTGAGCCGGCCGCTCTTGGTTTGCCAATTGTCATGGGGCCAAGTGATTATAACTTCCGCTCGATTATCTCGACGCTGAAAAGTGAAGGTGCACTGGTGCAGGTGCAGGTGCAGGGCGAACAAGAATTGGCTGAGCAGATTAGAGTTTTGCTCGACAATGATAACCACGCAATGTCTCAAGCGGGCATCAGGGTGGTAGAAAAAAATAGAGGCGCTATGGAGCGCCTCTATCAACAGGTTCAAAGTCTAATCACGAATTACCCGTAGTAGGACTTAAACCAGGCTATAAACTGATCTACACCCTCTTCAATCGGTGTGTTGGGCTGGTAGCCTGTGTCGCGCATCAGAGCGGCTACATCTGCATAGGTATGCTCAACATCGCCAGGTTGTAGAGGCAGTAACTCCTTCTCGGTTGTTTTACCTAACGCCTTCTCAATGCACTCAATGTAGTAGAGCAGCTCTACGGGCTGGCTATTGCCGATGTTGTAGATACGCCAAGGCGCTTTTGATGTTGCTGGATCAGGATCTAAGCCAGACCATTCCGGATTGGGTTGAGCTACATTATCCAGTGTGCGCACTACGCCTTGTACGATGTCATCTATGTAGGTGAAGTCGCGGCGGTGCTTGCCGTAGTTAAACACCTTCAGTGGTTTGTCTTCTGTAATCGCTTTTGCGAAAAGAATTGGCGACATATCTGGTCGGCCCCAAGGACCGTAGACAGTAAAGAAGCGCAGTCCAGTAGTCGGCAAGTTGTAGAGTTGACTGTAACTATGAGCCATCGCTTCGTTAGCCTTTTTGGAGGCCGCATACAGCGAAACTGGGTGGTCGACATTATTATTTTCGCTGAACGGAATGGTCTCGTTTGCACCGTATACTGAGCTCGATGATGCGTAAACCAAGTGCTCGACTTGATTGTGGCGACAACCTTCAAGAATATTCAGAAATCCAACAAGGTTGGAGTCTGCATAGGCATGCGGATTTTCAATGGAGTAACGAACACCCGCTTGCGCCGCTAGATGAACAACACGATCAAACTTCTCTTCTGCAAATAAATTAGCCAATCCATCCCGATCGGCGATGTCGAGCTTGATAAAGCGGAAGTTCGATAGGGGTTCCAATTGAGAGAGACGCGCCTCTTTCAAACTCACTTCGTAATAGTCATTAAGGTTATCGATACCGACAACCTCATCACTGCGGTTGCATAGCCACTGGCTGACGTGAAAACCAATAAAGCCGGCTGCACCTGTAACAAGAATTTTCATTAATTAGATCTCAGATAGGTCGAGCTGTTCGTCGGTTTGATCGGCGAATGCAGCCATTAGATGAGTTCGTAGCAGCGAGCCGTCAGAATCTAAAACCCAAGCCTGTTGAGCTTCATCGTAGTCAAAATGCAGCCCTTGTGTGCGGGTTGCCAGCCAAAGCTGCTTCACTGGAGGCTGGCGCGTTAGGATAATCTGGCTACGGTCAGGGCACTTAATCGTCATCATTGCGCCGTTATTGTCATAGTCCAAATCGGATTCCGCATCGTCTAACAGCTCTTCGAGTGCGTTGAGGGTCTCTTCAACACGCTCTAAATAGATCGCATCACTCATTGTCTAACCTCCTGTAAACATTAATTTCATTATACCGATTTCCGCAGCTTTGTCCGTGCTAAATAGGCCATTCGTGGTCGCCTATAGGCCTATTATCAGGGTATACTCAGGCTTTAATTTTATTGAGCAAAACCCGACACCTAAAGGGTTGGTCGTAATTGGAGTGGATTATGCGAATGTTCTTTGCACTGGTGTTCTGTTGTGCGCTCGTTGGATGCGGTCAGAAGGGTCCATTGTCGATGCCGGGTGCTGAAGCTTCGCAGCAATCAAACTCTTAAGAGAGAAAAAATGGAAAGTTTTGAATACCGCGACGGTCAACTGTTTGCGGAAGATGTCTCTGTTGCAGAGATCGCTAATACGGTTGGCACGCCCGCTTATGTTTACTCGCGTGATGCCCTAGAACGAGGCTATTTGGCTTATGCTGATGCGTTAGCAGGGCGCGATGCATTGGTCTGCTTTGCGGTTAAATCTAACTCCAACCTAGCTGTATTAAACGTATTGGCTAAGTTGGGAGCAGGCTTTGATATTGTCTCTCAGGGTGAATTAGAACGCGTACTTTTGGCGGGTGCGGATCCTTCCAAAGTGGTCTTTTCTGGTGTTGGCAAGCAAGCTGCAGAGATCGCTCGTGCGCTAGAGGTTGGCATCCACTGTTTCAATATCGAGTCTGAATCAGAGCTGGAGCGTGTTAATGCGGTCGCTGCTGAGTTAGGCAAGGTGGCCGATGTTTCATTCCGTGTGAATCCAGATGTCGATGCGGGCACGCACCCTTACATCTCAACAGGCCTAAAAGAGAACAAGTTTGGCATTGCCATTGATTCCGCTCTTGAGGTTTATCAGCGAGCGGCTCAGCTTTCAAACGTTAAAGTGGTTGGCGTTGATTGCCACATCGGTTCGCAGTTGACTGAAATCGATCCCTTCCTCGATGCGCTCGATCGCCTATTAGCATTGATCGATCGATTGGCGGAAGCGGGCATCCTGATCGAACACCTCGACCTTGGCGGTGGCTTAGGGGTTTGTTACACCGACGAGACACCACCAGAGCCCAAAGATTACATCGATGCCATCATTGATCGTTTGGGTGATCGTCAGCTTAAGTTAGTGTTTGAGCCGGGCCGTTCGATCTCTGCGAACGCGGGAATTCTACTCACCAAGGTTGAGTTCCTTAAGCGTAATGAAGAGAAGAACTTTGCCATTATCGATGCGGCAATGAACGATCTGATTCGCCCGTCGCTATACAGCGCTTACCAAGAGATTATTCCAGCTCAGCTAGAGTCATCCGCGGAAGAGGCCATTTGGGATCTAGTCGGTCCGATTTGTGAAACCGGCGACTTCCTTGGCAAAGATCGTAAGTTGGCACTGACTCCAGGTGATCTATTGGCAGTCTGCTCGGCAGGCGCATACGGCTTTGTCATGGCTTCAAACTACAACACCCGTGGTCGTGCGGCCGAAGTGATGGTGGATGATGCGCGCTTTCAAGTGGTTCGTGAGCGTGAGCAGTTTGCTGATCTTGTCCGCGGTGAATCATTGCTGTCAGAGGAAGGCTGATGCTACTGCGATTCACTAAGATGCATGGCTTGGGCAATGACTTTATGGTCATAGATGCCATCTCACAACGCGTTCGTGTCAACGCGGACCTTGTGCGTCAGCTTTCGGATCGCAATTTTGGTGTCGGTTTTGATCAGATGTTGTTGGTCGAACCGCCATCCGATCCGGATATGGATTTTCGTTACCGTATTTTTAATGCTGATGGCAGTGAAGTTGAGCATTGTGGCAACGGCGCTCGCTGCTTTGCGCGATTTGTTCGCGATAAAGGGTTGGTGTTGCGAGATACGATTAAGGTACAAACAGCACGTGGTCGCGCGGTGTTGAACATTGTGGGTCGCGATCTGGTTGAAGTTGATATGGGTGCTCCAGAGTTGGATCCGGTCGAAGTGCCTACCAGCTTCACAGAGAAGAGCACGACCTACTCGACCCAACTGGCTTCAGGTGAAACTGTTGAGTTTGGTGCTGTCTCCATGGGGAACCCTCATGCTGTCTTGGTCGTTGATTCCATTGAGGGCGCGCCTGTTGAGAGCTGGGGGCCAGAGCTGGAATCTCATGCTGTCTTCCCTAACCGTGCCAATATCGGATTTATGGAAGTCATCTCTAAGAATGAGGTGAATCTTCGTGTCTATGAGCGCGGTGCAGGTGAAACTCAAGCGTGTGGTACTGGAGCTTGTGCTGCCGTCGTGTCAGGTCGTTTGCGTGGCCTTCTCGATAGCAAAGTCACCGTTCATTTGCCTGGAGGTGATCTTGAGATTGAGTGGTTAGGTGAAGGGCACTCCGTCAATATGACTGGTCCCGTAAGTTCGGTGTATGAAGGGCAGATCTACCTATGAGCCAACCGCTAGATGAAAACCAAGTTGCAGAGTGGCTTGCACAGAATCCCAGTTTTTTTGAGAACCATACCTGGTTACTTGAGAAATTGACGGTACCTCATCAGAGAGGTTCGGCGGTCTCCTTGGTTGAACGTCAAACCAGCATGCTGCGAGAAAAAGCCAATACACTCGAAATCCACCTGTCGGATATGATCGAAGCAGCGCGTCATAACGACGGGCAATTCGGTAAGACCAAGCGGATGGTTCTGTCACTGCTAGAGGCAGACAGCTTTGATGAAGTCAGTATTGCACTTGAAGAGAGCTTGTGTGGCGACTTCAGTGGCGATGAGGTGGAGCTAATCCTCTTCTCGGATACGGAGCTCGACGTTAACTCACTAAGAGTGTTGCCGCGCAGTCAAACGTCAATTGTTCAGCCGTTGATCGACTCATCAAGCCCGGTCTGCGGACAGTTGTCGGATCAGATGACCCGTTTCCTATTCAGAAACCCTCAAAAGCCCGTTGGCTCCTGCGCTGTGGTACCTCTAGTGAAGGGCGAATCTTTAGGTCTTCTGGTTATTGGCTCATACGACGCCAACTACTTCCAGTCTACGCAAGGAACGCTATTTTTGGCGTATATCGGCGAAGTTCTAAGCAGAATCCTTGCGCGTTTGATGAATATTCGAGGCTAGCATGGGTTGCTCGGATAGCGATTTAGAATTTCGCTTTACCGAGCACCTCCGTGTCGAGCGTCAGCTATCCGATAAAACAGTCTTCAACTATCAGCGCGATCTTCAGCGCTTTCGAGAGACGCTACAACTGATTGAATTCACAGGCTGGCTTGAGCTCTCTGAGCGCCCTCTGCGTTACGCGGTGGCCGAGCTGCACTCAGAGGGTCTGTCGGGCCGATCGTTGCAACGAATGCTGTCTGCACTTCGTAGCTTTTATCGATATCTGAATCAGCAATCGATCTGCGAACATAATCCCGCTCTGGCCATTAAAGCGCCGAAAGCCCCTCGCCGTCTTCCACAAACACTGAGTTCTGAGACCTTGAATGAGGTGTTAGACACGCCACAAGATGATCCCTTAAAGATTCGTGATCTAGCCATGATGGAGCTGCTCTATTCCAGTGGGCTGCGCGTATCAGAACTGGTTGGTATTAATCTAAGCGATATCGATTTAGGTTCAGGCTCCGTCATCGTTGAGGGTAAGGGTCGCAAAATGCGCCAAGTTCCAGTGGGCGGTGCGGCTCTGCAGGCCATTAAGCTTTGGCTAAAGGAGCGCTTGGCATTAGCCGACTACAATGAAGAAGCTCTGTTTGTCGGGAAGCTGGGCAAGCGTCTCTCATCCCGCAGCGTCGAGAAACGTTTGAAAGAGCTTGGTGAACAGTCGGGTGTCGCAGGCAATTTATACCCACACCGGCTGCGTCATAGTTTCGCGACTGAAATGCTCGCCGGCTCTGGTGACCTTCGTGCCGTGCAAGAGCTATTAGGTCACGCCGATATCAGTACGACTCAGATTTATACGCACCTAGACTTCAAGCAACTTAAATCGATCTATCAAAATTCACACCCAAGGGCTAAACGACGTGAAAAAAATTAAGTGTGTCACCTTCGATCTCGACGATACCTTATGGGCCGTCCACCCGGTTGTGATTAAAGCGAACGATCTGTTGTGGGAGTGGCTAGAACGCGAGGTTCCAGCTTACACAGAGCGATATTCACTCAGTGATCTCGCCGAAGGGTCAGCACTGCGTCGCTCTCTACTTGAGCGCTATCCAGAAATTGCACACAGCATGACAGAAACGCGTATACGTCTGCTTGAAGAGGGGATGGTCTCAGTGGGGCTTACCCAACAAGAGGCGGAATCCAAAGCGGCGGCAGCTTTTGATCTGTTTTTACATCATCGCCACGCGGTCACGCCCTACGACCAGGTGATCGACATGTTACAGCAACTTAAAGATCAAGGATTGCTGATCGGTGCATTGAGTAATGGTAATGCTGAGGTCGCTAAAACCCCCTTAGCTCAGTGGTTCGATTTTCAATTTAATGCTGATGGAGTGGGTACTGCGAAGCCCCATCCTCTGATGTTTGAGAAGGCTTTAGAGTTTGCTTCGGTCAAGGCTGATGAGGTGGTTCATGTGGGTGATCACCCGATTAATGATATTCAGGCGGCTAAAGAGATTGGAATGCATACCATCTGGGTCAACCCCGAAGGGCTGGAGTGGGCCATTGAGGTGGATGCTGACTGGCACGCTGAGACGATTAGTGAGATCCCTAAGATCGTCGCTAGCCTCAATCGATAAACATCTCTAATAGATCATTCAGGAACAGCTGCCCCTCTTGGGTAGGAGCAATTCTGGTTGGCTCTTCAATTAACATGCCACGTTGACGAGCTTTTGATAGCAGAGGTTCTATACGTTCAATCGAACATCCAGTGCTCTGCTCAAAAAGCTCTGTGGCAACGCCCGATTTCAGGCGCAAGGCGTTGAGCATAAACTCAAAGGGCAGAGCCTCGGATTCTATGATCTCTCTACCTGCAACTGGGTCGATGGCATTCATGTAAGCCTTGGGTTGGCGCTGTTTATGAATACGTTCAATCAG
This sequence comes from Marinobacterium sp. xm-a-152, assembly GCF_013282965.1. Taxonomy (NCBI): domain Bacteria; kingdom Pseudomonadati; phylum Pseudomonadota; class Gammaproteobacteria; order Oceanospirillales; family Oceanospirillaceae; genus Marinobacterium; species Marinobacterium sp. xm-a-152. Next base: position 216,294 of record NZ_WBYI01000003.1, on the reverse strand, counting down.
CAGCTGACCTTGCTCCCAGCGGGAAATCTTAGCGTGTGCGCCGGCACCAATACCTAAGTAGTCACCGAACTGCCAGTAGTTGAGGTTGTGTTTTGATTCACCGCCTGGTCGTGCGAAGGCGGAAATCTCATACTGCTCATAACCATGACGTTTTAGCAGTTCACTGCCCTGCTCCTGAATAGCCCATAAGAACTCCTCGATCGGTAGAGAGGGCGGTTTAGCTGCAAACTCTGTGTTGGGCTCAATCGTCAGTTGATACCAAGAGATTTGATCAGGTTCAAACGCGATAGCCTGCTCAAGATCATTCAACGCAGCGTCCGGGGTTTGACCGGGTAGTCCGTGCATCAGATCGATATTGGTCCGTTGAAACAGTTTTGTTGCTGATTGAATGGCTTTAACGGCTTCGCCGCCTGTATGGATTCGGCCAAGAGCTCTCAGCCGATCATCATCAAAGCTCTGCACGCCAATCGACAACCGATTGATGCCCGCATCTGCAAACCCTTCAAACTTCTCTTGTTCAAAAGTCCCAGGGTTTGCTTCCATAGTAATTTCAGCGTCTGGTTCTAGGCTGTAGTTTGATTTAACAGCCTCAAGTAATCTGGCGTAGCTTTCCGGTTTTAGAAGGCTAGGTGTCCCGCCACCGATGAAGATCGAATGTATGGGTCGACCAGACGTTAGGTGTTGCTCGTTTTTTAGTTCTGAAATGAGTCGGTCCAAGTAGAGTGATTCAGGAATCTCATCTCTGACTTGGTGCGAATTGAAGTCACAATATGGACACTTTCGAATGCACCAAGGCACGTGCACATAGAGTGACAGCGGTGGTAGCTTGGCATCCATTTAGGCGAGGAAAGCAGCCAGCTGTTCTGTCAGCTGTGCAACGGCTTTGCCGCGATGGCTGACGGCTTTTTTCTGCTCTGGGGTGAGTTGTGCTGCTGCGCAGTCATACTCAGGTGACCAGAATATAGGATCGTAACCAAAGCCATTCTCCCCTTCAGGTGCACCAAGAATCTTACCTTCCCAGCTGCCCACAGCGATCAGTGGAGTAGGATCATTCTGGTGGCGCATACAGACCAGAACACAGCGAAATCGTGCAGAGCGCTGCTCCGCTTCAAGCTCACCAAGCTCTTGAAGAAGCTTATCTATATTCTGTTGGTCCGAGGCTCCTGGGCCTGCAAAACGAGCAGAGTAGATGCCAGGGGCTCCAGAGAGAGCATCCACCTCAAGGCCTGAGTCATCAGCAATGGCAGGTAAGCCGGTTGCAGCGCAGGCGTTGCGGGCTTTGATGATCGCGTTCTCGACAAAACTTAAACCGGTCTCTTCAGCATCTTCAACACCCAAGTCTCCCTGGGAGACGATCTCAAAATCCAAAGGGGCCAGTATCTTTGAGAACTCCTTGAGTTTGCCCTGGTTACCGCTGGCTAAAACAATCCGCTGGCTCATGCCTACTCCGTGTAGAAGGTTTGGTTGAAGCTAACCTTGATCGGAGCTTGGTTAGGGTCCGGTGTGACCTCGAGCTCGATCGTCATGCGTTCCTCTTCGCTGAAGCGGAACCCGCCAATGTAGTAGATTGCATCGCCTTCAATGATCGGTTTGAATTCGATGGTCTGAATCTGTTGAAGCAAATTACTCGCCTCGCCTTTTATATTGGCACGTACAGCCGTTTTGTCACCGTTCTGCTCAAGTTTGAAAACAGCCACATTGACCAGAGCTCTCACTTTACTGCGCAGGATGCCATTTGCAGCGGCGACTTCAGGGGTAACGAAACTCGAGTTGAAGGCGTTATAGTGCACTTCATAACCACGCTCAATCTGTTTCTGTTCCGCATGACCGGACAGAGCAAATAGCGAAGTGAGTAATAGAACCATTAAAGAACGCATCATTAATCTCAACCTCTAACGTGTGATTCGGTAGATCGCGATTTCACCCATCATGTTGGGCCAGAGCTTATGCCACCAACGCTGGCGGTGCTCATTATCGACTACGGTGCGTTCAATGATTCGGATGTTTCTCTCGATGCAGAGCGCTTCAAAATCTTTAAAGGTACAGAAGTGAATGTTTGGCGTGTCATACCAACTGTAAGAGAGAAACTTGGAGACCGGCATCTTACCGCGAAATGCCAAGTAGAATCGCGCACGCCAGTGGGCAAAGTTAGGGAAGGTGACGATCCCCTCATTACCAATACGCAACATCTCCTCTACGATCAAGTCGGGACGGTGCATGACCTGCAACGCTTGCGTCATAACGACGCTGTCAAAGCTTGAGTCGTCTATGCTGGCAAGACCTTCATCTAAGTTTTTTTCAATGACGTTTACACCGCGAGCAATACAGTGAGTGATATTGTCATGATCGATCTCTAAACCTAAGCCATCAACCTGCTTTTGCTGGGAGAGAAAATCGAGCAGTTCACCGTCACCACAACCCATATCAAGGACGCGCGCCTCGGGTTGAATCCAGTCTGCAATGATCTCTAAATCAGCTCTCATGGGTGACTCCTAGATTGAGTTCATTGGCTACACGGTTCATGTAGGCTCTAAAAACAGCCATGTAACGAGGGCTATCGATTAAGAAGGCGTCGTGTCCGTGATCAGAGTCGATTTCTGCGTAGCTAACATCTTTATTGGCTGCGACCAGTGCATCGGTAATCTCACGCGAGCGCTCGGGAGAGAAGCGCCAGTCTGTTGTAAACGAGACGACGAGAAATTTACAGCTAGCCTGGCTTAATGCTTTTGAAAGATCATCGCCATACTCTGATGCGGGATCAAAGTAATCCAGCGCTTTTGTCATTAACAGGTAGGTATTTGCATCGAACGCCGTCGAAAACTTCTCACCTTGGTATCGAAGGTAACTTTCGACTTGGAATTGAGTATTTAAGTCGAAACTCAGCTCACCCGTGCGCATCTCACGACCAAACTTCTCGGCCATGCCATCATCAGATAGATAGGTGATGTGGCCAATCATTCGAGCCAGTGAGAGCCCTGTTTTGGGAAGGGTTTCGTGATCGTAATAGCGTCCCTCGTGGAACTGAGGGTCTTTCGAAATAGCCTGTCTAGCCACCTCATTGAACGCGATATTCTGTGCCGTTAACTTTGGTGAAGAGGCGATGATTAACGCGTGACCCAGTCTTTCAGGGAAGTCGATTGACCACTGCATAGCCTGCATACCGCCCAAGCTGCCACCCACAATCGCTGCCCAACGTTGGATACCGAAGTGGTCTGCAAGTCGAACCTGACTGTTGACCCAGTCTCGAACGGTAACAAAAGGAAAGTCTGGTCCGTAAGGTTTTCCGGTGTTTGGGTCGATGGAAGTCGGGCCTGTTGAGCCGTGACAGCCACCAAGGTTATTCAACGACACAACAAAAAAGCGATTCGTGTCGATCGGCTTCCCAGGACCAATAGCACTGTCCCACCAGCCAGGGTATTTATCACTCTCTGAATGATATCCCGCCGCATGGTGGTGACCCGAAAGCGCATGGCAGATCAAAACCGCATTTGAGCAATCCGCATTGAGTTGCCCGTAGGTCTCAACCATTAGATCGTATTCAGGCAGCACTCGGCCGGAAGCCAAAGAGAGAGGCTCGGCAAAGTGAATCAATTCTGGTGTAACGATACCGACGGAATCCGTTGGCAAGCTAGCCGGCATTAGGCTATCTCCTGTGCAATGCTGTACGTGAAACAGTATTTAATTCTAGCAAACCACGGGTTCAGTTACATGACCAGACGAGTGATTTGAGATTGTAGAATTTGAATCACTAAAAAGATCAAAATCGGTGATAGATCCAGACCGCCAATAGGTGGAATGACTTTGCGCGCCAAGGAGAACACGGGCTCTGTGATCTGCATGATGAGCTGTGGACCAGGGTGGTAGCTGTTTGGGGCTACCCAGGAGAGAATCACAGACCCAATAACAGCCCAAAAGTAGATGGTGAGAATGCCATCAAGCACCCCGAATAGGCCAAACAGTGCCGCGCCCAACATGTTGGGGATGTTGCCCTGTGTAAAGAATATAATCGCGACAACAACAGCCACTTTAACTGCGAAGGCTAATACCAACGGGGAGATGTCTAAACGCCCAATTCTTGGAACCAGTTTCTGCAGTGGAGCCAAAGGAACTTGGGTAAAGCGAACCACCGATTGAGAGATCGGATTGTAATAGTCAGCGCCACTCGCCTGCAGTAAAAAACGCAGAAGCAGAATAAATGCAAAAACTTCACCAATCGTTCGAATGATTAATGTCAGTGTATCGCCAGCCATGTTCAATCCTATAGTTCGCTTAATGATGACAAGTGTTTAAGAGTAGCTGTTTTGCAGCCATTAGTCTTTACCGAGTTGCTCACTCATCTCTGCTGCACGGTTCTTGCAGGCGGTCATTGCTCGTAACACAACCTCGCCCAGTTGATCCTGTTCGAAGCTGTTAATCGCTTGCTCAGTGGTACCGCCTGGGGAGGTGACATTTTTTCGCAACTGGGCCGGTTCAATCCCAGTTTGAGCGGCCATCTCTGCAGCCCCTTTGGCGGTTTGAATGGTTAGTTGACGCGCCGCTTCAGGACTCATGCCGAGCGCTTGTGCCGCTTCAATCATCTTCTCCATCATTAGGAAGAAGTAAGCAGGGCCTGACCCCGAAACTGCAGTTACCTGATCGATGCCCTCTTCAGTATCACACCAGGTAGCAATGCCGACCGCTTCTGCAATTGAAGAGGCTTGAGCTTTCTGCTCATCACTCACTCTAGGGTTGGCAAACAGGCCGCTGGCGCCTAATTTGAGTAGAGATGGCGTGTTCGGCATTGAACGAATCACGGCCAGTTCACCGCCGGCCCAACGCTCCAAAGAGTCGCAGCTTATGCCTGCTGCCACAGAGATTAACAGCGGTTTACGCTGTTGCAGTGTGGGTGCTAACTCAGTCAGTGTATCGCGCATCATCTGCGGCTTAACGGAGATTACAACAATTTCCGAAGCGTTAATCGCGAGATGGTTATCGGTCGTTGTGTGAACGCCACGCTCAGCGAAACTTGCCAACTTATCGAGCTGGCGACGTGTGGCCCATAGCTTGTCGACGGGGTATCCCGTTGCAATTAAGCCCTCAAGGATTGCACCGGCCATGTTGCCTGTACCAATAAATGCGATAGATGGCTGTGCCACACTTTTCTCCTAAAAATTATTTGTTGTAGTTGCGTGGGCCGAATAGAGCCGTACCAATACGAACGATGGTTGCGCCCTCTTCAATGGCGGCATCCAGATCACCCGACATGCCCATTGATAGGGTATCCAGACTGGGTATCGTTTGTTTGATCTCTTCAAACAGAGTTCTCACCTGACAAAAACGCTCTTTTTGTAGTTCAACATCCTCAGTCGCTTCTGGTATAGCCATTAAACCACGTAAGTTTATTTTGGGGAGTTCGGCAATCTGTTTGGCGAGCTCGAGCGCTTCATCTGGAAGGCAGCCAGATTTGCTCTCTTCACAGCTAATATTAACCTGCAAGCAGATGTTTAAGTCCTCGGCATAGTAAGGCCGTTGTGCTGACAGACGTTGTGCGATTTTCAGTCTATCGACACTATGGACCCAGGCAAATTGCTCTGCGATTGGCTTCGTTTTGTTGGATTGAATGGGGCCAATAAAGTGCCATTCGAGATTAAGGGGCTCAAGAGCGGATATTTTATCCAGCGCCTCTTGCAGATAATTTTCACCGAAAGCACGTTGCCCTAAGCGAGCCAGTTCGACGACCTCATCCACACTGCGGGTCTTACTGACGGCTAGTAGGCATACCTCTTTTTCAGAACGGTTTGACTCAGCGCAGGCTTTTTCTATCTCGGATCTCACCTTTTTCAGGCTCTCTGCTATGCTAGTCATATGTGTCACTACTCATGAGGTTGATGCGGTCGTTTCCGCTAGGGTGAACTCAATTATGGATATTACCGAACTTTTAGCCTTTGCTGTACAGCAAGGAGCATCCGATCTGCACATAACGGCGGGTATGCCGCCGTTGATCCGTGTCGACGGTGATGTGCGTCGCATCAAACTGCCATCGATGGATCATAAACAGGTCCATGGGTTGCTGTATGACATTATGAATGACAAGCAGCGTAAAGAGTACGAAGAGAAGTTAGAAGTCGATTTCTCCTTTGAAGTACCTCAGCTGGCGCGTTTTCGTGTTAATGGTTTTGTTCAAAACCGCGGAGCGGCAGCGGTATTTCGTACCATCCCCAGTAAAGTGCTGACTATGGATGATCTTGGCATGGGTAAGGTCTTCCAGCAGCTCTCCGACCAGCCAAAAGGGCTGGTTCTAGTGACAGGACCAACCGGTTCCGGTAAGTCGACCACGCTGGCAGCGATGATCGATTACATCAATGACTCTCGATCTGAGCATATATTGACGATTGAGGATCCCATCGAATTTGTACACGAGAGTAAAAAGTGTCTGATTAACCAGCGTGAGGTGCATCGAGATACCCTTGGATTTGATGCGGCACTGCGTTCGGCGCTGCGTGAAGACCCCGATGTCATCCTAGTGGGTGAGATGCGTGACCTAGAGACCATTCGTCTTGCGTTGACTGCAGCAGAGACTGGACACTTAGTTTTCGGCACTCTGCATACCACCTCGGCAGCGAAAACCATTGACCGTATCATCGATGTCTTTCCAGCCGCAGAGAAAGATATGGTCCGTTCAATGCTCTCTGAATCGCTGCAGGGCGTTATCTCTCAATCCCTTTTGAAGAAGACAGGCGGCGGTCGAGTCGCAGCTCACGAGATCATGATCGGGACATCTGCCATACGTAACCTGATTCGGGAAGATAAAGTGGCTCAGATGTATTCAGCCATTCAGACGGGTTCCCAGGTGGGTATGAAGACCTTGGATCAGGCCCTTTTAGAGCTGGTTCAAAAAGGCTTTATCACGCCAGAGCAAGCGGCTGCTCGCGCTAAAGACCCTTCGATATTTTAAGTGAGGTAACCCGTGGATTTTACACAGCTATTAAAAGTAATGACCGAGCGCGGTGGTTCAGATCTGTTCATCACTGCGGGTGCACCCCCTTCTATCAAGGTGGACGGCACGATCAAGCCACTGACACGTGAGTCGCTCAACTCATCACAATCACGTGCACTGGTTTACAGTACGATGAGTGACAAGCAGCTGGCCGAATTTGAAGCAACCAATGAGTGTAACTTTGCACTGAGTGTGAACGGTATCGGTCGTTTTCGTGTTAGCGCCTATGTGCAACGAAACACGCCGGGAATGGTGCTGCGTTCTATAGCTAACCACATACCGACTATGGAGGAGCTCAAACTTCCTGAGGTGCTTAAAGATCTCTCGATGACGAAGCGTGGTTTGATCCTATTTGTCGGTGGTACCTCTACCGGTAAATCGACCTCTCTGGCATCAATGATTGATTACCGTAATGAGCATGCTGCGGGGCATATCATTACGGTTGAAGACCCCATTGAGTACATTCACCATCATAAAAAGTCGATCGTGACTCAACGTGAAGTGGGGCTTGATACTGAGTCGTTTGAAGTAGCACTGAAAAACACCTTACGTCAGGCACCAGATGTCATCTTGATGGGTGAAATCCGCTCGGCTGAAACCATGGCGTACGCTCTGGCATTCGCTGAGACCGGCCACCTCTGTTTGGCAACGCTTCATGCTAACAATGCGAACCAAGCCCTTGACCGTATCATCTCGTTCTTTGGCCCTGAGCATCATAATCAGATCTGGATGGATCTATCACTTAACTTGAAAGCGATTGTCGCGCAGCAACTGCTGCCCACTGCGGATGGTAAGGGGCGAAGAGCGGCCATTGAAGTGCTAATCAACACGCCGCTGATTCAGGATCTGATTCGCAAAGGTGAGGTGCACGAGATTAAAGATGTCATCAAGAAATCGAGCAATCTTGGCATGCAGACCTTCGATCAGGCACTGTTTGCGCTCTACAAAGAGGGTGTCATCACTTACGAAGTGGCACTGTCCTTTGCTGACTCGTCAAATGATCTGCGTTTGATGATCAAACTCAGTGATGAGGGGGGTAAGCAAGAAGGTGAGGATCTACCGTCATTTACTCTTCAAGATTCAGACGATACTCTGAATCACTGATTGGTCCATAAATAGGCAAAAAAAGACCCAGCATCGGCTGGGTCTTTTCGTTTTCAGACTATTAACTTAAGCGATGTACTGGCTGACCATTGAGTAGAGTCAGTGTCACACGGCCTTTCAGTTCAGTGTTGATGAACGGGGTATTCTTACCACGAGATTTGAGCGTTTCACTGTTGACCGTCCAGGTCGCTTCTGGATCAAAGACACACACATCTGCATCAGCCCCGACTTCGAGAGAGCCGGCTTCGATGCCTAGCACTTTCGCAGGACCCGCTGTCAATTTTTCAATCAGCTGAGGCAGGGCGATCAACTGCTGCTCTACCAACATTAGGCTCAGCGGTAATAGTGTTTCAAGTCCACTAATTCCTGGTTCAGTCGCCGCGAAAGGTGCTTCTTTTGAAATAGCATCCTGAGGCTGATGATCGGAACAGATGGCATCCAGTGTGTCGGTGACTAAGCCTTGACGCAGTCCCGCACGATCCAGCTGCGAACGCAGCGGTGGGATGACATGGAATAGGCTGTTAAAACCATTAACCTCCTCATCTGTCAGAAGCAGGTTGTGAATCGCCACATCAGCGGTCACATTGAGACCTCGTTCACGGGCACTCTGAATTAATAGAACTGACTGAGCACAGGAAAGCTGGCCGAAGTGAGCCCTTACACCGGTCTCTTCAATCAGAATCAAGCAGCGTGATACCTCTATGGTTTCAGCAGCGGAAGGAATGCCGTTCAAGCCAAGACGAGTGGCGGTGGTGCCTTCGTGCATACAACCCTCGGCAGCCAGTGCTCGATCTTCCGCTTGAAACACTACCAACAGGTCATGTGTGGCCGCGTATTCAAGCGCTCTTAGCATTACACGCGAGCTATCGATCGGGTGACGACCGTTAGTGAAACCGATACAGCCTGAGCTCGCCAGTGCATGCAGTGGCGCAAGCTGCTCGCCTTGCATTGACTGTGTCAGCGCTCCTAGCGGTAGCACTCGTGCCATACCGGCATCGGTTGCACGATCTTGTACCAGTTCAGCAACCGCTGTGCTGTCTACGACCGGTTTGGTGTTAGGTGAGGCTACCAGTGTGGTAATGCCGCCAGCAGCGGCAGCGGCAGTCTCGGATGCGATAGTCCCTTTTTGCGTTAAACCTGGTTCACGCAGATGGGTACATAGATCGATGAGACCGGGGCAGACGATCTGTCCTTCAGCATCAAACTCTTCGTCAGCAGAGAAGCCCTCTGGCGCCTCTCCTATGGCGGCGATGCGTCCTTTGACAATGTAGAGGTCATCAATTCGATCTATATTTTGTGCAGGGTCGATAATGCGCCCGCCGGCAATTTTAATCTGCACTGTTTACTCTCCTGCCTCTAATTTTTTTGCTCTCTCCGCAACCTGGCCACTCATCGCCATCGACATAACGGCCATCCTAACGGCAATGCCGTTGGTGACCTGATTCAGTATCACCGATTTAGGTCCGTCAGCTACGGAGGACGCGATTTCAACGCCTCGGTTAATCGGCCCTGGGTGCATAACGATCGCCTCAGGGTGTGCAAAGGCGAGCTTCTCCTCTGATAGGCCATAGAGTTTGAAGAACTCAGACTCGCTCGGTAACAGAGCGGAGGTCATACGCTCTTTTTGCAGACGAAGCATGATGACGACATCGGCATCACGAAGACCCTGTGCCATGTCGGTAAAAACTTTGACCCCAAGCATCTCGACATTACGCGGTAGCAGTGTACGAGGTGCGATCAGACGAATCTCGGGTACACCGAGAATCCTTAAGGCATGAATCTGTGAGCGAGCTACACGCGAATGAAGTATATCGCCGACGATCGCGACTTTTAGATGCTTAAAGCCACCTTTATGGCGACGAATAGTCATCATATCCAGCATCGCTTGGGTCGGGTGTGCGTGACGACCGTCACCGGCATTGATGATGGCGACGTTGGGTGTGACCTGGCTGGCAATGAAGTGAGCCGCACCGCTATCCGAGTGGCGAACGACAAACATATCCGAATGCATCGCTTCCAAGGTCATCAAGGTGTCTTTTAGCGTCTCCCCTTTTTTTGTGGAGCTGGTGCTGATGTTTAAATTCAGAACGTCAGCCGATAGGCGCTTAGCGGCTAGCTCAAAGGTCGACAATGTACGTGTACTGTTCTCAAAAAAGAGGTTGGCCACGGTTTTACCCCGAAGAAGCGGCACCTTTTTAACCTGCTGCTCACTCATATCCACAAAAGAGTCAGCCGTATCTAGCAGTTCTAATAGCAGTGACTCTGGCAGCCCCTCGATATCTAAAAAGTGCTTTAGCTGGCCATCTTCGGTTAGCTGCGCTTGAGTTGGGTCAGGAAAGTTAAACATGTTCGCTTCCTATTATTTGCTACGCTGACTGATGGTCAGTTCAAGGGGAGATGGGCCTGTTAGCTTTACCTGTTGATCGCTTGATAACGTCAGGGTTCCACCGATGACATCAGCTTGAATCGGCAGTTCGCGGCGTTGTAGGTCAATCAGGGTGACCAGTGTCACAGAGGCTGGACGACCAAAATCGAACAGTTCATTGAGCGCGGCTCTAGCTGTGCGACCACTCATTAACACGTCGTCAACCAAGATAATGTTGCGATCTTCGGTTGCGCTTGGCAGCTTTGAAACCCCTACTTTAGGGTTCAATCCAACGCGAGTGAAATCGTCACGATAGAAGGAGATGTCCAGCACCCCCATCTCATCCTGAATCCCCAGGTGTTGGTGAAGACGTTCAGCCAACCAAACACCGCCACTATGAATGCCAATGATGTACGGGTTATCTAAGCCGCGTGTCTCGATTAACTGCTGTGTGCTGTCACACATTCTTGTTAGGAGCTGTTCAGCGTCCAAAGTTTTACTGGTCATAATAGTCCTCAAGCCTTGCATGGCTTGGTATGCGCTGTTCTTGAAGAAACCAACCTTCTAACATCAATTGAGCGGCGATACCGTCGACAGATTCTGCACCGAAATCGGCTGATCCGCCATTCTCAAGATGAATCGATTTAGCCTCTTGAGATGTTAATCGTTCATCAAAAAGAAAGCAGGGTATTTTAGATCGTTCATGCAGGCGGTTGGCGAATTTTCTCGCTCGTCGCGCCATATCACTGATAGTGCCATCCATGTTCAATGGCAGTCCCACAACGATCGTCTTTGGCTGCCATTCAGCAATCATTTTATCGACTAAACTCCAATCGGGGATGCCATCTTTTGCAGCAATTGGATTTAGAGGTTGGGCGGTGGCTGTTAATGACTGACCAAAGGCAACACCAATTCTGCGTAAGCCAAAATCGAATCCCAGTGCGCTCTCAGTTAACTCAGTCATTGGACCTTAATTATGCGTGCCCCGCCTGTGCGGAGATTAGGTTTAGGTCGACACCCAGAGTAGACGCTGCGGATGAGAGTCTAAATTCGGGTTCAACATCGAACAGTATATCTAAATTTGCGGGTGAGCTTAACCATAGGTTCTGACTCATCTCTTCATCGAGCTGCCCCGGTCCCCAGCCCGCATAACCTAAAGCGAACAGATAGTCTTCAGGCCCCTCGCCACGCGAAATGGCCTCTAGAACATCAAGGGATGTGGTTAACGTCAGTTGCTCGGGTAGGTGTAGTGAGGATTTCCAAGCTTGCTCGCCCTGTCTGTGCAGAATAAACCCATGCTCTTCAGAGACCGGTCCGCCTTGGTAAACAGGCTGATAGTTCAAGGGAGAGTTTTCAGGGAGATCGAGCTGATCAAGGATCTCATCCATAGGAATGTCATGCGGCTTATTGACCACAATCCCCATGGCCCCCTCTTCATTGTGCTCACAAAGATAGATGAGGCTGTTGCTAAAGTAGTCACTCTCCAGACTGGGCATAGACATCAAGAAGTGGTGCTTGAGTAGGTTGGCATTACTCATCTCTTTCTCCTTTAACAACGTCGAATCTTTTTACACCCTCAGTGTAAGCTGAAAATGTTTCGATATCAGTACACTTGGGTATTTTTCTCAAATTTCCAAGTGCGAATGATCTCCAGTCGGTCCAGCCGCTGGCGCATCTCATTAGGGAAGGGCTCGAAGGGTGAAGCGCTCCTAACCGTCCGAACGGCGGCATCATCCAGTATTGAGTAGCCAGAACTTTTGAGGATCTCTAACTGCTTGACGCTCCCATCAGCGGCTAAAGTGACTAGCATCTGCAGACTGCCTTCAATGCCCTTGCGTCGCGCTTCGATAGGGTAGTTGAGATTACCTATCGTTTCGATTTTCTGACGCCAGCGCTCTAGATAGAGTGCATCAGCTTTGGCCAAGGTCGAAAGCGAAGTGACACGCCCCGTGCGTGAGCGACTCTCTAATTTTCGCTGCTCATCTTTTAAGCGCGCTTCCAAAGAGGCGATCTCCTCTGACGCTTTAAACAGAGCCGTTGAGTCGCCTGCTAAGGGATTCGAGGCGTTAGTCTGAATGGAATCAGTCTGTTGATTGGCTTTAAGCAGCGCTTGGGTATTGGCTGCTAACAGCTCATTGGTACCCGATTTAGCTTGCTGAGTTTGGTCGTTGACGCCCTCAGCATTCGAAGGAGCTAAGCCCGTTCCGGATTGTGCACTGATCTGTGCCGAGAGTTGGTTGATCTTGTCAGACCTGAACAGCGCAGGCTCAACAACACTCGCCTCTTGGTTTGTTTGTGAATCGCCCTGACCTAATTGCTGGTGCTGTGCCAAATAGGCAGGGTCTATAGGTGCCTGTGGATCCTGATTAATCGCAAAGGTGATCTCTAGTGTTTTAGATGATTGCTCTGTTTTCAGTGCATCAAATCCGACCAAAAGTATGATCAGTGCGTGCAGAGCCAGTGCCAATACCAGCATAAAGCGCAGACGCTCATCGGCATCTGCACACCATGCAGCTAATCGATTGATCGGTTTTGGCGAGGCGGTTAAGTTCATTGCTGAGCGAGTTGCTCCTCGATGCAGTCCATTAACTGCATGCCGATGTCCAAACCGAACTGATCATTGAGTTCACGAATACAGGTCGGGCTGGTGACATTGATCTCGGTTAGGTAGTCACCAATCACATCCAAGCCGACAAATAGAAGCCCTGCTTCGCGCAGTTTGGGCCCCACCTGTGCAGCAATCCAACGATCACGTTCGCTCAGTGGGCGGCCTTCGCCTCGTCCCCCTGCGGCTAGATTACCGCGAGTCTCTCCCTGACTTGGAATGCGTGCCAGTGCATAGTCGATAGGCTCGCCATTGATCATCAATATGCGTTTATCTCCCTCGACAATCTCAGGGATGTAGCGCTGCGCCATAATGGTCTCTTGGCCAAATTTTGTCAGCGTCTCTATCACCACCCCTAGGTTCAAACCATCCTCTTTGATGCGGTAGATAGAGCTGCCACCCATACCATCCAAGGGTTTGAAAATGACGTCCTTATGCTCAGCATGAAAGGCTTTTAATCGCTCCTCTGAACGACTGACCAGTACCGGCGGGCAGCATTGCGGGAAGTGCGTGGCAAATAGTTTTTCGTTGAAATCGCGCAGGCTCTGAGTGCGGTTTACGATAAGCACACCGGCGGCTTCAGCAACCGCCAAAAGATGGGTGGTGTAGATAAATTCATTGTCGAAAGGTGGGTCTTTTCGCATCAATATGACATCGAGCTCTGTTAGCGATAGATCTTGGTAGGCTTCACGTTCGAACCACTTGTTCGGGTTCATATCGACGCTAATCGGCGCCATACGAGCACGAACATCCCCATCTCTTGAGTAGAGATCGGACTGCTCCATATAGTACAGCTCCCACCCTTTCTGCTGCGCTGCCCAGAGCATCGCCAAAGAGCTGTCTTTTTTGTAGTTGATGTCGTCAATAGGGTCCATGACGATGCCCAGTTTAATGCTCATCTCTCTTTCCTTTTATGAGAAGTCACCCCAGAGGTAGTTTAGTACCGATGCCGCTGCGACGGGGGCGGTCTCTGTGCGTAATATTCGACTGCCCAGTAACCAGGGCTTAAATCCTTTTTGCAGTGCCAGCTCGACTTCGCTCTCTTCTAAACCACCTTCCGGTCCAATCAGCAGTGCCACGCTGGAGGGTCTTGGCTCACTGTTGAGCGATGTGAGCTCAAGGTGTGGATGAAGAATCAGTTTTAATTCAGCATCACTCTGTTCGATCCACTCTGTCAGTGACAGAGGAGCGTTTACGCTCATCGGCTTAGCCCGAAAACTCTGTTCGCTGGCGCTGATCGCGATCTGCTGCCAGTGAGCTGATCGCTTCTCTTGGCGATCGGCTGTTAGTTTGACCTCGGAACGATCCGTGAAAAGGGGGGTCAGGCTTTGTACTCCCAACTCTGTCGCTTTTTGCACGGCATAGTCCATGCGTTCACCGCGCGAAAGTCCCTGCCCAATATGAATGTCGATCGGGGATTCGCGATCATTCGGGTCGGCCGCAATGATCCGCACACTGGATTCACGCTTTGCCACGCTCGATAGCTCGGCCTGATAGTCAAAACCATCACCGTTGAATAGTACGAGTTTGAACCCTTGCTTCATACGCAACACTTTCACTAGGTGATTGTGAGCGGCTTCTGGCAGTTCAATTTCTGTTCCGGTGCTCAGTGGTAGGTCTAGGTAGACACGGGGTATTCGCATACTGATTCTCTGGTTACTCTGCCACTGATTATGCCATGACAATTAGGGTGCGTCAGGCTGGATTTAGACACAAAAAAGGGCAGGCTTTCGCCTACCCTTAGCCACTATTAGTTGGCGATTAGACGCCTGCAGCTGATTTTAACGCGTCTGCTTTATCGGTCTTCTCCCATGGGAAGGCCGTGAAGGTGTCATCACCAACGGTCATCTCAAATGGATCACGACCAAAGTGACCGTATGCCGCTGTCTGGCGGTACATAGGGTGCAGTAGATCTAACATGTTTGTGATTGCGTACGGGCGCAGATCAAAGGTCTCGCGAACCAACTCGATGATCTTCTCATCCGAGATCTTGCCAGTGCCGAAGGTGTTGATTGAAACTGAGGTCGGTTCTGCAACACCAATCGCGTAAGAGACTTGAATCTCACAACGATCTGCAAGGCCTGCAGCGACGATATTCTTAGCCACATAGCGACCTGCATACGCTGCTGAACGGTCCACTTTTGATGGATCTTTGCCCGAGAACGCCCCACCACCGTGACGTGCCATGCCGCCGTAGGTATCAACAATGATCTTACGACCCGTCAGACCACAGTCACCGACGGGACCGCCGATAACAAATTTACCGGTTGGGTTGATGTGCAGCTTAGTGCCAGCATGCAGTAGATCAGCTGGCAGAACATGCTTAATGATCAGCTCTTGAACCGCTTCCTGAAGATCTTTCTGGGTGACATCTGGATTGTGTTGCGTCGAAAGAACAACCGCATCAATCGCGACCGGCTTACCGTTTTCGTAACGACAAGTCACCTGAGATTTCGCGTCTGGACGCAACCAAGGCAGCAAGCCTGATTTGCGGGCTTCTGCTTGGCGCTCTACAAGACGATGGGCAAAGGTAATTGGAGCAGGCATTAGAACATCGGTTTCGTTCGACGCGTAGCCGAACATCAAACCCTGGTCACCGGCGCCTTGATCTTCAGGTTTCGCACGATCAACGCCCTGAGCGATATCCACAGACTGTTTACCGATGATGTTGATCACACCACAGGTATCACCATCGTAACCTACATCTGAAGAGGTGTAGCCGATGTCATTAATCACGTCACGAACAAGATCTTCAAGATCAATCCAAGAGGTGGTGCTGATCTCACCAGAGACAATCGCAACCCCGGTTTTCACCATGGTCTCACACGCCACTCGTGCGTACTTGTCCTCTTTTAAAATCGCGTCTAAGACTGCATCAGAGATCTGATCGGCAATCTTATCTGGGTGCCCTTCTGAAACTGATTCAGAGGTGAAAATCGAATATTCGCTCATGAGTAAATCCTATGGGTTAGGTCGAGCCGCACATGCACAGCTCTCAAAATGTGGCAGCCATTGTAACCGGTTAAGAGTCGAGTTCTAAGTAAAAAGAGCTCTTCTTCGATGAAACCTTTGATCATTACCCATGAAATTGAGTCATTTTAGCTAATGTCATTTGAATCTAAGCCCCGTCTGCGAGAGAATTTACTCCTCAATTTTTAATACCCCCCGCAGGAGTAGATTAATGTCATCTCGCCGTGAGTTAGCCAATGCGATCCGCGCATTGAGCATGGATGCTGTTCAGAAAGCCAAATCTGGTCACCCAGGTGCCCCAATGGGAATGGCGGATATTGCCGAAGTACTCTGGAATGAGTTCATGAAGCATAACCCAAGCAACCCTCACTGGTTTGATCGCGACCGTTTCGTACTGTCAAACGGCCACGGTTCGATGCTGATCTATTCCTTGTTGCACCTAACCGGTTACGACGTCAGTGCAGAAGATCTGGCTAACTTCCGCCAACTGCATGCTAAAACGGCGGGTCACCCAGAGTATGGTTACTGCCCAGGCGTAGAGACGACGACTGGGCCTTTGGGGCAAGGTATCACTAACGCCGTTGGTATGGCTGTCGCTGAGAAGACACTAGCGGCTCAATTCAACCGCCCAGGCCATGAGATTATCGACCACCACACCTACGCATTCATGGGTGATGGCTGTCTGATGGAGGGTATCTCACACGAAGCTTGTTCACTAGCGGGTACTCTGGGTCTTGGCAAACTGATCGCATTTTGGGATGACAACGGCATCTCGATTGACGGTGAGGTTGAAGGTTGGTTCAGCGATGACACGCCTGCACGTTTTGAATCTTACGGCTGGCAGGTGATTCGTGGCGTTGATGGTCACGATGCGGAACAGATCATTGCTGCTGTTGAAGCAGCTCAAGCGAACGAAGATCAGCCAACGTTGATCTGCTGTAAAACAATCATCGGCTTTGGTGCGCCAAACAAGCAGGGCAAAGAGGATTGTCACGGTGCACCTTTAGGTGACGACGAGATCGCTTTGGCTCGCCAAGAGTTGAACTGGCCACACGCCCCATTTGAGATCCCAGAAGAGATCGCAGAGGGTTGGGATGCACGTGAAGCGGGCAGTGTTCTTGAAAACGAGTGGAACGAACGCCTTGCAGAGTACTCTGAAGCCTTCCCTGAGCTTGCAGCGGAGTTGATGCGTCGCCTGTCAGGTGAGTTGCCTGCCGATTTCTCTGAAAAAGCGGATGCTTGGATTGCAGAAGTAGCTGAAAAGGGTGAGACCATCGCGTCTCGTAAGGCTTCGCAAAACGCTCTTAACTCACTAGGACCTATCCTGCCAGAGTTCTTAGGTGGTTCTGCCGACCTAGCAGGTTCTAACCTGACACTGTGGTCTGGCTCTAAAGCAATTAGCGCTGATGATGCGAGCGGTAACTACCTACACTACGGTGTGCGTGAGTTTGGTATGAGTGCGATCATGAACGGCATCGCACTGCACGGTGGTTTCATCCCATACGGTGCGACCTTCCTAATCTTTATGGAGTACGCTCGTAACGCGGTTCGTATGGCGGCTCTGATGAAGCAGCGCGCTATCTTTGTTTACACTCACGACTCTATCGGTTTGGGTGAAGATGGTCCTACTCACCAACCGGTTGAGCAGGTAGCTAGCCTGCGTATGACGCCTAACATGGAGACATGGCGCCCTTGTGACGCGGTTGAATCCGCTGTGGCTTGGCGTAACGCGGTTGAGCGTGCCGATGGTCCAAGTTCATTGATCTTCTCGCGTCAGAATTTGCCGCACCAATCTCGCAGTGGTGATCAGATCGCAGCGATCTCTAAAGGTGGCTACATCTTGCAAGATTGTGCCGGCACACCGGATCTAATCCTAATCGCGACAGGTTCTGAAGTTGAGTTGGCTATGGCATCAGCCGAAGCACTGACAGCAGAAGGCAAAGCGGTTCGCGTAGTCTCTATGCCATCAACTGATCGTTTTGATGCTCAGACTGCTGAGTACAAAGAGTCTGTTCTACCGGCTGCGGTTACAGCTCGTGTAGCGATTGAGGCGGGTATTGCAGACTTCTGGTACAAGTACGTTGGCTTTGGTGGCGCGATTGTTGGTATGGAATCCTTTGGTGAATCTGCACCGGCTGGCGAGCTCTTCAAGCACTTCGGCTTCACGGTAGAGAATGTTAAACAGAAGGCGCTAGCCCTCGTTTAAGTTGATCACGCTGGTTTTTAACCGGCGTTTTACTCTCTGAGAGGTGAGATGAGCTACCGAATAGCGATTAACGGTTATGGTCGAATTGGGCAGTGTCTGCTCAGGGCTCTGTTTGAGCGTGGCTTAGAGACTAAGCTTCAACCCATTGCGATTAATGAGTTGGCTGAGCCTGAGACGGTCTCCTATTTGACGCGTTATGACACGACGCATGGCCGCTTCCCGGCACAGGTGTCTCTTAAAGATGATCAGCTAGTTATTCGTGACCACGCCATCCAAATCTTAAATACTCCCAAGCCCGACCAACTCCCTTGGCGTGAAATGGGTATTGATCTGCTGATGGAGTGTTCTGGCTCGTTCAGTGACCGTCAAACAGCTGAGTTGCATCTGAAGCAGGGGGCCAAGCGCCTACTCTTTTCACAGCCCGCTACGGCTGAGGTAGACGCTACCGTTGTGTTTGGCTTAAACCAAGATTCAATAAACGTGAATCATAAAGTGGTCTCAGCCGCCTCCTGTACGACCAATTGTGTGATACCTATATTAGATCAGCTCGATAGGCATTTTGGCATTGAGCAGGGTGTGACCACGACGATTCACTCGGCGATGAATGATCAGCCAGTGATCGATGCTTACCATCACACCGATTTGCGACTAACCCGCAGTGCTCTGCAGTCGATTATTCCGGTGGATACAGGGTTGGCAAAAGGGATCGATCGCCTACTGCCGTCGCTGGAAGGGAAATTTAAGTGCCTCCATTTACGTGTGCCAACCCTTAATGTCTCACTGATGGATATGTCGATCAGCTTAGAGCGTGACACCACTGAAGAGGAGATCAACCAACTCTTTAAATCGCTCTCTGAAGGTCCGTTAAAAGGGTTGTTGGGATACACAGAGGAGCCGCATGCATCGACCGACTTTAACCACGACAGTCGCTCAGTCGTTGTTGATGGCACCCAGACTCGATTGTCCGGCAAGCGTTTACTGAAGCTGGTCTGCTGGTTTGATAATGAGTGGGGCTTTGCCAACCGAATGTTGGATATTGCTGAGCATTGGCTCGCACTGAAACAGAATTAATTAAATGATTGGAGAATAACAATGAACGTAAAACTGATGAAAGATTTGGATCTTGCAGGCAAACGCGTATTGATTCGTGAAGATCTGAACGTTCCTGTTAAAGATGGCAAAGTCACTTCCGATGCTCGTATTCGCGCCTCACTACCGACCATTCAGCTAGCGCTTGAAAAGGGTGCAACAGTGATGTTGATGTCACACCTTGGTCGTCCAACCGAAGGCGAATATGAAGAGCAGTATTCACTAGCCCCTGTAGCGGCCCACTTGGAAGGTCTGTTGGGTCGTGATGTTCCACTGATTAAGGATTGGGTTGAAGGTGGCTTTTCAGTAGAGCCGGGTCAGGTCGTTCTTCTAGAGAACGTTCGTTTCAACGCGGGCGAGAAGAAAGATAACGAAGAGCTATCTAAGAAGATGGCCGCGCTTTGTGATGTCTATGTCATGGATGCTTTCGGTACCGCTCACCGCGCACAAGCATCAACTCACGGCGTGGCACGTTTTGCGCCAATCGCCTGTGCAGGTCCACTGCTAGCGAATGAGCTTGAAGCTTTGGGTAAAGCACTAGATAACCCAGCGCGCCCATTGGTGGCTATCGTGGGTGGCTCAAAAGTATCTACTAAGCTTGAAGTACTTAACTCACTCTCTGAGAAGTGTGATCAGCTCATCGTTGGTGGTGGTATCGCCAACACCTTCTTGGCTGCAGCGGGCAAGCCCGTTGGTACTTCACTGCATGAAGCCGATCTTATTGATACTGCGAAAGCGTTAATGGCTCGCTGTGAAATTCCAATTCCATCGGATGTCGTGACAGCGACTGAGTTTGCAGAGAGTGCGGAAGCGATTACGAAGTCAGCGGACGACGTCGCCGACAATGAAATGATCTTGGATATTGGTCCAGAGACTGCGGGTCAGTTGGCACAAGTATTGCAGAATGCCGGTACCATCATCTGGAACGGTCCAGTAGGCGTGTTTGAATTTGATCAGTTTGGTAACGGTACGGAAGCGTTATCAAGAGCGATTGCTCAAAGTAACGGCTTCTCGATTGCAGGTGGCGGTGATACTTTAGCGGCAGTAGATAAATATTCTATTGCAGATGATGTATCCTACATCTCAACAGGCGGTGGTGCTTTCCTAGAGTTTGTTGAAGGTAAGGTACTGCCGGCAGTCGCTGTGCTTGAAGCACGCGCTAACGGTTAACAGCAAACGATTAATAGCAAATAGGTAAAAAATGGCTCTTATTTCAATGCGACAGCTGCTCGATCATGCAGCAGAGTATGGCTACGGCATTCCAGCGTTCAACGTGAATAACCTGGAGCAGATGCGCGCCATTATGGAAGCAGCTGATCGTGCCGATGCCCCTGTCATCGTGCAAGCCTCTGCCGGTGCGCGCAAGTACGCGGGCTCTAACTTCCTTCGCCACATGATCTTGGCAGCGATTGAGGAGTTTCCACACATTCCTGTCTGTATGCACCAAGATCACGGCACAAGCCCAGCAGTCTGTCAGCGCTCCATTCAACTAGGCTTCTCATCGGTCATGATGGACGGTTCACTGGGTGAAGACGGTAAGACACCGACCGACTACGACTACAACGTTGAGGTGACTCGTCGTACCGTTGAGATGGCTCACGCATGTGGTGTCTCTGTCGAGGGCGAGCTTGGCTGTCTGGGCTCACTAGAAACGGGTGAGGCTGGTGAAGAGGACGGTATCGGTGCAGTCGGTAAGCTTAGCCACGATCAGATGCTGACTGACCCTGAAGAGGCTGCGCAGTTTGTGAAAGCGACTCAGGTCGATGCGCTTGCCATTGCAGTGGGTACTTCACACGGTGCTTACAAGTTTACTCGCCCACCAACAGGAGACATTCTTGCCGTTGATCGTATTCGTGCGATTCACGAACGTATTCCTGGTACTCACCTTGTTATGCACGGTTCATCTTCCGTGCCACAAGAGTGGCTAGAGGTGATCAACCAGTTTGGTGGTGAGATTCCTGAAACTTACGGTGTTCCGGTTGAGCAGTTGGTTGATGGTATCAAGCACGGCGTGCGCAAGGTCAACATCGACACCGATCTTCGTCTAGCGTCGACCGGTGCTGTGCGTAAGTTCTTGGCTGAAAATACCGCTGAATTTGACCCACGTAAGTATCTAGCGAAAACGATTACAGCGATGTCTGATATCGCTTACGCGCGTTACGATGCTTTTGGTGCGGCGGGCAATGCTAGCAAGATCAAAGCGATCAACCTTGAAGATATGACAGAGCGTTACCTCTCAGGTGAACTGGACGCAAAAGTGAATTAATCCAAGTTCACTGGATATCAAGGAGGCTTAGGCCTCCTTTTTTGTCTCTAGTGTATGGATTCTGTATGCAACTTACTCCAGGGCTCGGTGATGTCGTACCAGATGACCGCACTGAAATACTCCATCTGTCCCGCTTCTAGCTGCTCATAGTTCACTTCAAAACTGTGTAGCGTTTGTAGGCCCTGTTGGTGGGTATGATGATCGACGATCTGAAGGGATTGCCACTCTCGCTGCAGTCCCATCTTGCGCAGGTGTTCACCCAGTAACTCCAGTAGATCAGAGTTGCCATTGATCGTTGAAGAGTAGACGACGAAAGGGGTCTCTGGCCAGCCTGTCCCCTCGGTTATGTTGAGCTGATAATCGGTTGTTCTGCGCATGATCTGATCCTTAATTGAATATAGTTACGTTTCATCACGCTGAATCGATTGGCGCAATGATAGAATACCGTCATAACCGAACGATGGAGCCATAAGATGGACAGCAAAACCCCCTTCTACTCAATGACGCCTGATCGTGTCATCGATGCGGTTGAGTCTCAGGGGTGGCTGAGTGATTTCCGTATCCTTGAGTTAAACAGTTACGAAAACCGCGTCTATCAAGTTGGCATCGATCAAGCTGAACCCCTGATTACTAAGTTCTACCGCCCGAACCGATGGAGTGATGCGCAAATCCAAGAGGAGCATGATTTCTGTTTTGAGCTGGCTGATGCCGATATCTCTGTCGTAGCACCCATTAAAAACAGCGAAGGGGAGAGCCTGCTCAACTTTGATCAGTTTCGTTTCACCCTCTTTCCACGACGAGGAGGAAGGGCACCTGAACTGGATGATCCTGAACACCTTTATCAGCTGGGTGTGGCCCTCGGCCAAATACACGCTGTTGGCGCAGCTAAGCCGTTTGTAGATAGACCCTCTTTAGATGTCGATAGCTACGGTTGGCAGAGTCGAGAGTTGTTACTGTCTGAACATATTCCACAGAGTCTTCGTGCAGCCTATAAGTCGATCTCACAAGAGGTGCTCGATAGGGTAGAGCAGCGTTTTTCAGACTATTCAGACCTAAAAGCCATACGCGTGCACGGCGATTGTCACAGTGGCAATGTACTTTGGCGTGATGATCGACCGCACTTCGTGGATTTCGATGACGCGCGTATGGCTCCCGCTATTCAGGATATCTGGATGCTTTTGACGGGCGAGCGCCATCAGATGGAGATGCAACTGAGTGAAGTGATTGCCGGCTATGAAGAGTTCTTTGAGTTCAATCCTCGCGAGCTCAACCTTGTAGAGCCACTTAGAACACTCAGAATGATGAACCACGCTGCTTGGATCGCAAAACGTTGGGATGACCCCGCTTTCCCCAAAGCCTTCCCATGGTTTAACACAGAGCGCTACTGGGGAGAGCATCTGCTTGATCTTAAAGTACAGCTTTCAGCACTCGATGAACCGGTACTGAAACTGCTTTAGATCTTACGAGCTCGTGCTGGCTTACCTTTAAGAGGACGCTGGCGCAGGATCTCAACAGCGCGATCAGCCAGTGTTCTTGGCACGGCTACGTAGCTATTAAAGTCTTGAACGGTAATGTTGCCGATCTGATCGCCTTTGATCTCTTTTGTTGCGGTGAGTGCACCGACAATGTCTCCGGGGCGAATCTTGTTCTTGCGGCCCATTGAGATTGAAATGGTGCGCAGGTTCGATTGCAGCTTAATCACATTGTTAATCTGCGCGCGGGGCATCGGTTTCGCTTCCAGTGACAAACCAACTGCTGTATTGATCTTCTCTAAACGGAACCCATCTTTAGCGCCGACCAGAGAGATAGCTTGGCCCTTACGACCAGCACGGCCCGTTCGGCCACAGCGGTGTGTGTAGACAGCCGAATCACCGGGCAGGCTGGCATTGAGTACCAGATCAACCGAGTCGATATCCAAACCACGTGCGGCAACATCCGTGGCGATCAAAAATCTTAACGTGCCGTTACTGAAGCGAATCAGTACCTGATCACGATCACGTTGTTCCATGTCACCATGTAACACGCCCGCTTTTAGACCGTAAGAGCGTAGCTCTTGCCCTAACTGGTTACAGCTCTCTTTGGTATTACAGAAGATGATGGCGGATTCCGGCATTACGGACGTCAATACCGCCAAAGTGCCTTGCCCCATTTGAGTTCGATCGCACTGGTAGGCACGATGCTTAATCGTGCTGATATCGGGATCTTTGGCAGCGATGCGCACCTCTTTAGGGTTGCGCTGATACTCTTTACTCAGTGCTTGGATGTTCTCAGGGTAGGTAGCCGAAAACAGAAGTGTCTGGCGATCTTTCGGCATTTGGCCAAGGATACGATCTAGGTCATCTTGGAAACCCATATCGAGCATACGATCCGCTTCATCAAACACCAGTGTTGAGACTTGTGATAGATCGAGAGTACGTTTGCGCAGGTGATCAACGATTCGGCCCGGTGTGCCGACGATGATGTGTGCTCCGTGCTCGAGTGAGCCGATCTGCGGGCCGATAGGTTGGCCACCGCAGAGCGATAAAATCTTGATATTACCCGGGTGACGCGCGAGCTTGCGAAGCTCATCGGCGACCTGGCCGGCCAATTCGCGTGTTGGGCATAGCACTAACGCCTGAATGCAGAAACGTTTAGGCTCTAAGCGCTCCACCAGTGGCAGACCAAAGGCCAATGTCTTACCGCTGCCGGTGGCCGCTTGTGCAAGCAGATCGGTACCCTCAAGGCTGTAAGGCAGACTTTCAGCTTGGATCTCGGTCATCGACTCGTAGCCGATCGAAGCCAAATTGTTTAACTGGCCTTCAGAAAGAGGGAGGGATTTGAACGATTTAGATTTGCTCACGGGTATGCCTTCAACTTGATAGTGCGCGAAGTATACCAGAGCTGATATCAACTAGCGCCAATCTATTCCAAGCTGGCTAGCGACCTCTTCAAGGGTGTGATTAATCTCAGCATCGATCTTGAGATCTAGCATCTCATCGGCACGAGTCACCCCTTGCGTCAGCGCCGCTTGTGGAATCTGATGTTGCTGCGCATGGCGATTAAAGCGGAATCCAGAGAAAACCTGCAGCGACGTACCAATACAGAGCAGGGCATCTGATCGCTCCAGTGCATTAATCGCACTAAATACGGTCTCTTTCGGGACGTTATCACCGAAATAGACAACGCGCGCCTTCATTACGCCGCCACAATCAGGGCAGTTGGGAACCTTGAAGTGGCTAAAATCGGCTTCAAAATCAGCATCACCATCGGGCCTTGGCGCTGAGTGCGGGGCATTAAAGTCTGGGTTTTCACGCCGACACCACTGATGCATCTCATCACGGGTAATTTCATAGTCACAATCAATGCAGGCCACGATGTCTGCACGGCCATGCAGGTCGACAACGTTCTGGCTCCCCGCCTTTTGATGCAAACGGTCGACGTTTTGTGTCACCAGTAATTCAATACGGTTTCGCTTTTCAAGCGCGGCTAATATTTTATGTGCGTTACTGGGTTGGGCATCACGCATGGTATGCCAACCCGCTAAGCTACGTCCCCAATAGCGTTGACGCACCGCCAACTGAGTAATGAATTGACCATGCTGTACCGGAGGCGGTGATTGCCAGTTACCCTTAGCGTCTCGATAAGCGGGTATCCCTGAGCCGGTACTGATGCCGGCACCCGTTAATACTAACAGTCTAGGGTGACGCTCTATAAAGTCGGCCAGCTGTTGGCTCTGAGGGTTAAATCTTGTCATTAATTGCTCTCTAAAAGCTTGCTTATTCCTCGATTTAGGAATGAAATGCATCTCTTATCTTTTTGAGTTCATACCTATGATGCCTGCTCAGCCCCTGACCGAATTGCAATCCTATGCCGATGAAGAGGTTCTATTTGAACAGATCGCGAACAACCTTCAAAGCCAAGGCTATGCGATCTGCCCCGCGTCACTGCCGGTAGAGCTCGGACAAGATATCTGCGAACAGTTATACGGCCTGGATGAAACTGAGTTCACTGTTGCGGGTATTGGCCGTCAAAATCAACACATGCAGAATGAATTTGTGCGCACAGATCGTATCTGTTGGTTTACCGGCGAAACCCCCATAGGCGCCCGTTGGTTGGCCTGGGCGAATCGTTTACAAAGTTATTTGAATCGTCGTCTATTTTTAGGCCTATTTTCGTTTGAGAGCCATTTGGCACACTACTCTGCCGGTGACTTTTATAAGCGCCACTACGATGCGTTCCGAGATCAGCGTAACAGAGTGCTGTCGATGGTCGTCTACCTAAACCCAAACTGGGGACCAGAGGATGGTGGCGAGCTGGTGCTTTATCAAAACGATGCCGACACCGAAGGACTTAAAGTCACACCGCTGATGGGTACGGTTGTTCTGTTTTTAAGTGAAGAGTTCCCTCACGAAGTGCTCCCCGCAAACCGAGATCGTTACTCCATAGCTGGCTGGTACCGAGTAAATGGATCAACCTTAGATCGTGTCGATCCGCCAAGATAAAAAAACGGGCCATGGTGGCCCGTTTTTTTTGCAGTGCTGTCTATTAGCGAGCAGCTTTCAGCTCTAGACGACGTGCGTGTAGTGCTGGCTCTGTGTAGCCGTTTGGCTGTTTGCAGCCATCGATAACTAGGTCACACGCCGCTTTGAATGCGATGTTGTTGTCGATGTCGTCACACAGTGGTGTGTAAGTTGGATCGTTCGCATTTTGGCGATCTACAACAGCGGCCATACGCTTTAGAGTCTCCATCGCTTGTGCTTCTGTGCAGATGCCATGACGGATCCAGTTAGCGATGTGCTGTGATGAGATACGCAGCGTTGCGCGGTCTTCCATTAGACCAACATCATTGATGTCTGGTACTTTCGAACAACCGATACCTGAATCAACCCAACGAACAACGTAGCCAAGGATACCCTGTGCGTTGTTATCCAGCTCTGCCTGGATCTCTTCAGCACTCCACTGTGGGTTGCGCTCTACAGGGATGGTTAGGATATCGTCTAGAGAAGCGCGCTCACGCTTCGCCAACTCTTCCTGGCGGCCGAACACATCAACCTTGTGGTAGTGAAGGGCGTGTAGTGTAGCGCCTGTTGGTGAAGGAACCCATGCAGTGTTTGCACCAGACATCGGGTGACCGATCTTCTGATCCAGCATGTTGGCCATCTGATCTGGCATCGCCCACATGCCCTTACCGATCTGTGCTTTGCCGCTTAGACCGCATGCAAGACCGATATCCACGTTCCAATTTTCGTAAGCCGCAATCCAAGAAGCTGCTTTCATATCGCCTTTGCGAATCATTGGGCCTGCTTCCATCGAGGTGTGGATCTCGTCGCCGGTGCGATCAAGGAAACCTGTGTTGATAAACACAACACGTGAGCTCGCTGCACGGATACACTCTTTCAAGTTGATCGTTGTGCGACGCTCTTCGTCCATGATGCCGACTTTGATTGTGTTCTCTTCAAGTCCCAGAGCCTGCTCAACACGGCCCATAAGCTCGTTTGTGAAAGCAACCTCTTCAGGACCATGCATCTTCGGTTTAACGATGTAGATAGATCCAGTCACAGTGTTGTTGAACTTACCGTTGTGCTTCACGTCGTGGATAGAGATGGTTGAAGTGATCATGCCATCCATGATGCCTTCAGGCACTTCGTTGCCATCTTTATCGATGATTGCGTTGTTGGTCATTAGGTGGCCAACGTTACGAACGAACATCAAAGATCGACCTTTAAGTGCCATTGGCTGACCATCTTTGCTGGTGTATTCACGATCGCCGTTTACAGTACGAGTGAATGATTGACCACCTTTTTCGATCGTTTCGCTCAGTGTGCCTTTGATAAGACCTAACCAGTTGCGGTAAACCAGAGTTTTATCTTCGGCATCAACTGCTGCAACAGAGTCTTCACAGTCCATGATGGTCGTTAGAGCCGACTCCATCACAATGTCTTTAACGCCAGCTTTGTCCTCTGAACCGATCTGGTGAGAAGCGTCGATCTGGATTTCAAAATGCAAACCGTTGTTGATCAGTAGGATGGATTCTGGTGCTGCTGTATCACCTTTGTAGCCGACAAACTGCTCAGGGTTTGCCAGTGCAACGGCGTTGCCATCAATGGTGGCAACCAGTGCGCCATCCACAATGGTGTAAGCGGTCACATCAGCATGTGAGCCTGAAGCAAGGGGTGCCGATTCATTTAGGAAGTCTCGACCAAAAGCGATGACTTTTGCACCACGTGCTGGGTTGTAAGCTTTCGTAATCTCTGCACCGCCATCAGTCGAGATCGCATCCGTACCGTACAGTGCATCGTAAAGGCTGCCCCAACGTGCGTTAGCTGCGTTCAATGCAAAACGAGCATTCATAACAGGAACCACGAGCTGTGGGCCGGCCATGGTCGCCATTTCAGGATCGACGTTAGAGGTTGTAATCTTAAAATCAGGACCCTCTTCAACCAGGTAACCGATCTCTTTTAGGAAGGCCTTGTATTCAGCAAAGTCGTAACCGCCTTGATGTGCGCGGTACCACTCATCCATCTGCTCTTGGATCTGGTCACGCTTAGCGAGTAATTCGCGGTTACGAGGCGCTAAGTCATGAATAATTGATGCAAATGAGCTCCAAAAAGCATCAGTGCTGACGCCTGTGCCTGGAAGGACTTCTTCGTTAACGAAGGTGTAGAGTTCTGTTGCGACCTGTAGGCCATTTACTTCGGTACGTTGAATCATAATTACTCCTGAGTTTCGCGTTGGCCGGCTCTGTGTCGCCGAAGGGTCGCGGTTTCAAATTGTGCTATGCAACATTAAACGACTGCCATATATATGTAACCCACCTTTAGTCTCAAGTGTGAAATGTTCTATTTCATACTGTGGAAAATTAGTCGTTATTTCATAGTGTGGAATTGGAAATAAAAAAGCCCAGCAAGGCTGGGCTTTTTACACTGCTGACAAAGCCAACGTTCTTTATCGGGGACTTTTCACAATAAAGGGATTTTAAAGGAGGGTGCGCTTGACGCACTCCCCTGTGTTTGAGCTTTTCAGAAGCCTGCTGATCTCAGGTTCTGATCTATCTCGGTGAGTATGGCCGGATCATCGATTGTCGAGGGCATTGTATAGCTCTCATTCGCTGCAATCTTCCTCAGCACAGCACGCAGCACCTTACCTGAACGAGTTTTTGGAAGTCGCTGAACAATCAGTGCCTGACGGAAACAAGCTACTGCTCCGACCTGGTCGCGCACCATTGCAGTTAACTCCTCGACCAGCGTCTCTTCAGCAATACTCTCTCCTGCTTTCAGTACAACCAATCCTAGCGGAAGTTGTCCTCTTAAATCGTCATTAACGCCGATTACAGCGCACTCGGCCACTGCAGAGTGTCCAGAGAGAACCTCCTCCATCTCACCGGTCGAGAGACGGTGTCCAGAAACATTAATTACATCGTCAGTACGCCCTGTGATGTAGATATACCCTTCGGAGTCTTTAAATCCGCCATCGCCCGTATGATAGTAACCTGGGAATGCTTCGAGATAGGAGGTCCGGTAGCGGTCATTGTTGTTCCAGATACTCCAGGCAACACCCGGTGGCATCGGCAGGCTGACACAGATATTCCCGGTTGATTCGGCCTCGACCGGAATGCCCGCATCATCTAGTACCATAATGTTATAGCCCGGAATCGGTTTGTTGGTCGAGCCCAGTCGGACCTCAGAAGGGTTTTCCCAGCCCATCATCGGTGCAGTCATTGGCCAGCCGGTTTCGGTTTGCCACCAGTGATCAATCACCGGAACCTTAAGCAGCTCTGATAGCCATGAATAGGTGGATGAGTCCAATTTCTCACCGGCGACAAACACCCATTTCAGGCTGCTAAGATCATACTGTTTCGATAAATCTGCCTTCGGGTCTTCCTTGCGTATTGCTCGAAAAGCTGTCGGTGCACAAAACATTGAATTAACGCGATACTCATCAATTACGCGCCAAAATGTGCCCGCATCGGGTGTTTTGATCGGTTTTCCCTCAAAGAATATTGCAGAGCAGCCGCCCATAAGGGGGCCGTAAACAATAAAAGAGTGTCCGACAACCCAGCCGATATCGGATGCGCCCCACCAGACATCGCCCGCTTCCATGCCGTAGACGTTGTTTAGTGCATATCTCAGTGCAACCGCATGACCTCCGTTATCGCGCACGATCCCTTTTGGCTGTCCCGTTGTGCCAGAGGTGTAGAGAATATAGAGCGGGTCTGAACCCTTAACCGTTACACAATCTGCCGGTTCCGCCTCTTGCTGAATCTCGTACCAGTCGAGATCCCAGGCCTGATCCAGTTCAGCTTGCAACATTGGTCGTTGGCATACGATGGTGTGTGCGGGTTTGTGCGTCGCCTGATCGATCGCCTGATCAACCAATGGTTTGTAAGCGATCTGCTTATCAAACTCAATACCGCACGAAGCGGTTAAAATTACTTTGGGGCTGGCATCATCAATACGGATCGCCATCTCATTGGGTGCAAACCCACCAAAGACGACTGAATGCACTGCGCCGAGTCGTGCGCACGCCAGCATTGCTACGGCGGCTTCAGGTATCATAGGCATGTAGATCAGCACGGTATCACCTTTGCTGACACCACAGGCTTTAAGTGCACCGGCAAATCGTGAAACTCTGGTGAGAAGATCCTGATAGGTGATCGCTTCTTTGGTGTTGCTGACGGGCGAATCATAGTAGAGCGCAACCTGATTGCCACGCCCTTGTTCAATCTGACGGTCTAGTGCCAGATAACAGCTGTTTAGCTCACCATCAGCGTACCAATTGTAGGTGCCAAATTCTGTTTCATGAAGAACCGTCTCTGGCTTCTTAAACCAAGCGATTCTGTCTGCTTGCGCTGCCCAATAAGCTTCTGGATTGTCCAGCGCAGTCTGGTACTCATCTTCGTATCTCATCTTGTAATCCTTTATTGTTATTTTTTTATGATTCTGGCTGTTGAAGCCGCCTTTTAACAGTTACTCATTTTGATAGAGCTTCAAGATGCTGGAGAAGTCTAATCCGCCATTTCCGTTGCTCTTGTGTTGCGAGAACAGAGCACGCGCTGCAGATCCCATGGGAGTGGGGGAAGTGCTCTGTTGGCTGACATCCATCGCCAGTCCAAGATCTTTGAACATCAGATCAACCTGAAAACCGCCCTGGTAACTATTAGAGGAGGGAACATTTGGCATCACTCCTGGGTAGGGGTTGTAGACCTGTAACGACCAGTTGTTACCTGAACTCTGCTTCATAATTTCTGAGAGTACGGCTGGGTCTAGACCATTGCGCACGCCCATATTCAGTGCTTCTGCAGTTCCGGCCATATGGATTGCCAGCAACATGTTGTTGCAGCATTTGGCGATTTGCCCTGCACCTGAATCACCGGCGCGGAAGATGTTTTTACCCATCCCCTCTAAGATCGGTTTGGCTCGCTCAAACTGAGATTCGCTCCCCCCAACCATAAATGCCAGCGTGCCGGCCGTCGCGGCTCCAACACCGCCAGATACCGGGGCATCGATAAATTCAATACCACGCTTGGCACCCGCCGCGGAGACACGTCTAGCGGTTTCAGCATCAATGGTGGAGCTATCAATAATCAGCGCGTTGGGTTCGACCTCATCAAAAAGCGGCTGATCACCAGTGAGAAAGAGTCCTTCGACATGCTTACCGGCCGGTAGCATCGTGATTACAAACTCGGCGCCTTTTACCAGGTCCACGGCTGAGGTTGATGACTGTGCGCCTTCGCTGACAACCCGTGCAATCGATTCTTCAGAGAGGTCAAATACTTTGACCTTATGGCCAGCTTTAACCAGGTTGATCGCCATAGGGCCGCCCATGTTGCCCAGCCCAATAAATCCTATTGTTGCCATAATCTATCCTTTTTATCTTTATTTTTTGGAGTTTGATCCGTTTCTATTCTCTAGATTGCCGCCAAAGGGTGAGTTTCCCATGGTGATTCAAAGAACTTATTAACAAAACTGGCTTCAACCTCTTCAACCGATTTGTAGGTCCAGTCTGGGTTTCTGTCTTTATCGACGAGGAGCGCTCGAACACCTTCGGGGAACTCGCGATGACGGCAGCACTGTACAGATAGCACCAGTTCCGCCAGAAAGACCTCTTTTAGCGATAGGTGACGAGAGCGTTTAAGCTGCTCTGCAATCAGATGAACCGACAGTGGAGAGCCATGAGTAATCGCTTTTTGAGAGCGTTGAATCCAGGGATCATCACTCACAAGGACTTTCATTGCCTCCATCAAATCCACTAATGAATCCTGGTCGGTGATCTTTTGGATAAAGTCGAAGTGATCCTGAATAGGGGATTCATCCCGGTAATTGGCCTGAGATGCCTGCTCTAAGCGACGAAGAACACGAGTTACGCAGACGTCTGCATCAGTGTTCCAGTCAGCGGCTTGAAGGCTCGAAACTAGCTCATCATATTTTGCTGAGTCGATAAAACGGTCAGCCAGCCCTAGAAAAAGCGCATCAGCGGCATAGATAGGGTTGCCTGTTAGTCCGAGGAACAATCCCGTTCGGCCAGGCATTCGATTGAGGAAGAAAGACCCGCCCACATCCGGATAGAGCCCGATTGTGACTTCGGGCATCGCCATGTGTGAGCTCTGAGTGACCACACGGTGACTACAGCCATTCATTAGCCCCATGCCACCGCCCATCACGATACCGCTACCCCAGCAGATAATCGGTTTGGGGAAAGTGTGGATGGTGTAGTCGAGTCGATACTCTGCTGTAAAGTAGTCGAGTGGAAAATTTGCGTTCTCACCAGAGGTAATCGACTTATACAGGTTGACCACATCGCCCCCTGCGCAAAAGGCTTTCTCACCCGCACTGGTCAGAATCACCGCTTTTATCTGTTTGTCATTTGCAGCACTCTCGAGACGCGGTTCGATTAGCTCGATCATCTCCAGAGTTAAAGCATTCAGTGAACGCTTAGCATTGAGCGAAACCTCTAGAATCTTATGCCCGTCCTTGGTTGGGTGTTCGGTAAAAAGTACGCTACTCATCGATAGTCCTTAGCTGTTTTTCCATTCGGGAGCACGTTTCTCAAGGAATGCATTGACCCCCTCGCGCTGATCTTCTGTGAAGAACAGGTCAACGAAGAGTTCACGCTCTAAGCGATAGCCAGCTTCCCAGTGTTGAGTGCGGTTGTTCTGAATCAGCTGCTTACACGCGGCGATTGACATAGGACTTTGTTGTTCAGCCTGTCTTGCGAGTTCTAGTGCACGTTTGAACGACTGGCCGGTTGCCACAAGCTCCTCTACGAGTCCAATCTCATGCGCTTTGGGTGCTTTAATGCGTTCGCCGAGGATAATCAACCGCTTTGCCCATCCCTCGCCAACCAGCATGGTCAGGTTTTGAGTGCCGCCCGCACAAGGGAGTAGACCAACTTTTGCTTCGGGAAGAGCCATCTGAGCTTGCTCTTCAGCAACACGGATATCGCAGGCGAGTGCAACCTCAAGCCCACCGCCCATTGCAAAGCCGTTGACCGCTGCAATTGAGACACCGCGGAAGTTGGAAAGTGCTTCGAAAGCCTCACCAAAGCCGCGTGCCATATCCCTTGCCATTGATCGGTCGCCATCTGCAAACAGGTTTAGATCGGCGCCCGCGCAAAAGAATTTTTCACTATCAGAGCGCAAAACCAATGCGAAGATCTCTCTATCAGCGTTGAGTTGATCCACTGTTTCGCTCAAAAGCTTGAGGCTTTCCACCGTCCAGGTGTTGGCCGGCGGATTGTTCATGGTGATTATGGCTGTGTGGCCCTGTTTTTCGAGTATAAGTGCGTCAGACATCTTAATTTCCTTATAACAGCTCGCTGGTATCCTGCATCAGTGCGCGGCGCGCAATAATCAGACGCATAATTTCGTTGGTGCCTTCAAGAATACGGTGGACCCGGTTGTCACGCAGGTATCGCTCCATCGGGTACTCCTTGATATAGCCATTGCCCCCGAAGATCTGAAGCGCTTCGTCTGTAACGGTGTAACCTGCGTCGGTCGCAAACTGCTTGGCCATCGCGCAGTAAGTGGTACGGTCGGGGTGTTCAGTATCCAAACGGCTAGCCGCCATGCGGATCATTTGGCGAGCTGCGACCAACTGGGTTGTCATGTCGGCAAGCTTAAACTGAAGCGCCTGAAAGTTGCTCAGTGTTTTACCAAACTGGCTGCGTTCAAGCAGGTAGTCTCTTGCTCTCTGCAGAGCGGCCTGAGCGGTGCCGATCGAGCAGGCGCCGATATTGATACGCCCGCCATCCAGACCTTTCATCGCTATTTTAAAGCCATCGCCCTCGTTGCCGAGCATTGCAGAAGCAGGAACCCGAACATCCTCAAAAGTAATCATTCGAGTGGGTTGCGAGTTCCAGCCCATCTTCTGTTCTTTGCGCCCGTAACTGATCCCATTAGTTTTGGCATCGACGGCAAAGGCTGAGATCCCTTTTGGACCAGCTTCCCCAGTTCTCGCCATAACAATTAGGACATCCGTTGCACCGGCACCGGAGATAAAGATTTTGCTGCCGTTGATTAGGTAGTCATCGCCCTCGCGCTTGGCGCTGGTTTTAAGCGAACCCGCATCAGAACCCGCATTGGGTTCTGTCAGGCAGTAGGATCCAAAGATATCACCAGCTGTCAGTCCCGGACACCAGTGCTCGCGGGTCTCTGCATTCCCAAACTTCGCGATCATCCAGGCGACCATATTATGAATGGTCAGAAACGCGGTGGTAGAGGTGCAGCCCATCGCCAGCTCTTCAAATATGATGCTGGCATCAAGGCGGCTAAGACCCAGTCCCCCAATATCATCGGGTGCATATAGGCCACAGAGACCCAGCTCGCCCGCTTTTTTTAGCGCTTCGACCGGAAATATTTGCTCTTCGTCCCAGTGAGCGGCATTGGGCTCAAACTCTTTCTTAGCAAAGTTGCGTGCAAGATCAGCAAAGGCGATCTGATCTTCATTTAATTCAAAATCCATCAATTCGTCCTCTTTATCGTTATTATTCTGTGATTTGACCCATTACTTTAGCTGAATCGTGGTATTAACCCCAGTGTCGATATCATCTTCAAACCAGCGCGCAGTGACGGTCTTTGTCTCGGTATAGAACTTAACAGCCTGCTTACCATACGCATGCTGATCCCCGTAGAAGGACTTACGCCAACCAGTGAAAGAGAACATTGGTAGCGGCACAGGGACCGGAACGTTGATGCCGACCTGACCCACTTTGATTTCATGCTGGTATTTGCGAGCAGCTGCTCCAGAGGCGGTAAAGATAGAGGTACCATTGCCGTAAGGGTTTGCGTTGATCATCTCGATGGCATCATCAATTGAATCGACCTCAATCGCGCAGAGCACCGGTCCGAAAATCTCCTCTTGATAGATCGACATCTCTGTAGTTACGTTTCGGAAAAGGGTTGGACCTACCCAGTTTCCATCTGGGAATCCTTCGACGGTACAGTCACTCCCATCGAGGATACAGTCTGCACCGGCATCCTTACCCTGCTGGATAAAATCAAGCACTCTCTGGCGCGCACCTGGATTGATAAGCGGTCCATAACCCGCATCAGGATCATTCCAAGTGCCAGGGCGAACCTTCATCATCGCTTCGCGAAGTTCTGGGATCCACTCTTTTGCCTGTCCGACGAATACGGCCACTGAGATCGCCATGCATCGCTGACCGCCGGCTCCTACTGAAGCTCCTACCAGATTGTTAATTACCTGATTTTTAGAGGCATCGGGCATGATGACCATATGGTTTTTAGCACCCGCAAATGCCTGAACCCGCTTAAGATGCTCAGTCCCGGTACGATAGATATGCTCCCCAACCGCTACCGATCCAACAAAAGATATCGCTGGAGTATCTTTATGGGTCAGTAGCTGATCGACCACCTCCTTTGTGCCGTGAACCACTTGAAGCAACCCGGCTGGAGCACCTGCTTCCTGGAACAATTCTGCAAGTCGCATGGGGGTCAGAGGATCCTGCTCTGAGGGCTTCAATACGAAGGTGTTACCGCAGGTGATTGCCATCGGGAACATCCAGAGTGGGATCATCGCGGGAAAGTTGAACGGAGTGATACCTACGCAAACGCCCAAGGGCTGGGTGATGCTGTAGCAGTCGATTTTGCGTGCAACATTCTCGACCGTTTCGCCCATCGACAGTGAGGCAATGTTGCAGGCATGCTCAACCACTTCAATGCCTCGCCATACATCACCTTTTGCATCCTCGAAGGTTTTTCCAGTCTCGCTGGATAGTAGTGTGGCGATCTCGTCATGATGCTCTTTTAGCAGTGCTTGGTAGCGCAGCATCAATCGAGCTCGTTCACCGACCGGTGTCTCTTTCCAGGTTTCAAAAGCGGTCATCGCTGCGCTGATTGCGTCTTCGACCTCATCGTGAGTCGCGCAAGGCACTTCAGCAATTACATTCTGGGTGGCTGGATCGGTTACCGAGATAAAGTTGTCTGAACGGCTCTGGATCATTTCGCCATTGATAAAAAGCGGTACGCGTTGAGTCATGAGATAGTCCTGTTCTTTTTGTTATCGAATGTTGTAATCAATCTGTAGTTCTATTTTTACCAGCCAGATAGCTCTCTGCGGATTGACAATATTGCTCTATTAATGGACTATCTTGTGGTTTTTAGTAAGTCATTCGTATTAGAGTTGTTAGATGAGTCGGCCCTCAAACTGGCCCCTGCCGCCTGAAAGTATCCGTTACATGATCCCGCGGCGTATTGTCGAGGGGCTCGGTGAGTCCGCATTGAGTCGCGGTCTCTACCCGCTGGCTATGGGCTATTACCGCAAGGCTCAGGGCCATAGCATGCTGCGAGAAGAGCATGACGATTTTCTGCTGATTTACTGTATAGAGGGGCAGGGACGTTTTCGTGTTGGAGACTCAGACACGCCTATTAACGCAGGCGATCTGCTTTTGGTACCACAGGGAATCTCCCATGCTTATCATTCGGATGACACTCAGCCCTGGACCATATACTGGGTTCATTTCCACGGAGAGCTGGCGTTGGCGTTTTTTGAACACGCGATTGGCGAGCAAGAAGATCTCGGGTACTTCCTGGAGTCAATTGGCGTTCAATCGCAACTGGTAGTGGATTTCGAAACGCTGCTGGAGGCGCGAAGCTCAGCTCAAGATATGAATACGCATTTGTTTGCTGCGAACCAATTACGCCAGATCCTGACACATATTACTGTGTTGCGACCGCTCAAAGCTGCTAAAGAGACCCGCGATGGCTGGCGCCTTGATCAGATCCACTCGCTGATGCAGGCGCATGTGCATGAGAGGTTGGATTTGGATACCCTGGCAGCGAGTGTGAATCTGTCAAAATACCACTTTGTTAAGCGCTACCGAGAAATGACAGGTACCACACCGATTAACCGTTTTATCCAGCTGAAGATAGAGCGCGCCTGTCACCTCTTAGATACCACCACAAACGAGATCAAAGAGGTCGCCTATGCAGTGGGGTATGAGGATGCTTACTATTTCTCGCGTCTGTTCAGAAAACAGATGGGGGTGTCGCCCAGCCAGTACCGACTTTCTCGTACTCAGGGGTTTTCCTATGTGCTAAGCCAGGCGCGCATACCACCTCTTTGAAGGGTATTAATATAGGTCGGGCAATTCGTTATTGGTGTAGCCCGAGATGAATGTTTTCGTTTCGCCGGCTTCGGTATATACATGGCGACTCACCTTACCGATATCGGCACCATAGACGTGCACACTGATTGAAACTTCATCCTGTGAAGCGTTGGCGACCTGATGGACATCGCCAATGGTGGGTGATACAAGACCGACATCACCTGGTTTTAACTCATGGATTTCGCCCGGTATCACCTTGCCATCCGCTATTTCAAAACGTTGTTCTACTTCGCCGCCGCGTAACATGCCGATTAGACCCCAGACAGTATGGTCATGAACGGGCGTCTTTTGTCCCGGACCCCAGACAAAACTCACGACACTGAAGCGCTCTTCTGGGTCGCGATAAAGAAGATACTGCTGATAGTGCTCTGGGTTTGGAATCGTGCAGCTCTCGGGGAGCCAGTCATCCTCCTCCACCAGCTTACCAAGGTAGATACTGGCATGATCAAGCATCTGCTCCTCATCGGGTTTGAGTAACAACAGATCATTCATCTTTTCTACAAAGCGCCCCATTTTTCCGGCTACTATTTGGCGATTCATCACGGTTCCTTTTTATTATGTTGTGTCCAATGTAAACGCTCGCAGCGATAAAAAAAAGGGGCTCATCGAGCCCCTAAAACTGAAAAAGCCCAGCAAGGCTGGGCTTTCGTCACTCTGTTGAACCGACTTAAAAGAGTCGGCGACAGCGAATTGTGCCGTCAATCTCAGAGAGTTTTTCAATAGCAATTTTTGAGCTATCAGCGTCAACATCGATTACAACGTAGCCAACTTTCTCGTTGGTCTGAAGGTACTGACCCACAATGTTGATGTCATTTTCAGAGAAGATGTTGTTGATTTTCGACAGCACGCCAGGCACGTTTTTGTGCACGTGAAGTAGGCGGTGTGCATTGTTGTGGCCAGGAAGTGCTACTTCTGGGAAGTTAACAGAGGTAATTGATGAACCGTTGTCAGAGTATTTAACGAGCTTTTCTGCCACTTCATAGCCGATGTTCATCTGCGCTTCCATTGTCGAACCACCGACGTGTGGCGTCAGGATGACGTTGTCGAACTGGCGCAGTGGGCTGATGAACTCATCATCATTTGAACGTGGTTCAACTGGGAATACGTCAATTGCAGCACCCAGCAGTTTGCCGCTCTCAAGCGTTTCGCATAGCGCATCAATATCAACGACAGTGCCGCGAGCCGCGTTGATTAGGATCGAGCCCTGCTTCATCGCTTCAAACTGAATAGGGCCCATCATGTTCTGAGTAGCCGCCGTCTCGGGTACGTGAAGTGAAACAACATCACACATACCCAAAAGTTCATGCAGTGTGCCTACCTGTTTCGCGTTACCAAGTGGTAGCTTAGTGATGACGTCATAGAAGTAGACATCCATTCCCAAACCTTCAGCCATCACACTCAGCTGAGAACCGATGCTGCCGTAACCAATAATCCCCAGCTTCTTCCCACGCACTTCGTAGCTATTTTTAGCCGTTTTCTGCCAGCCGCCACGGTGAGCAACCGCGTTCTTCTCTGGCACACCACGCATCAGCATGATGGTTTCAGCAAGAACCAGTTCAGCGACAGAGCGCGTGTTTGAGTAAGGTGCGTTGAATACAGCGACACCGCGTTCTGTCGCTGCTTGAAGATCAACTTGGTTGGTACCGATACAGAAACAGCCTACCGCAACCAATTTTTCAGCCGCTTCAAACACTTTTTCAGTTAGCTGAGTGCGCGAGCGAATGCCAACGAAATGAGCATCAGCGATGCGTTCTAGTAACTCCTCTTCTGGAAGTGAGCCCGTGTGGAACTCAATGTTGGTGTAGCCTTGCGCGTTCAATGTATCAACGGCTGATTGGTGCACACCTTCCAATAGAAGAATTTTGATTTTGCCTTTTTCTAGAGACGTCTCTTTGCTCATTTTTGCCACTCGATTCTGAGGTTTAACCACTAGGGCTTAAAAATTTAGGGGCGCGATTATAGCACAAAGGGGCGATTGGTCGGCTTTTATACAATCGTAGTGAGCGAAATATTCTCAGGTTAAGCTGAATTATTTTTATTAAAGGGCGCTATTGTCTTCTGGGTGAACGCTTTAGGAATAAAAAAGCCCTCTGTAAGAAGAGGGCCTTTTAAAAATGTTGCTTAGCTGTAGTAGCAAAGGTAAGCGGTTGCTGTGGCTACTTTGACATCAAATGAGCTGTTAGCGGGAACATTGAACTGACTGCCAGCTGGGAAGCTTTGGAACTCAGTCGCTTCAGGTAGGCGAACAACCAGTTCACCATGTACCACTTTCATTACTTCATTCTGGCTAGTGCCGAACGTATATTCACCCGGTGCCATAACACCAGAGGTCACAGGACCGTCAGCTGATTCGAAGCCGATCGATTTAACATTGTCATCAAAGTAAGAGTTAACTGACAGCATGGGTGTCTCCTAAAAAATTGAACGCAAATAGTATTCAGAGTTGCAGGGTTTGTCACTACCGATCTAAAGGAGTAGGCTTCGCCCATTCATTGCAAGGATTGCAGATAAACCATGATTGAAGCGAACAGTCGCGAATATTGGCGCGCCACTCTGGCCCTCTGTTTGGGGTCATTCATGATTTTTGCCAATGTTTACATCACTCAGCCACTTCTTCCGACTCTAGCCGAAGAGTTCCAGGTCTCGGCACTAGAGGCAAGTTGGACCTTTACCATTACAACGCTGACCTTGGGTCTCTCCTTGTTGTTCTACGGTGCACTGTCGGACTCTCTAGGGCGGCGTGGCATCATGATTTTGACCTTGGCTGGCGTGATGGGCTGCGGTTTTGCGTTGAGTCAGGTCGAGGGTTACAACCAGCTGCTCGTTTTACGTGCCGCTCAAGGGCTTCTGTTGGGTGGATTGCCTGCCATTGCCATCGCCTATATGAACGATGAATTTACTCCCCGCGCACTCTCATTGGCGGTTGGCCTCTATATTGGTGGTAATACTCTTGGAGGAATTGGCGGACGTTTAATTGGTGGTTTCGTGGGTGAATCCCTAGGTTGGCAAGGCGCCTTTTTGGTGATGGCGATGATTAGCCTGGCCTGTGTGGTGACCTTTGTCTATCTGCTGCCAGCATCGAAACGATTTGAATCTAGGCCTTTGAGAGTTGGACCGATGTTACGATCAATGGGAGATCATCTCTCCAATCCGATGCTGCTGAGCGCTTATCTGATTGGTGGCCTCAACTTCTTTATCTTCATTAATCAGTACAGCTACATTACCTTCGTTTTAGCGGATGAACCCTACAACTTGCCTGCTAGTCTATTAGGCATGCTGTTCTTAACCTATCTGACGGGCACCTTTGGTTCAGCCATCTCAGGCAAAGTGTCAGACTACCTCTCTCAGCCTAGAGCGATGGCGTTAGGCATTGCCATTTTAGCGTTGGGTAGTTGTGTCACGCTGTTTGAATCGCTTCCAATGATCATTATCGGTTTCTTAATTAATAGCTTTGGCTTCTTCTTTAGCCACTCTACCGCCAGTAGTTGGGTCAGTAAGCAGGCAACACACGCCAAAGCGAGCGCCTCTTCACTCTATCTGCTCTTTTACTATCTAGGCGCGAGTTTGGGTAGCTTCTATCTCCAGCCCTTCTGGTCGATCTGGCACTGGCCGGGTGTGATTTTAGGCTCTTTGATCGTTTTAGTTCTCACCTTTAGCTACTCTCTTCGCTTAGAGAGAAAGCGTCAGGCAGTTGCGGGTTAGTGAACCTGCGGACTGTTTGCATCCAGAACGCTACTTAGCGCGTACCTTTTATTTTTGGGTGCACCATGGCAGATCTTTTAATAATTGGCAGTGGCGGTATTGGTCAGGCGTTTGCTGAACAGTCCGCTGTTCGCCACCCTGAAACCCGAGTGCTTCAAACTACCCGATCTTCAGCGGGTGACGAACCGTTAGTCTTAGATTTAACCGATGCTAGTACCTTTCAGCCCTGTATCGATCAGTTGAAAGCGCTTGAATTTAATCCCGCTAGAATCATTTTTTCTCAAGGTCTGCTTCACAATGAGACCCAACGTCCGGAGAAGTCTCTGCGCGAAATGGATCTTGATTGGATGACTCAAGTTATGCAGGTCAATGCCCTCGGCCCTATGGCTTTCTTGGCTAAACTGATGCGACTGATTCCTCGACAGTCCGAACTGCAGATCGCATTTCTTTCAGCGAGAGTTGGCAGCATTTCTGATAACCAATTGGGTGGCTGGTATGGTTATCGAGCGTCGAAAGCGGCACTGAATATGTTGATCAAAACGCTCAGTATTGAGCTTGCAAGAACGCACCCTAAGGTTCAGCTGTTGGCGCTACATCCAGGCACAACTGATACAGAGCTCTCTAGGCCCTTTCAGGCAAGAGTGCCGGAAGGTAAACTCTTCACTACCACCTTTGCTGCCAGTGCACTGTTGGATGTTATGGAGAGCGCCCGCGGGGGGCATAGTGGTCAATTTTTAGCTTGGGATGGCTCTTCAATCCCCTGGTAAGCCATTAAGGAGTTTTTATGCTTTGGATTAAGATGTTTCACATTCTGGCGATGACGAGTTGGATGGCTGGTATTTTCTATCTTCCACGCATATTTGTGCACTATGTTGAGGGTAAGGCAGCGGGTCAAGATGTTGCGCGTTTGTCGATTATGGCGTCAAAACTCTATGGTTTCATGACCATAATGGCGATATTTACACTCGGCTTAGGGCTCTGGTTATGGTTGGGGTATGGCTTTAGTGGTGGCTGGATGCACGCAAAATTGTTGTTTGTCGGCTTTTTGATCGGTTTCCACTTCTGGTGTCGCTCTTACTTGCAGAGATTAAAGCGAGACGAGCTGACTCAGAGTGGACGCTACTTTCGACTCTTCAATGAATTACCGCTGCTCATATTCGTACCGATTCTCATCTTTGTTGTTGT
The DNA here is from genome assembly GCF_013282965.1 of Marinobacterium sp. xm-a-152. Taxonomy (NCBI): domain Bacteria; kingdom Pseudomonadati; phylum Pseudomonadota; class Gammaproteobacteria; order Oceanospirillales; family Oceanospirillaceae; genus Marinobacterium; species Marinobacterium sp. xm-a-152. Next base: position 174,223 of record NZ_WBYI01000003.1, on the reverse strand, counting down.
GAAGCCGTTTTAAGAGTCTTTCAACAAAGCCTTTAAACGGCGCTCTAGCAGCTCAGCTTTTTGTTTGAGTTGGCGAGCGTCGTCAATAAATCCCTCAAACTCGACGCGCGTTGGCAATAGGTTGATCTCCTCTTGGAGATACTCTTTAGCGGTCGTTGTCAGTGTTTGACGACTGCTATTTGCCCACTCTAGAGACTGATTAATCGGCTTCATGATCATAGCGGCCGGTAGATCACCGATCTGTTCAGCTAACCAATCTTCCCAGTCGAGGGTTGGGTTATCGAACGCGTGAGAGAGGCGTTGTAGCAGAGCGGAATCGCCTTTAACCTCAACCCCTTGACCGAACATCACACTATTGGGGTCATTCAGCAGCTTCAGCAAATCTGAGGCTGATCCGGTTAAATGAGTGGTCGGTTCGGCGTCGTATTCACGCATGACGCTGACTTGATCATCGCTGAAAATCAGTGTGATCCTCAGCTCTTGTGGCAGTAGTGTGATTCCTAAACTCTGACCTGCAAGCTTGTTTAGAGTGTTACGAGCGCTAGGACGAGTGGATAGATAAGCGTTTATCGCTGATTCAATGGAGCCTGTCAGAGTCGCATCGATCAGATTCATAAACCTAGCCTCTCAATCCGTTATGTTAGGGTTTAATTCCGGTGTGAAGGGCAACAATGCCCTGGGTCAGGTTGCGGTAACGCGTCTGCACAAAGCCAGCACTGTCCATCATCCCTTTCAGAGTCTCTTGATCAGGATGCATGCGAATCGATTCTGCCAAGTAGCGGTAGCTTTCGGCATCGTTAGCAATCAACTGCCCCATTTTCGGCAGTAGATTAAAGGAGTAGAAGTCGTAGGCTTTTGTCAGTAGTGGGTTCTCAGTTTTAGAGAACTCCAACACCATCAATTTACCGCCTGGCTTCAGTACCCGATTCATAGAGCGCAGTGCAGCGTCTTTGTCGGTCACGTTGCGAAGGCCAAAGGCGATGGTGATGATATCGAAGGTGTTGTCTTCAAAGGGTAGGCATTCGGCATTGGCTTGCACGTACTCAACGTTACCCGCAACACCCTTGTCGATCAGCTTATCGCGACCCACTTTCAACATTGAGTCGTTGATATCCGCCAACACCACCTTGCCTGACTGGCCAACAATCTGTGCAAAGCGGCGTGTTAAATCACCTGTTCCGCCAGCGATATCGAGAATTTTATGGCCAGGACGTGCACCTGAACTCTCGATCGTGATGCGTTTCCAAATGCGGTGAATACCGCCGGACATCAGATCATTCATCACGTCATACTTAGCGGCTACCGAGTGAAATACGTCGGCAACGCGGTTAACTTTTTCATCAACCGGCACCTCTTGGTAGCCAAAATGCGTGGTGTTTTTCTGATTGTCTGACATGGGTTGGATCCACTTAACTGTTCAATGGGGCTATTGTAACGACTGAGTGGGAGCTTGTCGTTAACCTATCGCAATCATTCCGTTGTCTCGGCTAGCACCGGCTGCATCAAGTCGAGCTAGATATTCACTCCAGTACTGCTCTTGATTGTGCGCGAGGTCGTGGAGGTAGGCCCAGGTATAGAGTCCAGAGTCGTGCCCATCATCAAAGATCAGCTTTAGAGCGTAGTTACCGCTTGCTTCGACGCCTTTAAGGCCGACCAAGCGCTTGCCGGTCTGAAGGATCTCTTGCCCAATGCCATGCCCACGAACTTCTGCAGAAGGGCTATGAACGCGCAGAAACTCGGCGGTCAGCTCATAGTTGCCATCCTCATAAACCAACTCTAGTGTCTTAGAGCGCTTGTGAAGGTGGATCTGTCTCGGCATGGGCACAGAACTCATGGGGTAACCTCGTATTAAAGAATGTAGTGACTCAAGTCCTCATCGGCGCTCAGTTCACCAAGGTATTGGTCTACAAAGCTACGATCAATTTCGACGGTTTGACCACTCTTATCCGCAGCGCTGAAAGAGAGCTCCTCAAGTAGGCGCTCCATCATTGTATGCAGACGTCGTGCTCCAATGTTTTCGGTCTTCTCGTTCACCGACCAGGCGAGTTCGGCGATGCGCTGAATCCCCTCTTGGGTAAATTCAATCGAAACGCCTTCAGTGGCCATCAGGGCTTTATATTGCTCTGTAAGAGCGGCTTTGGGCTCGGTCAAAATACGAGAGAAGTCTTCTGGTGTCAGTGCTTCTAGTTCTACACGAATCGGTAAGCGACCTTGGAGTTCTGGGATCAGATCCGATGGGCGAGCCAGGTGGAAGGCGCCTGACGCGATGAAGAGTATGTGATCGGTTTTGATCATGCCGTGCTTCGTGCTGACCGTACACCCTTCGATAAGCGGTAGAAGATCTCTCTGTACCCCTTCACGTGACACGTCAGCGTTGCCAGACTCGGCGCGTTTACACACCTTGTCGATCTCATCTAAGAAGACAATGCCATTCTGCTCTACCGCTTCTAGCGCTTGCTGTTTGAGGTCGTCCTCTTTAATCAGCTTAGCGGCCTCCTCTTCGGTTAGAAGCTTGAAGGCCTCTGATACCTTAAGACGGCGCGACTGCTTCTTATCCTGCCCCATGTTGGCGAAGAGACTCTGCAACTGATTCGTCATCTCCTCCATGCCCGGTGGTGTCATGATCTCAACACCGACCTTGGGTTGAGCAATTTCAATATCGATCTCTTTATCGTCGATCTGACCTTCACGCAGCTTTTTGCGGAAGATTTGGCGGGTTGCTGAGTCGGTTTTGTCTAGCTCTTCACTGCCGATAGGGCGTGCTTCAGGTAGCAGTGCGTCCAGAATACGCTCTTCGGCAGCCTCTTCAGCACGGAACTTGTTCTTCTCGATCGCCTGTTCACGCAGCATTTTGATCGATTGGTCGACCAGATCGCGGATGATGGTCTCAACATCACGACCCACATAGCCCACTTCTGTGAATTTTGTCGCTTCAACCTTAATGAACGGAGCGTTCGCAAGCTTCGCCAAACGGCGTGCAATCTCGGTCTTACCTACACCGGTAGGTCCGATCATAAGAATGTTTTTAGGGGTGACTTCACCGCGCATCTCTTCATTCAGCTGCATGCGGCGCCAACGGTTACGCAACGCAATTGCAACAGAGCGTTTAGCGGAATCCTGGCCAATAATGTGACGATCGAGTTCTGATACGATCTCGCGAGGGGTCATAGCTGACATAAAAGGCTCCTTAAGCGACAGACTCGAGTTGTTCGATGGTTAGGTTGGCGTTAGTGAAGACACAGATGTCGGCTGCGATCTTAAGGCTCTTCTCAACGATGTCGCGTGCGTTTAGCTCACAGTTATCAACCAGCGCGCGAGCTGCCGCAAGGGCATAGTTACCCCCTGAACCGATCGCAATAACACCGTCTTCCGGTTCGATCACATCGCCGCTGCCGGAGATAAGAAAGGTCTTCTCAGAGTTAGCCACCAGCATCAAGGCCTCTAAACGACGCAACACTCGATCCGAGCGCCACTCGCGAGCAAGGTGGATAACCGCGTTCACAATGTTGCCTTGGTGTTTATCAAGCTGTTGCTCAAATAGATCGCGAAGAGTAATCGCATCGGCAGTACTACCAGCAAAGCCGGTGATGACTTTGTGTTTATCGATGACATTAACTTTGCGGGCGCTACCTTTCATTACAGTATTACCCAGAGAGACTTGGCCGTCGCCGCCTACAACGACTTGATCACCGCGGCGAACAGAAACAATAGTGGTCATTAGAGATTTTCCCAATCATAAGCTTATCTGCATTTATTGGGATGAATCGCCCGTTTTCAAGGCTAGTTTACTTTGCGCTTAACTGGGTGGATGTTCAGCTTTTCGAGTTTGGCTGTGGCGCTTTTTAACTCGTTATAGGTCGAGAAGTTTCCAGTCGATACTCGGTACCAAACGCCGTTGCTCCCCTCTGTACGGGACATGGTCACGTTTGGCAGGCCAGAAAGTGCCAGTCGTGCACGCTGAGCTTCAGCATCGCGGGCATTGCGGAATGAGCCTGTCTGCAGTCGGTAAACGGCATCCAGTGAAGCCGTTTTGGGGGTCGAAACATAGGCTGACTCTTCAGGTGTTTGGACTTCGCTCTCTTCTAATAGCTTGTAGAAACCAAACCGCTCATCCTGTGACTCTAGGTCGATGTTATCTAAAGGGAGAGATTCCCCAGGTTGTCGGGGTTCGACTTTAGCGGGAATCACGGGCTCCAGTGTTGGAACCTGCTGAACCGCTTTGCTATTGCTCGTTGGTGCCGGTTGTTTAATCAAAAAGAAGATCAGACCAGCAAGCAGACCCAAAGCCACGACAACAGCAAGCACTAAACCTGCAGATACTCCTGAAGGTTGAGGAGCAGCCGGTGTTTTGCGAGCGCTCGAAGTGGTACGAGTGGCACCAGCTCGAGGCTTGTTTGACTTGGGTTTGGATGCAAAGTCTCGGTTCGACATGATTACATCTGTTCAGGTGCCGAAACACCCAAAATGGTGAGACCGTTTGCGATGACTTGGCGCACCGCCACGGAAAGCGTAATGCGTGCATTGCGCAGTGCTTCATCGTCAATCAGCATCTTATGGCCGTTATAGTAGGTGTGGTAATCCGAAGCGAGGTCTCGCAGGTAGTTAGCCAGTTGGTGTGGCTCGAAGTTGGCTGCCGCGAGTTTAACCGTCTCTGGGTATTTGCCCAGTGCGGTGACAAGGTCACGCTCCGCTTCGCTATCCAAACGCTCCAGTGATGCTAAGCCCATCGCTTGATCCCAAGCCATACCTTCACTCTCTAATTTGCGCAGTACCGAGCAGATTCGAGCGTGAGCGTACTGGATGTAGTAGACCGGGTTATCCTTAGATTCTGACTTGGCAAGGTCTAGGTCAAAGTCCATGTGCTGATCGGCTTTGCGAGTGACATAGAAGAATCGACATGCGTCATTGCCTACCTCGTCGCGAAGCTCACGCAGTGTGACGAATGAACCTGAACGAGTCGACATCTGAACGCGTTCGCTGCCACGGTAAAGTATGGCGAACTGAACCAGTTTCACCACCAGACGCTCTGGATCGTATCCAAGTGCCTGAATGGCCGCTTTGACTCGAGTAATGTAGCCGTGGTGATCGGCACCCCAGACGTTGATAACTGTTTGGAAACCGCGCTCAAATTTGTTCATGTGGTAGGCGATGTCAGAGGCAAAGTAGGTGGTCTGGCCGTTGGCACGTTTAACCACACGATCTTTATCATCTCCGAAATCGGTCGATTTGAACCAGATATTGCCATCCTCTTCGTAGAGATAGCCCTTATCATCAAGGCGTTTCAGTGCCTCATCAACATCACCGCTGGAAGTCAGTGAGCGCTCACTAAACCAGCACTGGTAGTTCACGCCGAACTCACCTAAGTCTTCGCGAATATCGCCTAGGATTGAGTCCAGGCCAGCATCGAATAGCGTTCTGTATTGTGCGCCAAGGATGTTTTGAGCGCGATCGATAAGCCCATCGATGTGAAGCTCTTTATCGCCGCCTGCCGGTTCATCAGCAGGGACATCGAGATAGAGATCATCGAGTGAACACTGCAGTGCATCACCCTGAGTGGCTTTTAAGCTAGCTGCGATGTCACGAATGTACTCACCCTGGTAGCCGTTGGCTGGGAAGGTGATGGTATCGCCAAGCAACTCGAGGTAGCGAAGAAAGACGCTGACCGCCAGAATGTTCATTTGGCGACCCGCATCGTTGACGTAGTACTCACGCTCAACGTTCATACCACCGGCTTCCAGTAGGTCGGCCAGTGTTGCACCGTAAGCGGCACCGCGGCCATGACCTACGTGCAATGGTCCTGTTGGGTTAGCAGAGACAAACTCTACCTGTACACGATCATCGCTGGTTGGTTTACTGCGGCCAAACTGGTCAGTCTGCTCCAGTACATCGGCAACTACTGAGTAGATTGCAGCATCGTTGACAAAGAAGTTGATGAAGCCAGGACCAGCGATCTCAGCTTTATCAACGACCGTTGAAGCTGGAAGAGCTTGCAAAATCATCTCTGCAATAGCGCGTGGGTTTTGGCGAGCCGGTTTGGCCAGTGTCATCGCAAGGTTGGTCGCAAGATCACCGTGCGCCTTGTCACGTGTGTTTTCAACTTGGATGTTTGGCTCAAGATCAGCAGGGAGTTTGCCCTCTGCTTTCAGTGCTTCAATGGCGCCGTTTAACAGGAGCGCTATCTGTTCTTTCATGTCTTTACTCAGTGAAATAGATCGATGGTGTAGTCTGTCACTACAAAGTTGGCTGCATTATATCGTTTTGCAGCCCTTAAAAGCTATCGACAGGGTCAATGTCTATGTTCCAGCGAACGCGACTCGACTCTTTGTCTTGCTCCAACCAATTTTGTGCCGCTTTCAGAGTGCCTTGGATCGACGTGCGAGAGTCTCCAGTGAACATCAATTGTGCTCTAAACATGCCAGCGCGCTTCTCCATGAAGGAGGGGAAGGGGCCGCTGATCATCGGAAGCTGCTCTCTTGGGTAGGTAGCCTCTAGGGATCTCCTTAAACGCATAAGGTGTGCTTCGGCCCAGCCCTGTTTTTTCGCTTCAGCACGGATAATCGCTTGGAAAGCAAAAGGGGGGAGTTGAGCCTGTTTGCGACTCATCAACTCCTGTTCTGCAAAGGTGAGATAGCCAGAGGTTACCAAGGTGTTTAGTAGAGGGTGATCAACCTGGTGGGTTTGTAACACCACTTCGCCCGGACGTTCCGCTCGCCCCGCTCGGCCGGCAACCTGCATAATAAGTTGCGCGGTACGCTCCATGCCACGAACATCGGCACTGAATAGGCCTGCGTCGGTATTGACGATGACGACCAGTGTGACGTTCGGAAAGTGATGGCCTTTGGCCAGCATTTGAGTACCGACCAAGATGCATGGATCGCCACTGTTAACTTCGTTCATCAAGGACTCAAAGGCTTGGCGAGAGTGGGTTGAATCACGATCCACACGTTTGATGCTGGTATGGGTGAATAGCTCTGACAATCTCTGTTCGATTCTCTCCGTACCGCTACCGGCCGGTCTTAGTTGATCACTGCCACAGTGCTGACAGTGGCGCGGGATAGGGGTTTGTCGATCACAGTGATGGCAGTGCAGCTTTGGTGGTTTGCGGTGCAGCGTCATGCGTGCATCACAGCGTGTACAGTCAACGGTTGATCCGCAATCCTGACAGGTCAGTGTTGGTGCAAAGCCGCGACGGTTGATAAATACCAGGACTTGGTTGCCAAGGGTAATGTGATCGTTAATGCGACTGATAATCTCTGGAGCGAGGCCAGTATCTAACTCAACACCTTTCGTATCAAACAGCTCAAAGGTTGGCGCCGCTGCTCGACCCGCACGCTGTGTTAGTTGCAACTCTTTATAGCGGCCCTGTTGAACGTTAAGTAGCGATTCCAGTGCCGGTGTCGCACTGCCCATGATGACCGGTATATCAAGCTGTTTTGCACGCACCAGAGCAAGGTCTCGTGCGTGATAGCGGAAGCCCTCTTGCTGTTTAAACGACGGATCGTGTTCTTCATCAATGACGATCATCCCAAGATTAGCAAAAGGAATGAAGATCGCTGAGCGTGTGCCAATAACAATGCGTGTCTCCCCGGACTGGATCGACTGCCAAGCATCAAAGCGCATTCGATCCGTAAGGCCAGAGTGCAGCGAAGCAATGTTCGTGTTGAAGCGAGCAGTAAAGCGCTCAACCAGTTGTGGGGTTAAGCCAATCTCGGGCACCAAAATTAGCACTTGCCTGCCGTCGGCCAGCGCTTGCTCGATTGATTGTAGATAGACTTCGGTTTTTCCCGAGCCGGTCACGCCGACTAATAGGATGGGGCTAAAACCCTCGCTCTGTTTGATCTGATCAACCGCTCGTTGTTGCTCAGCATTCAGTGCCAAGCCCGCAACGCTAGGTAGGACAGTATTGACCTGCTGTGCACCGATTAAAGGCGCTTCACAGGGTTCGATCTGCTCCGATTCAATCAGTGCCTTTTGCACTTGTGACGTGAATTCAGCCTCTCTAATTGCGGATGTGCTGATTGGCTGTCGGTTTTTAATGAGCGTAAACAGGGCGCGCTGTCTGACGGCCCGTTTGGGCAGCGATTCAATATCGGCGTGCTCGGTTAAACGCCAGTAATCGGGGGCTGAGAAGGGGTGCTGCTCTTTGCGTGCTAAGTTGGGTAGAAGGTGAATTAAGGCATCGCCCAGTGGGTACTTATAATAGCTTGCCGCCCACTCACCGAGTTGTATCTGCTCATCATCGACAAGGGGCTCCTGATCGAGTAACGCTTCGAAAGGTTTCAGCTTATTTAGTGGCACCTCGGTCTGCTCGCTAAGACTATGAATCATCCCTATCAAGCTGCGCTGCCCGAATTTGACCAGCACACGAGCTCCGACAGCGGGCGCCGTCACTCCTTGCGGAATGGCGTAGTCAAACAGACGGTTTAGGGGTACCGGTAGTGCAACACGTACGATCATGGTCAAAATTTCTAATAAGCGAAGGGCAAGTCTAGCACCCATCTGGTCTTTGGAAATAGCTGCTTCAAGGTATTGGGTGATCAGTGGTTGTTATTCGTACAGCGCCTGCGTATAATTGCGCGCCTTGACATTTCCCGGCGAATTTTTCGTCAGTCGTGCGGTGCTTAAGCAGCATAATATATGCATCAAGCGTTAAGTGGCGGCACATAAAACATAGAGGTTTAATACTATGAAAGCTGGTATCCACCCAGAGTACAACGAAGTTACCTTCAACTGTTCTTGCGGTAACGTAATGACAACTCGCTCTACTATGAAAGAGAGCACAATGGCTGTCGACGTTTGCAGTCAGTGTCACCCTTTCTACACTGGTAAGCAGAAAGAAGCTCAGACCGGTGGTCGAGTGGATCGCTTCAACAAGCGCTTCGGTGCTCGCAGCCTCAAGAAGTAACTTGGGTCTCTGCATGCAGAACATTAAAAAGGCACTCATCGCGAGTGCCTTTTTTATTGTCTGTCAGTCAGCGCAAGCGAGTAGTTGTACCCCACAAGGTGCATCTGAATCGGTACGGGTAGCCAAAGTGGTCGATGGCGATACCGTTCATCTAACCGATGGGCGAAAGGTGCGCTTGATAGGCGTTAATACCCCTGAGCTCTACTCAAAGCCAAGGGCTGAAGAGGGGGCCCTGCAGGCTAAACGCCAATTGCAATCTTGGGTAAACGAGTCAGAATCTTTGCAGCTCTATTTCGGACGTGAGCCTAAAGATCGTTACGGTCGTGTATTGGGCTACTTGTTCGATGGATCGAAAACGCTCTCGCAACGTTTGATCCACGAGGGTTTGGGTTGGGCGATCAGTGTTCCCCCTAATGATCGACTAGCGGATTGTCTCTTCTCATCCGAAAAGAGACCAAGAACTCTAGGAAAAGGAGTATGGTCAAAATCCATTGCTGCCGCTAAAGAGATTGAACAGGGTGGTTTCAATTTGGTGTCGGGACGCATTACCAAGATTGATCAGGCTAAAAAGTACCTCTACGTCGAACTGGATGATCGATTGGCGGTTCGCATACCGAAAGAGTGGAACAGGAGTCTCTCCTTTACATTGGGCAACTCACTGGAGGTGCGAGGCTGGATTTTGGATCGCCGTGACTCTTTAAAGCCGGGCTCGCGATTTAAACCCTTTTTGCTGCCGGTTTTAGATAAACGGCATATCAAAATGTGAAACGGTTATAAGCCCAATTGCTTAGACAGTTTCCAAGAATAGACCTTTCTACCGAGAGGTTATTTTTATATCATCCCACAACGACCTTTAACTAGAACATAACTTAGCCTATCTGCATTATGCCTATGGGCCTATAACCATTCAGGATTCTACAATGTCTCAAGACTTTAAACAGGCAGCACTGGATTACCATGAGTTTCCAATGCCAGGTAAAATCAGCGTAGAACTATCTACACCTGCTGAAACTTCACGCGACCTATCTCTTGCATACTCTCCAGGTGTTGCTGAGCCAGTGCGTGAGATCGCTAAAGATCCTGAAAATGCTTACCGTTACACAGCCAAAGGCAACCTGGTTGCCGTTATCTCAAACGGCTCTGCTATTTTGGGTCTTGGCGACCTAGGTCCATTGGCTTCTAAGCCAGTCATGGAAGGTAAAGCGCTTCTATTCAAACGTTTTGCAAACATCGACTCTATCGACATCGAAGTGGATGCTGAGAGCCCACAGGCGTTTATCGATACTGTCGCTCGCATCGCTGATACCTTCGGTGGTATCAACCTAGAAGACATCAAAGCACCAGAGTGTTTTGAAATCGAACGCACGTTGATCGAGCGTTGTAACATCCCAGTCTTCCACGATGACCAGCACGGTACTGCGATTGTTACCGCTGCCGGTATGATCAACGCACTTGAGCTTGCTGGTAAGAAGCTAGAAGAGGCATCGATTGTATGTCTTGGTGCTGGCGCTGCAGCAAGTGCTTGTATGAAGCTGTTGATCAACATGGGTGCTCGCAACGAGAACATCTACATGATCGACCGTAAGGGTGTTATCCACTCGGGTCGTGATGATCTAACTCCCGAGAAAGCGATCTTCGCAACTGAAACGGATAAACGTTCACTTGAAGATGCTATCGATGGCGCTGACGTATTCCTTGGTCTATCAGGTCCTGATCTGCTTTCAGCAGAGAACCTAGCTAAGATGGCAACTAATCCTGTTGTCTTCGCTTGTGCAAACCCTGATCCAGAGATCAAGCCAGAACTTGCTCGCGCGACTCGTGAAGATGTCATCATGGCAACAGGTCGTTCAGACTACCCTAACCAGGTAAACAACGTGCTAGGTTTCCCATTCATCTTCCGTGGCGCTCTAGATGTTCGTGCAACAGCGATCAACGAAGAGATGAAAGCCGCAGCCGTTATCGCACTAGCAGAACTTGCTAAGCAACCTGTTACACAAGAAGTACTGGATGCTTACGGCCTAGAGAGCCTAGAGTTCGGTCGTGAATACATTCTGCCGAAAGCGACAGATTCACGTCTTTTGGGCGCGGTATCTTACGCAGTGGCTAAAGCAGCGATCGATTCAGGTGTTGCCGTTAAAGGCATGCCAGAGAACTACCCACTGAGCTAATCACTCTGAGGTAAATAAGAAGGGAAGCCACTGGCTTCCCTTTTTTTGTGTTAAACACATTACAGAACTTAACGGATTATCGGAACAGCTCTTCAGAAGTAGGAGGAGCTACTTCACTGCCCGGTTTAGGAGCGACCTCAGTCGGTACCTGCTCCTCTTTGAAAATCTCGTTGTAAGCGTTTTTCTGTCCTTCGTAAGCTAGTAGTCCTGTCGCAGGATCAATCAGAGCCGTCGCAATACCTGCCGGTTCAGGCAGGTAACTTTCAGGGATGTTACGAAGAGCATCTCCCATGAAGTCGATCCACATAGGCAGTGCAGCCGTGCTACCCCATTCGCGCTTACCTAGATGAGACGGTTGGTCAAAGCCGACCCAAGCCGTTGCGCTCAATTTAGGGGTAAAACCGCTGAACCAAGAGTCTTTTTGATCATTGGTTGTTCCCGTTTTGCCAGCTAGGTCACCACGTTTCAGAGCCAGTGCTCGACGACCAGTACCCTTTTTAATGACGTCGCGCATCATGTCGTGAATGATGTAAGCGGTGCGTTCATCTAGCAGACGTTCAGCGAGAGGTTGTCCCGTTAACGTCACTAGTTGCGGGTCACTCTCGGTGCTGGCTTGCGCCTCAGAAGCTGTATCATTGGAAGCCATGTCGGCGAGCTCTTGAGCGATTAACTCTGCTTGCTGGCGTTCAGGACAACTACCGCAGGCAATACTCGGATTGGCAGCAAACAGAGGTAGTCCTTCACGGTCTAGCACCGACTCAATGATGTAAGGATTGATTTTGAATCCACCATTGGCAATCGAGGCATATCCTGTTGCAACCTGAAGCGGTGTGGCATCAGCACTGCCTAGCGAGAGTGATAAGTTTTTAGGAAGCTTATCCTCTTCAAAACCAAAACCGAGTATGAAGTTTCGCGTCTCTTCGATACCTAAAGCTCGCATCAGACGAATGGATATTAGGTTACGTGACCGGTATAGCGCCTCACGAAGTCGAGTCGGACCGCCAAACTTGCCATTATCGTTCTCAGGCCGCCAGTTACCCTCTAGGCTGACGTCATGGAAAACAACGGGAGCGTCATTGATTACTGACCCCGGAGTGTAGCCATTGCTCAGAGCGGCACTGTATAGAAAAGGTTTAATATTAGAACCCGGCTGACGGTACGCTTGAGTGGCTCGGTTGAACTTGTTTAGATAGAAACTAAATCCGCCGGTTAGGGATTGAATTGCGCCATTCTCAGGATTGATGGCAATGAACGCACCTTGCACTTCGGGCAGTTGCGAGAGACGCCAGCCTTCAGCGGTTTGGCGAATTCGAATCATATCGCCAACAGCCAGCACTTCGGATGCTTTTTTCGGTTCAGAGCCGGTTGAGTTAACCCCTTTATATGCTCGAGCCCAGCTGATACCTGACCAGCGCAGCGTCGTTTCGCTGCCATCACCAAGTAGTAGCGTCGCTTCAGAATCATCCACCGCTTTCACCAGAGCCGCCTCAAGTCCGCCATAGGCTGGTGTCGCTTTAAGTTTTTTCTGCAGTGCAGAGGGTTCAATCTCTGTTAGATCAAAATGCTGCTCTGGACCACGGTAGCCGTGGCGTTCCGTGTAAGCCAGCAGCGCCGTTCTGAGCGCTTGATTGGCGCTGCGCTGCATGGTGCTGTCAATGGTCGTGTAGGCTTTCATACCCTCGGTGTAGATCCTTTCACCGTAGGTTTCATAGAGCTCCGCACGAACCATCTCTGCAACGTAAGGCGCAGGGATTTCAATATCAGCACCGTGGTAGCTAGCCGTAACCGGTTGATTGACCGCGTCGGAGTAGTCAGTCGTTGTAATGAAGCCTAGCTCCTGCATTCGACCAAGAATCCAGTTACGACGTTCGAGGGCTCGTTGCGGGTTAGTAATGGGGTTATAGGCTGATGGCGCTTTAGGTAAACCTGCGATCATTGCCAGTTGAGCGATGTTGAGCTGATCAATGGTTTTGCCATAGTAGACCTGTGCGGCGGCTTGTATGCCATACGATCGGTGGCCTAGATAGATTTTGTTGATGTAGAGCTCAAGGATCTCTTGTTTAGAGAGTGATTGTTCAATGCTGAGTGCTAACAGAATCTCAACAAATTTACGCTCAAAGGTACGCTCGCGCGTTAGGAAGAAGTTCTTAGCCACCTGCATGGTGATGGTCGAGCCGCCACTCTGAATTTTGCCAGAAGTTGCTAGCTGAAAGGCTGCACGAAAAAGCCCGCGAAGATCGATCCCTTGGTGTTCAAAAAATCGTGCATCCTCTGCGGCTTGAAGAGCATGGATAAAGTGTTGCGGGATATCGGCATAGCTGATTGGCGTTCGGCGCATTTCTCCAAACTCAGCAATCAACTTTTCATCTGCACTGTATACGCGCAGAGGGGTTTGAAACTCAACCTCACGCAGGGTCTCAGCGTCAGGCAATTGTGGGCTAAAGTAGTAGTAGATTCCGCCGGCTGCCAAAACGGCTCCCAGCAATCCAATTGCAGCCAGTGCCATCAACCATTTAATAATTTTTTTAATTATGCGCATTAATCTGCAAATTTCTTAAATTGAGCTAGGATTATAACGAGAACTTGATTTAGGTCCATAATGTCACTTGTAACTTTTGTGACCTAGTCTAGAGTGAAGTTAGATAATATCCACTAATTATTAGGTATTTTTGTGTTCAAACTCTTTGGTGGTAACAAACAAAGTGTTTTGGGAGTTGATATCGGGAACTCCTCTCTTAAGCTTGTTGCTTTAAGCTTTCGTGGAAAGACGCCTGTGCTGGACGGCTTTGGCGTCATCTCTCTGCCAGAAAAATCCTTTGTAGATGGCAGTATTGAGAAACCTGAAGAGGTTGCCGATGCCATTGTCAAAGCACAACGTCTGGCGGGTGTGAAAGCCACGCGAGCCATCACATCCGTAGCCGCCTCTGACGTGATCACAAAAGAGATTCAAATTTCTGAACTGTTCTACGGCTTTGACCTTGAAGAGCAAGTTAAAATTGAAGCCGATCAATTTATCCCCTATCCAATAGAGGATGTTGCACTGGATTTCGAGGTGCTAGGGCCTGTGCAAGGTAATCCGGCATTTAATCGAATTGGGATTGTCGCTTGTCGTCGCGACGGCGTCTCTGCTCGAGAGGATTGCCTAGATTTGGCTGGGCTCCAATGCGATGTGGTTGATGTAGATACCTATGTCTATGAACGCGCACTCCCACCAGAAGAGTTGGTGCCTGGAAGAGCCTGTGCGATTGTCGATTTTGGCGCTCATAATCTTACCTTTTACGCTTTTAAGGATGGCTTGATTAGCTACCATCGTGAGCATACCTTTGGGGGCGAGGAACTACTGCAGCAACTGCAACTCTACACAGAGCTGCCGCATGATGAATTGGCTGCACAGCTGCGACACGGTGAACTAGATCCCTCGCTTATCAGTCTCATGGAGAGCTTTGCTGATTCAGCGGTTCAGCAGGTCTCTAGAGCTTTGCAGTTCTATTCAGCTTCGGGGTCCCAAGAGCAGTTATCGACACTGTATATCACGGGCGGTCTAGCCTCTCTACCTGGTATCAAAGATAAATTGAGCAGTGAGTTGGGTATTAAGGTTCATGGTTTAGATCCGTTTGAGAGAATAGAAATTTCGTCCCAGATCAATATAGATCGTTTGAATGCTGAAAAGAACGCTTTGACTAAAGCACTCTCTTTGGCCTTGCGTGGTGTCGGGGGGCAATATGAGAACCATTAACCTGAGACCTTGGCGTGAAGAGCGAAATGCTTTCCTGCAAAAACGTTTCTATACACAACTTATCGTCACCGCTCTGTTGGCCGCTTCGATTATCGGAGCGAGTTACTACTACCTAACGGTTATGTTGAATAGGCAGCAGGATCGAAACGCTTATCTAACCAGCGAAATTTCGCGCCTAGATGTTAAATTGAAAGAGATACAAGAGCTTAAAAACAAGCGTGAACGCCTGCTAGAGCGACTGACTGCAATACAAGAGCTGCAGGGTACACGTCCTATTATCGTTCGCACCTTTGATGAGTTGGTAGAAGTTATGCCTGATGGCATTCACTACCAGTCACTGAACCGCTCTGGCCAAGAGATGTCGATCAATGGCCTTGCGGTTGCTAACGAGGATGTCTCTTCGTTGATGCGCACATTAAATGACTCTATCTGGTTTGGTGAGCCCTCGTTGTCGAAAGTCGCGACACAGAATGGTTTGAAGAGTTTTAATTTGCGAGTGCCGCTTGAGCGCCCCAATGTTGAGGAGGCTGCACAATGAGCTCAGTTTCCCTAAAACAGAAGTTTGAACGCGCGTTTCGCGGTTTTGACATCAATAACTTAGATCTGTCCGAAGCTTGGAGCTGGCCTTATGGCGTAAAAGCGATCGCGTTTGCTCTTTTGTTCATCGTTATTAATGGTGTCGGCTTTAACTTCTTAGTGATGGATCAAAAAGAGTCGCTCGACAGAGAGATTGGTAAAGAGCAGACACTCAAAACTCAGTTTGAAGCGAAGTCCTACCAAGTGGCCTCACTGGATGCACTGAGACGTCAAATGGCGGACGTTGAGTTGCGCTTTGCTGAGATGCTGGCGCAACTGCCAACAGAGAAAGAGGTACCGGGTCTGCTCGAGGATATCAGTGCGACAGGTCGAAACGCGGGACTTGAAATAGACTCCATCGCGCTGCAGCCAGAACGCAAAGCCTCATTCTATGTCGAGCTACCGATCGCCATTCAGGTTAAAGGTACCTACCATCAGATGGGTCAGTTCGTGTCGGGTGTTGCCAGCGTTAAGCGCATCGTAACCCTACATGATTTCAACCTTAGCCCAGCCAATGGTGATCTTTTGACCATGAGCATCAGCGCTAAAACTTACCGCTATGATGATGAGGAGTGATGTGATGAATAGAACAATCAAACATCTCTCTCTCATCGCGCTATTGGCATCTCTTTTGCAGGGTTGTATCTGGGTAGATGATTCGTCGGACCTTAAACTCTTTGTTCGTGAGAAGCTGGCGGCGCCTGGAGGTGGCATTGAACCGCTGCCTGAGCTGATCGCCTACGAAGCCTTTGTTTATGAAGGACCTTGGCAGCGTGATCCCTTTGTACCGCTATTGCCACAACAGTTTCTCGATGACGATGAGGTCGTGGTTGCACCAACAATCATGCCTGATTTCAATCGTATTAAAGAGTACTTGGAAGAGTTTCCGGTTGAGCAGTTGCAGATGGTAGGAACAATTACCTCGCCAATGGATGGTCAATTGATCGCCCTAGTCAGAGACAGTAACTCTGAAGTGCATCAGATTAAAATGGGTGCTCGCATGGGCATCGATTATGGTGTTGTAGTGAATATTGATGAACGCGGTATTGAGTTGAAAGAGATTGTATCGAACGGCCGCGGCGGCTGGATGAGCAGACCCAGAGTCGTCAAACTGCCGGGATTGGAGTAAGCCATGAATATGAAGAGATGGAAATTAAATATGTCGGTTCAGCGTTTAGTTACTCTGGTCACTTTGATGCTTATGTCGACGATGGCGTCGGCGCAAACGTTAAATGCTGTGGTTGCGACTGCGCTGCCGGGCAATCAGACAGAGTTGAGGTTTGACTTCACGGATCAACCGGCCGAACCAAAAATTTACGCAGTGGATACACCTGCGAGGTTGGTGGTTGATTTGTGGGGTGTTGATAAATCTGAGCAGTTGGATCGTTCAATCAGTGTTGGCTCTGGTCCCGTATCAAAACTGCTTTTTGCAGAAACCAACGATCGCCTTCGTGTCGTTGTCGAGCTGACGGAATCGGTTGGCTACCAAACCTCAGTGCAGGGTAATCAATTGATCCTCTCAATGGGTAACTCAACTCAAGCTTCAGCCGCTACTGCAGCAACGGCATCTAAAGCAGCTCCTGCTCAAAAAACCACTGTAGATGACACAACACGAGTAGTGGGTGTCGATTTTGAGCGTCTAGAAGGCAATCAAGGTCGGGTGACGATCTCTCTGAGTGACGATCGTGCTGGATTGGATATTATCGAAGAGGGTAACGGCGTCATTGTTAATCTGGTCGGGGCAACCTTGGCACCCGGGCTGTCTCAAAAGCTTGATGTCAAAGCCTTTGCGACACCGATTAACTTTATCGACTCGATGAATGCTGATGGCAGTGCGGCAATTTTGATTCTGCCCTCTAGCGACCCTTACGATTACCTCGCGTACCAATCCAACAACCAACTAGTGCTGGATTTCAAACCGATCTCGTTGAGTGCTCAAGCGGATCTTCAGAAAGATCTGTTCCCGTTTACCGGTGAAGAGATCGATCTAAACTTCCAAAATGTAGAGGTGCGCTCTGTACTCCAAATCATTGCAGAAGTGGCAGAGAAGAACCTAGTGGTAGGCGATGAAGTGAGCGGTAATACCACGCTTCGTCTGAAGAATGTCCCTTGGGATCAGGCGCTGGATATTATTTTGAAGACCAACGGGCTGGATAAGCGTGTCGTGGGTAACGTCATGCTAGTGGGCGATGCAACACAAATCGCCGATCGTGAACGTCAAGAGCTTGAAAACCAGCAACAGGTTAAAGAGCTGGCGCCGCTGGTAACCGAATACATCCAGATCGACTACCGCCGTGCCTCTGAGATGAAAGAGTATCTTTCGGCGGCCAATCTGATCAGTGAGCGTGGTTTTGTATTGGCTGATGACCAAACCAACGTCCTAATGGTGCGTGAGACTAACGCAGCCATCGAAGATATCCGCCGTACTCTGAAGCGCTTTGATGTTGAAGTCGCTCAGATCATGGTGGAAGCAAGAATTGTGACAGCTAACACGTCATTTAGTGAGAATATCGGTGTTAAATGGGGAATGTTTAAAACCTTAGAGACAAATGGAAATACTATCCAGCTTGGAGGTAAAACAGATTTTGGTGATTCTGCATTAGCTATACCTGGTTCGTTGGGAGTTGACTTTGGAACAGCAACAGGCCCTGCTTTTGCGGTTGGGTTTTTGAGCAATTCTCTTTTGTTACAAGCTGAGTTAGCTGCCCTAGAAAGCTCAGGTGATGGTGAAGTGATTTCACAGCCGCGAGTTATAACTATGAACGGTAAAGTAGGTAAAATTTCATCTGGTACCGCGCGTGAAGTTATTACCCAAGATGAGAACGGAAATTCAATTTCTGACTTTGTCGATATTCTTCTTACTCTAGAAGTTACACCTCAGTTAAATCCTGGTGGAAGAATTGCGATGGATTTGAATATTAACCAAGAAACACCAATCCCAACTTCTACAGACGTTGAGAAAAATACACTGAATACTTCTGTAGTTGTTAGAGACGGTGATACTATTGTTCTTGGTGGAGTATTCAAGACGGATTCTCGAACAGGTAGAGAAAAAGTCCCATTTTTTGGGGACTTACCAGTTGTCGGAAATGCATTCAAATATAGGTCAACATCAGAGTTTAAAGATGAGTTGTTGATCTTCATTACCCCGAAACTGATTCGTGAGTCACTGAACGTGCGGTAGTGTAAGGCTGTTTTTTGAAAATATTTTTAATTGGCCCTATGGGATCTGGAAAGAGCACCATAGGGCGTTTGCTTTCTAACGAGCTGAAATTGGAGTTTATTGACTCCGATAAAGTGATTGTTGACCGTGCTGGCGCCGATATTCCTTGGATCTTCGATGTTGAGGGTGAAGAGGGCTTTCGCGATCGCGAGCAGACGGTTATCGATCTAATCACTCAGCAAGATGACATCGTCTTAGCGACGGGCGGTGGTGCTGTGATGCGCCCAGCCAACCGAGAATTCCTCCGCAGCCGTGGTTTCGTTATCTACCTAGAAACCAGTATTGATCAGCAGATTGAGCGCACCGCGCGTGATCGCAACCGTCCTCTGCTGCAAACCCAAGATCCTCGCAAGACACTAGAGACCCTTTTAGAAAAACGAGATCCACTCTACCGCGACACCGCCGATATGATACTGCGCACTGATCGCAGACATCCGCGTATGGTCATCAGTGAGATCGTCAAAGCCCTTAAAAAACATCGCGTTCTGAAAAGCGCGTAGTCAGGATTCATCGCATGCAAGAGTTAAAAGTCGACTTAGGTGACCGTAGCTACCCTATCTACGTAGGCGACCATCTTTTTCAGAAAGTAGATATTGCGGGTGCGGTTCGGGGTAAGCAGGTAATGATCGTCACCAATGAGACGATTGCTCCACTCTACTTGAGCGCGCTGCGTGACCAGCTTCCTGGCCTTCAAGTGGACGAAGTGATTCTGCCAGACGGTGAGTCATTCAAAACTTTAGATACTCTTAACCTTATTTTCGATGCCTTGTTGCAGATGCGCCACAACCGCACGACCACACTGATCGCTCTAGGTGGTGGAGTTATCGGAGATATGACTGGTTTCGCAGCGGCCTCCTATCAGCGTGGTGTCGATTTCATTCAGATACCGACAACCTTGCTCTCCCAGGTAGACTCATCGGTGGGGGGGAAAACGGGCGTTAACCATCCATTGGGTAAGAATATGATCGGTGCCTTTTATCAGCCCAAAGCGGTATTGGCCGATACCGATGTCTTGAAGACACTCCCAGAGCGTGAGTTGGCCGCGGGTCTTGCTGAAGTGATCAAGTACGGTTTGATCTACGATGTTGAATTTCTTGCTTGGCTGGAGAAGAACATCGATGGACTTAACGACTGTGATCCTGAGTTGATGGAATATGCCATTAAACGTTCTTGTGAAATCAAAGCAGAGGTCGTTGCACAAGATGAGCGTGAAGGCGGTATTCGTGCCATTTTGAATCTTGGTCACACCTTTGGCCATGCCATTGAGACCGATCAGGGCTACGGAAATTGGCTGCATGGTGAAGCGGTGGGAGCAGGTATGTGGATGGCTGCAGATCTTTCGATGCGTCTCGGTTGGTTAGAGCCTGCTGATTTAGCACGTGTTGAAACACTCTTGCGTCGAGCGAAGTTGCCGATAGCACCTCCAGCAGATATGACGCCGGATCGGTTTATTGAGTTGATGTCGGTTGATAAGAAGGTTTTAGACGGTCAGATTCGACTCGTCTTGCTGCAACAGCTAGGTCAGGCAGTCGTTACCAGCGAGGTCGACCCCGAAGCCCTAAAATCGACACTAAAGCAGCACTACAGCGGCGAATAAAAAAATTCCGACTTACAAAACGCGCCAACTTGGCGCGTTTTTTGTTTTTTCTTGGTCGATTTGTAGCCAGAGCCGTAGAAGTGTAGAATTACGGTCCCATTTTGCCTCTGTGTCATTTCTCTAGAGGTGTATTCAGGTTTTAAGTGCCTGATTTTATTTAAGTTTTTAGGTAGGAATAGCGTATGAGCAACGGTCTGTATCGCGCGGATGAATTTAAAGATAACTGCGGTTTTGGTCTAATGGCCCACATGCAGGGCGAAGCAAGTCATAAGGTACTTGATAACGCCATTGAAGCATTGGCCTGCATGACTCACCGTGGTGGTATTGCAGCGGATGGTAAGACGGGTGATGGCTGTGGTCTGTTGATGCAGATGCCACGCGATTTCATGCGTGCAGCCGCTAAGAATGAGTTGAATGTCGACCTAACTGACACCTTTGCTGTTGGCATGGTATTCCTATCTAAGGATGCCGCGGCGGCTGACAATGCTCGTACTGTCATGAATCGCGAACTTGAAGCGCAGGGCCTTACCGTTGCTGGCTGGCGTGTAGTTCC
This sequence comes from Marinobacterium sp. xm-a-152, assembly GCF_013282965.1. Taxonomy (NCBI): domain Bacteria; kingdom Pseudomonadati; phylum Pseudomonadota; class Gammaproteobacteria; order Oceanospirillales; family Oceanospirillaceae; genus Marinobacterium; species Marinobacterium sp. xm-a-152. Next base: position 153,465 of record NZ_WBYI01000003.1, on the reverse strand, counting down.
GACGGATGACAGCTGCCTTGGTCCTATCGCGAAAGAGACGCTTCCACAGATCGAACAAGTTCTGATCAATGTGTCAGACATGGATGCAAAAGCGCTTGAAGTTGCGCTGTTTGTGGCTCGCCGTAAAGTTGAGATCGCTCTGTCTGATGATGCAGATTTCTACATCTGTACCCTATCTGAGCGCGTGATCAGCTACAAAGGCTTGATGATGCCGGTCGATCTTCCTGTGTTCTATAAAGACCTTGCAGATCCTGAGTTGAAGACAGCGGTGTGTACCTACCACCAGCGCTTCTCAACGAACACAGCACCGCGCTGGCCTCTTGCACAGCCATTCCGTTTCCTTGCTCACAATGGCGAGATCAACACGGTAGAAGGTAACCGCAACTGGGCTCGTGCACGTGCCTCTAAATTTGCTACTCCATTGATTCCAAATCTTGATGAGCTGCAGCCAATCGTTAACACCACCGGCTCTGACTCGTCATCAATGGATAACATGATCGAATTCCTACTGGTCGGTGGTATCGATATCTACCGCGCGGTTCGTATGATCATTCCACCTGCGTGGCAGAACGTTGACACCATGGACACTGAGCTACGTGCATTCTACGAGTACAACTCAATGCACATGGAAGCTTGGGATGGTCCTGCTGGCATGGTTATGACTGATGGTCGTTACGCGGTCTGTCTTCTAGACCGTAACGGTCTTCGCCCATCTCGATGGGTAATGACCAAAGACGGCATGATCTGTACCGCTTCTGAGATCGGTGTATTCAGCTACGAACCAAGCGATATCGTGGCTCAAGGCCGTGTTGGACCGGGTCAGATTCTGGCAATCGATACAGAGACAGGTGATGTACTGCACACTGATGATGTCGATAATCGTCTTAAAAAGGCACAGCCATACAAGCAGTGGTTGAAAGAGAACACACTGCGTCTAGAGAACACGATGAATCTATCCGTTGAAGCGGAAGCTCTCAGTGATATGTCTCCAGAAGAGACCAAGACTTACATGAAAATGTTCAATGTAAGCTTTGAAGAGCGTGACCAGGTACTTCGTCCGTTGGGCGAAAGTGGCATGGAAGCGGTCGGCTCAATGGGTGATGACAAGCCAATGGCCGTGTTGTCAGAGAAGATTCGTTCGCCATACGACTACTTCCGTCAGCAGTTTGCACAGGTGACCAACCCACCAATCGACCCACTACGTGAAGCGATCGTGATGTCACTAGAGACCTGCCTAGGTCGTGAGCAAAATGTATTTGAAGAGACTGCGGATCACGCTCGTCGTGTTGTATTGACGATGCCAGTACTCTCTGCAAGCAAGTTCTACCGTATTCGTGACAACGACGAAAAAGGGTTTGAGGTTGCTGTTATCGATCTTAATTACAACCCAGAAGAGTTATCGCTTGATAAAGCGATCGTTGCTGTCTGTGATAAGGCTGAAGCTGAGGTTCGTGCTGGAAAATCGATCATCATCCTATCGGATGCCAACATTGAGAAAGGTAAGTTACCTATCCATGCAGCGATGGCGACGGGTGCCGTTCACCACCGTCTAATCGATACAGGTATCCGTACTGATGCCAACATCATTGTAGAGACTGGTACGGCTCGTGACCCACACCATTTCGCAGTTCTATTCGGTTTTGGTGCTACCGCGGTCTACCCATACTTGGCTTACCGTGTGCTGACTGATCTTTGTCGTACTGGCGAGATGCTACAAGATGCTCTACAAAGCCACGAGAACTACCGTAAAGGTATTGATAAAGGCCTGTTCAAGATCCTATCTAAGATGGGTATCTCAACCATCGCGTCGTACCGTGGTGCTCAGTTGTTTGAAGCGATCGGCCTTAGCGATGAAGTGGTTGATCTCTGTTTCAAAGGGGTTACTAGCCGTATTCAGGGCTCTAAATTTGCTCACTTTGAAGAGGACCAAGCGGCGTTGGCTAAAACTGCCTTCATCGCGCGTAAGCCAATCACTGATGGCGGTCTACTGAAGTACAAGTTTGGTGGTGAGTACCATGCTTACAACCCAGACGTGGTACAAGCAATCCACGAAGCGGTTAAGTCGGGTGATCAGAAGCACTACGACCGTTACGCTAAACTGGTTAACGAACGTGGCATCGCGACGATTCGTGACATGCTTAAGCTTAAAGATGTCACTCCGATTAGTATTGATGAAGTAGAACCCGCTGAAGCGATTTACCCACGTTTTGATACAGCGGCAATGTCGCTCGGTGCACTCTCTCCAGAGGCGCATGAAGCTCTAGCTGTTGCTATGAACGAACTGGGCGGTCGCTCTAACTCAGGTGAGGGTGGTGAAGACCCTGTCCGTCACGGCACCATTAAGCGCTCTAAGATCAAGCAGATCGCATCGGGCCGTTTTGGTGTGACACCGGAATACCTGGTGAATGCTGATGTTATGCAGATTAAAGTGGCTCAGGGCGCGAAACCAGGTGAAGGTGGTCAGCTACCAGGTGGTAAGGTTAACAGCCTAATCGCGCGCCTACGTTACTCGGTGCCAGGTGTGACATTGATCTCGCCTCCACCGCATCACGATATCTACTCGATCGAGGATTTGGCGCAGCTTATTTTCGACCTTAAGCAGGTGAACCCTGAAGGTCTGGTCTCTGTGAAGCTCGTCTCTCGTCCAGGTGTCGGTACCATTGCCTGTGGTGTTGCTAAAGCCTACGCAGATTTGATCACAATTTCTGGTTACGACGGTGGTACTGCGGCATCACCTCTAACATCGATTCACTACGCAGGTTCGCCTTGGGAACTTGGTCTAGCCGATACTCACCAGTCACTGCGCGGTAACCATCTGCGTGGTGCGATTCGTCTGCAGACAGACGGTGGTTTGAAAACGGGTCTAGACGTTGTTAAAGGCGCGCTACTGGGTGCAGAGAGCTTCGGTTTCGGTACCATGCCAATGGTTGCATTGGGTTGTAAGTACCTACGTATCTGTCACTTGAACAACTGTGCGACCGGTGTTGCGACGCAGAATGATCGTCTACGTAGCGATCACTTCCGCGGTACTGTAGAGATGGTTAAGAACTACTTCCGCTTTGTGGCAGAAGAGGTTCGTCAGATCATGGCTCAGCTGGGTCTGCGCACTGTCGAAGAGATGGTTGGCCGTGTTGATCTACTAGAGATCATCGAAGGCAAAACTGATCGTCAGAAATCACTGGATCTTTCGCCGCTCATCAGTGATGCCGGTGTACCAGCAGATCGTCCACAGACGGTTCAGCAAGAGCGCAACGTTCCGTTTGATGAAGGCCGTCTAAACACTGACATGTTAGCGATGGCGCAAGCTGCAATCGATTCAGCAGCCGGCGGTGAGTTTGAACTGACAATCACTAACTGTGACCGTTCAGTGGGCGCACGCACCTCGGGTGCTATCGCTAAGAAACACGGCAACTTGGGCATGGAAAACAACCCAATTACCTTTAAGTTCCGTGGCCACGCAGGTCAATCATTCGGTGTCTGGAACGCCGGTGGTCAGAACCTTCTTCTAGAGGGTGATGCGAACGACTACGTTGGTAAAGGCATGGCGGGCGGTAAGATCGTCATCAAACCATTCTCAGAAGTGACTTACGCCTCACAAGAGACTGCGATTATCGGTAACACCTGTCTATACGGTGCAACAGGCGGTAAGTTGTTCGCAGCGGGCTGTGCAGGTGAACGTTTCGGTGTTCGTAACTCAGGTGTACACGCCGTGGTTGAAGGCGCCGGTGATCACTGTTGTGAGTACATGACAGGCGGTTTGGTAACGGTTCTGGGTGATACAGGTTACAACTTTGGTGCAGGTATGACGGGCGGTTTCGCTTATGTACTGGATAAAGATCGTAGCTTCGTGGATAAGTACAACCACGAATTGGTTGATATTCACCGTATCCACACCGAGCACATGGAGCAGTACAAAAACCACCTACGCTCAGTGATCATCGAATTCGTTCGTGAAACGGGCAGTGCGTGGGGTCAGGAAATTCTTGATAACTACGAAGATTTCCTCGGCAGTTTCTGGCTGGTTAAGCCAAAAGCGGCGAGCCTAGATGTTCTGCTAAACAGCATGACACACGCTCCAGAGTAAGATTTAGGTTTATTAGATTATCGCCCAGATGCGTCTGGGCTTAGACAAGAGGTGGGACTATGACTACCCGTCTTCACAACAATTTTCAGTTTGTTGAAGTAGGCCGTAAGGGCCCAGAAAAGATCGAAGCAGAAGTACGCCGTGGCGAGTTTGCTGAGATCTATCAGCCGTTTGAACAAGAGGACGTTAATGCACAGGCACACCGTTGTCTTGAGTGTGGTAACCCATACTGTTCATGGAAGTGTCCGGTACACAACCACATCCCTAACTGGTTGAAACTGGTATCAGAGGGTAACTTGTTTGAAGCGGCTACTCTGTCGCACCAGACAAACTCACTGCCAGAAGTGTGTGGCCGTGTCTGCCCACAAGATCGCCTCTGTGAAGGTGCTTGTACACTCAACGAAGAGTTTGGTGCAGTGACCATCGGTTCGGTAGAAAAGTACATCACGGATACCGCTTTTGCTATGGGCTGGCGTCCAGACATGTCCAATGTAACCTGGACTGATAAGAAGGTTGCTGTCATCGGTGCAGGCCCTGCAGGTCTTGGTTGTGCCGACATCCTTGCGCGTAACGGCGTTAAGCCAGTGGTATTCGATCGTAACCCAGAGATCGGCGGTCTACTGACCTTCGGTATTCCTGAGTTTAAGCTTGAGAAAGATGTCATGGTTCAGCGTCGTGAGATCTTCGAAGCGATGGGTGTTGAGTTCAAACTGAACACTGAAGTGGGTAAAGACATCACGATGCAGGAACTGGTTGATCAGTTCGATGCAGTTTTCCTTGGCATGGGTACTTACACCTACATGAAGGGTGGTTTCCCAGGTGAAGACCTTGACGGTGTTTACGATGCACTGCCTTTCTTGATCTCTAACGTAAACCACTGCCGTGGCTACGAGAAAGATGCTTCTGAATACATCAGCATGGAAGGTAAGAGAGTTGTTGTGCTTGGTGGTGGTGACACTGCGATGGACTGTAACCGTACCTCGATCCGTCAAAAAGCGGCGAGCGTAACCTGTGCTTACCGCCGTGACGAAGAGAATATGCCAGGCTCTAAGCGCGAAGTCGAAAACGCGCGTGAAGAGGGCGTCAACTTCATGTTTAACCGTCAGCCCGTTGAAGTGGTTGGTGAGAACGGCAAAGTAACCGGTATCAAAGTGGTTACCACTCAGATGGGTGAGCCCGATGAGAACGGTCGTCGTCGCGCAGAAGTGGTCGAAGGTTCAGAAGAGATCCTACCTGCTGATGCGGTATTGGTTGCATTCGGTTTCCGTCCTAGCCCAGCGCCTTGGATGGCTGATTTCGGTATCAACCTTCACCAAGACGGTCGTGTCGATGCTGCACTAGAGGGTGATCGCCTGCCGTTCCAGACGTCAAACCCTAAAGTGTTTGCCGGTGGTGATATGGTGCGTGGCTCTGACCTGGTCGTTACCGCGATTTACGAAGGCCGTAACGCAGCTGAAGGTATTCTTGATTACCTAGAGGTTTAATCCTCGCTGATCTACATCAAAAGCCGCTGACCCCAGCGGCTTTTTATTAACTGCTTAACAGGCTCAAAGCAGGTACAATCTGCGCAGTTATTTTTAGGAATTTGCGAACATGTCTGAATTGAAAAATGATCGTTTTCTTCGTGCTCTATTGAAAGAGCCAGTCGATTACACGCCAGTATGGATGATGCGCCAGGCGGGTCGTTACCTTCCTGAGTACAAAGCAACACGCGCCCAGGCGGGTGACTTCATGTCACTCTGCATGAACAAAGATCTAGCCTGTGAGGTGACCATTCAACCTCTAGAGCGTTTCGATCTGGATGCGGCAATTCTATTCTCTGACATTCTGACTATTCCAGATGCGATGGGTCTTGGTCTCTACTTTGAAGCGGGTGAAGGCCCACGCTTTAAGAAAGAGGTACGCACAGAGGCAGACGTTGACGCGATTCCGGTTCCAGACCCAGTCAAAGATCTTGGCTACGTGATGGATGCGGTGAAGACCATTCGTTCCGAGTTGAACGGCCGTGTTCCTCTAATCGGCTTCTCTGGTAGCCCATGGACACTGGCGACTTACATGATCGAAGGGGGCTCTTCTAAAGACTTCCGCCACATCAAAGCGATGATGTATTCACAACCAGAAGTGCTCCACAAATTGATGGATAAGCTTGCTGAGTCAGTTACGCTCTACCTAAATGAGCAGATTCGCAGCGGTGCTCAAGCGGTTCAGATCTTTGATACTTGGGGTGGCGCTCTGAGCGGACCTATGTACCAAGCCTTCTCACTCGACTACATGAAGAAGATCGCCGATGGCCTGATTCGTGAATACGATGGTCGCAAAGTACCTGTGATCATGTTCACTAAGAACGGCGGTCAGTGGCTTGAGTCGATGGCTGATGCGGGTGCGGATGCACTGGGTCTTGATTGGACAACAGACATTGCAGATGCGCGTCGTCGTGTCGGTGATAAAGTGGCCCTGCAGGGCAACATGGATCCATCGGTACTTTATGCGCCGGCTGATACTATTCGCGCTGAAGTGAGCCGTATTCTTGAAGGTTACGGGTCTGGTACGGGTCACGTATTCAACCTTGGCCACGGTATTCACCAGTTTGTGAACCCAGATCATGCCAAAATCTTTGTTGATGCGGTGCATGAGCTGAGTGCCCCTTACCATAAATAAGAAGCGCTACAAATAAGAAGCACCACGATTAAACTGAGACTGCGGTAGACGAGAGACGATGAAAAAACTGAGCGGGCTGTTTGAAAAAAACCGAGGCTGGTCGGAAAAGATTCACCAGGCTAATCCCGAGTTTTTCGCAACCTTGGCAGCACAGCAAGCACCGGAGTACCTCTGGATAGGCTGTGCTGACAGTCGCGTCCCTGCCAATGAGATCGTGGATCTCATGCCGGGCGAGCTGTTCGTTCACCGCAATGTCTCGAATCTTGTCGTGCACTCAGACATGAACTGTCTGTCGGTGATTCAATACGCAGTCGATGTATTGAAAGTCAAAGACATTATGGTCGTGGGTCACTACGGATGCGGTGGTGTCGTTGCCTCTATGGAAGATGAGCGTCACGGCCTAATCGATAACTGGCTAAGCCACATTCGTGATGTCTACTACAACCATCGCAAGTTCCTCGGTCAGTGGGAAGCGAAACCCTACCAGGTTGATCGTCTTTGTGAGTTAAACGTCGTCGAGCAGGCGCTCAATGTTTGTAACACCACTACCGTTACCGATGCTTGGGCGCGGGGGCAAGAGCTTAATGTGCACGGTTGGATCTACGGTCTCGGTGATGGCCTATTGCGTGATCTTGGCTTCACAGTCAGCAGTAAAGAGTCAATCCGACCTACCTTTATCGACGCGGTCAATCTGATCGAAGCGAAAGGCAAGCAGGTTGAAGGTCATACTTGCAGTACCTTCTGCGATCACGATTAGATCGAGCCCGAACAGTTAATAAATATTAAAAAGCCCGCATCAGCGGGCTTTTTGTTGGCTCTTCTTCGTATTAGACGCTTGCTAATGCCTGATCCAGATCGGCAATCAGGTCGTCAACGTGCTCAATACCGATCGATAGGCGCACCATATCCTCAGTAACACCGGCAGAGGCTAACTCTTCGGCATTCAACTGACGGTGAGTCGTTTCGGCGGGGATAGAGGCGAGTGACTTACAGTCACCGATGTTCACTAGGCGCAGGAAGATCTGCAGAGCATCGTAGAATTTACGCGTTGCTTCACGTCCACCTTTGACACCAAAGCTCATGACACCAGACGCATTACCGTCCATGTACTTCTTAGCCAGTGCGTTATCTTGGTGCGAGGCAAGGCCTGCGTATTTCACCCAAGTTACCTGATCGTGATTCTCAAGGAACTCAGCGATTTTCTGTGCGTTTGAGCAGATGCGCTCCATACGCAGTGGCAAGGTCTCAATGCCCTGTAGCAACAAGAAGACGTTCATTGGAGAGATCGCTGCGCCGGTATTACGCAGAGGCACTACGCGACAGCGACCGATGAATGCAGCCGGACCAAAGGCTTCTGTGTAGACAACACCGTGGTAAGAGATGTCTGGTGTGTTAAGTAGTGGGAAGCGGTCCGCGTGCTCAGCCCATGGGAAGTTGCCGGAATCGACAATCACACCACCAATGGAGTTGCCGTGGCCGCCGATGTATTTAGTGGCAGCAGTCACAATGATATCTGCACCCTGTTCAATTGGACGCCAAAGCGCAGGGCTTGGAACCGTGTTGTCACAGATCAGCGGGATGCCGTGACGGTGTGCAACCTCTGCCAGTGCTTCGATGTCCGCAACACGACCCGATGGGTTGCCAACCGATTCGCAGTAGAGTGCTTTGGTACGCGCATCAATCTTAGATTCGATAGCGGCAATGTCATTGCTGGCAACAAAACGCACCTCAATGCCTTGGCGAGGCAGTGTGTGTGCAAATAGGTTGTAAGTTCCGCCGTATAGATCGCTTGCAGAGATGATGTTGTCACCGACTTCAGCAATGGTCTGAATCGCATAAGTGATCGCTGCCATACCTGAAGCGACGGCAAGACCGGCAATGCCACCTTCTAGCGCTGCGACACGCTGCTCTAAAACGTCAGTCGTTGGGTTCATGATGCGCGTATAGATGTTGCCGACTACTTTAAGGTCGAATAGGTCAGCGCCATGCTGTGCGTCGTCAAAAGCGTAAGAGGTTGTCTGGTAGATAGGTACCGCAACCGACTTGGTGGTTGGATCGATTTGGTAGCCCGCGTGTACCGCTTGTGTTTCCAATTTCATTTATCTTTCCTTCTCTTCTTATTGATCTACGCTTAATGCAAAATAGATAGACATTTTGTACGCGTAATCCAAACCTTACGCAACTTCTATGGAGTAATAACCTTATATGGCAAAGGCAAAGTTAGCCTACGTCTGCGACGAGTGCGGAGCTGATTACAGTAAATGGCAAGGGCAATGTACTGCCTGTAAAGCTTGGAACTCATTGAAAGAGGTGCGTCTTGGCTCGGCACCGGCAGGTGGTGCTCAGGCCGCGGTGCGTCGTCAGGGTTATGCTGGTGAAGCGGGTCAGTCGAAAGTGGTGAATCTCTCTGAGGTGGAGCTGAAAGCGACCGATCGTATCAGCAGTAAGATCGGTGAATTGGACCGAGTCTTAGGGGGCGGCTTAGTACCTGGATCTGCCGTGTTGATCGGCGGGCATCCCGGCGCCGGTAAATCGACTCTGTTGTTACAAACCATGGCCGCACTGGTGGCCGATATGCCAGCGCTCTATGTGACCGGTGAGGAGTCACTGCAACAGGTCGCCATGCGTGCTAAACGCTTAGGCCTAGCGGTTGGGGATCTGAAGATGCTCTCTGAGACCTCTGTCGAGACCATCTGTGATGTGGCGGATCAGCTCAAGCCTAGGGTGTTAGTCATCGACTCAATTCAGGTGATGCACGTATCCGATGTGCAATCGGCGCCGGGCTCAGTATCTCAGGTTCGTGAAAGTGCGGCCTATTTAACGCGTTACGCCAAACAGACGGGTACGGTGATCTTTCTGGTAGGCCACGTGACCAAAGATGGCTCATTGGCTGGCCCCAAAGTACTTGAGCATATGATCGACTGTTCACTGCAACTAGAAGGCGAGAGCGACAGCCGATTCCGCACACTGCGCAGCCATAAAAACCGTTTTGGCGCTGTCAACGAGCTGGGTGTGTTTGCCATGCTGGAGACAGGGTTAAAAGAGGTTAAGAACCCCAGTTCTATCTTTCTAAGTCGTGATGATAATGCAAGGCCAGGCAGCGTCGTGATGGTGGTCTGGGAGGGCACCCGTCCGATGCTGGTTGAGCTTCAAGCCCTAGTCGATACATCGCACCACTCCAACCCCAAACGTGTGGCTGTCGGAATGGATCAAAATCGACTTGCGATGCTGCTAGCGGTATTGAACCGTCATGGTGGATTAATGACCGGCGATCAAGATGTCTTTATCAACGTGGTTGGCGGTATACGAGTCATGGAGACCAGCGCGGATTTGGCGCTACTAACGGCGATTGTCTCCAGTTTTCGTGATAAGTCACTGCCAACCGACTTGATCGTCTTTGGTGAGGTTGGCTTGTCCGGTGAGATTCGCCCTGTGCCAAACGGGCAGGAGCGAATCAAAGAGGCGGCTAAACACGGCTTTACTCGTGCGATTGTGCCCAAAGGGAACAGGCCAAAAGAGAGCGTTCCGGGTATGAAGATCATCGCCGTTGATCGCCTCTCAGAAGCGCTGGACTCTATCTAATCTGAGTAAGCAGTAATGATTTCACAACAGGTACAACATCTACTCTCATGGTTAACCAATTATCATCAGCTTGGCACACGGGTTGTCATCGCTGTGGTTGGCCCGCCCGGTGCCGGTAAGTCGACGCTCTCTGAGGAGCTGGTCGACACTATCAATGACACTAAAGGGGATGGACAGGCCGCTGTTATCCCAATGGATGGATTTCATCTAACCAATGAGGTCCTGGTCGAACGAGGTCGTTTAGATCGAAAGGGTGCTCCAGACACCTTCGATGTAGAGGGATTGATCAGCCTGGTACGACGTATTAAACAAGCGGATGCTGATGTACGTTACCCAATTTTTGATCGCTCAATTGAGGCGAGTCATATCGATGCGGGTCTTCTGCCTAAAGGGTGTGAAGTGGTCGTAGTAGAGGGTAACTACCTTTTACTAGACGAAGCGCCTTGGTCAGAGTTGGCCCCCTATTTTGATCTGACAGTGTTTACATCACCCACATTTGAAGAGCTGGAACGTCGGCTGATTCAGCGTTGGTTAGATCATGGCTACACACAACAGCAGGCTGAGCAAAAAGCTTGGAACAACGACCTTCCGAACGCTAAAACGGTGGTAGAACGAAGCCGAAAGGCAGATTTGGTTTTTGATCAGGATTGAGAGATAAAAAAAGCCGCTGAGAAGCGGCTTTTTTGATGGTGATAGGAGCTTAGCTCATGCGGCGATACTTGATGCGCTCTGGCTGGTGATCCTTGCCGAAGCGTTTCTTGTAGTCTTCCGCGTACTCAGTGTAGTTACCTTCAAAGAAGGTCACCTGTGAGTCACCTTCGTAGGCGATCATGTGAGTACAGATACGGTCAAGGAACCAACGGTCGTGGGAAATCACTACCGCAGAACCTGGGAAGGCTAGAATTGCCTCCTCAAGTGCACGTAGCGTTTCGATATCCAGGTCGTTGGTTGGCTCATCGAGAAGCAGTACGTTGCCACCCTCTTTAAGCAATTTCGCCATATGCAGGCGGTTACGCTCACCACCTGACAGATCTTTGACAAACTTCTGCTGATCGGAGCCGCGGAAATTGAAACGACCACAGTAGGCGCGTGAAGGGGTGGTGTAGTTGCCTACCGTGATCATATCAGAACCGTCAGAGATCTCTTCGAAGACCGTCTTGTTGCCATCTAATTCACGAGACTGGTTGACGTAGGCAAGCTGTACCGTTGAACCAAGCTCGACAGAGCCTGAATCTGGCTGCTCTTCACCGGCAATCATGCGGAACAGAGTCGATTTACCGGCCCCGTTAGGGCCGATGATGCCGACGATTGCACCCGGTGGGATGGAGAAGTTTAGGTTCTCGAATAGCAACTTGTCGCCGTAGCTCTTAGTCACGTTATTCAGTTCGATCACCTTGTCACCTAGGCGTGGGCCAGGTGGAATGTAGATCTCTTGTGTCTCGTTACGAGTCTGAAACTCTTTAGAGTTCATCTCTTCGAACTGCTTCAAACGCGCTTTCGATTTCGATTGACGACCTTTAGCGCCTTGGCGAACCCACTCAAGTTCCGCTTTGATCGCTTTCTGGTGAGCCGCTTCTTGTTTCGCTTCTTGCTCTAGACGTGCATCTTTCTGCTCTAGCCAAGAGCTGTAGTTGCCTTCCCATGGAATACCATGGCCACGGTCCAGTTCCAGAATCCAACCAGCCGCGTTATCAAGGAAGTAACGGTCGTGGGTAATCGCAACCACGGTACCTGGGTACTCCTGAAGGAAGCGTTCGATCCAAGCGATCGACTCAGCATCCAAGTGGTTGGTCGGCTCGTCGAGTAGCAGCATGTCTGGGTGATCAAGCAGCAAACGACACAGAGCAACACGACGGCGCTCACCACCAGATAGGTGTTTTACCTCAGCATCCCAAGGCGGTAGACGCATCGCATCGGCCGCACGCTCTAATGCTGTATCAAGGTTGTGACCATCTTTGGCGGTGATCAGGTTCTCTAATTCGCCTTGGCGTTTAGCTAGGGCATCAAAATCAGCATCTGGGTCAGCGTATGCTGCGTAGACTTCGTCCAGCTCAGCCATAGCGCCTTTAACATCGGCCACCGCCTCTTCGATCACTTCACGAACGGTTTTTGTCTCATCCAGCTCAGGCTCCTGCGGTAGGTAACCGACGTTAATGCCGGGCATTGGGCGCGCTTCACCGATGTAATCCTGATCAACGCCTGCCATGATTTTTAGCAGCGTTGATTTACCTGCACCGTTAAGACCGAGGACACCGATCTTCGCGCCAGGGAAAAAGGATAGAGAGATATCTTTAAGAATTTCGCGTTTAGGTGGGACCACCTTACCAACGCGGTTCATTGAGTAGACAAACTGTGCCATGTGTTGATTCCTAGCAAAATATCTGGGCTACAACGCCGTTGCATGACCCATTTAAAAAGGTTGCGCAGAGTATACCAGATAGGGGGCGGTCAAATCACAGGGCGGCACACTTAAACTTGAGAACAATTGCAGGTTGACCTGATCGCTTTTCAAGTGATTTTTCTACCCGTTTTGCCTTATAATGCGCGCCATCAAAATCTTTCGAGCTGACCAGGCTTCTCGATTGCAGCCAAAGTCGTCAGATCGTTGAACCAATACAGGGGATCTCCATGTTTAGTAAGGATATGAACATCGCTAGCTACGATGCAGAACTTTGGGCAGCAATGCAGTCTGAAGAGACGCGTCAAGAAGAGCACATCGAGCTCATTGCGTCAGAGAACTACACCAGTCCACGTGTTATGGAAGCGCAGGGTTCAGTTCTTACTAACAAGTACGCGGAAGGTTACCCAGGCAAACGTTACTACGGCGGTTGTGAGTACGTTGATAAAGCAGAAACGCTTGCGATTGAGCGTGCTAAAGAGCTTTTCGGTGCAACGTTTGCAAACGTTCAGCCACACTCAGGTTCACAAGCTAACGCGGCTGTATTTATGGCGCTTTGTAAAGCCGGCGATACTATTTTGGGTATGAGCCTTGCACACGGTGGTCACTTGACTCACGGTGCTGCAGTCTCTTTCTCAGGCCGTATCTACAATGCCTTCCAGTACGGTCTTGATGAGAACGGTGACCTAGACTACGCGGAAGTTGAGCGTCTTGCTCTAGAAAATAAACCGAAAATGATCATTGCCGGTTTCTCTGCTTACTCGCGTGTCGTTGATTGGGCTAAGTTCCGTGAAATCGCTGACAAAGTGGGTGCATACCTATTTGTCGATATGGCACACATTGCAGGCCTAGTGGCTGCTGGCGTTTACCCAAGCCCACTGCCATACGCTGACGTCGTGACAACAACGACTCACAAAACACTGGGCGGACCACGTGGTGGTTTGATTCTATCTGCGCGCGCTGATGAAGAGCTGCAGAAGAAACTGAACTTTGCGGTATTCCCAGAGTCTCAGGGCGGTCCATTGATGCACGTTATCGCGGCTAAGGCTGTCTGCTTCAAAGAGGCGATGGAGCCAGAGTGGAAAGCGTACCAAGCACAGGTTGTTAAGAATGCACAGGCGATGGCTGAAGTATTCCAGCAGCGTGGCTTTGATGTCGTTTCTGGCGGTACTGATGACCACCTATTCCTACTGAGCCTAATTGGCAAAGAGTACAGCGGTAAAGATGCTGATGCGGCACTAGGTCGTGCTAACATCACTGTGAACAAGAACTCGGTTCCAAACGACCCACGTTCACCGTTCGTCACTTCAGGTCTACGTATCGGTACTCCAGCCGTTACTCGTCGTGGCTTCAAAGAGGCTGAAGTGGCTGAGCTAACTAACTGGATCTGTGACGTGCTTGAGAACATCGACAATGATGATGTGATCAACCGCGTGAAAGAGCAGGTTAAAGCGATCTGCGCGAAGTACCCAGTTTACGCTTAATTGTGGATTTGAGAGTTCGCTCTCAACCACATAGAATACCGAGGGCAGCATTGAGCTGCCCTTTTTCGCTCTTTTAACAGCACTGAGAGGCCAATATGCATTGTCCCTACTGTGGCGCATCGGACACCAAAGTGAACGACTCAAGACTGATCTCAGAAGGTCAGCAGGTTCGTCGTCGTCGCGAATGCGTGAGCTGTCATGAGCGATTCACCACCTTTGAAGCGGCTGAACTGTTAATGCCGCGTCTGATTAAGAATGATGGCAGTCGCCAGCCGTTCGACGAAGAGAAACTCCGTTCAGGTATTACACGTTCCCTAGAGAAGCGCCCGGTCAGTATTGAACAGATTGAAGCCTGTTTGAACCGTGTAAAGCAGCGTTTGCGTGCACCGGGAGAGCGTGAAATTGAGTCAAAACTGGTCGGCGAAGCGGTCATGGCTGAACTGCGTAAGCTTGATCAGGTCGCTTACGTTCGTTTTGCTTCGGTCTACCGTGACTTCCAAGACATCAATGAGTTTAAACTTGAAATTGAGCGTCTAGCTGAGCCCGAAGTAGTTGAGACTAAAAGTGCCTCGAAATCGGCACTGACGGCTAACGCCCAACCAGAACCTAAATCGAAACCGAGTCGTAAATCTCGTCAGAAAAAACCGGAGCCACAGGTTCCAGATAGTCCAGATCTGTTTGGAGACGAGCTACTTTGAGTTTTACGATCGAAGATCGCCAGTACATGGCAAGAGCCATACAGCTGGCGGCTAAAGGCACCTACACCACAGACCCTAACCCCAGAGTCGGCTGTGTATTGGTGCGCGATGGTGTGATTATCGGCGAGGGTTACCACCAGCGCGCCGGTGAGGGCCATGCAGAAGTCAACGCGTTAAAAGCGGCCGGTGATGCAACCGGTGCGACTGCCTATGTCACTCTGGAACCCTGCAGCCACTTTGGTCGGACGCCACCCTGCTCTCAAGGACTCATCGACGCCGGAGTGACGCGTGTCGTTGCGGCCATGGTTGATCCAAACCCTGAAGTCGCCGGAAAAGGCATTGCAATGTTGAAAGCGGCGGGAATCGATGCGGCTGCCGGGTTACTTGAGAGTGAAGCGCGGGCACTGAATCCTGGGTTTCTTTCCAGAATGGAGCGCGGCCGTCCTTTTGTTAGATTGAAGCTTGCCACCAGTATTGATGGCCGAACGGCCATGGCATCGGGTGAGTCGCAGTGGATTACTGGGCCTGAAGCGCGTGCCGATGTGCAACGATTGCGTGCCCGCAGTAGTGCAGTGATTACCGGGGTCGGATCGGTACTACAAGATGACTCTGCTTTGACGGTTCGAGAAGCTCAGTTGCCTGCATCCGTTGTGCCTCTGACTGAAGGTCGTCAGCCGTTGCGCGTGGTACTGGATTCTCAGGGAAGACTGCCAGCCTCAGCCCAGATGCTGGCGCTGCCTGGCAGAACCTTGCAGGTTGTCGCTGCAAACGACTGCAACCTACTTGAGGGTGCTGAACAGGTTCAACTAGCGAACGAGGCAGGGCGTATCGATCTGCCGCAGTTGCTTAGCTATTTGGCGGAAAAAGAGTCCTGTAATGAAGTGTTGGTTGAGTGTGGCGCCCAGTTAGCCGGTGCCATGCTAGCAGCAGGGCTAGTGGATGAGTTGGTTCACTATATGGCACCTAAATTGATGGGGTCTGATGCACGCCCGCTAGCTGAGCTTCCATTAACTGAGATGTCTGAAGCGATCGAGATGAAACTGAAAGATGTCCGACAGTTTGGTCATGATCTTCGTATGACCTGGACGGTTTAGGAGCAGAAGGTGTTTACCGGAATTATAGAAGCGATCGGTACCGTCGCTGCCAAACAAGAGGTTGGTGGCGACCTTCGATTGACCTTAGCAACGGGTCAATTGGATATGTCTGATGTGGCATTAGGTGACAGTATTGCCACCAACGGGGTCTGTCTCACCGTCATTGAGTATGATCAGCAACATTTCACGGCCGATGTTTCGCAAGAGAGTCTGGCACATACTCGATTGATGGATCTGCAACCCGGTGAAGCGGTCAATCTTGAAAAAGCACTGCTGCCAACAACCCGTCTAGGCGGGCACTTAGTCTCTGGACATGTCGATGGTGTGGGTAGCATCGCTTCCATTGAGCGCGATGCCCGCTCAGTGCGCATCGCCGTCGACATGCCAAGCTCGTTAGCTCGCTATATCGCGCCGAAGGGATCGGTTACAATAGACGGCGTAAGTTTGACGGTGAACAGTGTTGATGCAGACAGTTTTCACCTCAACATTGTGCCTCATACGGCAGATACGACGATCATTAGTCAGTATGAAGTGGGGCATGGTGTTCATATCGAAGTGGATATGATCGCTCGCTACTTAGAGCGTTTGCTTCAAACGAAGCAGGAATCTGAATCGTCCAGTGAAGGGATTTCATTGGAGATGTTGGCCTCTGCAGGCTTTATGCACAGGCGTTAATTTAGGAGTGGATATGCAATTAAACAGCGTCGAAGAGCTACTCGACGACATTCGCCAAGGTAAGATGGTTATCTTGATGGATGATGAAGATCGTGAGAATGAAGGTGATCTAGTGATTGCGGCCGAAATGGTGCGTCCAGATGACATCAACTTCATGGCGAAGAATGCCCGCGGTCTAATCTGTCTTACCCTGACGCGTGAACACTGTGAACGTCTGAACCTACCGCTGATGGTGCAGAGCAACGGTGCAGCCTACTCCACCAACTTCACGGTCTCTATTGAAGCTGCTGAAGGTGTGACCACGGGTATATCAGCCGCTGATCGTGCCCATACTGTGCGTACAGCCGTGCGGGGTGATGCTAAACCTGAGGACATCGTTCAGCCGGGTCACATCTTCCCATTGATGGCGCAACCAGGTGGTGTTCTAAGCCGTGCCGGTCATACAGAAGCGGGTTGTGATCTAGCTCGTATGGCAGGCATGAGCGCAGCGTCTGTGATCGTCGAAGTGATGAACGAAGATGGCACCATGGCGCGTCGTCCCGATCTTGAGATCTTTGCTAAAGAGCACGGTTTGAAGATCGGTACCATTGCGGATCTAATCCACTACCGTACGACTAATGAACAGACAGTGACGGTGGCAGACACCGGTTCACTGGAGACAGATTACGGTCAATTTAATTACACGACCTATAACGATGAGATCCTCGGTTGTACCCACCTTGCACTTCACAAAGGTGATATCAGTGCTGATGAGCCGACTATGGTTCGTGTACACAACCGCTCTGAAGTTCTGCGTGACGTGGTTGGCGTAGCTGAGGAGAGTGAAGCTAAGTGGACACTGCGTCGCGCACTAGAGCGTATCGCTGCAGAAGGTAAGGGTGTTGCCCTGCTTCTGGATAGTGGTAATCGCATCGATCTTGGCGACTCTATCAGCCAGATCACCAGTGGTTCTAAACCGTCTAAAGTGAATGTCAGCGCGTCCGGCGCTTACCTGACAGTAGGTACAGGTTCACAGATTCTACGTGATCTTGGGGTAGGTAAAATGCGCCTGCTCAGTTCACCAATGAAATTTAATGCAATCTCAGGCTTTGATCTTGAGATTGATGAATACATCCCTTTTGCAGAGTAAAAGATCATGAGTGTAAAAGTAGTTGAAGGCGATTTTGTCGCTGCAAATGGTCGCTACACAATCGTTGTTGGCCGTTTCAATTCATTTGTCGTAGAGAGCCTATTAGAAGGTGCTATCGACGTTCTTAAACGCCACGGCGTTTCTGAAGATAATATCCGCATCGTTCGTGTACCGGGTGCGTTTGAGATTCCATTGGCGGTTAAGCGCGTCGCTCAACAGAAACAAGATGATGCAATCATCGCACTGGGTGCGGTAATTCGTGGTGGTACGCCACACTTTGAGTACGTCTCTAACGAAGCGTCTAAAGGTGTAGCCCAGGTATCTCTCGACTTTGATATCCCAGTTGCAAACGGCGTTCTGACAGTGAACTCTATCGAGCAGGCAATCGAGCGCTCTGGCACGAAAGCAGGTAACAAAGGCGCTGAAGCCGCGCTATCAGCTGTTGAGATGGTGAGTCTTCTTCGCCAACTTGAGGTTTAAGATGAGCGAAGAACAGGCTCCTAAGCGCAAAAAAGTCTCTAATACAGAGAAGCGTCGCAACGCTCGCAGCTTTGTGCTGCAGGCACTCTACTCTCAAGAGCTGACAAAAAACCCAACGAATGAGGTAGAGGCTCATTTTCGTGTCGACAACGACATGAGTGAAACCGATGTACCGCTCTTCTCTGAACTGTTGCAAGGCGTGAATGCGCAAAAAGCAGAGCTTGATCAAGCGTTTAACATCTATCTGGATCGTAACGTCGAAGAGTTAGATCCGGTGGAAGTGAGCGTACTTCGTATCGGTGCTTATGAGCTGATCAATCGTATCGAAGTCCCTTATAAAGTCGCTATCAACGAGAGCGTTGAGTTGGCGAAAATTTTTGGGGCAACCGAGAGCCACAAGTACGTTAATGGCGTCCTCGATAAGCTGGCGCAAAAAGTCCGCGCTGTCGAGATCAAAGCCAACCGCGGTAAGTAATGCCAGGCGAATTCGATCTGATTCGCCGCTATTTTGACTCCATCAGTGGCGATCATCCCAGTGTTCAACTCGGCATTGGTGATGATTGCGCTCTGTTAACGTCCAGTCCCCATACCGAACTCGCTATCTCTGTCGATACGCTGGTTGAAGGTGTTCATTTTCTACCGGACATCGATCCAGAAGATTTGGCGTGGCGATTAGTTGCCAGTAGTGTCAGCGACTTGGCGGCAATGGGGGCATTCCCCAAATGGCTGACACTTGCCTGTACACTGAATGGGCCTACGCGAGAGTGGTTAGCAGCCTTCTCAAAAGGTTTAGCAGAGGCCTGTCATCACTACTCACTGATATTGGTCGGCGGGGATACCACCTCAGGGCAACAACAAGTGTTTACGGCTCAGGTGCATGGAGAGGTTCCGTTAGGCATGGCGCTTAAACGTAGCGGTGCTAAAGCTGGCGATGCCATTGTGGTCAGCGGCACTCTAGGCGATTCCCGAGCCGGATTAGCGCTATTAACTGCTGAGTGTGAAAGTGGGTCTGATTACCTACTTGAACGCTACTATCGCCCAACCGCGCGACTTGCGCTGGGTGAGGCGCTGCGTGGAATTGCGAATTCAGCCGTGGATGTGTCGGATGGTCTATTAGCGGATCTTGGGCATCTATTAACCGCTTCGGGTGTTGGGGCAGAGATCCATACTGAGTCACTACCTCTATCAGCCGACATTAAAGATCTTGCCCCAGATTTGGCAGAGAGATGGGCGCTTTCAGGCGGTGAGGATTTTGAACTCTGCTTTACACTTCCACAGGATAGAGTGCCTGAACTTCAACAAATCAGTGAACGTCTAGCACTACCCCTGACTCTAGTAGGCAAGATCACACAACAAACAGGGATCACACTGTTGAAATCGGGCGAACCTGTGCCTCTGCCTGCCTCATTGGGTTTCAACCATTTTGGAAACGAACATGAATAGAGCGCCTGCCAGTATCTGGCGAAACCCCATTCACTTTTTAGCCTTTGGTTTGGGCAGTGGTGCCGCGCCAAAAGCACCCGGCACCGTCGGTACGCTTGCGGCCATTCCTATTTGGTACCTATTCAACGATTGGGCACTGATACCCTATCTTTTATTAATGTTGGTGACCTTTTTATTGGGTTGCTGGTTGTGTGGCAAAACCTCAGACGATCTGGGTGTTCATGATCATGGCGGCATTGTCTGGGATGAGTTTGTTGGCCTATGGATTACCTTTATTGCGCTTCCGACGGGCTGGGAGTGGGTCGTGTTCGGGTTTGTGATGTTCCGTCTATTCGATATCTGGAAGCCCTGGCCGATAGGCTGGGCAGACCGACGCGTCTCGGGTGGCCTAGGCATTATGTTGGATGATCTATTGGCTGGATTGATGGCGCTAGGGGTCGTGCAAGCGGTAAACTATGCTGTATAGCAATCTGCTTTAGTGATCTGGTCGTAATACCTTTCACTAATTCAGAGGTAAAGATGCAAGGATGCATCGAATTGAGGATAAGATTTTGGATATTAAACTGATAGCGGAATGTAAATTGCCAATGCCTATGGGTGTATTCCGTATGGTTGGTTTCGAAGAGGTCGAGAGCGGTAAAGAGCACATCGCGCTGGTATACGGTGATGTTGCAGGTGACGAACCCGTTCTAGCCCGCATGCACTCAGAGTGTCTAACAGGTGATGCCTTGTTCAGCTTGCGCTGTGACTGTGGCTTTCAACTGCAAGAGGCCCTAAAGCGCATTACCGAAGAGGGCAAAGGCGTTCTGCTCTACCTACGCCAAGAGGGCCGTGGTATCGGTCTTTTGAATAAGGTCAAAGCCTACAACCTGCAAGACTCTGGCTGTGACACGGTAGAGGCCAATGAGCGCTTAGGCTTTGCCGCTGATATGCGTAACTACTCAATGTGTCAGCCAATGTTGGATGCGATCGGTGTTAAGAGCGTTAACTTAATGACCAACAACCCGCGTAAAGTCGCTGCACTCGAAGAGTATGGTGTGAATGTCTCGTCGCGTGTGCCACTGCAAGTCGGTAAGAACCGCTACAACGAGCACTACCTAGAGACGAAAATGGGTAAACTCGGTCATATGATGAGCGAAGTGCATTTCAAACCGGATGCTTAATGGCATAGGTTGGTACTGATTTGGTGCATTGATAAACCTCAGCAGCAGTGCTGGGGTTTTTTTAGGTCTGTAGAAAGTGCTCTATCTGCTCTCGAATTGAGTCAGCATCTAAGCCGGCATCTTGTAACTGTTCATCCCGAGTCGCATGCTCAATCCAACGATCGGGAATGCCAAGGTTAAGACAACGTAAGTTCTGGCCATTATGAGTCAGCCACTCATTCACAGCACTGCCCGCTCCGCCCGCAATAGCCCCATCTTCCAGGGTGATAAAGTGAGAGTAAGTATTCACTAGCTCTTCAAGCATAGCTTCATCGAGTGGTTTGACGAAGCGCATATCGATTAAGCCAAGATCCAACTGATCAGCGACCTGCTCGGCTGCTGGTAAAAGAGGGCCAAAGTTGAGTATGACGCCACCTTTACCAACTCTTACCAACCGGCTTTGACCCATGGCTAAGGACGCTAATGGAGTTCTGCTCTTAACGCCTTCGCCTCGAGGGTAGCGGACCACAGCACAGCCATTGTATTGGTAGCCTAGAGTCAGCATCTGCTGCTGCTCATCCAGTGTGGAGGGCGTCATAATGACAACCTCGGGTAGCGAGCGAAGCATTGGGATATCGAAGATACCTGAGTGGGTTGGACCATCTTCCCCAACCAATCCTGCACGATCTACAGCGATCAAACAGTCGAGATTTTGCAGGGCGATATCGTGGATGACCTGATCCAAAGCGCGCTGCAAAAAAGTTGAGTAGATTGCCAGAACCGGTTTCATCCCACCTACCGCAAGGCCGGCTGCAAAGGTGGCTGCGTGCTGTTCTGCAATGGCAACATCAAAGTAACGTGTTGGGTATTGGTCAGCGAATTGCACAAGGCCAGAACCCTCCCTCATGGCCGGGGTAATCGCGACTACTCGAGGGTCACTTGAAGCAGTTTCACAGATCCATTGGCCAAACTGATCGCTGTATTTCAGATTAGGAGCACTGATCTCTGATGGTTTTTCCAGTTTAGTGATGGCGTGATAGCCGACCGGATCCTCTTCAGCTGGCTTAAACCCAAACCCCTTACGAGTTCTAATATGCAGGAATTGAGGCCCTGTTTGGCTCAATGACTGCTTAAGGGCAGGGATTAATTGGCTCAGGTCATTACCATCAATAGGGCCAGAGTATTCAAAGTTCAGTGCTTCAAATAGAGGCATCACAGGGTTAGTGGGTGCTTGCTCACGTAGATTCTTGGCTAGATAGGTGGCCAATCCCCCTTGGTTGGGCGAGATCGACATGTCGTTATCGTTCAGAATGACGAGTAGATTCGCATCAGTATGTGCTGCGTGGTTGAGTGCTTCAAAGGCCTGACCAGCCGTCAGAGCCCCATCACCTATAACAGCCACCGATTTACGATCATTGCCTTGCAGTGTGTCGGCAATCGCCATGCCGAGAACGGCGCTGATAGAGGTGCTGGAGTGCCCAGTGCCAAAGCAGTCGTAAATACTCTCAGCTCGATCGGGAAAGGGAGTAAGCCCCTCTCGTTGCCGTATGTTAAGCATCGCCTCACGACGACCCGTCAGAATTTTGTGCGGATAGGCTTGGTGACCTACATCCCAAACCAGATGATCGTCTGGTGTGTCTAATAGCTGGTGAAGCGCTAGTGTCAGTTCGACAACCCCTAGTCCGCCACCAAGATGTCCCCCAGTCTGACCGACACAGAAGAGCAGATAGAGACGTAACTCATCCGCTAGCTGCTGTAATTGGCCCAGATTCAACCCTTTTAAATCTGAAGGGGAGTCAATCTGGTCCAACAGTGGAGTCGCAGGACGTTGTGTGGGGATATCAGTAATCATTAATGGTTACGGGCAATGACAAAATCAGCAAGGGCTATTAATGACTGGTTACGTTCACCGAAGGTTTCTAGAGCTTCAATCGCCTGTTGGTGCAATTCATTCAACCACTGCTTGCTTTGAGTAAGCCCAATAAGTGCAGGGTAGGTGGCTTTGTCTCTCTCTTCATCAGAACCTTGGGGTTTGCCCAGTTGTTCTGTGGTGCTTTCGATATCTAAGATGTCATCTTGAATCTGAAATGCTAGTCCAATCTTTTGCGCGTAACGATCGAGTGCCTCTAGATCCGTATCGGTAGCATTACCACTGGCTAAAGCGCCTAAACGCAGAGCTGCACGAATGAGTTCGCCCGTTTTAGCTGCGTGCATGCTTTTCAGCTGCTCTAGACTCAGTCTTTTACCCTCTGAGCCTAGGTCAAAGGCTTGTCCATCAACCATACCCAGATCACCACTGCATCTAGCTAGGGTATGAACCATCTGTAACTGAGTGGACGCTGGTAGTGCATCAATAGGCTGGCTGAGCAGTTCAAATGCCCAGGTTAGCAGTGCATCACCGGCTAATATGGCGGTCGCTTCATTGAACTGGATATGGCAGGTTGGTTTGCCGCGGCGCAGCTCATCATTATCCATAGCCGGTAGATCGTCATGCACCAGTGAATAGCTGTGAACGCACTCCAAAGCACACGCGGCCGTATCCGCTTGCTCAATTTGTCCACCTAGTAACTCAGTGGCCAGGTAGACCAGCGTGGGACGAAGGCGCTTGCCTCCATTCATCAGGCTGTAGTGCATCGCCTGATGAAGGCTAGGGTCAATCCCGTTACGTTCAGCTAAACGTCGACTGAGCTCAGCTTCAACTCTCTGTCGGTACAGGGCTAACATCGGTTGCGGCATTAGGCTTGTTCAGATTCGTTAAACGGTTGTTCAACCAGCTCGCCGGATTGCTCTGTTAGCATCACGACTTTCTGTTCGGCCGATTGCAGAATGTTTTGGCATTCGCGGGTCAGGCTGATCCCCTCTTCAAAGGATTTTAGTGCCTCTTCGATAGAGAGATCCCCCTTCTCCATCTCTGAAACCAGGGCTTCTAACCGTTTTAGGGAGCCTTCGAAGTCCGTTGTCTGTTTGCTTTCTGCCATGATTACTCAGTCCTTAAATTTAGGGAACCTGCGAACAAGTTTTGTAGTATACCCTGTCCTTAAGCAAAGGTCCGTGCAATACCTATGGTGCTGGTAATGATCAGTACTGTGCCAATAATTTTGAAGAAACGGGCGGAATCGGTCTTGACCAGATAGCGGTGCAGCTTTTGCCCAAGAAGGTGGCCGATGAATGCGCAGGGCAGCAACCAGAGGTGGTGGATTAACTGCAGATCGACGCCTACGACAAAGAAGGATCCCATCTTGATAACCACCAGAATGAACCAGAGAACAAACAGAGTATCGCGCAGTTGCTCTTTAGCGACATGGCTAGCGTAGACGGCCATGACCAGTGGCGCTGCAATCAAAGAAGTACCACTGACATAGCCTCCCAGCATTAAGAAGAGGTTATCGATCCAAGCGGAGTTGCTTTTAAAGGGTTTATTAAGAATGTAACCAATTGAATAGACGATGACGATGACAAAAATTAGCCCAGACATGATCTCGTTGGGCAGTGTTAAGAGCCCGAATACCCCAATCAGCTTCGGGATAATCATCACTTTTAGGGTTTTCTTCAGATAGGGCCAATCGACATTCTCTTTGAGCCCACTGGTTCCCAAACGCTTCGCTTTGAAATGATTCCCCAGCGTAATAGCCCCTGAAAAGATGAGCAGGTGCACGGCGATTATGGGCAGAAAGATGAGGGGATCATCAACGATTAACAGCAGAAACGGTAGGGCGAGTACGGCACCACCAAAGCCAAGGCCGGTTCGAACAAAGCCGCTCCAGACAAAGATGAGTGCAATGAGAAGGTATTGCCACCAGATTAGATCAGACAAGCTGTACCCCGAGAGTTTTTAAGAGCCGCTATTGTATGCCAGAAAACAAAAAACCGGCACTAGGCCGGTTATTTGTAGAGACGTCTAAAACTTATTTAGAGGAATCTAGCATGTGTTGGATAGCGCCCTGAAGTTCAGCATCAGAACAATCCATGCAAGTACCCATTGGAGGCATTGCGTTGATACCCGTCTTAGCAGTCGCTAGAAGCGCATCGATACCTTTAGCGGCACGTGGAGCCCATGCTGCAGCGTCACCCATTTTAGGAGCGCCAGCAACGCCAACCATGTGACAAGCTAGACAGTATGTGTTGTATACAGTTGCGCCATCACGCTCAGCCATTGCAGTTGCAGGAACCATAAGAGCAGCGGCTGTTAGGCCAAGTAGAGTCTTTTTCATTATATCCACCTCAATTCATGAACTTTCGTTTGCTCTTATGGAGCTAAATTTAGCTTAGAGCGCCCGATCGAATAAGTTTATAACCAAAGGTTCGTGTAAGTCCAATTAATCTACGAAGATGAGGGGCTATTGGAGCAATTAGCGTCTAAAGTCGCATCGCAAAGCTGGCTTGCGAGTGTTGAGCTAGACCTCTTTTAGAGGTTTCATGCTCGCGTTCGATCTTTTTCAACGCAGCATCAAGATCGGTGCGGTCAATATTAGGTTGGTTTTTAAGCTCAGAAACGTTAAAGCCACGATGGTGCATTCTTACTAGCGCATCACTATGATTCATTGTGCAGCTACCTTTTTATCGTTTATCAATTTAGTAGCGTGATTAAACGCCTTAAACATGACAGTTTGGTGACGTTTGCGTTAACAATTTATAACGTTGGGCCTATCTCCTTTGTGGATTAATATCGAGATGACAAAATGATAAAACTGATCAACGACTCAGATGTGATGGTTTCTGAACAGGCCCAACACTCTTGTTATAAAGAGACTACAGCGGGTCTGCTTAAAATAGTTTGGTGCGAACAGGGAATTTTAGAGAGCTCCTTCGTCGATGCAGAGGCCATCCCACCCAATGAGGATTACTGTCAATTTAAGCAATTCATCCTCACTAACGGTGGTCAGTTACCTTTGATCGTCTCTGGTACAGATTTTCAAAAGGCGGTCTGGCAGCGGATTGCTGTTAGCAAAGTAGGTGAAGTGTTGACTTATAAACAGCTAGCGGAAGAGGTTGGTAAGCCAGCAGCGGTTCGAGCTGTGGGTAGTGCTCTAGGTAAAAACCGACATGCCTATTTAATACCTTGTCACCGTGCGGTGCGTTCTGACGGGGGATTAGGGGGCTTTCGTTGGGGGGTGGAACGAAAAAGCCACCTGCTTACATTAGAAGCCGGTGGCCTTGATTTGGTTAAGCAGATTCTTGCTTAGGCTTTAAGCGCATCCGCTGCTGCGGTAATACCCAACTTGTAGCTGGTCAAACCAAAGCCTGATATCTGACCAATAACGACCTGTGAGAAGACCGATTTATGTCGGAACTCCTCGCGCGCGTGAACGTTGGACATGTGCACCTCAACGATAGGGCCTTTGTCTTTGAATATCGCCAACGCATCGGTGAGACCGTAGCTGTAGTGAGTCCAAGCACCTGCGTTGATAACGATCGCATCAACATCTTCCAAAAAGGCTTGATGAATTTTGCGTGCCAGCTCACCTTCGATGTCTGTCTGGTAGCACTCAAGCTCACACCCCTGCTCAGCAGCCCAATTAGCTGCGGCCGATTCGATATCTTGCAGCGTAAAGGTGCCGTAATGTTTCGGATCACGCTTGCCGAACATTGCGTGGTTGATGCCGTGAAGCAGAAGTATTTTTGCCATGGTTCTATCCTTAACTGTTTGCCAGACAACTGGTCGCTTTGGAAGCCTGCGAACAAGTCCATGGCATCTCAGGCTTACAGTCAAATTCATTATCAAGGCGTGTTTTCGAAGGCCTAGCGGGCTAAGTCGAGAAAGCACAACGCTGAAGATGGATTTGACTGTAAGCCCCGCAGGGCGTGACCTGTAATGTGCATCTACTGTGTTGCTCTTCTTGCTAAGGACTACGGCCATTAGCGGCAAAAAGCGCCTTGTATCTACACATTTCAGATCTCGCTGAGATGCTATGGACTTATTCGCAGGCTTCCTAGTCTAAGATCCTGCCGCATGAGTGCAACATCTTTTGTACATAGATTGAAAAAGAGCCGTATACTTTGAAGCTCTTTATGTTCAGTGCAGGTTTCCCTAATTGATTGAATTTGGAAGTACAGCCTTTGTCATTGCGTTGATTGCCGCCTGGTTTGTTGGCCTATCAAAAGGTGGATTGCCCATCATTGCTATGTTGTCGGTGCCGATCCTCTCCCTAGTGATGTCACCTATGACGGGTGCCATTCTGTTGCTACCCATCTATATCATCAGTGACATGGTGGCGGTGTGGCTCTATCGAAAACACTTCTCAATGATCAATCTGAAAAATCTTATCCCCGCGGGTCTGCTAGGGGTGTTTATTGGTTGGGCAACGGCATCCATTGTCTCTGATCAGTTTGTCGCCCTGCTGATCGGTATTATGGGCCTCACGTTTGTCTCCTATATCTGGTTTGGAAAGCGCCAAGTAAAAGAGGCGAAAAAACCGACCAAAGTGGGCGGTTGGATCTGGGGCACCATTGCCGGTTTTACCTCGTTTATCTCCCATACTGGTGGCCCACCCTTTCAGGTCTATGTTCTGCCACAAAAACTGGAGAAACTGGTGTTTGCCGGGACAGCAACGCTCTTCTTTGCTGTGATCAACCTCTCAAAACTGCCACCCTACCTAGCGCTTCGTGGCTACTCCACAGAGGATTTAACGCTGGCGCTTTGGATGGTGCCCAGTGCACTGTTGGGTACCTTTATGGGGGCTAAGCTGACTAAGATTTTGAAGGATCGATGGTTCTTTGGCTTAGTAGAAGTCGGACTGCTGCTGGTCTCTATAAAGCTGATCCACGGAGTAGTAATCGACTCATTATGAGTAACATTGGTGACAGGCTTCAGCCTGTCATCCGCATTCTTGTTACGCTCAGAATTAGCAGGTGCTGATAAAGCGGATGACTGGTTAAAACCAGTCACCGGAGCGATGGCAAACTATTTTAATTTAATAAACGTGCTCTGAATGTCAAACTCTTCAATAAAGCGTCCCAAAGCTTCATGACCATCGGCTTTGATGCCAGCAAAGGTATCAAAGGCATCAATGCCCTGGTGGAAGAAGAGGTCAAAGCCACTGACGATATCTAAACCCGCTTCGTGTGCAGCAGTCAAAAACTCAGTCTCTAATGGGACATAGACCGCATCAAACGCCCACTCTTGGCCACCAAATAGTTCTGGATCAAGTGGGATACCTGGTGTAGCGTAATGTCCTACGGGCGTACAGTTGACCAAACCGTTTGCGGCTTTAGCTGTTTCGGCTAGCTGCTCTTTAGAGATAACCTCAGCGTTGTACCCTTTAGCCCGTACTGCAGCCGCTAACGCTTCAGCCCCTTCAATGTTCAGGTCAAAGATGTTCAGCTTAGTTGCGCCACAATGGAAGAGTCCAAAGGCAACCGCTCGACCGACACCGCCGGCGCCTAGCATCAGTACTTCACCTGCTGGCTTGTCACCACGTTGAGCTTTGTAGCCGTGAATAAAACCGGTGTAATCCGTGTTTGTTGCCTTTACAGCACCATTGGCTAGGTAGAGTGTATTGGTTGCACCTACTTCACGTACCGCTTCATCGGGCTCATCAACGAACTCAACGGCAATGGATTTGAAGGGGAAGGTGACGTTGCAACCGGTAAATCCATCATTACGAAGTGATTGAAGCATGGTTTTAAATGCCTCTTTGTCACTTTGACCCGGATCCTTCAAGTCGTAAGAGACATCAAAGCCATAGATATCGCCCAACATCTTGTGCAGGAAAGGGGCACGCGATTGTGAGATTGAGTTACCGATTAAACCCAGTTTAAGTTGCTTCATAGCTGTCATCCTTTACAGCAAGCCCAGTGCTGTTGGTAATCCAATCACCAAATCTGGAACGAACGTGATAATAATAAGAACTAAAAGCTCCACTAAGAATAGCGGCAAAATCACCTTGCTCAGCTTCGCCATACCGACCTTAGCGATGGAGTCCGCGACAAACAGGCAGAGTCCCATTGGTGGTGTGATCAAGCCAATCATTAGGTTGAAGATAATTATGATGCCAAGGTGAGTTGGGTCGACGCCTAGACTCACAGCAATTGGGTGCAGAATCGGCACCAGTACCAACATTGCCGCGATGCCCTCTAGGAACAGACCGACCACTAAGAAGAGAATGATGACGCCGACTAAGAACATCCACTGAACCGTCATGTACTCCAAGGCGAAGTCAGTGATCATGTTGGGAACGCGGTTGTAGTTCATCAACCAGTTAGCAGCAGCAACCGCACCGATAACGACCATGATGATCGAGCTGTCGCGCATCGCTCGGGCGAAAAGACCGGCCAGTTTAGAGACTTTCAGCTCTTTGAAGACAAAGATTCCGACAAACAGGGCGTAGGCCACGGCAAAGCTGGCCGCTTCCGTTGGCGTCACGACCCCCATCAGTATTGAGCCAACCACGAAGACAGGCATCAATAGAGGAATAATCCCTTGGATCAGGGCGCGAGAGTTGCTCTGCTTTTCGCCAAGTTCGTGCTCTGTGCCCTGCTTCTCGTAGTGGCCTTTGAAGAAGTAGACGTAGACCGAAAGGAAGATCGCAAGCATTACACCGGGAACCACACCGGCCATGAATAGCGCGGGTACCGAGACACCCGTCAC
Source organism: Marinobacterium sp. xm-a-152 (assembly GCF_013282965.1). Lineage (NCBI taxonomy): Bacteria > Pseudomonadati > Pseudomonadota > Gammaproteobacteria > Oceanospirillales > Oceanospirillaceae > Marinobacterium > Marinobacterium sp. xm-a-152. The sequence continues at coordinate 124,011 of NZ_WBYI01000003.1, read as the reverse complement.
AGTCAGGGCATAGATGATGACAGGAATCGATGGTGGAATAATCGGACCAATGACGGAAGAGGCCGCCGTAATGGCAGCAGCAAACTCACGTGGGTAGCCTTTCTTCTCCATCTCTGGAATAAAGACACGACCAATCGCCGATGTATCCGCAACCGCAGAGCCAGAGAGACCGGCAAATATGACCGAAGCCCAGATATTCACCATGGCTAAGCCGGCACGCATTTTGCCGACCAAAACGTTCGCAAATGCGATGATACGACTGGTGATACCCGACTCATTCATCAGCTCGCCGGCAAGAATAAATAGAGGGATCGCCAATAGTGGGTAAGAGGCCATGCCACCAAACATCTGTGTTGCCACGATGCGAAGGTGGTATGGGAATTCGCCCACAGCCATGAAGTAGAGCAGTGCAGCGATGATGGCAAAAGCGATGGGTAGGCCAATAAAGATACCGCCTAGAAGAATGGCATAAGTCATTAGAATGCGCCCTCCGCTTCATGTTGATCGGTATTCGCAGCTCGATTTAGCAGGCGCAGTAGTGCTGCTACTGCAAGCATGGCGCCACCCAGCACCATAGCGAAGTAGTAGGGGTACATCTGCCCAAGAACCGCAAGCTGTTCGATACCGAATAGATCTCGAAGTTCACGCGCACTTGAAAGGATGCTGGATGCATCGACTTTGCCGCGCTTCATCATGAAGAGGTAGCCGGAGTAGCTCAACAGCGCACCTATAACGACCATGCAGAGGTCCACAAAGAAATTGATCGGTTTGTGGGCTGCTTTAGGCAGCAGACCCGCGACAAGATCAAAAGAGACATGGCGATCGAGCAGGTAAGCCCAAGCCATGCCAAACATAATTCCGTAGACTGCCAGGTAGACGGGTAACTCCTCGCCCCATGGGATCGACTCTCCGATGGTGTAACGGCGTACTGAGTTTATGAAGATGATCAGGAACACTGAAGCCATAGAGATGGCTGAACCTGCTGCAAAAAAGGTACCGACGAAGCGGGTCACCTTACGCAATAGAGTGTGCATAAGTCATACCGACAGTTATAAGTTTTTTGAGAAATAGGCTCCGACCGGATGGTCGGAGCCGTGCAAACCTGAAGAGGTTTGGAGTATTACTTAGAAGCAGCTTCTACAGCAGCGTCTAGTTTAGCGATCCACTCATCGCTACCTAGCTCTTTAGCAAGCCACTCTTTAACCGCTGGCTGTGCAAGCTTCTTGAACTGAGCCATTTCGTCAGCTGTTGGTGAGTGTACTTTCATACCTTCAGCAACCACTTTCGTTACGCCTTCAGCCGTGTTGAACTGCTGAATTGCGCGACCCATTAGGCCTGCAGTACGAGCGGCTTTAGCAATGATGTCCTGCTCAGCAGCGCTTAGAGACTGGAAGAATTCGTCGTTGATTACGATGAAGTCAGCAGCGTAAACGTGGCCATCAAGAACCATGTACTTCTGTAGCTTGTGAAGGTTGTTGTTGTAGATAGTGCCGACAGGGTTTTCCTGACCGTCAACAACACCAGTTGTAAGTGCGTTTGGAAGTTCAGACCAAGCGATAGGCGTTGGTTCACCGCCAAGACCTTCAACCATCTCTACGTATAGAGGGATTGGCTGAACGCGGAACTTAAGACCTTTCATGTCTGCTGGAGATTTGATCTCACGAACGTTGTTAGTGAAGTTACGGAAACCTGTCTCACCGTATGCAAGTGTGCGTAGGCCAGTCTCTTCTAGACAGTGTGCAGCAAGATCTTGACCAAACTGACCGTCAAGTACGTCCCAGGCGATCGTTGCGTTTGAGAATGTGTAAGGAATGTTTAGAACGTCAGCTTCTTTACAGATTTTAGCCATAGCGCCAGAAACGATCGCCATGTGCGTAGTGCCTTCCTGTGCTTGCTGAACTAGATCGCCTTCGTTACCTAGAGCTTTTGCTGGGAAAAGTTCTACTTTGATATCTGTCTCACCTTCAACAATGTTTTTGAAGATGACACCAGCAGCACCTTTTTTAGATGTCTGCCAGTCAGCGCCGTCAACGTGACCTAGTTTGATAGTGGGTGCTGCAAAAGTTGAAACAGAAGCAGCGGCTACAGCAGTAGCAACAAGAGTTTTTAGCATCGCCTTTTTCATTGGGCTCTCCAATTTATTATCGTTTCACGCCTAGAGATGACGTTTCCAAGATTTTTTGTAGCAAGATGTCTAAAACCACCTACCCCAAGCAAGCTGGTTTTATTGTCTTGCTCTTAGCTTTTGTACTACTTGGTTAAAACTAAGTAGTGCAAATTTGCCATAGCCCTATACAGGCATTCAAGCTTTTTGTACTATTTGGTTAAAACAATTTGTTAGAACCTTTATAACCGTTTTTTAAACGTTTGGTTAAAAGTAAAATGAGTATCCCTTCTACATCGAACCGTTCAGCCGCAAAAAAACGTAATCCTGAAGCAGTTAAAGCCAATATCCTGCGTGTCGCCACCGAAGAGTTTGCCACCTCAGGCTATGCCGGTGCGCGGGTCAATGTGATCGCTGAAAAAACCGATACATCCAAGCGGATGATCTACTACTACTTTGGCGATAAAAAAGAGCTCTACCGTACCGTTCTTGAGGCTGCCTACCGAGATATCCGTTTGGGCGAGCAACAGCTGCATTTGAATGATCTCAATCCCGAGCAGGCGCTTCGCTCACTGGTGGCGTTCACTTTTGAACATCAGCGCAACAATCCGCAGTTTATTCGCCTGGTTATGATTGAGAACATTCACGAGGGACGCAATCTGATCGCAAAAGAGGCGTTTGAGGAGGTTAACAACCCTGCCATCGATCGGCTTGGCGAGATCTACCAACGAGGTGTTGAGGAGGGTGTTTTTCGATCGGGCATCAGTGTCATTGAGCTTCACTGGTTGATCAGTTCAGCCTGTTTCTTCAATAACTCAAACCGCTCAACCTTCAGTGCAGCCTTTGGCAACGATCTATTTACGGAAGAGGGGCAAAGTCATCTTAATCAGCAGGTACAAGAGATGATCCTGCGCTTTGTCGCCAACTGATATTTAAGAATATTTTGGATTGGTAACTTCATTACAGCTTCGCTAGATTGAAGCTCTTTTTAGTGAGTTTTACATGCATCCTAGCCGCCTTCTTTTAATTCTCTGTTTTATCGCGTTCATCTCCTTAGGCCTGCCTGATGCGCTGCTCGGTGTGGCTTGGCCCACTATGGCCGATGAGTTCTCAACCACTCTGGATCGTCTCGGAATCATTATGACCGGCGGAACCGTTGGTTATGCTCTAAGTAGTTTCATGATCGGTGCGATTGTTAATCGTATTGGGCTGGCTGGCCTGCTGATTCAAAGTGCTTCGCTTACCGTCATCGCATTGGTGCTGTTTATGGTTGTGCCTGACTGGTATTGGATGCCCTTTGTCGCACTGATTGCCGGTCTGGGCGGTGGTGGTATCGATGCGGGCCTCAATGCCTATGTAGAGAAACACTACTCAAGCCGTATCATGCAGTGGTTGCATGCCAGTTTTGGTGTCGGAGTCACCCTAGGTCCTGCCATCATGACCTTGTCGCTGGCCATGACAGGTCTGTGGCGGCCTGGCTATTTGTTGGTCGCGTTTTTGATGTTATTGATGCTTTCTGCTTTTATCCACTATCGCGGTTTATGGAGTGATCAGCCTGACGCTGGCGAAACGGAAGAGCAGGGCAATGCCAGCATGCTCGCCACGCTAAAATTACCGGCGGCATGGCTAAGTATGTTGGCCTTTTTTCTCTATACCTCGGCAGAGATTGGATTGGGCTTTTGGGCATTTACCCTGTTGACCGAATCCCGCGGTGTAGTGCTTGCAACAGCGGGGCTTTGGGTAACGATCTACTGGGGATCTTTTACCCTTGGTCGAATCGTTGCGGGCCTACTTGCGCCCAAGTTAGGTGAGATGAACCTGACGCTCTACGGTCTGTTACTTTCACTGATTGGCTTGGTTCTGTTCACCCTTCAAATAGGTGGACCAGGTGGGGTCTATGGGCTTGCTCTGGTCGGCCTTGGCTTTGCACCAACCTTCCCAGCACTGCTTTCAACCACCTCAAAGCGAGTCCCAAAATCGCATGTGACCAACCTGATCGGCATGCAGATCTCTGCTGCCGGAGTTGGTTTAGTGGTTATGCCACTCTCCTTGGGGCTTATAGTCTCTAGTGTCGGATTGGAAGCGCTGGCGCAGGTTTTCTTGGGCATGACCGCCAGCGTCTTTTTGCTGCTTACCTTGATTCGTAAAAGATAAATTTCCTTTAAGTTATATCTAATCAATTAAATACTATTTATTAATTTAAATGGTATTTGCTAATATGCACTCATAGTTTTGAACCGTTTGGTTCAAAGTAACCCAATGTGAGTCCTCATTATGAAAACATCCATTGCTACCGTTACTCTCTCTGGCAGTTTGCCAAACAAGCTTGAAGCCGCTGCGGATGCGGGTTTTGATGCGGTTGAGATTTTTGATAATGACCTGATTCAGTTTGCCGGTTCACCGCGTGAGGTGAAGTCGATTGCCGATGACTTAGGTTTGGAGATTCTAGCGCTGCAGCCGTTTCGTGATCTGGAAGGTCTGCCTGCTGAGTTAAAGCGTCAGAAGTTTTACCACATGCAGAGTCGATTCGAGATGATGCATGAACTAGGCACTCAGCGTATTTTGTGCTGTTCCAGTGTCTCTCCCCATGCCAGTGATGATCGAGCACGTTGTGCTGCAGACCTCAATGAAGCGGCTGATCTGGCAGCAAAAGAGGGCTTTATTATGGGCTACGAGGCTCTCTCTTGGGGGCGCTTTATTGCTGATTATGAGGATGCTTGGGATCTGGTTAAGCGTGCCGATCACTCTGCGCTGGGCATAAACCTTGATACCTTCCATATGTTCTCTCGGGGCAACACACTCGACTGTCTGCGAGATGAGATTCCGGTTGATAAGATCGCCTTGGTTCAGGTGGCCGATGCGCCTGTGATGCATTTGAGCGACTTAATGAGCTGGAGCCGTCACTACCGCAGCTTCCCAGGTCAGGGTGACCTACCGGTCGTCGATTTCATGAAAGTCTTGTGTGACAAAGGTTTTGATGACTACGTTTCGCACGAGATCTTCAATGATGAGTTCCGTGCTTCTCCTGCCAAAGAGCGTGCAGTAGATGGTATGCGTTCATTGATCTGGTTGGATAAGCAGTGCAAGGATGAAACGCCTAAAGCTGAGATTACTGACGTTGAGTTCATTGAGTTTGCGATTGCTGGTGAAGAGGGTGAATCGATTGTCTCTATGTTGAATTCATTAGGCTTTCAAGAGACGCACAAGCACCTCTCTAAAGATGTCGGTCTGATGCAGATGGGTGATGTAAACCTAGTGCTTAACCGCGAGCCTGCCAGCCAAGCTCACCAGCACTTCCAGCTGCACGGCGCATCAGTTTGTGCTTTGGCACTGACGACGTCGAGTGTCAAAGAGTCGTTGAAACAGGCAGACCAGTATCAAATCAAACGCTTTAATAACACGGCAGGCCCAGGTGAGTTGAATATTCCAGCGCTGCGCGGTGTTGGAGACAGTTTGGTCTATCTAGTTGAACGTCATAAGAAGTTCCGTTTCTTTGATGTCGATTTTGAATCGGTCGAGGGAGTAGAACTACCCAAAGTCGGCGTTAAACGCGTCGATCATATGGCGCAGTCGGTGACTAATACCGATTTCCTATCGGCGGCGTTCTTCTATAAATCAGTGTTCAACTTTGACATTACACCGGTACAGGATCTGCCTGACATTTATGGCCTAGTGACCAGTCGAGTGGCCTCTAGTCAGAACGGGCAGGTGAAGATTCCAATCAACATGACTGAGGCTCGTCAGGCGTCACCGCAGCGCTTTATTCAGCGAACCCATGGTGCCGGTATGCAGCAGATCGCATTTGAGTGTGAGGATATTTTGGCTTTTGCAGCGCAGGTCAATCCGGAATCGGTGTTGCCGGTACCCAACAACTACTACCGTGAAATAAAGGGTAAGTTTGGTCTCTCTGCTGAGCGAATTGAGACCTTACAGCGCTTTAATATTCTTTACGATGCGAATGATGACGGTGAGTTTTTGCACTTCTACACGCGCGAAGTACAGGGTGCATTCTTCGAAGTTGTGCAGCGTATCGGTGGGTATCAGGCCTACGGTGAAGCGAATGCACATATCCGCTTTGCAGCGCAGGCGGCGTTGCGTGAGTATGAAACGAATTTGGTGCTTTGATCTTCGCTGAGTATTTGTTGGAGCTTTCTCGAAGAGGAAGCGATGCAGGTTTTGCACATCGCGGCCTTTTTAAGACCGCTCCAACAGGGGGCTAGAGGATCGCTCCAACTGCATAGCAACTACTGTGCGGCTTTAAGGAAGGCTTGGTTATCTAAGCCAAAGTTAGAGTAGATCGGCAGTAGTGCACCGCCTAACGCGCGGGCTTCAAACCCAAGGTTGCCTGCGATTACCGGGGGTTTGTTTAGACCTTCCCAGTTCACATCGCTTGAAGCGCGGTTGATAGCCAGTACTAAGTACTGTGTCGCGACCGCCGGTAGGCGTCCATCAATGATGACTCCGTCTGGGTCAACAAAGGCAGCACCTGCCGCAATGGTCTGGGCAATATAGGGCGCTGCGTTGTCAGCCCACTCTGTAAACAGAGCCCAGGCATCCTGTTCTAGGGTTTCCGATAGATTGGCAAAATCCGCCACGATCGATTCTGACTTCAAACGTTTATCAAGTTGGTGCAGTGACGCATAGTGAATCAGTTGCTTCCCGTTAGCGCTTGGTACTGAACCCAGTGCACCGGCATTGGCATGGCTGCCTGGAAGTATCTGTCCGTTAAGAACGACGCCACCACCGATGAACGTACCCACGTAGAAGTAGAGTAGGTTCTCCCAGCTTTGCGGATTACCGAAGGTTAGCTCGGCTAGGCAGGCCGCTGTTGCATCGTTCAGCATGGCCGCATCAAGGTCGGTGACTTTTTCTAGCTCTTCTAGTAGATCAATCTTTGCCCACTCGGCTAAAGCCTCTTTCGCTTCAATTAGCTCATCACCCCAGCCCTCAAGCGCAAACGGCGCTGCCAGGCCAACACCGGTAACGCGATCGCGTTGCATCTCGTCAAGAGGTTCAAGAAGCGTGTTGATGCTCTGCTCGATCTTGGCATAGACCTCTTTAGGCGTCGGGAAGGGGTATTCGTGCGATATGCGGGTACGAATATTCCCTGTCATATCCATAAACAGCACCTCCAACGAGGCGCGGCCAATTTTGACACCGATACTGTACGCCCCTTCAGGATTGAGTGCGTAGGGGGTAGAAGGCTGTCCCAAACCGCCGCGGCGTTTAGTGCCTGCGATTAACAGGTCCTGTTCCATCAATCGATTAATGATCGTTGATGCGGTTTGTGGAGTAAGGTTGGTTGCTTTGGCAATTTCGGCTTTCGTCAACGCATCATGCTCACGAATTAACGAGAGGATGAGTCGTTCATTGTATTGGCGAACACCGACCTGGTTTGAACCAGAGGCGCGTTGAGAAGCCGAAGCGCTGCGCATAATTAGATGTAACTCGCGTTTTCGTGGACACCCTGATCCGCTGCACCGGTGATCAACGAGACGATCTCGTTGCCGGTCGTTTCAGCCGCTACAACGTTGCCAACGATACGACCTTGGCGGAAGACAATAATGCGATCCACAAGGTTAAAGACTTGGCGAAGGTTGTGACTGATCAAAATTAGGGGAATGCCTTGGTCTTTTAAGCCACGAATAATGTTTTCAACACGCGTGGTCTCTTGGATACCCAAAGCTGCGGTTGGCTCATCCATGATGATCAACTTCTCACCCCAGCCCGCTGCACGGCTGATCGCTACACACTGGCGTTGACCACCCGACATGCCACGTAAGGACTGGCTTAGGTCAGGAATCTTAACGCCGGTCTTTTCAAGCAGTGCTTCTGACTCTTGGCGCATCCCTTTCTTGTCCATCCAGCTGAATGGGCCAAGATTGAATTTGGTCTTTTCACGTCCCAAAAAGATATTGGCTGGCACGTCTAGTTCATCTGCCAGTGCCAAGTTTTGATACACGGTCTCAATACCAGCATCGCGAGCCTCAAGAGGAGAGTCGAAGTTGACCTCTTCACCATAGAATTTGATCGAACCGCGAGTGCGTTGCTCTACACCGGTTAGGTTACGAACGAAGGTCGATTTACCCGCACCGTTATCTCCAACAATCGCTACGTGCTCACCCGGAGCAAGATCAAAGTCCGCATCATTCAGCGCGTGTACACCGCCGTAGTGCTTGGTTAACCCTCTGATCTCTAAGACTTTTTGAGACACTTTAAGACTCCTGAACGAAAATTCTCTTTATTTGAATGTGACTAAATATGACTAACAATTAAGAGCGAGTCAATAATTAAATCAATTCAATTTAATTATTGACAGGGCGCTATAAAGTATTAGAAGATCGCTGTTAGGCATCGAAATAGACCGCCGAAAACAAAAACAAACAAATGTGGAGATCTACACATGAAATTGAAAAAAATGCTTAGCGTAATGGCTGCTGGCGCACTTATGTCTGGCTCTGTATACGCAGGTTCTATCGGCTACATCACTAAATCAGCAACAAACTCAGGTTGGATGATGATCAACCAGGGTGCAGCAGACGCAGCTCAAGAAGCGGGCGTTGACCTAGTAACTGTAGGTCCAGCATTCCAAGGCGACCTATCAAGCCAGCTAGAAGTGTTCGAAAACCTAGTAGCACAGGGTGTGGATGCAATCGGTATCGCGCCAGTTGACTCTTCAGGTGTTGCTCCAGCAGTAAACGATGCAATGGATGCAGGTATCCCTGTTGTTGCAATCGATACTGGCGTATCAGGCGCTGCAGTGACGTCATTCGTTGCTACAGACAACTACGCAGTGGCTAAAGTACAGGGTGCTGTTGCAGCAACTCTGATCAACGATGGCGATGCGATCATCTACGTGACGGGTAACCAAGCTCAGTCTACTGGCCAAGAGCGTCGTAACGGCTTCGTTGAAGCGTTCAAAACAGCTCGCCCAAACTCTGAAATCTTAGAAGTACCAACTGAGTGGGACTCTAACCAAGCTCAGGAAGGTGTTGAAGCGATCCTAAACTCACGCAGCGACATCAAAATGGTTGCTAACGCATGGGACGGCGGCACTATGGGTGCTAAAGCAGCGATGGAAAACCTTGGCCTAGGCGCAGGTGACATCAAACTGGTTGGTTTCGACGGCGCAACTGACGCAATCGAAGCGATGGATAAAGGTTGGGTACACGCTGACACAGCTCAGATGCTTTACCAGATGGGTTACCAAGGCATCAAAGCTGCGGTTGCTGCATCACAGGGTAAAGATGTATCACCACGCATCGACACTGGTTTCTTCCTAGTGACTCCATCTACTTCAGGTGCTTACAAAGACCTAGTAGGTATCAAGTAAGTTTTACTTACACTCCGTCGAGATCGGGCATTAGCCCGATCTCTTCTTTAACTGTTTAAAACAAACGGTCCTGAATAATGACTTCTAAAAGCCTTCAAGATAAAGCGATCGGCGTTACGGTTTCTTTCTTCCGTAAAGAGTGGTCTGGCGCACTGCTGGCGATTCTGATTCTTGCCCTAGCCATTGAGCTAGTAACGGATGGTAAACCCTTCTTCCATCCTACTAACTTGATGACCATTCTGAACAACTCAGCCGCTATCGGTATTGTTGCAGGTGGTATGACGTTGGTGATTCTAGCGGCGGGTATCGATCTTTCGGTCGGATCGGTAATGGGCTTAATCGCAGCCGTCACCGGTTACATTGTCAGCTACTGGGGTTTCCCACCTTGGTTAGCGATCATGTCTGGCCTAGCGATGGGTGCATTAGTGGGTATTATTCATGGCACGTTGGTCGCCTATCTCGGGATGCCGGCCTTTATCGTTACCCTGGCGGGTCTTTCGATCTGGCGTGGTACGGCACACCTTTCAACGGATGCGCGTGCAACACCTAAGCTACCTGAAACCTTCGATCTATTTGGTCGCTACAACCCCTTTGCGGAGCTTCGTGCTGATTACAAAGCGGGTGAACTGAGCGGCTTTATGGAGTCGATTGGCGCCTTCGTGAACGAGCACTGGATGGACTTCTTCCGTACCTTCCAGATGTCTATGATCATCTTCATCGTCTTCTTCATTCTGTTGGCGGTCGTTGTATCCAACATGCGTTTGGGTCGATACATCTATGCGATTGGTAGTAACGAACAGGGCTCTCGCCAAGCGGGTATCAATACGCGTCTCTACACTCTCTACACCTACGTAATCTGTTCGATGGGCGCTGCATTGGGTGCGATGCTCTTCCTAGGTCGCGCGCCTTATGCAAAATCTGACTACGGCCAGATGTGGGAGCTGGATGCCATTGCTGCGGTTGTTATTGGTGGTACCTCTCTGTTTGGTGGCCGCGGTACGATCATCGGTACCTTCATGGGTGTCATCCTTCTGAAACTGATCAATAACGGTCTGACCCTGGCTCAGCTAGAGACTTTCTGGCAGATGGTGGTACTGGGTCTGATCATTTTGGTTGCCGTTGGATTGGATATTGTTCGCCAATCTAAATCAGCGGTTAAAGTTCAGCGTATGCTGGGTGTTGTGGCTCTGGTTCTTGCTCTGTTTGCCTGCTTAACACCGGGTTCTGCACTGATCAGCTCGGCGATTTCACTGCATGAGCACAACAGCATGGTGGCAATGCAAGCAGCTGGACTTGATCTTGCGGCTAACCAAACGGCTCGCCTACTGGATGCGCCGGCTGTGGCTGAACTACAAGCCATTGTGTCTGGCAACTGGCAATCCTTCGCGTCGCTTCTCGTGCTTGTGTTGGGTGCCGTGGCTGTAGCTGTGACCTTGAAACGTTCACTGGCGCTTATCCTTGCAGCCGTCTACGTGGCAGCAGCGGTTCTGCTAGTATCAATGGGCATGGCAGCTGTTGCGCCTCTATTGATCTTGGGTGCGGTAGTACTGGCTGGTATGACGACGGTGCCTTACATGTTTGAAAGAGCTCGTACGCTAGAAGGCTAATCACCCAATGATTAAAAAACCCCATCGCCTAGGCTATGGGGTTTTTTGTTGAAAGCAAATAGCATCGCGGCCTTTTTAAGACCGCTCCAACAGTACGTGCAGTACCCCTTCAATGCTCTTAGTTGGAGCCTTATCGAAGATGAGGCGAATGGGGATTGAAAGAATCGCGACCTTTGCAAGATCGCTCCAACGGTAATTTGGTGGTGAACTTAGTAAGGCTAGCTCTCGTAAGTGTTTATCGTTAGAGTAAAAAGATAACAATTAGGAAGTTACCCTACATGCCTGTCATTGCACTCGTTGATGATGATCACGAGATACGCTCACTGCTCTCGGATTACTTAGAGAAAAACAGTTTCACGGTACTTGCGTTTGAGTCGGCTGAAGCGCTGCTTGAGGGCGACTACAGTGCTGCCGAGCTGTTGATTCTTGATGTCGGTTTGCCGGGCATGGATGGACTGGCTCTCTGTCGTACTCTGCGTCAGGACTCCAACTTGCCGATCATTATGCTCACCGCTGCCAGTGACGATGTGGATCGTATCCTGGGTCTTGAGTTGGGTGCAGATGATTACATGGGTAAACCCTTTAACCCTCGCGAATTGTTGGCTCGCATTAAAGCGCTGCTGCGTCGATCCGCCCCCGTCGAATCACCAACTGCTAGCTCTAATCTACTGTTAGACAGGGCGAAACGAACCGTGTCAGTCAATGGTGAAGCGCTTAGTTTGACTGGGGCTGAGTTTGATCTGTTGGCGCTACTGCATGGCCATGACGGTGTCATCAGCCGTGATCAGCTCAGCATGGAGCTTAAGGGGCATGCGGCGCTTCCGCAAGATCGTTCGATTGATACCTTAGTCAGTCGACTCCGCACCAAATTGACCCCCTTCAGCGAGGATGAGACGATCAAATCCATTCGCGGCAAAGGGTACCACCTGGTTCTAAAATGATCGGTTTTTGGTCCCGCCTACGCGATCGGCTGATGCCTAAGTCGATCATTGCACGCATGTCTCTGGTGTTGATCATCGGTGTCTTAGTGGCACAGGCGGTCAGTTCTTATGTCTGGACACGCCAGATTCAACAGGCAGAACGCGAACGTCTCGTTGAGATCTCGGAAGTGATGGGCGCGCGCATAGGTCAGACGATTCAGTTCTTCTCTAAACTACCGCGTGAATATCGTCACATCGTGCTCGATCAGCTGCGCGATATGGGCGGTACGCGCTACTTTGTCTCGATTAACAGTCAAAAAATTCATCTAGAGACCTTGCCCAACACTGAGCTACAGCAGCTTGTTGGCGAGCGTGTTAAACAGAATGCAGCCCGCCAGTTAGCCTATAAATCCGAAGACTTTGCGGTTGAGTTCGTTGCGTTTTCGAATCTTCGCATTCTCTCTGATGACAACCTGATGGTGCAGCTGCCACCCAAATGGCAGCGGTTTGCCCTGTTAGATCCCGGTGATGACAGCCCCGTCGTCGTTGTGCAGCTTAAATTAAACCCGGACGAGTGGGTCTATCTGGCCACGGTATTCCCTGGTGGGGATTTCATGGGCAGTACTCTGTTTGAGTCTGAGCGGTTGGTCTCTTTATTAGCAGTGACACTGACCGTGGTTGTTTTGGTGACCCTGCTGGTGGCCGGTATTGTTCGACCCTTGCGAAGGTTAGCTCGTGAGGCGGATGCCCTAGGGCGCGGTAAAACGCCCTCCCTGATTCCGGCCGAGGGTACCCGGGAGATGCAGACAACCATTCGTGCCTTTAACCAGATGGCGCAACGGCTTGAGAAGTTTATCTCCGATCGCGAGAAGCTGTTTGCCGCAATCTCCCATGACCTGAAAACCCCGCTGACACGCGCCCGTTTGCGGGTTGAGATGATTGATGACGATAAACTGCGCGATAACCTGATTGGTGACATCGAGAACGTCGATCTGCTGGTCAAAGCGTCCTTGCAGATGATTAAAGATGGCGCCATTCACGAGAACAGCGAACAGATCGATCTGAAACAGGTGATTGAGTCAGCCCTTGCCAGTGCAGAGATCGAAGGGCTGCCCAGCTCTGCGACACTGCCCGATGAGTTTGTCTTAGAGGGTCGCCGTCTCTCGCTTGAACGCCTGTTTACTAACCTGATCGATAACGCGTTGCACTACGGGCGTGGAGTCGAGATCTTTGGCCATAAAGAGCCGGAAGACAATGAGTTGGTGGTGCAGGTGTGTGACCGAGGCCCGGGTCTCAGTGATGAGTTAAAGCAGCGAGTCTTTGAGCCCTTCTATCGCATCGATAAAGCGCCCTCATCGATTCATGTCGGTCTGGGTATGGGCATTGTTAAGTCGATTGCGCAGCTGCACGGTGCCAGTATTGAGCTGCTTGATCGTGAAGGGGGCGGTTTGATCGTTGAGCTTCGTTTTCCATTGTCACACTTTGTAACAGAACGAAACTCTGCGTAAGACTCAAGTTGTTATATTGATTGAAGAACTGAAGATCTTGATCGCCAGTTCCCAAGGTATTCTTACCTATAAACAACAATAAAGAGGTTTACTCAATGATCAAACGTACTTTAGCTGCATGCGTAGCTGCAGCAACACTATCAACTGCAGCACAAGCTGCTGACGTAGAAGTTCTTCACTACTGGACAAGTGGCGGTGAAGCGAAATCGGTTGCATACCTAAAAGAGAAACTGACTGAAGCGGGTGTGGGCTGGAAAGATTTCGCAGTTGCTGGTGGTGGCGGTGAGAACGCAATGACCGTTCTTAAGTCACGTGCAGTATCGGGTAACCCACCGACTGCAGCACAGATCAAAGGCCCATCGATCCAAGAGTGGGGTGAGCTAGGTTTCCTATCAGACATCGATAGCGTCGCTAAAGCGAACAACTGGGATGCACTTCTACCTGGTGTGGTTTCTGATGTAATGAAACACGACGGCAAATACGTTGCCGCTCCAGTTAACGTACACCGTGTAAACTGGTTGTGGGCTAACCCAGAGATCTTCCAAAAAGCGGGCGCTACCATCCCAACAACTTGGGACGATTTCCTAGTTCAAGCTAAAAAGATCCAAGACGCTGGCTACATTGCCCTAGCGCACGGTGGCCAAGCTTGGCAGGACGCGACTGTATTTGAAGCTGTTGTGCTTGGTGTGGGCGGTCCTGAGTACTACCAGAAAGCATTCGTTGAGCTAGATGCAGACGCTCTTAACAGCGCAACGACTGAAGAGGTGTTCCGCGTATTCGGTGAGATCCGTGGTCTAATCGATGAAAACTCTCCAGGTCGTGACTGGAACGTTGCGACATCAATGGTCATCAACGGTGAAGCTGCAATGCAGATTATGGGTGACTGGGCGAAAGGTGAATTCACTGTTGCTGGTAAGACACCAGGCGTTGATTACGCATGTGTTGCAGCACCAGGCACGTCAGGTTCATTCACGTTCAACGTCGACTCTTTTGCCTTCTTCGCGCAGTCTGATGCTGACGCACAGAAAGCTCAACAAGAGATGGCTAAGCAGATCCTAGGTCAGGACTTCCAGAAAGTCTTCAACCTTAACAAAGGTTCTATCCCAGCACGTCTAGGCATGGCTCGTGACGAGTTCGATAGCTGTGCACACGCGTCAATGGATGCCTTTGTATCTTCTGCACAAACTGGCGGTCTAGTACCAAGCTTCGCGCACGGTATGGCTGTCCCTGAAGCAGTTTCTGGCGCTATCTACGATACCGCTACTAACTTCTTCAACTCAGATCAGTCGGCTGCTGAGGGTAAAGCTCAGCTAATCGCTTCTATCCAAGCAGCGATGTAATCCGACCAAGAGCCCTCAACCCTGAGGGCTCTTATTTACTTTTTTAGGAGATTCACGATGAGTGTGTCAAAGGCTAAAAAGCCAATGACGCTAGAGTCCTTATTGCCAAAAATCGTGCTAGCCCCCACCACTGCGGTGATGTTGGTCTGTATGTATGGCTTTATGATTTGGACCGGAGCGCTATCTTTTACCAAGAGTCGAATGTTGCCTCAGTGGGACTTTGTCGGCTTTGATCAATACGCCAAGCTGTTTGCCAACCCTCGTTGGGATGTGGCTCTGAATAACCTGGTAGTGTTTGGCGTTCTGTTTATCGCGGTCTCGTTACTGCTAGGTCTGTTCCTAGCGATCCTACTGGATCAAAAAATTCGTTTAGAGGGTACGCTGCGTACCATCTATCTCTACCCCATGGCGGTCTCGTTTGTGGTCACGGGTACGGCCTGGAAGTGGATCCTCAACCCAGGTCTAGGTCTTGAGAAACTGGTCCGTGATTTAGGCTTCGAGAACTTCGAGTTCCGCTGGCTGGTTGAGCAGGACATGGCGATCTACACCATCGTGATTGCAGCGGTATGGCAGTCGAGTGGTTTTGTTATGGCGATGTTCCTTGCGGGCCTTCGTGGTGTTGACGACAGCTTGATTAAAGCAGCTGAGATTGACGGCGCGAGCAAGATGAAAGCCTATTGGTATGTGATTCTGCCTATTCTGCGTCCGGTCTTCTTCAGTGCGATTGTCATTCTCTCTCACATTGCGATTAAGAGCTTTGACCTGGTGCAAGCGTTGACTGGCGGTGGTCCGGGTTACGCGTCTGACCTACCGGCTAACTTTATGTACACCTACGCCTTTAACCGAGCGCAGATGGGTGTGGGTGCCTCCAGTGCGATGATTATGTTGATGGGTGTGTTGGCGATTATTGTGCCGTACCTCTACTCAGAACTACGAGGTGGAAAAAATGGTCGCTAATCGTTCATTTAACTTAGGTCGTCTATTTATTTATGGCTGTCTGCTTGCGTTTGCGCTGTTCTACCTAGCGCCACTCTATGTGATGCTGACAACCTCGTTTAAAGACATCGAAGAGATTCGTAGCGGTAACCTACTGGCACTGCCACAGGATCCAACCCTTTACGCTTGGATCAAAGCGTGGAGCAGTGCGTGTACCGGTTCCGAGTGTCAGGGTCTAGCACCCTTCTTTATGAACAGTGTGAAGATCGTTGTTCCGGCCGTCATTCTGTCGACCGTGATCGGTGCGCTGAACGGCTACGTGCTCTCTAAATGGCGTTTCCGCGGCAGCGACCTAATGTTTGGTATGTTGCTGTTTGGCTGCTTCATTCCGTTTCAGGTGATTTTGCTACCGATGGCGCGTCTACTGGCTGAATTGGGCTTGGCCAACACAGTAACCGGTCTGGTTCTGGTGCATGTGATCTACGGGGTTGCGTTTACGACGCTCTTCTTCCGTAACTTCTATGTCTCTGTACCGACGGAGTTGGTGAAAGCGGCGCAACTGGATGGCGCAAGCTTCTTCCAGATTTTCCGCCACATCTTCTTGCCGGTATCTCTACCTATCTTCACGGTAACGATCATTTGGCAGTTTACCCAGATCTGGAACGACTTCCTATTTGGCGTGGTCTACTCAGGTCCGGGTACGCAGCCGATCACAGTGGCACTGAACAACCTAGTTAATACATCGATGGGCGGTAAAGAGTACAACGTCGATATGGCGGCTGCCGTGATTGCAGCGCTTCCCACTCTACTGGTCTACATCTTTGCAGGTAAATATTTTGTACGCGGCCTGACAGCTGGCGCGGTAAAAGGATAACTATTATGGGCTCTCTATTAATCGATAACGTCACTAAATCCTTTGGTGAAACAGACATCCTAAAAGGGATCAACATCGACATTCAGGATGGTGAATTCCTCATCCTGGTGGGTCCATCAGGCTGTGGTAAGTCGACGCTGATGAATATCATTGCGGGTCTTGAAGATGCGACCAGTGGTACGCTTGAGTTGGCGGGTAAGGATGTGACTTTGGCCTCGCCAAAAGATCGCGACATTGCGATGGTTTTCCAAAGCTACGCGCTCTACCCAACAATGAACGTTGCGCGCAACATCTCCTTTGGCCTTGAGATGCGTAAAGTCCCTAAAGAGGAGCGTGATCGCATCGTCAACGAGGTGGCTAAGCTGCTTCAGATCGATCACCTACTGGATCGTAAGCCGAGCCAGCTTTCGGGTGGTCAGCGTCAACGTGTTGCCATGGGCCGTGCCCTAGCGCGTTCGCCGCGGGTTTTCCTATTCGACGAGCCTCTATCGAACTTGGATGCTAAGTTGCGTGTAGAGATGCGTACTGAAATCAAGAAGCTGCACAAGCGTCTTGGCACGACCATTGTTTACGTGACGCACGATCAGATCGAAGCGATGACTCTGGCTGATCGTATTGCCGTTATGAAAGATGGCATCGTGCAGCAGTTGGGTACTCCGGACGAGATCTACAACAACCCAGCCAATATGTTTGTCGCAGGATTCATGGGCTCGCCGCCGATGAACTTTATTGAGGTCGACATCAAAGAGGGGCAAGCGGTTGTTGAATCTGCGGGTGAAACTCATCACCTAAAACTACCATGTGCCGAGGCCATTGCTGCAAAAGGCCTTGATCGTGTGGTGTTGGGTATTCGTCCAGAGATGATTACCGAGCCTAAGCCGGCACCTGAAGATCAGGATTGGTTGCACAGCATGAAGCTGGACTTTGATGTTGTGGAGCCTATGGGGGCTGACACCATGGCAATTGGTCAATGGAACGGCATTGATGTTCACTCACGCCTTTCTCCTAAAGCGGGCATGACGGCAGGCGCTGGTACAGAGGTGCAGGTTAATACGGCGAAAGCGGTCGCGTTTGATATCCAAACCGGTGAGCGTATCTGCTAAACCTTGCCCTATATCTGTTGGAGCTTTCTCGAAGAGGAGGCGATGAGCGTTAAAGTATCGCGACCTTTGCAAGATCGCTCCAACGGTTCGTACAGTCTCTCGTTAACGCTTTTTGTTGGAGCCTTATCGTAGATGAGGCGATGAACGGTAAAGCATCGCGACCTTTGCAAGATCGCTCCAACGGTTCGTGCAGTCTCTCGTTAATGCTTTTTGTTGGAGCCTTATCGTAGATGAGGCGATGAACGGTAAAGCATCGCGACCTTTGCAAGATCGCTCCAACGGGGTAGTTAATTCGCCTCTATCTCTTTAAGCGCAGTCTCTAATTGGTCGAGATTCAAAGGCTTCGGCATCACTCGATCGGCCCCTTTCGCCAGCAGGTTGTCTGCCTCATTACCCACCGTGGCACCGGTAACCCCAATAATCGGAAGCGTTGCACCCCAGGATCTCAGCGTTTCGGTCAGTTCATAGCCATCCATTATCGGCATCATGATGTCAGTAATGATTAGGTCAAAGCTCTGCTTAGAGTAGGCGTCTAGGGCTAATTGACCGTTCTCTACATCAACCACCTCGGCACCCTCGCGTGTCAGTATGGTTTTGCCCAGCATTCTTAATGTGGCGGTATCTTCGACCAGTAGTATCTTTTTGCCTTTGATTGCATGCTCTTTTGCTGCTGCTGCTGCTGCTGCTGCTGCTGCTGCTGCTGCTTCTTCGTGTTTGGCCTGTTTGAGTGTGAAACTCAGGGTAAAGATGGCACCCCCTTCAGGGTTAGGGCTGAAGACCAAATCTCCATTAGATAAACTGCGTGCAAGTTCGCGACTGATATGCAGACCGAGACCGGTTCCGGACGCTTTAGTGTCGCCTCGTTCAAAGGCTTCGAACAGACGCTCAACGTCTTTGTCGGGAATGCCTTTGCCATTATCAATAATCTGCAATTGATAGTTGGTTTGATCTTCGGCCGAGGTATAACTCAGATCCAGAATGACCTGGGTACCTTGACTGTGCACGATGGCGTTTTTAGTCATATTAATAATGATCTGGCGAATCTGTTTTTTATAGCCAACATGCAGATCATCACTCATGCCGCGAACTTGAATATCTATCCCAAACCGATCGGCAGTGTAAAAGAGCGTGTGGCTTGCCTCTTTAATTAATCGATAGACTGACAGTTGAGTTTCGACGCGACTCTCCATAATTAATGATGTGTCGGTGCCAACTCGCATATCATCCAGTACTTCGAGCAGATGCTGTGATGTGGCATGCGCCTCTTTAACTTGTTGGTTTTGCTGCTCTTTAAGTTGCAATTCATTCAGTTGCATATTGAGTGCAGCCGCTGGGGTTCTGAGTTCATGCCCAATAATGGCGAACATCTTATCTTGCTGTTTAAGCGTTTTAGATAGGGATGCTGACGCTTTAGTCGCTTGTTCAGAGGTCTCTTCAATCTGGTGAATGGCTCGTAACATAAATCGGAACATCAGTATTAAAAGTAACTGAGCAATTACAAATAAGAGAGAAGAGGAGATGGCGTATTGATGAGTTTTGTTTTGTTCTACTGCCAACAGACCCGCATAGGTTGCTTCTGTGTCATCGTATAGAGTCTGTATCTGATCAATAATCTCAGTCGCTTTTAAAAAGAGATCGAGATCGTAGTCTTTGGTTGGATCCCTCAACTCCATGAAACGGTATCGATCTAATCGCTCAAAATGCTCAACGATATGCTGTTCGATGATTTCAAAATCGAGTAATAATTCTGACGGGGAGCTACTTGCATTGGCCTGTTCGAAGGCTTCTAAGGTGTTTCGGGTGTTGATAAGGATCTCCGTAACTCGACCTTCTGCAATGTAAAGATTATTGCGTGAGACCAGGCCAGAATTGGATAATCCCGTTATGCCGCGAACGACACCCAATTTTTCAATCAGATCGGGTAGGTGTATAAAGATAGTTCGCCCTGATGTGTAAGAGAGGATATTTTCCTCCAACTGAACGCCTGAGTCTCGGTAGATTTGAAAAAGCTGTGTTAACAGTTGCTCAGAATAGGCTGTTTTCTTTAAAAAGACCTCGAAATACTGGCCTTCGACTGAGAGGATTTGCTCTATCTCATAAGCCGGGTAATCCAGCGACTCTAATGCTTCGACTAGTTGCAATTCAGCGCTCTCACAGAGCTGAGTCAGCTCTTTCGATGGGTCGGTTTTAATTCGCTTAAGTGTACATACCCCTCGAAAATCACCCAGTTTGGTAATTGCTTCGCGATAGAGCTTCTGCTGTTGCGTCGCTTGATCATACGCTTGATGACGAGTCTTGTCAGAGTAGAACCCGTATAAAGTGACCACAACCGCAAACAAGAATAGACCTTGCGTAGCGAGCATAATTAATTTCAGCCAAAGGGGTATCTGTTTTAAACGTTCGAGCATAAAAATCCAGCTTTAAATTTGTTTTTGTTACTGGCCTGTAAATAGAAAAGCGCATTCGCAACAAGTTAGAGTCAGCATAGACCACTTTGTAGTAAAATCCAGTTAAGTCGTAACTTTTTTATCTGTCACTAATGACAGCGTGTTTTTAGGGGACAGAAATGGCGCAAAATTCCACCGTTTTTAAAATCTTTCTGCAAATTGCTGATATGGATCGTAACTACTACGCGGATCATTCGCTGACGTTGGCAAGACACCCTTCAGAGACCGACGAGCGCATGATGATGCGTTTGCTAGCGTTTGTTATGAACGCGCAAGAGCGTCTAGAGTTTACTCGCGGTCTCTGCGAAGAGGACGAACCTGATCTATGGTTAAAGAGTTACGCTGATGAGATCGAACTCTGGTTAGAGGTGGGCTTGCCGAGTGAAAAGCGTTTAAAGAGAGCCTGCAACCGTTCACAAGAGACTGTTTTGATTACCTATGGATCTGATCAGGCTTTCGATCCTTGGTGGCAGAGTGTGAAAAAATTGGTCGCCAGTCAAAAGGATTTGACGATCTATCGCATCAGTGTGGATCAAAGAGAAGCGTTAACAGCGCTTGCTCAGCGCGGTGCACAAATCAGTGCTTCGATTACTGATGGGCAGATCTGGCTCAGTTCCGAGGCCGGTTCGGCGACCATTGATCCGCAACAGATCTACCCAGCTGTTTAACAGAATTTAGGGTGTTTATTGCAGCTGCTGTACCAGATCGTTACAGGTCTGCAGCTCCTGCACAAAGGGTGAGTACTCAGTTGAGTTAACCACCGCTTTAATCGGTTTGTCGTCATCGAAGGTGATGATTAGCTCGCACTTCCCTTGGTTTGGACTCTTATTGGGCATCATGTCAGAGTGGTACGTCCAGACCCAAGTGTGTGGTCCCTCTTGTGCGATCGAACGAGGTTGTCCGAGCTGTTTCTCGATCGCGGCCTTGTCCTTCTCAATTAGACGGTCGCTGATCTCTTCGGTGCTATTAAAGCGAAGATCGGGTGCCGTGGCGCAAGCGGTGATACTCAGTGATGCTAGAACAAGTGCAGTTTTTCTATACATGATGATCTCCTTAAGCAGATATTTTAATCGCTCTTAGCGGTTTGCGGCAGAACGAAGGGTATGGGTTCTTTCGGTGTGCGATTCACTCGAACGGGCCATTGATAAGCTCGTGAAAGCGTCTCATCGGTTAAAACGGTATTCGGTGTATCTTGAATCAGCAGGCGCCCCTTCTCAAATAGAGCAATGCTGTCTGAGAACATCGCAGCCAAGTTCAAATCGTGCATGACACAGATGACGCCACCACCGGCATTGGCATACTCTCTGGCAATCTGCATGACTTCGATTTGGTGACCGATATCCAAAGAGGAGACTGGCTCATCGAGCAGCAGCCAGTTGGCTTTACCATCGATCACAGGCTGCCAGACTTGTACCAGAATACGTGCCAGTTGAACGCGCTGTTTCTCACCGCCAGAGAGCTCTTGATAAAAACGTGATTCAAAGCCTTCTAAACCGACACGCTGGAGAGCCTGAAATGGACGTTCTGATCGGCGATCTAGGTCCGCCATCTGTACCACTTCCAACACAGTAAAGGGGAAAGCCAACTGGGTCGCTTGCGGTAGAATCGCGCGGCGTTTGGCGAGTGTTTGGTGTGAAAGATCAGCTAGGTTTTCGCCATCAAAATGAATCTCGCCTCGGTAATCAATTTCACCTGAGAGTGCCCTTAATAGGGTGGTTTTCCCCGATCCATTCGGTCCTGCAATCGAGACCAACTGCCCCGGTTCGGCGCGAAAATCGACCTTCGACAGTACCTCGGTTTGGTGGAATCCTACGCTGAGATCCTTGGTGATAATCATGATTAGAGATCCAGCAGATTACGATTACGCAGCAGCAGGTAGAGGAAGAATGGCCCACCCAATATCGCCATGACAATGCCGATGGGTAGCTCCGCCGGTGCAATCAGTGTACGACTGAGAATGTCGGCTAACATAAGAGCAATAGCGCCTAACAGTGCCGCGGCAGGCAGTAGATAGCGATGGTTTGGTCCTATGACCAGGCGCAGCAGGTGGGGCACGATGATGCCGACAAATCCGATCGCACCTGAAACGGCTACGGCGACCCCAACGGATAATCCAACCAGTAGGATAGCGGCTCGTTTAAGACGCTGCACCGAAACGCCTAAATGCATGGCAGCGGCTTCACCCAGCGCTAAACGGTTTAAGCCAGAAGCGAGTAACGGAGCTAACAGTAGCGAGATTAGCATCAACGGCCCAGCGACTTTCAGTGAGCTCCAACTAGCACCGGCAATGGAGCCAAGATTCCAGAAGGTTAGGTTACGCAACTGACTGTCGTTGGAGTAGTAGATCAACAATCCCGACAGTGCCGCAGCAAAGGCGCTGAGTGCTAAGCCAGCTAACAGCATCACGGCGACCGAGGTTCTGCCTTGACGCGTCGCGATCTTGTAGAGAATCAGCATACAGCCCCAGCCACCTAAGAAGGCCGCGATTGGGACCAGAAATCCACCGATACTATTTAAGAGTGAGATGGGTAACAGCCCACCTATGACAATGGCTGTCACGGCACCCAAACCTGCACCGGAGCTGACACCAATAAGACCTGGATCAGCCAAAGGGTTGCGGAACAGCCCCTGCATAATGGCACCCGAGACAGCTAAGCTAGCGCCGACCAATAGGCCCATGACTGTTCTGGGGGCGCGAATATCAAACAGGATGACCTGCTCTTGAATGCCGATGGCTTCGCCCTGCATTAACGCCCAAAGTGAGCTGGCGAGAGAAGTGTTTGATGAGCCAATGGTCAGGCTGAATAGGGCAACCAGGCACAGAGCCAACATCAATAGAGAGATGGTGAACTTTGCCTGTAAAGAGCGATCGCCCGTAGCCTGCATTAGCTCTTCTTAAGGCCGTAGATGTGAAGAGTTCGACCGGTCATCTCATAGCCGTGCTCTTTCGCGATCTCTTCGATGCGAGCGTTGATGATGGGGTCGTTAAACTCTTTAACTTCACCGGTTTTAACACAGACGATGTGATCGTGGTTGTCATCCGACGCCAGCTCAAAGACTGAGTGGCCGTTCTCAAAACGGTGACGCATAACAAGACCGGCCGCTTCAAACTGAGTCAGAACACGGTAGATCGTGGCTAAACCTATCTCTTCGCCCTGAAGCATGAGGTGCTTGTAGATGTCTTCAGCACTCCAATGGTCATTCTCATTGGCATCTTCGAGTAGCTGGTAAATCTTGATGCGCGGAAGAGTCGCTTTGAGTCCCGCTTTTTTAAGTTCTTGGTTGCTTGAAGACATAGTTGTTCTCGTCAATGTTTACTGTTCAGACGCTAAGAGACATCTTAGCGGGCCTCGTTTTTAGGTTCAATTTTACCTAGGTCATCCGTGACTAAAAATCGGTGTTGTTTCAATGCTAGATAGACCGTATCACCCACGCTGGGGGCTTGAACTGCATGACAGGTCACCGCAAGTGACTGGCCATCCTCCAAGAGCACACTCAATAGAGATTGCCCACCACGAAAACGCTTGGATTCTACCTGTGCGCTAACCTCGCTCTGTTCAACAATCTCGACATCATCCGGTCGTATAAATAGCTCTTTATTGTAGGGTGCCTCACTCACCTCGGTGGTTGAGCGGCTCTGGCCAAACAGAGAGTTCACATGCT
The DNA here is from genome assembly GCF_013282965.1 of Marinobacterium sp. xm-a-152. NCBI lineage: Bacteria > Pseudomonadati > Pseudomonadota > Gammaproteobacteria > Oceanospirillales > Oceanospirillaceae > Marinobacterium > Marinobacterium sp. xm-a-152. The sequence continues at coordinate 100,176 of NZ_WBYI01000003.1, read as the reverse complement.
GGGTATCGACGTACTCTGCTTTTATGAACTCACCTTCGCCGATGAATTCAGCTACAAACCGGCTTTTCGGCTCGTAATAGATCGCTTCAGGCAGGCTGATCTGTTCCAGCTTGCCTTGATTCATAACCGCAACGCGATCTGCAAAAGCAAAGGCCTCTGCCTGATCGTGTGACACCATCAGCGTGGTAATTTGCTCTTGCTTTAGTAGCTCGGCAATTTCCGGAATGAGCTCATCTCGCAGTGCGGCGTCCAAGCCAGAAAAGGGCTCATCGAGTAGCAGTAGATCGGGTTTGGGTGCCAGTGCTCTCGCTAAGGCGACACGTTGCTGTTGTCCACCTGATAGCTCATGTGGGTAACGACCGCCCATGCCTTGTAGGCCGATCATTGTAAGTAACTGCTCACTTCGGGCTTTAGCCTGTTGGCTTGACCACTCAAACAGTCCGAACTCAATGTTTTCCCTGACGCTAAGATGGGGAAACAGAGCGATGTCCTGAAACACCATACCGATGTTGCGCTGTTCCGGCGGGAGTTGAGACTTTCCATCATCCAGACGTTTTGTGCCCAGCATGATGCTGCCGCTAGAGAGCGCGTGAAATCCTGCAATGCAACGCAGTAGCGAAGATTTGCCACAGCCACTGGGCCCCAACAGGCAGATGAGTTCGCCCTGTTGAATGTTCAGTGTGACCCCATTCACAACCGACAGATCAGCATACCCGGCATAAGCATTCTCAATACTTAGGTGTGTAGATGTCGGTATGTTTGACTCAATACTCATAGAGTTCCTTAGTGCTTGTGGCGGCTTATGGCACGATTCAACAACAAAACTGGGACTAGCCCAACGGCAACGATCATTAATGAGGGTGGTGCCGCCTCGATAAGCTGTTCATCCGAAGCCAGCTCAAAGGCGCGAACGGCCAGGGTGTTAAAGTCGAACGGGCGCAGCATTAACGTAGCCGGCAGCTCTTTGAGGACGTCAACAAAGACCACCAGTAGTGCAGTTAGAAGACTGCTCTTCATTAAGGGCGCATGGATTTGTCGCAACACTTGAAAGGGGGATCGTCCCATCCCTTTGGCCGCTTCATCCAGGCTAGGGCTAATTTGCCCCAAGCCAGACTGCACACTGCCAAGCGCGACGGCTAAAAAGCGCACGGTGTAGGCGATCAACAGGGCAAACAGAGTGCCACTGAAGATCAACCCGCTCATACCTAAGCCGAAGCGTTCGGAGAGAGCAAGCAGACTCTGATCCACAAACACTAAAGGTGCTAAGACCCCAATGGCAATAATGGTACCCGGCAGTGCGTAGCCCAGTGCGGCGAACTGTGTGGCCTGTTTCACCAATGAGCCACTGTTAAAGCGTTGGGTGTACGCCAGCAGCGTGGCCAGAACAAGGGCGATTAGCGCTGCAAGACCTGCCAAATAGAAAGAGTTCCAAGAGAGGCTGAGGAAGTCACTCCAGGGCATTTGCGCATCAAACACCGACCAAGAGAGCAGTTGACCGGCCGGCAACAAGAAGCCAAAGAAAAACGGAATGAAACAAGCCAGAGCCGCCAGCCAAGCGCGTCCACCCTTAAGCTGAATTCGGCTAGCCATCGCTCGAGATCCTGCTCGGACGTTGTAGCTCAGTTTGCGTCGTGAATAGCGCTCGACAAAGATCAATGTCGCCACGAACACTAGCAACAGACTGGCTAACTGTGCCGCACCATTGGCATCACCAAAGCCATAGAAGGTTCTAAAGATACCTGTTGAGAAGGTCGGAATGCCAAAGTATTGCACCGTACCGTAATCGGCCAATGTCTCCATTAGGGCTAGGCTGACACCGGCAATGATGGCGGGTCTTGCCATAGGAATGGCGACTTTTAGAAAGGCCCTGAAGGGTGAGTAACCAAGATTGCGAGAGGCTTCAAAGCTAACGGCTGACTGCTCAAGGAAGGTCGCGCGAGCCATCAGGTAGACGTAGGGATAGAGCACCAGCACCAACATAGCAATGGCACCGCTATGCGATCGAATCTCCCAGAACCAGTAGTCACCATAGCCCCAACCGGTCAGTTCGCGCAGCAGGGTTTGTACTGGGCCGGCAAAGTCGAGCATACCGGTATAGGTATAGGCGATGACATAGGCGGGCATGGCTAAAGGCAGTAGCATTCCCCAATCGAGCCAACGACGACCGGGGAAGTCACACATCGCTGCCAACCAGGCAGCCGGTGCTCCCATAATGACGGTGCCGATACCGACACCGGCCATCAGGATTAATGAGTTGAGAACGTAGTCGGCGAGGACGGTATCAAGAAGGTGAGAGAAAGCCTCAGATCCAGCAAATAGGGACTGACTAACAACGGTTAGAATGGGAAGGGCAACCAGACCGGCGATCGATAAGGCTACCCAATTTGCACGGATACTATTGATAGTTAACTCTCATCTGTTTTACTTCCAGCCAGCACGATCCATAAGGCGAAGCGCTTCTTGGTTCAGTTCGCCAAGCTTAGACAGTGCAACGTCATCGCTCTTAGCTGTGCCAAAGGCTTTTAGTACATTGGATGGCTCAACGCCGGCTACGACAGGGTACTCATTGTTGACTTCAGCGTACCACTCTTGTGCTTCCTGGCTCACCATGTACTCAAGTAGGGCAACTGTTTCGTCACGATTCTTAGATGACGCCGTCAATGCAGCACCACTGATGTTGAAATGGGTACCGCGATCGTTCTGATTGGGCCAGAACACCGCTAGCTGATCAGCAACCGCTTTGTCACTCGCTTTATCAGAGCGAACCAAACGCGCTAAGTAGTAGGTGTTGGCAATAGCGATGTCACAGACACCCGCGGCTGCCGCTTTTAGTTGGTCAGTATCACCGCCAGCCGGTGGGCGAGCAAAATTAGCCACTAGACCTTCAACCCAAGCTTCTGTTGCTTCGACACCGTTAGCAGCAATCGCAGAGGCAATCAGTGACTGGTTGTAGACATTGCTTGAGGAGCGAATACAGATACGACCTTTCCACTGCTCATCGGTTAGTGCTTCGTAGGTACTGAGTTGTTCTGGATTAACTCGATCTTTGGCATAGATGATTGGGCGAGCACGACTGGTCATACCAAACCAGTGGTTGTCACTGTCGCGCAGGTTGGCAGGAATCGCCTCGTTCAATGCAGTGGATTCAACCGGCTGAGTTAGACCCATCTCTTTCGCGCGGTGAAGACGTGCAACGTCTGCAGTGATAAGAAGATCCGCAGGGGAGGCGCCACCTTCCATCTTCAAACGGCTTAACAGTGCATCATCTTTACCGGTGAGCAGGCGTACTTCGATACCTGTCTTCTCGGTAAACTGATTCAGTAATGGTTGAATCAGGGCCTCTTTACGTGATGAATAGAGGTTAATGTCAGCGACAGCAGTGGTAGTAAAGCAGAGTGCTGCTACAGCGCTAATACGACGAATCCACATGTTTGTTTCTCCTTGAAGGTACGAATTATAAACCGGCCTTACTCATCCTTTAAATAAGAGCCTTAGAACATTTAAGAATCATTACTACTTATTTATTGAAGTAATGATGCGATTCTACATGAGAATCATTTGCATTCGCAATAAGTTTTTATTATTGTCTGCTCGCTCTTATTCACTAATAGACGGAACTAATTTATGAAAACCCTCTACAAACCTCTCGCTTTTTCAATGTTATCTACCTGCATAGCGTCATCGTCATTCGCAGGGACTCAAGCTAAGAACTTCCTTAATACCTATGCAGATCTTGCCGGTAGTTCTTACCAAGCAGCACTCAGTGATGCTAAATCCCTTCAGTCTGCTTTGCAGGAGTTTGCGGCCGCACCCAATGCAATGACACTGGAGTATGCGAAACAAGCTTGGTTGCAGTCTCGTGAAACCTACGGTGTGACAGAGATCTTCCGTCTATCAGAAGGCCCAATCGATGCTGAAGAGGGTTGGGTGGCTGACACTTACGGTGCACTTGAAGGTCAGCTAAACGCTTGGCCTCTAGATGAGAACATGATCGACTACACTACCGCAGCAGATGGTTCGGTGACGTCTGGCAACATTGTTGATACTGCAGGTGTTTTTAACCCAGGCGGTGAAGATGCTGAAGCAGTCGATGTATCTTCAATTACAGCTGATGCCATCTCTGCACTGAATGAAAACGGTGGTGACGCGAACGTTGCAACCGGTTACCACGCGATCGAATTCCTTCTATGGGGACAGGATCAGGACTACAGCAACTTCACAGCTGACGCTGTAACCCCGGGTGCACTGGCTGCAGGTGCACGTCCACTGACTGACTTTACAACAGATGCTAATGCCACTCGTCGTTTAGAGTACCTCAATGCTGCGGCTGATCTTCTGGTATCGGATCTAGAAACAGTCAACAGTGCTTGGGTTAAGTGTGAAATGAAGCATGGCTGTAAGAGTGATACTAAAGGTGCTTACCGTAACGCGCTCCTTGGTCAACACCACGATTCGGCTAAAAACCTAGCCGCTGAAGAGGCTGCACGTACGATTATTGCGGGTATGGGTGTATTCATCAAATCTGAACTGGCGAACGAGCGTATTGCAGTTGCTGTGCTTACACCAAGTGAAGAAGATGAGCACTCATGTTTCTCTGATAACACGCACCGTGATATTGCGCTCAACTACCAAGGCTTTGTCAACGTTCTGAAAGGCGAGCTTAACGGTGAGAAATTGGGTGCAAGTCTTTACGACAGTGCTTCAGCTGAAACACAGGCTAAGCTGGATAGTCTAATTGCCGCGATTGATACACGCGTCAATACAATGAACGAGCTCGCTGAGTCTAAAATGCACTTCGATTACCAGATCGTTGATGCCACTCAAGCGAACGAAATTCGCCGTATGAAAAATGATATGCGTAAGCTAGGTGACGCGATGGTCGCAGTTGCTGCAGACCTCTCTATTAGTCTGACAGAGGATGACGTGACTGACGCTGAAGAGACTCAAATCTAATTCTATGTTGATAGCGTTTCTTCGCGCAGTTTGCACACTGGCCCAAGCAGCTCTTTTGAGTCTGCTCTGGGCCGGTTCTGTTTTAGCGCAAACCCAAGTCTATACTGCTGACCGAAGTAAGCATGCGCTTACTCAGGTTCGTGACGATCTCCCTGAACAGCTAGAAGAGCTAGCACTGCTTGGGCGAAGCTTCTTTAAGATCCCTTGGGTTGAGGCCCCGGCAGCCACCACTGCACGTGATGGGTTAGGCCCACTATTTAACGCCAATACCTGTCTCTCTTGTCATGAGCATAATGGGGCAGGTGGCGGTTTTATCGACTCTGAATCGGGACTGTTGAAAGTACCCCGATCTACGATTGTGCGTCTGAACCGCTTTAACGAAGGAGAGTGGCAAGCAGATCCTATTTACGGTGCTCAACTTGCCATCAATGGTGTCAGAGAGGTCCCTTATGAAGCGAGTTATCAGGTTGAGCTTCTTCGGGTTGAGGGCAGCCAGCAACTGAAAAAACCTAAATTAACACTCCAAGAGTTAAATTACGGTCCTCTTTCATCTAATACGCAATGGCATCTCCTTCGCGCACCCGCCTTGGCCGGTATGGCACTGATAGAGAGTATTCCAGCTGATCAAATCCGTGAACGTGCCGACCCCGATGATGTCGATCAAGATGGTCTATCGGGACGAGCCGTAGACGTTTGGTCACGTGCTAATCAACGCTATGAGTTGGGTCGGTATAACTGGAAAAACACTCAAAGCAGTCTGATCGATCAAATTGCTAATGCTGCCCATGGTGATATGGGACTGCGCAGTTCACTCTATCCAGAGGTCAATTGCACGTCTGTTCAAATCGAATGTTTGAACGCCTATAAAAGCGATGTTTTAGATTTGCCGGACCTGCGTTTGCAGGCTATGGCACTTTATTTAACCCATCTTAAAGCGCCTAAAGTGAATAGGCTCAATTCAGAGCAAGAGGCCGGTATGAGGCTCTTTTCTGCGATAGGGTGCCAGCAGTGTCATACGAATGAATACACCACCTCAGCCGGTGAGCCAGCCCCGATCTACTCCGATCTGCTGTTGCATGATATGGGGGAGGGGCTTGCGGGTTCCGGGCCAGATGCAGATGAGTGGCGAACAGCACCTTTGCTGGGGCTTGGGCTAAGGAAACATTTAAAATATCCTGCCTATCTTCATGATGGTCGGGCCTCAACGTTGACTGAAGCGATTTTTTGGCATGGCGGTGAGGCTATACTGTCGAAACGTAAGTTCACTGATCTCTCTGTCGAACATCAACGACAACTTATTCAATTTCTGGAGATGCTCTAGTGTTTAGATCAATCTTTACAGCAATGTCTTTCTGTTTAGCTCTTTTCTCTTTCACTTCGGTTCAAGCTGAACAGGAGTCGTTGAAATTTGACTCGAACTTATTGCCTTATTTAAAAGCTGAGTTGCTGGTTAAGGATAGTCGAGCTGCTGTAACTGAGTTGCAGAACCTTAAAATATTGATTGCTAAACAGCAGAGCAGTGCATCGCCAGATTGGACAGAATTGCAGCAATCCTTTAATCGTATTGCGCTCGATTGGAAAGCCGTTGAAGCGATGTATGTTGCGGGTGATTTGGATGAAAACTTAGTTGATCACCCTCGATTTATCGACTTTTATCATCAGGGTAACGAGTCCATTAAAGATCAGGTTGAGATCGCTTTAACCTCTGAACAACCTCTAAAGCAGGCGCTGTTTAAAAACTCGAATAGAGGGATAAATGGCCTTGAGATCATGCTCTACCCTGATACGCCTGTGACCGGTGCGGCTGCTACCCGACGTTTACAAGCGGCTGAAATTGCTCGCGCCAATATCGAAGGTTGGATGTATGAAATTGCCGATTTTTATGAATCTGATACGAGTTTTGTAAAGGGTGGTAAAGCGAGCTTAAGTCTTCTCGTTAATCGCTTAATTGATAGCAGTTACAAACTGGCCAATTGGCGTGTGGGTGAGGCGGCAGGTTTGACTCCCAAAACCAAAGGGACTTTAAACCCTTCCAGCCTAGAGTTCCCCTATGCACAGCTGAGCCACGCTTCGGTCGAACGAATTTTGCGTACGCACGAGTTGGTGATTAAAAATGACCGCGGGTTAGATCTAGTATCGGTGGGCAAAATTGCAGGTGTTGGTAGTGATATGGAGTTTTTGGTAACGCGCATCCAAACTGCCCAAAAAGCACTTGATGCTGTGCCAGCCCCTTTGGTTGATCAGGTCGAGACACCCGAATATAAAGCGCTGTTTAACGAATTGGCAATGTTACAAAACGCCTACTACTTCATGCTGATCAATAGCCTCAACCTAGAAGCTCGCATATTAGATGCTGATGGGGACTGATCTTTTGCACTGGCTCGGTTTCGATTATCTGGCAACACCTGGTAATCGAATCTATTGGCCGTTTTTGATCTCTGCGCTGTTGATTGGCATTGCTTACCAACGCTGGCGTAAACTGCCCAGTTTTTTAAGCTCGACTATCTGGTGGCACCAAAGTGCACGGCAGGACTACTTACTATTTATGCTGCTCAGTCTCAGTAAGTTGACGCTGTTGGCTGCTGTATTGCCAGAGATACAACAGTTTATTTGGTGGGGTTTGCAGTTGTGGCAGACGCTATTCGGCTTTCGTGGGCTTCAGCCAGCCGCTTGGTGGGTGAATGTATTGTTTACTCTGACACTGTTTATCTTCAGTGATCTGAGTCGCTATTGGCTACATCGTTGGATGCATACTTCGCGTTGGTTGTGGCCTATCCATCGGTTACATCACAGTGCGGAGGTGTTAACGCCTTTCACCTTCTATCGGATCCACCCCCTTGAGAGTCTGCTGTTTGGTTTACGATATGCTTTGGTAACGGGTTTAGTGACCAGTCTGTTTATCTACTGGTTTGGATTTGGCCTTCAGGCTCACCAGTGGCTAGGGTCTCTAGTCATCGTGGCGATTATGAATATCGCAGGCAGTAATCTACGCCACTCTCAGTTACCACTGAGTTACTGGCCTTGGTTGCAAAAAATTTTGATCAGCCCGGCTCAGCATCAGTGGCACCACAATCGCACTGGAACAGATCAAAATTACGGCAGTATTTTGGCAATTTGGGATTGGTGGTTTGGATCGCTGCGGATCACACGTTATGACGATCCATTTGATTTTGGGGTTGGCAAAAAAGGTATGCGTACCAGTCTATTCAGATTGCTGTTGCTAAGGAGTTAAGTGCGTGATGTTTTCTAGTCGAATATTTACTGTTTGCCTGAGCTTAGTGGTGCTTATTGGCACTCCTTTACAGGCCCAGACCTTGAGCATGGAAGCGCTTGGTCGAATTCTGTTTGTGGACACGAACCTGTCACAAAACCGGACTCAGTCCTGTGCATCCTGCCACTCCCCCTCTACAGGGTTTGCTGATCCACGTGATAATGGCGTTGCTGCTATGTCCTCAATGGGCGACGACCAGGTATCCCTCGGTGATCGACAAGCACCCACTGCCAGTTATGCAATGCTTACGCCTGAGTTTCATTTTTCAGAAGAGCAGGGAGAGTTTGTTGGTGGGCAGTTTTGGGATGGTCGTGCGAAAGATCTGGCTGCACAAGCCGGTGGACCACCGTTGAATCCCATTGAGATGGGAATGCCATCCAAGCAAGCGGTTGTTGATCGTCTACAAGAGAATCCCTTTTATGTAGAAGGATTTAAACAGCTGTTTGGTGACTCTATTTGGCAGGATACTGATGCCAGTTACCGAGCTATGACGCTTGCTATTGCTGAATACGAAAGCAGTAACGAGTTTGCCCCTTTCGACTCCAAATATGATCGTTATTTGCGTGGCGAATACGAAATGAGCTTTGATGAAGAGCTCGGTATGGCGCTGTTCTTCTCGAATAACAATACGAACTGTAACAGTTGCCATATGCTGAAGCGCCCCGAGCAGAAGGGTGAGACATTCAGTAACTACCAGTTTCACAACATAGGTGTGCCAGCTAACCAACAACTAAGAGCGGTTAATGGGCTCGGAGATAACGAAGTTGACGAGGGATTGCTCGCCAATCCTGCGGTTACGGAAGCCATTCATCGGGGTAAATTCAAAGTCCCCACCCTAAGAAATGTGGCCGTTACAGCACCCTATATGCACAACGGTGTGTTTGCGGAGTTAAGAACGGTACTGGCATTTTATGATCAGTTTAATAACCCAGAGCGCAAGTTGAATCCTGAAACGGATCAGCCTTGGCGCACCCCGGAAGTGCCAGAGACGGTGAGCCATGAACTGTTAAAGATGAAAATATTAACTGATCGAAAAATTAACGCACTAGAGGCGTTTCTTAAAACGCTGACGGATAAGAAATTTGAATCGTTAGTCGAGTAATTATCTGACGCAACCCAGCAATGATTTTCTTAGATGAGTCCTGCTCTCTTGCGTCAAACAGCGGATGTCTGTAGCCACTAGGTTTTTATCGTTTAATAGCCTTGTTAACACTTCGATGGGTATCTCTATTTGAAGTTTACACTCATCTTCTAATACTCGTTTACGATACACTGCCCTAACTCCTTTAATGCAGTTGATAATCATTCTCATTATAATGCCTGTTTGTATCATTGCAACGGATAAATCAGCCAATGATTGAAACGCATAATTATTGATGTAGGCTGTTAGCTTTCTCGCATCCAAAGAGTCATGACAATGAGCGTTGTTCAGTTTCACGAATACCCCACCCAAGATGGTTATAAGCTGTTAGAGATCTCCCTTAATGCTGAGAAATCACTCAATGCTTTGACGTTGGAGATGATTCAGCTGATCGAGCCTCGTCTAAATCAGGCGGCAAAGGATGACAGAATCAAAGCGGTGTTGTTAACTAGTGTCGGCGAAAAGGCCTTTTGTGCCGGCGGGGATGTGGTTAGCCTCTACCGCTCGATTACCTCAGGCGATAACCCCAGCTTCCCGACAGAATACTTCACACACGAGTACCGTCTGGACTACCGCATTCACACCTTTCCTAAACCGATTATCTGTTGGGGCAGTGGCATAGTGATGGGCGGTGGTATGGGGCTGATGAACGGCTGTAGCCACCGCATCGTGACAGAGACGTCACACATGGCGATGCCAGAGGTGACGATTGGGCTCTTCCCCGATGTGGGTGGTTCATTCTTTTTGAACAGGATGCCGGGTCGCACAGGACTCTTCTTGGGTTTAACGGGTAACCCTATCTTTGCGGCGGATGCGTTGTTCTTAGGGTTAGCGGATCGCTTTATTGAATCGACGCGATACACTGAGATGGTGACTGGCCTGCAATCAGCCGATTGGAACAGTGATAGTATTCAGACAGTCAACCAGACACTTCGTCAGTTAGAGCAGCAGTCGCAAGCGGCGTTTCGACAAGAGTCACCGATTCAAGATCATTATGACTTCATTCAATCGGTGACTGATCAGGATGACTTAACTCAGTTGATGCACGCAATGGCCAACATTGAGAGTGACGATCCATGGATTCAACGATCACATAAGGCGATCACTCACGGGTCGCCTCTTTCGGTTCATTTAATTGCTGAGCAGTTGAAACGTACTCGTCATCTCTCCCTAAAAGAGGTGTTTATGTCTGAGCTAGTGTTGGCCGTGCAGTGTTGCCAGCATCCGGAATTTCCCGAGGGTGTTCGCGCTCTTTTAGTGGATAAAGATCGTAAACCGAATTGGATGTTTAAGTCGGTTGATACTGTGGAGTCAGCCGTTGTTGAAGCGTTCTTTGAATCGCCATGGCCGGTGAATCCGCTGGCTGATCTTTAAGACTCACAGACGATAGGGTATCAATGCAGGATAAGATGCTGGTTATCCTGCATTGAACTCGGCCATTATTGGTTGGCTTTGCGCTGAGCTTCGCGTTTGGCTTTTTTCTCTTGGCGACGCTGCTCGAAATCGTGCACTGCGTCTTTACCCAAGTGATGTTCGCCACGCGCTTTTGCCAATTCGAGCTGGTGCTGGCGCTCTTGAAAGCGTTTACGCTGTTTATCGGTCACTTTGTCGTAGCAGTGGTGACAGCTTAACCCCTCTTGGAAGTGCTCACTCTGACGATCTTCAGCGGATAGCGGCATACGACAGGCGTGGCAGAGCTGGTAGTCACCGGGCTCTAAACCGTGTCCAACCGATACACGGTTGTCGAAGACGAAACATTCACCATCCCACATCGAGTTATCGGCAGGTACTTCTTCAAGGTATTTAAGAATGCCGCCCTCTAGGTGGTAGACCTCATCAAAGCCCTGTTCACGGAGAAACGCGGTCGACTTCTCACAACGGATACCACCCGTACAGAACATGGCGACTTTTTTATGCTTACTTGGATCTAGCTGCTCTTTAACGTAGCTAGGGAAGTCACGGAAGGTGTCGGTATGAGGGTTGATCGCCCCTTTAAATGTACCGATATCCACTTCGTAGTCATTACGTGTGTCGACCAACAGAACTTCTGGATCGGAAATCAGGTCATTCCACTCGTTAGGTTTGACATAGGTGCCGACGGTTTTCAGTGGATCGATGCCTTCAACACCCATGGTAACGATTTCACGTTTCAGTTTTACCTTGGTGCGGTAGAACGGTTGCTCATCAAAGAACGACTCTTTGGAGCTGACTTGATCCAGCGGTGGGTGCTCTTTAAACCATGCGTAGAGCGCATCGATCGCTTCACGGCTACCAGAGACCGTGCCGTTGATACCCTCTTTAGCCAGGATTAATGTGCCGCGAATATCTTGCTCGTTCAGGAACTCTAACAGAGGCTGACGCAGTGCTTCACACTCCTCAAAGCGAACAAATTGGTAGAGTGCGGATACAACGATATTGGCCATAATCTCCCCGGCGTAATCTGGATGGTTGAAAACCGCGCAATTTTACCAGATAAGGCATTGAGGTTTATAGAGTAGAGTTTTCAAGCTTGAAAAACGTTAGAATAACGAGGGTCAGATAAACAACTTTTTTGGGGCTTAGGTAGTGGCAGATAGAGAGATGATCGGTTTTATTGGGCTTGGCGTTATGGGTAAAAACTTGGTGCTCAACCTCGTTGATAATGGTTACCAAATCGCAGCCTTTGACCTGGATGCCAATAAAGTAGATGACGCGATCGCTCAAGCGGCTGCTGAAGTTCCGGATCGTCCTCAACCGATTCAAGCCTGTTCATCGCTCGGTGAACTGTTAGCGGCTTTGCCTTCACCAAGAACCATTTTTGTCTCTGTGCCAGCAGGTGATCCTGTCGATGCAGTCTGCCGTCAGCTGATTGAGGCAGGCGTTGAAGGCGATGATATCGTTGTGGATACCGGAAACTCACTCTGGACCGACACTCGTGATCGTGAAGTGAACTATAAAGAGCACTTTACCTTCTTCTCTACTGCGGTATCGGGTGGTGAAGTCGGTGCACGCTTCGGCCCTTCTTTGATGCCATCTGGCGATCAAAAAGCTTGGTCACGTTTACGCCCTATTATGGAGGCGATCGCAGCGAAAGTGGATGCAACCACAGGACTCCCCATTGAGCGTCGTGAGCCCGGTAATCCAGTCACTGAGGGTGAGCCTTGTGCGACGTACATTGGCGATTCAGGTGCAGGCCACTACGTAAAAATGGTTCATAACGGCATCGAGTATGCCGACATGCAGTTGATCTGTGAGGTCTACCACTTCATGCGGTACGCCATGCAGATGGCTCCCTCCGAGATCGCTTGTGTATTCCGAGAATGGAGTCGTGGCCCACTGCACTCCTACTTGATCGAAATCAGTGCAGAAGTTCTGGATCAAGAGGATCAGTTTACCGGCCTGCCGTTGGTCGATGTCATTCTTGATAAAGCGGGTCAAAAGGGTACCGGTTTATGGACCGCGGTTAGTGCCCTTCAGCTAGGTACACCTGCGCCAACGCTGACCAATGCAGTCTTTGCTCGCTCACTATCCACCCTTAAATTGATTCGCGTTGAAGCGTCTAAAGTTCTGTCTGGCCCAACAGATGTTACTTTAGATACTCCCAAAGAGCAGTTAATTGAACAGCTGCATGATGCACTCTACTGTGCAAAAATTTGTGCCTACGCGCAGGGTTATCATCTGATGCAGATGGCAGCAAAAGAACAGGGTTGGGCGCTCGATTTATCCGCCATCTCAAGAATTTGGCGTGCCGGGTGTATTATTCGTGCAGCGTTTCTTCAGCCGATCTCAGCAGCGTTTCAGCGTAATCAGGATCTGCCAAGCCTGCTAATGGATCCGTTTTTCTCTGAAAAGTTGGCTAAACATCAACATAATTGGCGCGCGATTGTGGCGCAATCAGCTCTAGCGGGTATCCCTGCTGGGGCGATTAGTTCCGCCCTAGGTTACTACGACTCATTCCGAACCGAGGTGCTGCCTGCCAACCTACTGCAAGGTCAGCGAGACTATTTTGGTGCGCATACATTCGAGCGAACAGATCGTGATGATGGCAAATACCACGTGCGTTGGAGTGAGCCGGGTAGGCCGATGGAGAAGGTGTAAATACCTACTCCCCAGGTTGAGGGCCTTCGTAGCCCTCGACAACCACTAGATCAGCAATGCCTGCATGTTCACGTAGCGCTTTAGCATTTTGGTAGCCAGAGGAGTGGTAGCAATTCAACGCCTGTTGGTAACTCGGGAACTCAATGATCACATGGCGTGATCGTACGCTCCCCTCAACCTGTTGGTTATCGCCTGCACGGACTAAAAATTTAGCCCCATACTGTTTAAATGGCTCAGTATTAGCGGCCTGATAGAGTTTGTAACCCTCTGGGTCTGAGATATCGACATGAGCCATCCAGTAACCTTTAGCCATCGTGTTTTACCCTTTTGATTCTAATGGCACCTAGCCTAACCTCAGAACAGTCACTGCTCAAGATACTGCTTTTACACTGGTTTAATATCGTTCTTAAAACGTCTAGTGTTGATAAGGGTTAGGATTAGGATAACCGTTGCAACGCCTAGCATTGGCCATTCAGCATTCAACAGATGAGTGGCCATGGCACCTATCATCACGCAGTTGAGCCCTACTGATGTGATGAATCGAAGCCGCTTAACCCAAATAACTAAGCCTCCGATCACTTCGACGACACCGGTGAAATACATAAACCAGAGCGGGTAACCCCAGCGATCAAAAGCTTCTAATTCAAACTCCAGACCCAGCAGCTTAGCACTGCCTGATGCAACGAAGATGAGGGTGATTAACGGGGTGATTATCTTATCCATCTGTTTCCCTTTAGGTGGGTGAGTATGGATTAAGTGTAGTTGAGGATTTTGGGTGTGGGGCGGGAGTGATTCTGGGTGGTCTTTTAAAAAGATCGAATTGTGGCGGGATTGATTCAGACCATCCTGGCCTTCACCCCTTTGGGGCAACACTTTGTGTTGTCCAAAACTACATCCTTGTAGTTTTGTCGAACCCGCTCCGCGGGTTCTCAAGCCGCGCCGAATACAAATAAAAAGGCCACTCCCTTCGGGGTGGCCTTTTTATTTGTATATGGTGGAGGAAGGGTAACCCTGCACCAAACCGCGTTATATCAGAGCTTTATAAGTTTAGTAAATCGCTGATTATTATGAATAAATAAATTGAAAGTATGTTTGTTTATACAGTTGTTTGAGTGTTGCTGAGGGCTCTGTTTGGTGATCTGAATTCGAATTCAAAAACAGGATTCGAACCTGCGTCCGTTTGCCATTAATCTCCTTGCTATTCCCACTGCGTTGAGCGTCTATAGACGGGGGCAAAATGCTAAACAGGAGTAGCTAGTGAATATAGATATCGATGACGATTTGATGGATGGGCTTGTCCTCGCAGCACTCAAACGAGACTACGTCATCAATTTAGAGGAGCCTTATTTTGAGCAACCGGTCGAACAAACACCAGGCTGGGTCATCGATGATCGAATCGCCTTGATAGAAGCTCTGTACCTGTTACTCAGGTATCGAATGAGTCTCAGAGATTTCACTGATTTTATGACGGAAACGCGGAATGCTTACTACAAGTGGGCGGATACCGTGAAGACTCCTCGCCAGAAAAGTTTAAACGCCGTGTATGAGCCAGATCGTCAGGCTCAAGAGTCAGGGGATGAGAATCCCGAATAGATTCGCTGTGATGCTCAAATCGTCCTGCTCTTTTCAGATAGCAGGCAAGCCTATCCAGCGAAGACTCGCTTTGTAATTGAGGTGGACCTGCGCAAGCAATGAAGCCTACCCGCTGGACGCGGCGGTTGATAATGAGGATAAGCACTAGGACGTCCTGGTGGAGCGCCTCTCCTATATGACTGGTAATTAATTGTGACACTAATCGCGCCAAAAAATGTCACAATTATTTTGAATCGCGCCACTCATTAATCTCGCGCTCAAGATTCTTAATGGCAGCAATTAATTCAGCAAAGCTGAGGGGGTCGCGGTACATCATCCCGGACGACACCATAGTTTTATAATCTGTAGCGAGCTGATCAAGAGAGGCTTGGTCGGGAACCAGTTTTAATGACCCTGTTAGGCAGGCGTCGTAGTCAGAATAGCCAGAGTTATAGAAGACTTTTTTCAGCTTAACTACGTCCTCAAGTAACTCTTTGTTGGCGATCGCTCCCTGGCTGGAGGGATGTTTGGATAGCATCACTAAATCGTACCAGTGTCTAGAGAGACGCTCTGCGTTTTGTTTGAAATCACTTCGGTTGCACTCAACGTGAATCAGCGTCGCTTTCTCCCAAAAGGTTCGCGCAGGCGATAGAACCACCACTTTTCCTGTGGGGTAGCTCACTCCTTTTGTGATTGAGGCGATGTAAGGCGTTACTGAGTGAGTCTCATTTGGATCAATGACATTTCTGCCGCCAAGCTCAATCAATACATTGGCTTTTAAATACTCGTCAGATTGCTCTGTGACGGACGGATAACTCAGCCAGATTTTTTCGCCGCTGTCGTCGATAGTTATGGAGTGCGCCTCTTTAGTTGGAAGCTCATTAAGCTTGGACTGTATATGCGGAACGACAACATTGATGGCGTATGACTTTACATAACTCTTCAGACGATCACTGTATTTGGAAATTTGTGTCTTACTGACGCCATCAGTAAAGGGGTCGAATTTCTCTGGATACTTGCCGTAATCTGTATCGTTGAACTGTTGAAAGTCCAACGTGATGTCCACATCCTCAGAGAATCTGTCGATAATTTCGTAAACCTTTGAGAGTGATGTACCTCCTTTAAAGGCCATAGGATGGGCGCCAGGTATTGAGAACATAGTTTCCAATACCCAGCAGACCCAGACATCCTTCTCAAGAACGTTCTCTTTTCGCCCCAGTTGAATTGCAGCCGATTGAAGAATCTCTTTTTGGTCTTTGGGCGAGAGCGATAGATACGATTCAGGCATACAACTTACCATCGCAGTAGTCATGGAGTGCTTCAGTCATCCATGCAGGTTTAGATGCAGCGATTAACTGATCAAACTCATGCTCGTTCAGTCCCTCGCGGATTAACTGAATTGTACGAGCGCTCATTTGCTCCTTGCCAAGGTACCACAGAGCTGAAAGTGCCAAACCGGCTTTCTTGCCTGCAAGCTGAAGCTTGCGATGACTTGATGTATGCATCAGCTTAACTTTTAGGTTCCCGATTTGAATTTCCCGAGAAGGACCGCTGGTGTAATACACGGGGCGGGTAGGCACCTGTGTTGAGATTTTAAATCGTCTAGCCGCCTCTGCACCATGTACTTGTATCGTTTCGCCATGCCCCTTTGCGATCACTTCAACAACGCGAGAAACATCTGGCATTACCTTTCCAACAAACCGACTTTCCTTCGGACGAACGAATACACCACGAGCGACACGCTCGATGACGCCTTCCTCAACTAATCTCGAAATGGCTTTATCAACCGCTGAGCGTGAGCCAAATGACAAAAAACTGCCGGTCGAAAAGGGTTCGCCCTTCTTCAGCTTCGAGATTCTGCTTTTGATGTGTTCTGAGACGGACATAATAATTACCAGCTAAGTTATGTCAGAAAAACTATCAGTTTTTCGGACTTTTTACAAGTTGTTTGGTTTTGTCTCTACCCTAAAATACTTCCAGTGGGTACGCTTAAAAACCATTAATACACCCAATTACACCCATTTCTCCGCAGGCACCTTCAGCTTGCTTTCCATGCCCTTCAGAGCGTTCATGGGTCTTGCCAAAACAACCAAGAAGGAGAAAGACATGGCCATTCAACACATCAACCAACGGGCCCTGGCTGAGCGGTGGCAGATGAGCGAAACGACTTTGGAGCGCTGGCGATCGCAGGGAATTGGACCTGTTTTCCTGAAGCTGCATGGACGGATAGTGTATCGGGAGCAAGACCTCGAGGCTTATGAGAAGCAGTGCCTCCACACGAGCACCTCTCAGAGAGTATCCATTGGTTCCGGTCGCAGCCACCCAAATCAAACTTCATCGTATACATGATGCAATTATTCCACTGATGATGTCAGGTACAGGAAATACGAACTCCATTAAGCACAAGGAGGTGCGACAGTGGGATCGTAGCGCGACTAGGAAATCGAATTCGTGTAGACGAACTCGTATGCGGCTGAGGGTAATCAATACCGCGCTGTTGATAATAGCCATACACAAAACTACTATCAGAATTTTGATTCTAGCCATAAGAGAGGCTTTATATGCGTGCTGCTGTCATAAACCTACGTGCTTTACCTGAGCAGCGCGATCTTATAGATCAGGCTGCTTGCGTGCTGGGCAAAAGTCGGTCTGACTTTATGTTAGAAGCTGCGTGTGAGCGTGCCCAGTCTGTTTTGCTTGATCGGGTCCACTTCTCGCTGGACGCTGAAAAATTCCAACAATTTACTGACTTACTCGATGCTCCTCCTAAACCGAAGGAAGGTTTGCGACGCCTGTTAGCTATTGATCCGGTCTGGAGCAAAACATAGGCGCTCGGCGCCTCTTTCACCAAAGCACGGCTGTGCATATTAGAACTTAAATAGGGGGTACGTATGAGGACAGAAAGAGAAATGGCCTCGCTGTTGAACCCTGAAGACGCCGCTAACATCCTCAACGTATCGATACCTTATGTAATCAGATTGTTAGAGGAGGGAGAGATTGCTCACCATATGGTGAATAACCAATGCTGTATTCGCCTCGATGATCTTATGGCCTATAAGAGGCAGCAGGATTTGCGAAGCTCACAGGCTTTGGATGACCTGGCTCAACAGGCACAAGAGCTAGGTATTGCTTGAGCCTGCGACGTAAATCTCGGAGCCAAGCACCGTAAATTTCGGAATCACTCTGCGTAAATCTCGGAATGGTTGGCGAATTCTCAGCCGGTGAAGTCCTCTCAAGAATCGTCATCCAGAATCTTGTTCAAATCATCCAGCGCCTCAGGTGCGAAGACGACCTTTCGCTTCTTCTGTAGCTTGACCACTTTGGGATCGAAGTTTTCCATAATCTCTTTATGGTTTTCCGTCAGCCAGTTGATCGCTTGATCAATCTCCCGTTTCAGCTCTGGCTCAAAGGTTTTAGGAGCAGTCCTAAACGGAGCGCAGTCTGATAGAAAATGTCGCCAACGAATGCTTTTGAGTACGTCGACATTACTGAAGATGAAGTGCTTGTGCGGATCTTTATCCCAATCGTTGTCCTGAATGTAAACTGCCGCTGGGTAGTGGCTAAAAATCTCTCCAAGTTCGGCCGAGCGCGTTCTCTGATACGCCCACCAGCGGCTTTTAAGCTCATCAAGCTGGCCTTCAAGCCCGCCAGCGTCAATCTGTATATCCCATAAAAAACCACCGTCGACTTCTTTGTCGTTATCCGGGCCTTCAACATAGTTGTGTGGGATTAGTGCAGAGATATGATCATTCCCAGCAGACTCGATTTCGTGCATGACATACTGGGCTAATGAGATAAGAGTTCCGTAGTGGAACTTATCATCCATCAACAGCCTGATCCAGGTGGGGTAGCTCCAGCCGTGATAGGCAGTCCCCGCGTAGTCTGGGGAATCCTTTTGCTTTACCTCCTCCTGATACAGATGGTTTTTATAGTCATATTCGTAGAGCGTTTCGAAATCTAGCAGGCTGAAATCTTTGGCCATCGGCTCATTTAAATAGATGTAGTCCTCACCGATACCGTGGGCGAGAAGTGACGCCCAGTTCATTTGATAGAGTTGATCCGGCGGAATTGCATTCCAGGCTTCATCGACCTGGTCGAGCGTACATTGGATGCCAAGCACACTATCGAGTAAGACTTTGCTGACTCGGTCTCGAGCATCATGATCGAGCGTGGCGCGAAAGCGCTCCTGTTGCTCCGTCGACCAGGAGAAGTATTCGGCATCTGCAGCGATCAATGCTCGCTTAGCGGCGACTAAAATTTTCGCCGTATCAATTTGTTCCTGTTTTCGATTCATGCTCTCGATCCTGCTTTATCTGGTTTCCCCTATGTGGCCATTAATCTCGGCGCAGGTAAACAGTTAATCGCAGGCTGTTAATCCAGTTCGATTTTCCTTTAAACCCATTCCCGAAAAGCGGTTGCTATCGCGTCTTATTCGAGCGTCTATTACTACCCATAGAACTACTTTTGCTTAAAGATTTTGGGCGATTCCTCGTAAGAACCATCAAGAGCAGTCAATCGTGCGTTATCTCCTGGTGGACTCTGAGAGTGACGGCAATATACTGGCTGTATGAACAGTGTTTATATTTTTGTGAGGTAGCAAATGACAAAGACCGGCGGAAACTCAGCAACCACGTACCTTTCACAGAAAGAGTTGGCGGCGAGATGGGGAATAAGTGAGCGCACACTTCAGGATTGGCGCTATAAAGGCATCGGGCCAGAGTATATCCGGGCAGGGTATAAATTGGTCCGGTATTCGGAGGATGCAGTTCTTCGATTTGAGCAGAAAGCGGGTTAATGCGGGGTGTTGCATGTTAATGATGGTGTCACTGAAGAGGCGCAGTATGTTCAGACATGCTGTACCTCTGGCTTGGAAGGGCTTCGCTTTAGCTGTTATCAGCCCGAAGCTCCAGCAGGCTGCTTGGCATTTTTGACAGTTGATATCAGGGGTTATCAGTCAGAGCCCGTCATGCTCCGTAGAATACCGGGTGGAGGTGTAACCCTGCACCAAACCACGTTATATCAGGGCTTTATAAGTTTAGTAAATCGCTGATTATTCTGGATAAATAAATTATAAATATGTATGCATATACAACTGTTTGGGTGTTGCTGAGGGCTCTGTTTGGTGATCTGAATTCGAACTCGAAAACAGGATTCGAACCCGCGTCCGTTTGGCATTAATCTCCTTGCTATTCCCACAGCGTTGAGCGTCTATAGATGGGGTCAAAATGCTAAACAGGTGTAGCTAGTGAATATAGATATCGATGACGATTTGATGGATGGGCTTGTCCTCGCAGCACTCAAAAGAGACTACGCCATTAATTTAGAGGAGCCCTATTTTGAGCAACCGGTCGAGCAAACACCTGGCTGGGTCATCGATGATCGAATCGCCTTGATTGAAGCTCTGTATCTTCTGCTCCGGTATCGCATGAGTCTCAGAGATTTTACTGATTTTATGACGGAAACGCGGATTGCTTACTACCGGTGGACAGATACCGTGAAGACTCCTCGTCAGAAAAGTTTGAATACGTTGGATGAGCCAGATCGTCAGGCGCAAGAGTCAGGGGATGAGAATCCCAAATAGATTCGCTGTGATGCTCAAATCGTCCTGCTCTTTTCAGATAGCAGGCAAGCCTATCCAGCGAAGATCCGCTTTGTAATTGAGGTGAATTTGCGCAAGCAATGAAGCCTCCCCGCTGGACGCGGCGGTTGATAATGAGGATAAGCACTAGGACGTCCTGGTGGAGCGCCTTCTAATCTATTTCTGAATAGCAATCAAATTGAATTTTGCATGAAATTTTACTAAAATAATTTTCATTGAAGCTACGTTGTAACGTTTTGAAACTGGAGCTAATCGTATGTCTCGCCTAGATCAGCTTAAAAAGCATCTTCGCCCTGGTCGTGTATACCGCCGCGAGGATTTAGCACAATGGTCAAAAAGTGTTGATCGACATGCGCGTGAGTTGTTGGAGCAGGGCGTTCTAACCAAGCTACGTAATGGGCTCTATTACTATCCGGAAACCTCCGTGTTCGGGCAGGTGCCGCCTGATGATGCTGAACTAGTGAAGTCTTTTCTCAGAGAAGATGATTTCCTTTTAACATCCTTTAACGCCTATAACTCATTAGGGGTCGGTACAACTCAGCTCTACAATCAAAGCATCGTGTATAACCACAAACGTCATGGTGTATTCACGTTAGGCGGAAGAACCTTTGAGTTTCGTCGCAAACCACGGTTTCCAAAAAAGCTGACTCAGGAGTTTTTGGTCGTTGATCTGCTAAACAATCTTCAAGAGTTGGCTGAAGATGAGGATTCGGTTCGTGCTCGCGCTTTAGCTAAGTTGCAACAACTCAGCGCTGCCGCTGTGCGCAGGGCTGCGCGACAATTCGGAAAGGTGTCTACTCAGAAGCTAGTTGAGCAGGCTTTGTCTCATGCAGCCTGAAGTTTATCTGCACGAGCATCCACAATTTCAAAGTTTGATCCGAATATTGGCGGTTGAGAAGAATTTACCGCCAGCACTTGTCGAGAAAGACTATTGGATTATGCATTGTCTTTATGGTCTCGAGAAGTTAGGGCTGACCTTTGAGCTTAAAGGGGGCACATCACTATCCAAAGGTTACAATTTATTGGATAGATTCTCGGAAGACATCGATATTCATATCGATCCTGTGTGCGCGCCGTTTAAGGTTGCCTCCAACCCGAATCAAGTGAAGAAAGACGTCCATATTCAGTCGCGAAAAGCATTTTATGATTGGCTGGCAACGGAGCTGATTATTGATGGCATTACAGAGATTGCTCGCGATACAGAGTTCGACGATGATAAATATCGCAGCGGAGGCATCCGGCTTCTTTATCAGAGCTATTTCGAACAGATTCCAGATATGAAAGAAGGGATCTTATTGGAGGTAGGCTTTGATGATACGGCACCAAATCATCGGTTGCCGATTACCTCATGGGCATTTGAAAGAGCGCAAGAATCTGATGTGCAGATAACAGATAATCGAGCAGTATCAGTGCCTTGTTATCATCCAGGCTACACCTTTGTTGAAAAGCTACAGACGGTGTCTACCAAGTTCCGGGCTGAACAGGCTGAAGGTTCAATGCCAAAGAACTTTATGCGCCATTACTATGATCTTAGCCAGTTGCTTGCGCACCCTGATGTACAGAGCTTTATCGGGACTGACGGTTATCAGGAGAGGAAAGAAAAGCGCTTCAGAGCTGGGGATAATCTGGTAATTTCTGAAAATGAGGCATTTCTTTTACACGATCCAGCAACACGCGAAAGATACCGAAAAGCATACAACGCGACCAGTCGTCTGTATTTCGGCGTTCAGCCAAGTTTTGATGAGATTCTCAACAAGATACAGGCAGTTATCGATCGGCTATGAGCGTGCTTTTGCTCTGCGGGAAGACGCAAATATAGGGTTTAAAAAAGAAAAAGCCCAATCAAGGGCTTCTCGGGTACTCTTTGTAATTTCAGCCCGGCTGAAACCGAGTTTCCTCGGCGGTAGATGAACACCGCTTTTCGCAGCCCCGTACATATTCAACTGCTTGCTAATATGGCGAACATAAGGAAGTAAGTCAAACCATAGTGGTAAGCATTTCAAAATTCGGTAAGCCGGGTGAGGCAATCGCTCAACGCTCTGTAAAATTAAGCAGCGCTCCCAGCTCGAGATGACCATAGGGTATATCCGCTAACCGGTCAACAATTCAAAACCATTAATACACCCAATTACACCCATTTCTCCGCAGGTACCTTCAGCTTGCTTTCCATGCCCTTCAGAGCGTTCATGTGTCTTGCCAAAACAACCAAGAAGGAGAAAGACATGGCCATTCAACACATCAACCAACGGGCCCTAGCTGAGCGGTGGCAGGTGAGTGAAACGACTTTGGAGCGCTGGCGATCCCAGGGGGTTGGACCTGTTTTTCTCAAGCTGCATGGGCGGATAGTGTATCGGGAGCAGGATCTCGAGGCATACGAGGAGCAATGCCTCCGTCAAAGCACGGCTCAAAAAACCATCGCTAGGGCAACTCAACAATCTTCAAATCAAGCATCCTCATTCGCTTGACTCAACTCCCCCACTGAAGCCGTGATGTACAGGAAGTACGAATGCCGCGAAGCACAGGGACGTGCGAGAGCGGCCCATGTGCAACCAGCTTGGAGCGTTTATGGAAACCGCATCACCGCCACCTAAAGATCCCAACGCAGACCGACTGACGGCGAGTCAGGCGGCGGCGCGAATGGGGATCTCAACCCGACAACTGCAAGCACTTAGACTCAGAGGTATCGGGCCACCGATCGTCCAGAAAGGGTTAAATCTCCATTACACCCACGAAGATATCATGCACATCGAAGAGCACGAGGGGAAGGAGGTTCTGCGACAGGTTATGCAACTGCCATCGCCGCTGACAGCGCTGAAGCTACTCTGTGAACACTACCACTTAAAGCAATCGCCGATTATGCAGGAGGTACAGTTGGCGGGGACTCGCCAGAGTGAGGCTGTTGAATTACAGAAACACGAAGCGCAGTTATCACCAGAGGTCAGGTCTGCAGAGCCGAAAAGCAAGAAGGAGTCCTCACCTAGTTCAAATCCAGACAATGCTCAAAAGCCATCACCTAACTCAACCAGTCTCCAATCCTGGTATCTAATCCAAACCAAGTACCGCCAAGAAACCACCGCGCTTACTAATCTGGAACGGCAGGGTTACACCTGCTACCTCCCCAAAATCACCAAATCAGCGAAAGGCGTTGGGCGACCACCCAAGGGTGAAGTGATGTTTCCTCGGTATTTGTTTATCCAGCTTAGCGCGGGTGAGAACGGACAAAACTGGATGCCGATTCGCTCCACTCGGGGCGTAGATAAGCTAATCCAGTTCGGCCACACCTATCCACGCGTCGATGACTGTCTGATTCGCTCGCTGAAAGAACGCGAAAAAGACACACCGCTGCAGCCGCTGCTCAAACAGGGTGATGCGGTGCAAATCTTGGATGGTCCTTTTAAAGACCTAGATGCCATCTTCTTCACGGAGGACTCGGAGCATCGGGTCCTCATTCTGATTAATTTTTTGCTTCGGCAACTGCCTGTGAAGGTCGATCGCGACAAGGTACGAAAACGTGCCTAGGCCGCCCCTTATTAACTTGCTAGTCGCCCGGCTTCGAAGCAAACATGGCTAAAACATTGAAAGTGCTTATTTATCATGACTATAGATAAGGAAACAGAAAACCAAGCCCCTACCTTCAGAGCTGCCCAGTACGTTCGAATGTCGACTGAGCATCAGCAATACTCCACCCACAACCAGGCTGACAAAATCAAAGAGTACGCCGAGCGGCGCAATATCGAGATTGTTCGCACCTACGCCGACGAGGGGAAAAGTGGTTTATCCATCGGTGGGCGCGCCTCACTACAACAGCTGATTAACGACGTCGAAAACGACAACACCGATTTTAATCTGATCTTGGTTTACGACGTCAGCCGTTGGGGTCGCTTTCAAGATGCCGACGAATCTGCCTATTACGAATACATCTGCAAACGCAAAGGCATTGCCGTGGCCTACGTGGCGGAGCAGTTCGAGAATGACGGCTCTCCCGTGTCCACCATCGTGAAGGGCGTTAAACGCGCCATGGCGGGCGAGTATAGCCGCGAGCTCTCTGCCAAGGTGTTTGCTGGCCAATGTCGGCTAATCGAACTGGGCTTTCGCCAAGGTGGTCCTGCTGGATATGGATTACGGCGAGTGCTGGTGGATCAGTCGGGTGAGACCAAAGGTGTGCTCAAAGCCGGTGAACATAAAAGCCTGCAAACCGACCGGGTTGTGCTGATGCCAGGACCGGACGAGGAGGTTCAAACGGTCAATACTCTGTACCGTTGGCTAGTTGAAGATGATCTATCGATTGCGGATATCGCAAAACGACTCAATGGTCTGAGGATCCTAACCGATAAAGACCGAGAATGGACCTCGGCCACCGTAAAGCAGGTTCTCACAAACGAAAAATATATCGGCAATAACGTTTACAACCGCCGCTCCTTCAAGCTGAAGCGCAAGCATGTGAATAACCCGCCGGATATGTGGATCCGCAAAGAGGGGGCGTTTGACGGTATTGTCCCGCTCGATCTCTTTATGAAAGCGCAAGAGGTGCTAGCCGAGCGCAGTCGCAAATTTAGCGATGACGAGCTGCTCGAGCACCTAAAAGCCCTATACGCCGAAGTGGGTTACCTCAACAGCATGGTTATCAACCAGGCAGCCCACCTTCCCAACAGTTCAACCTATGCCTCGCGTTTTGGCGGTTTATCGCGTGCCTACGAGCTGGTTGGGTATCACTCCAATAGAAGTTCAGAGCACATCGAGACAAACCGGCGATTACGTCAGCTTCATCCAGAGATCGTTCAGCGCACAGAGTTAACCATCGCCGAGTTGGGTGGCGAGCTGGTGCGTGACCCTGATACCGACTTACTGCACTTGAATGATGAGCTAATCATCAGCTTGGTGCTGGCGCGCTGCCAAACTACCAATGCAGGTATGCATCGCTGGCGCATCAGATTCGATAGTGCCGAGCATAACCCGGACCTTACCGTAGCAGTCCGTCTAGACCCCAATAATACCAACGAACTCGATTATTACTTGCTCCCGCGCTTAGATCTGCCGGGCCATGAGATTCGGATGAGTCACAGAAACATCAACGATTTTGAATGCTTCCGTTTTGATGACCTCAGTTTCTTCTACGGGATGTCTGAGCGACAGAGGCTGCAACGCATGCAGAGATAAAGCCAACTACTGAAAAAGTACAAAGTAATAGGAGAATCACATGAAGACGCACATGACCAACCAAACCAGCAGGGTGACCCAAGAAGCACCCAAGGAGGCACTATGATGACCGGCACACCGGATTCGGTAACGATGGTGCCCATCGATCGAATCGAAATTCTCAACTCCCGCGATCGCAACATGAAAGTGTTTGAAGAGATCGTCGAAAATATCCGCACTATAGGCCTTAAAAAGCCAATCACAGTAACAGAACGCCACACTGACAACGAAGATGAACCCAGCTATCTTCTGGTCTGCGGAGAGGGGCGGTTGAATGCCTTTCGCCTACTGGGTGAAACCCACATACCGGCACTAGTGATTGATGTGAATGATGAAGACGCCTTCATCATGAGCTTGGCAGAGAACATAGCTCGCCGCGGCTATCGACCGCTGGAAATACTGGCCGATATCGAAGTATTGCGTGATCGCGGATACAGCGCCGATACCATTATCGAAAAAACAGGCCTCTCGGCAAAATACGTGAAAGACATCATTTTTCTGCTAGAGAAAGGCGAAGAGCGGCTGATCGAGGGAGTACAGCGAGGCTCGATACCGCTCACAACGGCGCTGGAGATCGCGCGAGCCAACGAAAACTCAGAAGCTGAAGAGTCCAATCTAGGTGATCTATTACGAGAGGCCTATGAGAACGGGCAGCTCAAAGGTCGACAGATCATCGAGGCAAAACGGCTAATCGAAAAGCGAATGGAACATGGTCCGGGCTCACCGAACGCGGATCAAATGCGACCTCCCAAGTCGAGCTACAGCCTGGTACGCACCTATCAACGCGAAGTAGAGCGTCAACGCAAAATGGTGCTCAAGGCTGAACATGCGCATCAACGGCTGTTACTGGTGGTACAAGGGCTGAAGAAGCTCTTTGCCGACGAGCACTTCGTGAATCTGCTGCGTGCTGAAGGGCTAGACACCTTGCCCAAATACCTGGCTGATCGGATTGAAACCTACACCCCACCGTCCGGTGCAAGCGATCCGGCCGCCTCCCCCGAATCAGCGCCTGACCTCAACCAAGGAGTGATCTCATGAGTACTCAAGCACAACACCAATCCAATACGCACAGCGGTAAGCAGAACCTTTCAGAGATGTACCCTGGTATTTATCAAAGAGGATCAGACGAGCATCACAACTTGCCCACCGCACCACTAAACACTTTGCTGGGGTTTGAGATGGAGACCTACCAAATCCCGCTCGATAGTCTACTGCCTAGTAAGAAACTGCCTGATGGGCTGATGAGTACCCGCAAGTACAAACAGGTTGTTTCATCCATCAACGAGATAGGGCTTATCGAACCCCTCTCGGTGATTCGGCCTGACAAGCAGAAGAGTGAATACCTCCTGCTAGACGGGCACCTGCGAGTGCTGGCGCTGAAGGAGCTTGGGCTGAGTGAAGCGCCCTGTTTGTTTGCACGGGATGACGAAACCTACACCTACAACCACCGCATCAATCGCCTCTCAACTGTTCAGGAGCATTACATGTTGCGACGGGCGATTGATCGAGGCGTCAGTAAAGAGCGCCTTGCTCGCGCCTTCAACGTGAATCTAAGCTCAATCAACCGGCGAGTGAATCTACTGCAAGGGATTTGCCCTGACGCCGTCAACCTGTTGCAAGATCACCAATTTACGCCGGATGTCACACGAATTCTAAGGAGTATGAAGGCCGCACGACAGGTTGAAGCGGTAGAGCTAATGCTCGCCAGTCAATCCATCACTGTGGCTCACGCTGAAGCTCTGCTCAAGGCAACACCGCCTGAGCAAAGGGCTGACGTCAAAGAGCAGGTGAAAGAGAAGAAAGCTGCGCCCATAGAGCAGTTGGTGAAATTGGAAAAAGAGATGAGCCAGGTGCAAGACCAATACAAGGAGGCAGAGTCAAACTATGGATCGGACCTCTTGAACCTGATGGTGGCCAAAGGCTATCTAACAAAGCTCCTACACAACCCAGCCGTCAAATCCTACGTCAATAAGAATGAGCCAGAGATCCTGAGTCATTTTGAGCTAGTCGTGAATACGACCAGTATGGAAGAGGCTATGAGTGAACAGGACAGCAAGGAGCATTGACGGCGGGATACAGCAGATGCTTCAAAGAGAATAACGCGCAAAGCGTGGAAGATAGGGCAGGATAAAGAAATAACTCCACTAGAGTCGACAAAGTGGGTGAGCTTTAAAGATTTATCAGGTATTATGTTCAGAACATGAACATGAACATGAACATGAACATGAACATGAACATGAACATGAATACATATTCTACGGTTGTCAGAACCGTGCGGTAGCATGCCTGAACGAAAAATGCCTCCTACAAAAAACTCACAAGCGAACGCCTCTCAAGAAGAGCTCAAGCTACGCGTAATGCGCGTCATTGAAGAGAATCCGACGGCAACTCAGCGCGAGATCGCCCAAGAGCTCAACGTCAGTCTGGGTGGTGTGAATTATTGCCTGAAGGCTCTTGTTGATAGGGGGCTGGTAAAGCTAAGCAACTTCGCCAAGTCAGAGCGCAAGATGGGTTACGCCTACATCCTCACGCCCGAGGGCGTATCTGAAAAAGCCAAAATTACAGTTCGATTTCTAAAGCGAAAGATGGCGGAGTATGAGTTGCTTCAGCAAGAGATAGAGCAGCTTAAATTTGAAGTCGGCGAAATAAATAACGCTACGGATTGACGTAAGGAAATATGATGAAAATAGCGGTCGCCGGTACTGGATACGTTGGCTTGTCAAATGCTGTACTGCTTGCGCAGTATAATGAGGTGGTTGCCGTTGATATTGTTCAAGAAAAGGTCGACCTCATAAATGCAAAGAGATCACCGATTGAAGATCCGGAAATCCAGGACTTTTTGCAAAATAGAGATCTAAATCTTGTCGCTACAACAGACAAAGTTAAGGCGTACACCGGAGCCAGCTTTGTAATTATTTCAACACCAACTGATTACGACCCTCAAACAAACTACTTCAATACGGGCAGTGTTGAGGCCGTGATTCAGGATGTGACTTCGATTAATCCTGATGCCGTAATGGTTATCAAGTCGACGATCCCAGTTGGGTTTACCAGAGAAGCCCGTCAGCGCTTCAAAACTGATAATTTGATTTTTTCACCGGAATTTCTGCGTGAGGGTCGCGCACTTTACGACAATTTGCACCCTTCTCGGATTGTAGTTGGTGAGTGCAGTGAGCGTGCAGAGGTGTTTGCAAACCTCCTTGCTCAGGGCGCAATAAAAGACAATATTGATACTCTGTTTACTGATGCGACTGAGGCGGAAGCGATAAAGCTGTTTGCTAATACCTATTTAGCGATGCGAGTGGCGTATTTCAATGAACTCGATACTTATGCGGCCACACATGGTTTAGATACGCGCCAGATCATAGAAGGCGTATCACTAGATCCACGTATCGGTTCTCACTACAACAACCCAAGCTTTGGCTACGGTGGTTACTGTCTTCCTAAAGATACTAAACAGCTTCTGGCTAATTACGCTGATGTGCCAAGCAATTTGATACGAGCAATCGTGGATTCAAATACTACGCGTAAAGACTTCATCGCAGATTCAATCATAGCGAAGCAACCGAAGGTGGTTGGCATCTATCGCTTGGTAATGAAGTCCGGATCTGACAACTTCAGGGCATCGGCAATTCAAGGAGTGATGAAGCGTATCAAAGCCAAGGGGATAGAGGTCATTATCTTTGAGCCTTCACTAGATGACGAGTCATTCTTCAACTCTGAGGTCGAAAAAGATCTCGAGCTATTCAAGTCCAAGGCTGATGTTATTGTGGCGAATCGACAGTCAGAAAATTTGTTAGATGTTGCTGATAAAGTGTTTACCCGCGATCTATTTGGGAATGACTAACTGATGAAAGTACTAGTAACAGGCGCTGCAGGCTTTATCGGTTTCCATGTAAGCCAGTATCTATGTAATCGCGGTGATGAAGTTGTCGGTATCGATAATTTAAATGATTACTACGAAGTCTCTCTGAAAGAGGCACGCTTAGAGCAGTTGGAACAGCTCAGCAATGGACCAAGTTGTTCACCAAGCAGCGCAGGGGGGTCTGCGTTACTCCAGAGCATCCGGTGTAACTTACTCAAAGCCGAGGGGTCGACACGTGCTTGATGCGGCGTTCGTGTGCCAAAAAGGTACGAATTGACCTTGAACATCGACGATAAACGGGAAATTTAGGGCTTTTTGCACGTCAAATAATGCTTTCTACTAAAGATTGGCTGTTATTGGCGAGTTACTGAAGTTGTAAAAGAGCTTTGAAGTATGAAAGATTACCAGTTTCATAAAATTAAATTTATTAAAAAGTAGTTTAACTATGAAAAAACGTAGAATACTTATTACCGGATCTGCTGGTTTTATTGGTTATCATTTGGCGAATGTATTGTTGGCGGATGGGTATCGCGTACAGGGTTTTGATGGGATGACAGACTATTATGATGTTGCTCTAAAGCGGCGGCGTCATGCTATGTTGCTTGAAAGCCCAAATTTTTCTGCCAAGGAAGGTTTACTCGAAGATCAACGTGAGTTTGATAATCTCTGTGACGAATTTCGGCCTGAGATCATAGTGCATTTAGCTGCACAGGCCGGTGTCCGATACAGCCTCGAAAATCCAAGGGCTTATATCGACTCAAACATTGTTGGCACTTTTAATGTTATGGAAGCGGCTCGACGTCTTGAAGTTGACCATTTGCTTATGGCGTCAACGTCATCTGTATACGGTGCGAATGTCGACATGCCTTTCAAGGAAACCACAAAAGCAGACAGTCAATTGACGATCTACGCAGCAACTAAGAAAGCTAACGAAAGTATGGCTCATTCATATGCGCATCTTTGGAATATTCCGACTACGATGTTTCGCTTCTTCACGGTCTATGGTCCTTGGGGACGACCAGATTTGGCGCTTTTTAAGTTTGTGTCGGCTATTTTGGAAGACCGCCCAATTGATATTTATAATCATGGCGACATGTATCGTGATTTTACTTATGTTGGAGATCTAGTGCGTGGAATCCGGCTGCTGATTGATACAGTGCCGAAGCCTCCCGAGAACCGATTGGTTTTAGAAGGAGATAGCATTTCGCCGGTTGCGCCATACCGTATTGTGAATATAGGGAACAGCAATAAGATAAAATTGTTAGATTTTGTGGAGGCAATTGAAGAGGCGTTGGGTAAAAAGGCGATCTATAACTACATGCCTATGCAGATGGGCGACGTGCCAGCGACTTGGGCTGATGCATCCTTGTTGCAGAGTTTGACTGGATATAGGCCTGAAACGGATATTCGTCAAGGTATTGCTAGCTTTGTGGAGTGGTACCGAGATTACTATAATATACAAGGAATAAAATGACTAAATTATCGTTCGAAAATATAAAGTTAGCTGTTATTGGTCTTGGGTATGTAGGTCTCCCTCTTGCCGTTGAATTTGGTAAAAGGCTGAACGTTATTGGTTTCGATATCAGTAGCAAACGAATCGAAGGATTAAAAGGGGGGATTGATACAACTCTCGAGGTTGAACCAGAAGAGTTAAGAGCTGCCGATAAAATAGTGTTTTCTAATTCGCTGGATGATCTCGCTGACTGCGATGTTTATATAGTTACTGTACCAACTCCGATAGATGTTCATAAAAGGCCAGATTTGTCTCCGCTGATCGCAGCCTCTGAAAGCATCGGCAAAGTATTAAACCCCGGGAATATAGTTATTTACGAGTCTACGGTCTACCCAGGGGCTACTGAGGAGGAATGTGTGCCAGTACTGGAGAGGGTTTCTGGTCTGCGTTTTAATCACGACTTTTTTGTTGGGTATAGCCCAGAGCGAATCAACCCAGGAGACAAAATGCACAGGTTGACGACAATCAAAAAGGTTACGTCTGGTTCAAATGTTGAAGTAGCCGATTTTGTCGATGCTCTCTATGGCTCCATTATCGAAGCAGGTACACACAAAGCCTCTTCGATCAAAGTTGCGGAGGCAGCAAAGGTGATTGAGAACACTCAGCGAGATTTGAATATAGCTTTGATAAACGAGTTGGCATTAATTTTTAACCGGATGGAAATTGATACAGAGGATGTTCTAAAAGCAGCAGGTACGAAATGGAATTTTCTGCCCTTTCGCCCTGGCCTTGTGGGAGGGCACTGCATAGGTGTAGATCCCTATTACTTGACTCATAAGGCTGAGTCGATAGGCTATCATCCTGAAGTTATTTTGGCCGGGCGGCGCTTGAATGATGGCATGGGTGCTTACGTCGGAAGTCAGCTTGTGAAGGCCATGTTGCAAAGGAGAATACATGTGCAGGGAGCTCGAGTCCTCCTAATGGGGCTTGCTTTCAAAGAAAATTGTCCTGATTTGCGAAATACTCGCGTAATCGATGTAATTAATGAATTGGAAGATTTTGGAATTAAGGTAGATGTATACGACCCGTGGGTTGATAGTGCTGAAGCAGAACGCGAGTATGGGATCAATCTAGTTAGCGTACTTCATTCTAATCGCTATGATGGAATAGTATTAGCTGTTGCTCATACAGAGTTTGTAGAAATGGGCAGTGAAGCACTCCGTAGACTGGGGCGGAAAAATCATGTCCTTTATGATCTAAAATATCTATTTTCACCGGATCAAAGTGACTTACGACTTTAAAAGGGGGAAAGGAATGAAACGATTCGCTTTGATTGGTGCTGCTGGGTATATTGCCCCCCGGCATATGACCGCTATACGGGATACGGGGAATGAGCTAGTAGCTGCATTAGATCCGAATGACTCAGTCGGTGTTATGGATAGCTTTTTCCCAAATGCAGATTTTTTTACTGAATACGAACGCTTCGATCGACATATAGATAAGAAGCGCCGCCTAGGCACAGGGGTTGATTATGTAGCAATTGTCTCTCCAAATTATCTCCACGATAGTCATATGCGCTTTGCTTTACGATCCGGTGCCGATGCCATCTGTGAAAAGCCGCTGGTTCTCAACCCCTGGAATATTGATGGTTTGCAGGAAATTGAAAAAGATACCGGTAACAAGATCAACACAATTCTGCAGCTGCGTCTGCACCCAGCGATCGTTGAACTGCGTGACAAGGTGAAAAACGGCCCCAAAAACCGTAAGTACGAAGTTGATCTGACCTACATCACTTCGCGTGGTCATTGGTATCTGCAGTCCTGGAAGGGTGATCCCAAAAAATCCGGCGGTATCGCTACCAACATAGGTGTGCACTTCTACGACATGCTGCACTTCATCTTTGGTGACCTTCAGCAGAACGTCGTTCATTATAGCAGTGACACCAAGGCCGCCGGCTATCTAGAATATGCACAGGCACGGGTACGTTGGTTCCTGTCAATTGACATCAACGACGTTCCGGCAAATGTCCGCGCTACCGGTCAGCGCACCTACCGCTCCATAACCTGCGAAGGTGAGGAAATTGAATTCTCCGGTGGTTTCACCGATCTGCACACCCGCAGCTATGAAGAGATCCTCAAGGGCAACGGCTTTGGTTTGGACGATAACCGCGTCGCTATTGAGACCGTGTCAACGATCCGTGATACTAAACCACTGGGCTTGAGTGGTGATTATCACCCCTTCCTGAAACAGGTAATCGCATGAGTGTGATGATCCACTCCAGCGCAATCGTCGACGATGGCGCCCAGATTGGTGAAAGCTCCCGTGTCTGGCACTTCGTCCACGTCTGCGCGGGCGCTAAAATCGGCAAGGGCGTATCCCTTGGTCAAAACGTCTTTGTCGGCAACAAAGTCACTATTGGCGATCATTGCAAGATCCAGAATAACGTATCCGTCTATGACAATGTGCATCTGGAAGACGGCGTATTCTGCGGCCCGAGCATGGTGTTTACCAATGTGTATAACCCCCGTTCACTGATCGAACGCAAAAGCGAATACCGGGATACCTTGGTCAAAAAAGGTGCCACTTTGGGGGCAAACTGCACTATCGTTTGTGGTGTTACTATCGGTCAATACGCCTTTATTGGCGCGGGTGCTGTTATCAACAAGGATGTACCTGCCTACGCGCTGATGGTCGGTGTTCCCGCCAAGCAGATCGGTTGGATGAGTGAGTTTGGCGAACAGCTGGACCTGCCGCTCTGTGGAGAGGAAACGGCCATATGCCAACATACTGGCACAATCTACACGCTCAATGGCACAAAGCTGACTAAGCATTAATCCGTACAACTTTTGTGGGAGCGCACTCTGTGCGCGATTGATTGACTATGCAATTCATCGACCTGGCTGCACAACAAGCCCGTATCAAAGATAAAATTGACGCCGGTATCCAAAAGGTTCTCGCCCACGGCCAATACATCCTTGGTCCTGAAGTGACCGAACTGGAAGAAAAACTGGTCGCCTTTACCGGTGCAAAATACTGTATCACCTGCGCCAACGGCACCGATGCACTGCAGATCGCACAAATGGCACTGAATATAGGCCCTGGAGATGAAGTGATTACCCCAGGGTTCACCTACATTGCCACTGCAGAAACTGTTGCTCTATTGGGTGCCAAACCGGTGTATGTGGATATTGATCCCAGAACCTACAACCTAGATCCCAGTAAGCTGGAAGCGGCCATTACACCGCGGACTAAGGCTATAATCCCCGTTAGTCTGTACGGTCAGTGTGCCGACTTTGATGCCATTAACGCCATTGCCGCCAGATACGGAATACCGGTTATTGAAGATGCCGCACAAAGCTTTGGTGCTAGCTACAAAGGCACAAAGTCCTGCAACCTGACCACCATCGCCTGTACTAGCTTCTTCCCAAGCAAACCGCTGGGTTGCTACGGTGACGGTGGAGCCGTCTTCACAAACGACGATGAACTAGCCAAGATAATCCGGCAGATTGCCCGCCATGGCCAGGACAAGCGTTACCACCATGTCCGTGTCGGTGTGAATAGCCGACTTGATACTCTGCAAGCGGTCATTCTGCTTGCAAAGCTGGAAATCTTTACTGAAGAGATTGATCTGCGTAACCAGGTCGCCACCAATTACACCAGGTTGCTGAAGGAGGCCGGTATCCATAGCACGCCGTATGTTGAAGCGCACAACATTTCTGCTTGGGCGCAATACACAATCCGCGTGCCAAACCGAGAACAGCTACAGCAAAAGTTGAAAGATGCAGAAATTCCTACTGCCGTGCATTATCCCATACCGTTAAATAAACAGCCGGCTGTGGGCGATGAAACTATAAGCCTGCCTTTCGGGGACAAAATAGCCACGAGAGTTATTAGTTTACCAATGCATCCCTACGTAACAGTTATAGAGCAGCAACGAGTCGTAGGCGAAATCTTGTCATCTCAAAAATTGGTGAAAGTTATAAATGAATAATGCTTAGATGCAAGTCGCATTTTAAGATGAAAATCAAAACCTTTTGATCGAGTGACGATAGATTGTCAGTTTTAGGTAATAAGTTTGCTAAAAATGTAGGTGTACTGGTAGGGGGGGCATCCGCCTCTCAGCTGCTTCTTATATTAGCATCTCCCGTACTTACAAGGCTCTACACACCAGAAGATTTTGGTGTGTTATCCGTATACATGGCTATTATCTCCATATTTGTTGTTATTGCAGGTCTGCGATATGAATTAGCAATAGCACTACCGGAGAATGAAGAACAAGCGATAAACTTAGTGGTGCTGGCTCAGATTATGGTAGTGGTTGTATCAGTTGCAACTGCGATATCATTAGCTATTTACGGCCAGCGACTCGTGGGATTTTTAAAAGTCCCGGAAATTCATAGTTACATTTGGCTAATTCCTATAGGTATTCTTTTTATTGGTACTTATCAGGTTTTTAATTATTGGGCGATAAGAAAAAAAGAATTTAGGAGAATCACAAAAACGAGAATAATGCAGTCAATTATAACTGTGATTGTCCAGTTTTCGGCATTTAAACTATCAGGGTTTGGGCTCGTAATTGGCCAAGCTTGTGGGCAGTCTGTAGGGGTCTGGAGTCTTTCCAAAGAATTCATTAAAAATAGAGTCTATCTCAGAGCAACGAAAGATGGAATATTGAAATGTGCAAGTAGGTATCGTGACTTTCCTCTATTTTCTACATGGGGCGGATTAGCTAACGTTGCGGGTGCCCAGCTGCCACCGATATTGTTTGCTGCGTACTATACTCCTGGGATTGTAGGTTTGTATGCTTTAGCCTACAGGGTAATGGGCGCGCCAATGACTTTTGTTGGTCAAGCCATTGGAAGCGTTTTTCTTTCCGATGCTCCAGACCGATACCGAAAAAATACATTGGTCCCCTTTTTATTGGGTGTTCACAAGAGGCTCGTATATCTAATACTCGTTCCAGTTTTAATTTTGGTTGGCCTTGGGCCTGATATATTTTCATTAGTTTTTGGTGAAGCTTGGAGGGTCGCCGGGGAAGCAGCGCGATGGCTTTCCCTATGGATGATGATGGCCTTTACTACTTCACCTTTCAGTTCGATCTATGAAGTTGCCGAGTGTCAGCGCCTAGGAATGTTTATGCAATTTCAACTGTTGATTGCAAGGTGCATTGGGGTGGTGATTGGTGCTACTTTTGGTGACTTCATGTTTGCAATCGTATGTTTTTCAATAAGCAATGTTATTTCATATGCAATATATTTATGCGTCCTGTTTAGAGTGATTGGTGGTGATCCTTTGAAAATAGCGGCAAATTATATTTTTCCATTTCTTGCCATATCGTTGTTGTTCTGGGTGGTTTATTTTGAGAGCTTTAATTAAAAAACTATATTTCATTTTTTTGAAGATTGTTGCGCCCGTTGTCTTTGAAACAGCTGGAACCTCGGCCCCAGTTACCTTTCGCGGCTTGTTTGTCCAAAAAGTTCTCAGGATAAATGGATCGGCATATTGGCCTGTACATTACACGAGCAAAATTAATGGGGTAAGCAGGATAAAGATTGGAGTCGGTACTGCTCCTGGGTTGTCCCCAGGATGCTACATTCAAGGAATTGGACATATTCTCATTGGCGACTATACATTGGTAGGTCCAAATGTTGGAATAATTAGTGCTAATCATGATCCCATGGATCCCAGTAAACATATTAAATCTCAAGTAAAGATTGGTAGCTATTGTTGGCTGGGTATGGGTTCTATAGTTCTTCCAGGTGTTGAACTTGGCAATCATACTGTTGTTGCAGCGGGTTCAGTGGTAACAAAATCGTTTGATCACGGTTATTGTGTTATTGGTGGAAATCCAGCGTTTGTTATTAAGTATTTAGTTAAAGAGGATTGTGTTCGTTACGAAAATAAATACAAGTATTATGGTTTTGTGCCGGCTAAAAAATTTGAATCATATTGTAAGAAGAAGTTGATGGTAGAACTGTGAAAAAGCTCATCCATAAATCCTATAGTTTTTCAAAGGTAAGATTGTTTACAGTCGAAGAAATCAGTCTTTACCTCAATACTCAACCTGTTGTAACTGATTGTAAATTGAAGGATATCGGCCACATCGGGCAAAAAAACCCTTGATGTCCTGAATCTTCAAGCGTCGCGTTATGTTCAGGTGTTTCGGCGGTTTTTGGCGTTAGGAGATAAGAGGTATTATGCCTATCTGGATGGCAAATGCGTGCATCGTTCTTGGCTTAATTCGAATGAGCAGTTGGTGTTTCAGCATGGGGCGTACCCCGTGAAACTAAAACAAAGGCAGCATTTTATTCATTATTTTGAAACCGCCCCACAGGCCTGATAAAAAAGTATTTATCCGTCTGTGTTATCCAAAATTGTGGACGATTTTTAAGGCAATACTGAAATCTTAATGAGTATTGATGCAAAAAACGTCGATGCAATCAAAGGCGCACAAAAAAAGCGAGATTTAAAGAAGTGGAGTGGGTAAAAAACACTAGTGATTTACGGAATGAAATTCATCCGAAAACAGGGCTTAGAGTCTTGATGATAACCCAAGGTGTATCGCGAATAGTTGAACCGCTGTTTAGTAGTCGCCATCAAATTGTCGGTGTTTTGGAATCCGCATCGCGCAACTACAAAAAACAACCAGGCCTGCATAGATTGATGGGCGCGACGCGTTTTTTTTATTCAAAAATTAAACGCCAACCATTGAGCTTGAAAAAAAAAGCCGAACAACATGGTTTGCCATATCGTTTAATGATCTCCAGCGATGATCCAGGTCTAGTGGAATGGGTTACGGATTTAAAACCCGATATTATTGTAGTGTTCAGCATGTCACAATTGCTTAAAGAGAAAATTTTTAGCATACCAAAATATGGCGCGGTTAATTTGCATCCCGCCATTTTACCGGACTACCGAGGCCCTAACCCCGACTTTTGGCAATACTATTATATGGAAATGCATCCAGGTGTGACTGTTCATTATATTGACGCGGGGGAAGATACCGGTGACATCATCTATCAAGAACGGACCGAGATTCCACTTGGCACAAAATCGCCATCACGGTTAGATAAATTAGTCGGAGAAGTTGGCGTCAAGTTGCTTTTAAAAGCGCTTGATTCGATTCAAAGAAACAATGCACCTAGGATAGTTCAACCCCAGCAAAGCCCAACACCGCGTGCACGAAACTTGTTGACTGAAGAGCACCGATCTATTGTTGATTGGGGCAGTTGGCCAGTCGAACGCGTTTGGCACGTTTTATGCGGTACAGAACTCTGGTTGAATGCGTTGCCTCAACCAAGCGGGATATGGAAAGGTCAGCGTTGGATCGTCGGGGAATTCGATCATGAATCAACTAAGTGTACCAGTCCAGGTCAAATCGTTAAGGAAAATGGACGGTTTTGTGTGGTATGTAAAGACGGTCGAATTTATTTAACCCGCAATTTAGATGTTAAAAAGTTAATCATGAATTTACTTAGAAGATGACAAATAAAGAAAAATACCGTTTACTTTGTGAGCAGGAAACATCGATTCCTATTTTTAGCCAAGCTTGGTGGTTAGATGCCGTTGCTGGCGATGGGTGGGACGTGGTTATGGCAAAGAAGGGCGATCAGGTAATTGGCGCCTTGCCATATGTAGTAAAGAGAAAATTCGGGTTCACGCTTCTCACTCAGCCAAGTCTAACCCAGACACTTGGTCCGTGGATAAAACCAACCCAGAAATCTTATCCAAAGAAGTTATCCCATGAGAAAGATGTGCTTGGGGAGCTGGCCGACCGACTTCCAAAGTGTGATCATTACCGACATAACTGGCACTGTGATCTTCAAAACTGGTTGCCGTTCTATTGGCGGGGCTTTGAGCAAACTACACGATATACTTATCGTTTACTCCTTTCATCAGACGAAGATCGGTTATGGAAAGATCTGCAACAAAACATTCGCGGCGATATTCGTAAAGCCAGAGAACGGGAAAACGTGAGTGTTCGGGAGGGTTCGCTGGAGGAGTTTCTTGGACTAAACAAGATGGTTTTTCAGCGCCAAAATCGCTCATTGCCATATACTAGTGAATCCGTAGCCCGGATACATGAAGCCGCTTCCGCTCGTAACGCCAAGGACTGCTTGGTAGCTGAAGGGCCGGACGGTAAATTGCATGCCGGTGCTTATATCGTTCGCAGTGGCGATACCGCCTATTACCTTATGGGCGGTGGCGACCCCGAACTACGCAACAGCGGAGCGACCAGTCTGGTGTTGTGGGAAGCCATTCTTCGGCAGCCTGAAACGGTTGATGTGTTTGACTTTGAAGGCTCTATGATCGAACCCATCGAACGCTTTTTTCGTGGCTTTGGCGCGGTCCAAACGCCATATTTCTGTGTTTCCCGAAGCAACTCGAAACTCTTCAAATTACTGAATATCTTCCGCTCCCTGCGCAACTGATTTTAACAATGTTATTTACTACTAATGTGCTTCGCTGGCTAGAAGTCGTCCTTCAAGAGCGTTTCGGTCACAGGTTTACTTTAATGCAGAGTAATGTGGCTCTGACGGTAACCTTGCCGGTAAGCGAGGTCAAAATTACCTTTGACTACCTGCAGAATATTTTTCATCAATCCCGATCTGACTTTCCCTGCGAATATTGGAAACCGTCAATCGAGGGTTTTAACGCGCCAATTAAAGACAGCCTGGCGGCACCTTCAGAACATAAACTTCAAACCCCTTTAATCGAGCTACACGAACTGGGTGCAACAGTACATTATGATATTTTGGGGTTGACCTACTGGATGCTAACCCGCGTGGAAGAGATCGGCCGTACAGACCTAGACAACCACCAGCGCTTTCCTGCGACTTCTTGCCACGCTTTCAAGCATGGCTACCTGGAAAGGCCCATCGTTGATGAGTGGCTGCACATTTTGGGCCAGATTATTCAGAGAGTCTGGCCCGGTATCGAGCTGAAGCAACATCAGTTCACTATGAAAGTATCTCACGATGTGGACGCCCCAGCCCACTATGCGTTTCAGAATTTAAAAGGCCTTGTCAGAACCATGGGTGGTGACGTATTAGTCCGAAAAGACGTTGTCGCTGCGCTAAAAGCTCCCTGGATATGGCTAAACAGCAAGCAGACAATCCACCCTAAAGACCCGGCCAACACCTTTGACTGGCTGATGAGGCAGTCGGAGGAAAGCGGACTCACTAGTGCATTTTACTTTATCTGTGGCCGAACCGATGTCAGCAAAGATGCCAAATACGACCCGGAGATGCCGCAAATACGAAAGCTTATGTACGACATTCACCAGCGAGGCCATGAAATAGGGCTACATCCAAGTTACAACACCTACAACCGGCCGGGAGAGATTGTTAAAGAGGCAAATAGGTTGCGAAAGATATGCAGGGAAGAAGGGATAAAACAGAGTGACTGGGGTGGGCGTATGCACTTTCTGCGTTGGAACCAGACAATTACCCAGAAAGCCTTGGCGCTTGCGGGTATGAGCTATGACAGTACATTGGGTTACGCGGACAGGCCTGGCTTTCGATGTGGAACTTGCTTTGAGTATCCTGCATTTGACGTAGCGACTGATAAACCGCTTTCTCTGCGAGTAAGACCTCTAGTTGCTATGGATTGTACAATAATTGCTGAACGCTACCTTGGACTGGGATCAACCGAAGCCGCTTATGAAAAGTTCAATGAACTCAAGGAAAACTGCAGGAAGGTTGGAGGTGGCTTTACGTTGCTTTGGCACAACTCTTTTTTCAATTCACCAAAAGATTTCTTCATATATCGACGCCTTGTCAGCGAGCGGTAATAAGGATTGACTACTATATGAAAGTACTCACTATCATCGGTGCACGTCCGCAATTCATCAAAGCGGCGGTTGTCTCTCGCGCCTTCAAAGAACACCGCCCGGATGTACAGGAAATCCTTGTACATACAGGCCAGCACTACGATGCCAATATGTCTGATGTGTTTTTCGATGAGCTCGAAATTCCGAAACCGGACTACAACCTCGGTATAGGCGGTGGGACCCACGGTCAGAACACAGGCCGCATGCTCGAAAAACTTGAAAGCCTTATGTTGGAAGTACAGCCCCAGTGGGTTTTGGTCTACGGAGATACCGACAGCACCCTGGCCGGAGCGCTGGCCGCGGCTAAGTTGCATATCCCTGTGGCACACATAGAGGCAGGACTACGAAGTTTTAATCGCAAAATGCCGGAAGAAATTAACCGCGTGATGACGGACCACATCGCCGAAATCCTATTTGCCCCTACCGAAACTGCCCGCCAGAACCTTTTCACCGAGGGAATTTCGGAAGCGAAGATAAAACTCGTAGGCGATGTAATGTACGATGCCACCCTATTTTACAAAGAAAAAGCCCGTAAGCCTCAGTTGCCCCCCCAGCTGGATATAAGGGTAGGTGACTTCGCACTCTGCACCATCCATCGTGCAGAAAATACGGATGACCCTCAACGGCTGAAGAATATCTTTCAGGGACTCGCTGATAGCAACGCATCGATAGTGTTTCCGATGCACCCGAGAACAAAGGGGAAAGTCGCGAATTTTGGTATAGCCATTCCTGAAAATGTATGGGCGATTGATCCGGTTGGCTATCTGGAGATGGTGTGGATGGAAGCGAATTGCCGGCTAGTAGCTACGGATTCGGGTGGGGTGCAGAAGGAGGCGTATTTCTTTGGCAAGCCCTGTGTGACGATGCGTGATGAGACGGAGTGGGTTGAGTTGGTCGAGGCGGGCTGGAACACACTAGTCGGTTCGAATGCGAAGAAAATTTCGGATGCGCTATCCGGGCTGTCTTATCCGGAGAGTACTGAATTCCACTACGGTAAAGGTAATGCTGCTGAACTGATTGTAGACATACTTTGTAGCTTGAAAAGTAAAGCGAATTAGAGAAGGCGATGTACGTAATATTGTTGTATGGATAATTTAAAGCCTCGTGCTTCTACTAGGTAATAATAATATTATGGCATTCGAAATTATTAATTTATAAATAATAAAGCGCCTTAAATTAATTTTATTTTGAGTAAGAAGGGTTTTTATTGTGAAGTGTTTGTTAATAACTAGATCTGTGCCACCTAGTAATAAAATTGCAGCGAGACGATGGGGTAACTTAATAGAAAACTCACATGACGTTGATTTTGATATTATCTGTGAAGAGGGGGATGGTTTTCATATATTCAAGTCGGCCAAGGAACGAATAGATCTATCAGAGAAAAAAAATTCTCGACGTAAAAAAGAAAGTAAATTCGCCTCGCCTATTTTTGATAAGTCGTCAATAAAATGGATTGTAGCACTTGTATTCAATCTGCGTTTTTACATAAAGATAGCGAAGAACAGTGATATTCTAATACTTTCATATGGTCCTGCAGGACCTCTGTGGTTTGGGTGGTTTCTATCGTTTCTATCTGGCACTGATTTTATTATAGACTTCAGAGACTGCTTTGAATCACGGCGAAATAAAAAAGCCTATGGATTGGTGAATTTAATTAGCGTATGCCTGGAGAGGAAAATCACTCGCAGTGCATCTGCAGTTATAACGATAAGCGATAAGTTAGCGGATTACATTCAAAAGCAAACAGATATAAAGCCTTTTTCTATCTACAATGGATGGGTCGCCGACGACAAAATATCGAGATGTTCTAAAATTTCGAACTATCTCTACTACGCTGGTACAGTTTACGAGCACCGTCTTGAAAGTTTAGTGCTCGTATTAGAGGTTATGCAAGACTTGACATCTATAAACCTGAAAATTAGATGTTTAAATCCACTTCCAGAGGAGTTTATCGCTTTGATCCATGAAAAGGGATTAACGGGCCGGGTGGAGATTCTAGGGAGTGCCCCTGAGAACATAGTTAAGGCAGAGATGGGGTGTGCGCTCGGGGTACTGGTGCTTGAAGATGTCAAATGTGAAAGTGAATATGCACTAGGTACTGTTACGGGAAAACTACTCGGACTTTTAGTAAGTGGAGTTCCGGGGATTGCTTTTAGCGCAAGAGGTAGCGAGATCGAAAGACTTACCGCTTTGACAGAGGATTGGGACTTTGCCTACGATCTAAAGAGCACATTTGAAGCAGTCAAAAATAGGTTAAGTTACTCTGGGCAAGATAGTCATTTTGCGAGCGGTATGGAAGCCTACAGTGCAGCCGAAATGGCTGAAAAATTAAGGTGTGTGATTCAAAAATGAACATCCCAGTTAATGGTGCGATGCCGGTAACTAAGATGATATACGTACTAGTTATTCTAGCAGGATTTTTTAGCTATGTAACTGTTAGTTACCGCATGTACATAATGATTATTAGCGTCTTGGCTCTCTTGGCAGCATTGATTGCAAGCAATGGAAAGGTAAATATTACCCGAAATTACTTATCTCTGGTATATATCTGGATGATAGCCATCACGTTTTCACGAGTTGTTGGTAATCAAAGCAGTTTAGTCAGTGTTATTCTTGATGTGATCTATCCAATAACTTTTATATTAGTTTTATCATTTGCAGGTACTCTATACGAAAAATCAAAATTTACTGATATGTCGAGGTTTCCTTTAGCTATTGCAATACTCCACCTTATTTTTGGGATTCTCTCAGTTACTGGTTTCACACCCGAAAATTTTGCATACACTAGTCGTAAAGTTCCGTTTATCGATATTAATACAACTCAGGGGCTGATGTTTAATGTGAACTATTTTTTTCCTGTACAGTTCATGTTGGTAATTCTTAGTATGGCGATGAGGATGCGATTTTTCGGATTCATAAGTAAGAGGTTTTTTTATGCCTGCGTTCTGGTCTTAATCTTGAGTTTAATCGGGTTTAGTCGAGGAGGTGTCATTGCTTTAGTTGCAACGATATTGGTTGGATTTATATTGTATAATGGTGCGAATCGATTTAGGGTAAGATTTTATTTGCTACTATTTTTAATAATAGCAGCTTCATTGCTTGTGTTTTATATTGATTTTAATGAAGCTATTTATAAGCTAAAATTTGCGTTTAGATTGGTAGAGGAAAGAGGCGATTTCTTAAACAGTCGAGGTTTACTTTGGGATAACGCGCTAAATCTTTTATACTATCATC
The DNA here is from genome assembly GCF_013282965.1 of Marinobacterium sp. xm-a-152. Lineage (NCBI taxonomy): Bacteria > Pseudomonadati > Pseudomonadota > Gammaproteobacteria > Oceanospirillales > Oceanospirillaceae > Marinobacterium > Marinobacterium sp. xm-a-152. The sequence goes on along the minus strand of NZ_WBYI01000003.1, from coordinate 55,983 downwards.
CTTTGGGGTTTGGAGATTACGCTTCCACCGAATATGCAGTGGGTATTTTAAGTGGTTACGACGATTCGAAATCTCTGGAGAATACCTTTCTCCTGCAATTGGTATCCTCGGGTTATGCTGGTCTTATTAGTTATTTAATGTTGATTCTTTATCCTTTATATATTGGCTTGGTGAAGTTAAGAGATAAAGGCAATATAAACCGAGACTTTTACTTTATATGCTATCTTGGCTATGTGTTCTATATTGTGGCTTCTATACCTCGAGTTCTAACTATCGGCGGTCTCGGGCTTATCACAGTCTTGGCAGGAATCTTAATTGGCTTTTTGGTTGTTAAGAATGAAAAGTAAAACTCATACAAGATTTGTTGCTTTCGTTGACAAAGATTACGGAGCGCATCATCCATTCGTTGATTCGGTTTTATTGGAGATCTTAGGGGGAAAAGTTAGTGTAGACTGCTATTTTAGTCGGCCAGTAACTCCTGTGTCAGGGGGGCTTAGGACTGGAGTAAAAGTTTACCAATCCATGCCACGGCGTAGGGGGCTGGGCAGGATATTAATATTCTTCCATGTTCTTCGGAGGCTTATGTCGTATAACCGCAGCTCAAGGATTATCTTGTTTGTCAGAAACGATCCGCTTATGTTGCTTGCTTGCATAATTTATAAATCCCTTCTTAAGTCTGATGCAGAGCTGATTTTTCAGTCATCATTCCCACATGAATCACATAGCGGTAATATATTTTTAAGGGGTGCTTCGAAGATTATTTTTAGAGCTGTTTTTCCTGTAGTAGATAAATTTGTAGCCGTGTCCGAGATTGGTCTGTCTAGGCTGAGAGGAATATATTTTAAGAACAACAAAGATGATTATTATGCTGTACCACTCCTTTCTGAGATTACCGCTCCGCTAAGTCTTCAAAATATTAGTCGGCCGAGAAAATTTGTTTATATCGGAGATACTAGTCCGTCACGCGGCCTCAATTTGATTTTAGAGGCATTTCGTTCGCTTTTTCTGAGCGGAGCCGAGTTTTCGCTCCATATTTATGGGGATGCTCCCGCTTCTCTTCGAGATTTAGCTCAAGAGTTTAATGGTACTATTTTGCTTAGGGGTAAAGTACCGCGGTTGGAATTACAGTCTGATCTCTCATATTATGACTTCGGTTTGTGTTTAATACCACCTGTTGATAAATATCTTGAAAGTTCGCCGACTAAGCTTGGTGAGTACATGTCGCACTACGTAGTGCCTATTGTAAATTTAGAGATTAGTTCGTTGAAGGAGGTTGGTGAATCAGAGGAAGCGGTTTTGGTGTGTAGCTCATTCTCGGTTTCCGATATAAAAGAAACGCTGTGGAGTGCTATAAATATGCATGATGATCAACTCTTGGCTGCAAAGAATTCTGTCTATCATTTTTCTCAGGCCTCTTATTCTTATCATGCAAGATCTGAGAGGATTGTTAGATTTTTTTTGGGTGACGAATCGTAATTCTGCTTTAAAATTTTAAAACCTATTATAAACCATAATAAATCCGAGACTTACGTATTTTTTAGTTTTGACTAATAATGCGAAACTGCATTGTACAACAAGTCCAGTAATGACTTATGCTGCCCAATCTTAAAAGTTGCGACAAAAATTTTTAATTGTTAGCTAAAATTTTCCCCAATATTTACACTAGTCTAAACAAAAAAATCGTAGATGAGAAATATGAGAAAAAAAAAATTATTAGTCATCACTGCAAACACTAGTTGGTATCTGTACAATTTTCGGAAAAATACCATATTAGCTTTGGTTTTGTCAGGCTATAAAGTTATCGCTATCGCACCTCGAGATGAATATTCACAAAAATTAACAGCCTTAGGCGCCGAATTCCAGGATATAAAGATTGATCAAGGAGGAACAAACCCGTGGAGAGACTTTATAACCTTCCTTGCATTTGTGAAGTGCTATAGCAGGATCCAGCCTGAAACAGTGCTAAATTTTACTCCAAAAAACAATATATACAGCACATTAGCTGCAAGTATGTTTAAAGCACAAATAATTAATAATATAGCGGGATTAGGCACTGCTTTTATTGAAGATAATTTATTTGCGAGAATAGTAAGAACTCTGTATCGAATTAGCCAACCTAAAGCAGACATTATTTTTTTTCAAAACGATGAAGATCAAACACTTTTTGAGAAATACAAGATTTCTGCCCAAAACAAATTTAGGCGAATACCAGGATCGGGCGTGGACTTGACAAGATTTAAAGTTCAGGAAGCGATAGATGACGGTTGTGTTCGGTTCTTACTTATAGCGCGTATGCTCCACAATAAAGGGATAGGATACTACGTTGAAGCGGCTAGAGAACTAAAAAAAATTTATGGGGAAAGGGTCGAGTTTCGTCTACTGGGTCCTTTAGGCATTAATAACCCATCCGCCGTTACAGAAGATGAAATAAGGTTGTGGACCAGAGATGAAGTAGTAACCTACTTGGGCTCATCAGATCACGTCGAACGAGAAATAGCACCAATTGACTGTATTGTACTTCCATCCTTCTATCGAGAAGGCGTGCCAAAAAGCCTTTTGGAGGCTTGCGCTATGGGCAAGCCCATTATCACTACTAACAATATCGGCTGCAGGGAAACAGTGGATGATGGAGTGAACGGATATTTATGTGATGTTAAGTCAACCCCTAGTCTAATCGGTAAGCTTCACAAAATGATTAATCAAACACATGAACAACGAATAGAGATGGGACGTAATAGCAGAATAAAAGTGGAAAAAGAGTTTGATGAAAAAATTGTAATTAATGAATATTTGAATGCAGTTAAAAGATAAAAAAGATCGAAAAATGCTGGGTTCGTTATAGGTAAGCCCGTAGTTTTACTGTACAGAGCTCAAAAGTTGCAAGGTCATTCACTGAATATACCTAACCCGCATTTTGCATGAAGATATAAACAAGAACGGCTGAAAGCGTTATGGTTAGTGGTATCTAAGCATTAATCACAACACCCCAGCCGTGAGCAAAATGTTACTGTAATCCCCCCATTTTTAACGGGAGGTTTTCGTAGAGCTTAGGCTGCCTTCAACATCCATCTCGGTGGTATGCCGCCGATCGCTGTATTGGGTCTTTAATTGTTGTACTTCCAAAGCCACTGCGTGGCAAGTAACTGAGCATGTTCAACTGACTCAAATTGATGAAGATCGAGCCATTCATGTCTCGCTGTTCGGTTGAATCGTTCTATATAAGCATTCTGGGTTGGCTTACCAGGTTGGATGTAAAGCATCGTTATTTTGTGCTTATTTGTCCAGTTAATGAGCAATCCCGAAAGCAGCTCTGGTCCGTTGTCGCACCGTATAGCATCGGGTCTACCTCGCCACTCAATGATCTTGCTCCAGTGATCTGATGACTCTGGCGCTTGGCATTGAAAGATCGACATCAATCGCCAGCCCCTCTCGGTTGTAATCATCGAGCACGTTGAACGTTCGCAGTTTTCGCCCGTCAGCCAGTGCGTCACTCATAAAATCGATGGACCAGACCTGATTTGGTGCTGTAGGCACACTCAAAGGATCAGGCCTGTCTCGTTTGAGACGGCGTCTTGGCTTGATACGCAGGTTAAGCTCCAATTCAAATGACATCGGCATTCTATTTCAAAACGGGCATCAAAAAACCCTATGAGATCGCACTGCGTCGTGATGGTGATCTGCCTGAGTTTTGGGCAGATCCATCGAAGGCGAATAAGCTTTTAGGTTGGTCTGCAAAACGATCGCTCAATAAGATGATGGCGGATAGCTGGCGATGGCAGTCACAGAACCCAAATGGCTACCAGGATTAATCTTTATGAATTTAGAACTTCAATTTATCGAAGACTCTGCCTAAAAACCAGAAGTTCAGTACCCCTGCCCAAAGAGCTTGATCTGAGTCGGTCCATGAGTTTGCGATGCTGGTACTGATTTCTTGTCCGTTATTCAGAGCGATCGTGAGGAGTGACAGCTTAGTGGCACAGTAGAGTGCCATAAACCAATAGGTGATAACTGGTCTTACGCTGCTCGAGAGAGCATCAACCCAACCCACTTGGGTCTGTTGCCCCTGGGCAGTGATAGCGCTTTGAAACGTTTTTAATCCTTCAGTTTCGATATCGCGGTTTGCTGTTAATTGTTCGGTTGCTTGCTTGTTTTTAAGTCGCAAGGTCTCAAGTTGAAGGGTTCGGTCTTGTATGGCCAGGTCATGCTGACGCTCCCCCTTGCGGTCAATCCATTTTAGGATCTCGGGCGTTAGTCGGAAAGCGCCACCCAGCAGGCCTCCAAGTAGTGTTTCTATCATTGTGATCCTCCCATTAGTTTTAGTTTTACCGCAACCCCGATAATGATTGCTGCCAATATGCCGGTGGTTACCGCTTTGATGATGGTTTGCCAAGCCGTACGGCGGGTATCACGCCAGGCATCCAAAAGGTCACGTAGCTCTCGAATATCGCGCGCGGCGTGTCCGTTTTCTAGACCAAGATGCGCGAGGCATCGCTCAGCGCCTTTTTCGGCGGCTTTCGTTAACAATTGATCTAAATCCTCGGGACGTAAGGCCAGCGCTTTGTTGTCTGCAGTCTTGGCTTCCGGTGTATTGTGTAGGGCTGAGGACATGACGGCTCCTTATTTGTAGTTCGAAAGACTTAAAGCTGAGGATATTCAGAGATCGGCGCTGTGCACGAGAGGATTTTCAACAACGCAGGTGATCTCTACATGCTCCCCTCGGGGACGTGCAGCCATTACTCTTGCCAAGTATTCGACAGGAGTTTCTTCGCTATTTCTTTGCTCAACTGCCATATCGTGGCTGATGGAGATCAAGTCGCTAAAGGTTGGAATCATGCCCTCCATCTCCGTTTGAAACGTAATAAGTCTTCTTCGGTACCGATTTGCGGCGGCGATATATTTACCTTCTCGCTCTGCTTGCGATTGGCTTGTGCATCCAAAAAGGTTGATGGTTGCGGGGTTGGTTTGAATTGAGTCGGGTAATGAAACCGTTACTTCGTCGGGTTTCCATGTATTCGGGTTAAAGTATTCTACCGTCACAGAATCAGCTGTCTCCTCTCCGGGCATGACGTACTGGAGTTTGAAACTGCCCTGTACAATATTTTCGGTCGTGAACCGCACGACAGGTAGTGTCTTGGTTTCATCACGTACAATGCGTACTACGCCGCTTTGCAGGTAAGGTACTGCTCTTCCGCAGCGCGCTATTCGTGTAAGAGATTCCCAGACAGAAAGTTTCTGATCAAAAACTGCATCAAAGTGGTCTCCCCTTGCCTCCCAATTTTGGTGGGTTTGGTAGAGGGCATTTAAATCAATTCGCTTGTCAGCCAAGTTGGCACCATAGGTCGCACGTGCGGCATCTGCAAATGCCCAGGCAATTGATCGTGTTGGCTGTGGTGGCGTCCAACCATCAGTCGGATTCCAAGTGGGTAACTTGCGAGTGACAATACAGTTGACCAATCTAGATGACCGCATCGATAAATTATCAGTTGCCCGCATCTTGACTGCCAGGTAGGTAATACCAGCAGGTAAACTGGGACTTGTTAAGTAACCTCGCAACTCGCCCCAACGAAGTTCATGGCCCGCTCTTGCACGGGTGTCCTTGTTGTCTGTCCTTAGAACTCGAACTTCATATCGCCCTGCAGTGACAGAGTAGTTGTAGGATCGACGGATAGCATCTGGGCTGGCTGCGTTTAATGATTCAATCCCCAAGACCTGCCACGCGCCTGAGGGACTGCCCGTATCGTCCACTTGTCTGGCTTCTACACTCCAAGAGGTACTTTTCGTATCCTGCCCACCGCTATCATTTGCATAGAACAACCCTCTGGGTAATAAAATATCTATCCCAATAGCATCAATATGAGTCTCGGGTGGATTTGTGATAAACGGGCCTACTATCTCAGATCTCGTATTTTCTGGATCTGTTTCAGCCAGCAGTTCCTGTCCGGCTACTTCCGGGGCGGTAACCACATCATGGTTAAAGAGTGCGTTTTGGTTGCCCGGCTGAATGACAAGTGCTTGTACTTCTGAAAATGATTGAATGGGCGTATCTTCGATACGAATCGCTTCTACCTCATATTCCCCCTGTCCAATAACCAGTAGTTGGTGAAGATACTGCTCATTGTCGACATATTCGGTGTATGGGGTTGCGCCTAAGTCTGGGTAAACCAGATGTCTGCCATAAATGACGGGAATGGGCTGTAGTAAGCGTGCGAAGTTACCTTGTGATTGCAGTGAATAAGTTGGGCTCGGAGCTATACCGTTTTGTGCTGATGGCACGCTTGGGTTTGGTAGTGGAACTAATGCATTGACCAGATAGGCGCCAATAACGCTTACACCTGCAGCCATTAAACCAAAACCTACTGTACCCATAGCAGCTTGAGCTGCAGCTATTCCCGCTGCTGTGGTTCCATATCCCATTATGCCAGCTGCCGCATACGGCGCCAGAACCATGACTGCTATTGATAGAACTACTCTGAGTGGATTACTTCCACCCCCGCCCCCTCCACCCGGTAGCCCTACAAAAACAACTACATCCTGATTCGCTAGATTATAGGTTGGCCAATCTGCTCGCATGAGGGGTTTGCCGTTGATCATGCAGACTGTTGGCAGGGGAAACTCTTCGATCTTTTGCCCATGCATCCAGTCAGCAATGGTACTGCCGGATGCTACTTTGAATATATCTTTGGTTGCAGGTTGAAACGGGTTTTTCGGCCAGACGATTATGGGGCCAGCGTTTTTTGAGTAGAGCTCATCGGTCATTCACGTTCTGCTCTGAGATGGTTGGCTTCTCTGTAAATTGGTAGATCCCTTCGATCCGCCAGCCGTGACTATATAGGCCGCTGGTGGTCTGGTAGACGACACCTGAATGCTGCACTGAATGTAGGATTCCACCCCCATCGATATCTAGCCAAACACCTATGTGTGCGGGATATCTCGACTGGCGCATTAAAACTGCATCACCTGTACGCGTTTGACTAACACGTTGCCAGCGCTGTCGTTCAGGGTGGTGTGTGAACGCATTTATAACTTCTCTCAGGTTCAACGCATCCAGTGGGATCTCAGGTAAATCGCGGTTGAAGAATTGCTTTTGTACCGCCAGAAAGAGTCCCCAACAGTCATAGTGATTAGGTCCGCGAGCACCCGCTACCCAAGGCTTGCCAATAAATGGACTCAGGCTATTAGCATCCGGGGCAGGCATCATCGAGTCAGTCCCGGAAATTCACGTGCTGTGTAGGTGCGGCTAGGAAAGGCTTTGTTCCCAATATCCATCATGCGAGCGCGCGCCGTGACTCGCTGAACGTCTACTTCCACCTCAGATAGAACCAGAGTGATAGGCGGATCCATCTGAGGGCCATCTAAATCATTAGAGAGGTAAGGCCGGTAAGTGATCTCGATAACTGATTGGGATTCCGCTGCTACATCCAGATAGCGCACTATCTCTCGACTTACATTATCGAGTGTCACCACGATTTCTGGCACGGGCGTGGTATCAACTGCAGGTAGGTCTAGCTCAAACCCCATGGCAACAAATTTTACCCATTCACCGCCATCCATAGGGGCATCTACTTCTAGTCTGGCCTCTAGGTCTTTCTGGTCGCGGACGACGCGAATAGCCGTTGGGTTGCCAGCATCATCCCTAAAGTCTGGATGGCGAAGCTCTAAGGTGTGAAGAATGATCGCATCGGTGGGTGCATGCGCATAAGCTTCTTGAATTGCTTCTGAAAGTGCAGGATCTGGCATTCTATCTACCTCGCTTTAGAGTGATACCCGAATGGCAGAACGTCGTGCCCGGACAGTATCGGGCATGAGTTTCCCTGTTTCCTGTTCCCGGATCACATACCAGTCGGTATCGGCTAGATAGAGCAGCTTTTCAGCAATGGTGTCCTCAAAGCAGAGTTCCAGTTCGACCTCTTGGCCCTCATCGATTTCCACTGGGTCCTCAGGATCTGAATCATCAATGACCCTATCTAACCAGCGTGTCCCGCTGCCGAAAAAGGCTTTGGCCTGAGCAGCCGAGCCACGGAATAGCTCTTCACCTGTGTCTTTGCGAATGACGTACATACAGTTCTCCAAAAGTAAGATATAAATGGGTTGGTACAGCTGGCTTAGCGGGTAACCGGGGTCATATAGGCTAGTCCCCAGCCTTCCACGATGAGCCCTGTAAAGCCCCAGTTATAGACGCGCCAACGGACGTTACTGAATGTGGCGAGATCTCCGACGGGAATAGCCCAGACGGCTTGGTAGTTGTTGGTTGGTGTGTCGGTGTAAGGTGCTGGAATAATCGTAGGGTCAGCGATTAACTCTTCTGTTGTGGCGTTTGAAAAGTTGCGATGGCCTGCTGTCGTGTTGTAATGCTGACCTTGAACAGCTATGAGCCCGGTAGATGAGGGAGAATCACCTGCATCGGGGTTGCCGCAATATGTGTCGGCACTGGAGTGTCTGGCCATGCGTGGGCGTGCCCAATTGCGTACTGTTGATTCAACGATTCCGTCGCCATTCAGGTCTTGCCTTTGGTAACTATGTGTACTGCTATAAGAACCATTGGAGGTTTTACCCACGTTCACAAATGTTCTTGCAGCTCGGTCGGGATGACCTACCACTGAGCCAGACATCACCAGATAAGCTTTGCGGCCACTGATTGAGTGCAGGTCATCGAAGGGCTGAAGTCGCCGATATGCTGAAACAGGAATTCCGTCCGTACTGAAGTCTGCGTAGCAGCGGTAGTAATCGGTTTGTCCAGAGCTGTTGGTAAAGGTCAGCGGTTGTCCATTGGTGGGATCCATCAGGACGGGTGCATAGGCTGAGCCATAGCCAGTGCCTTGGTTGCCCTCTGTTTGTGCATTCCACTCATCAATGGCGCCCCATTCAATAAATGGATTTCGGTTGATACTGTCAGCGGGACGATAGCCACCGGCATCATTATCCCAGGCGATTGGGTTTTTACCGTCGTCCGATGCATTAACTCTTGAGCCATCGGCCCAGGGGTGCCCGATCGTCATGGCTGGAAAAATACGAATACGATCGCTGGGAGCTAAGGTATTCCAGAAAACATAGTTGCTGCTATACGGGCGAATATTGGCTAATTCCGCATTAACGGAGTCAGTCATGCCATTAATTGCATTGGTTGTGCGGCTGTCGTTGTTTGCAATGGCTGAATCAATGGTGCTATTGATTGAATCTATCTTGCCTTGCACTGTTTGGTTCAAGGCCGAGGCTGCCGCAACGGCATTTTGTAGATCGGTTTCTACGGTCATGTTTTGTTCCTCTTTGGGGTATACGGATAAACGGGGCGGGAATTAGAGCAACTTGTCGATCTCACCATCGGTCGCGGTGCCTGCAACTACATCTTTTAACACCTCTTTCAGGGTGTTCTTGAAGTTGTTCAGTTGGATATTGGCGTATGTGAACTCATGCCATGCGGGGGCAATGGCGTAACGGAATCGAAATGTATTTGAAAGCAAAGTGTTATTCGCATCGCGATAGTCAGCTGCATTGCCACGGGTAATTGTTATCCCCGAATTATCGGCCGGGTAAGCGTTACCGTCCTGGGCTTTAATCCAAACTCCGCCGGATGTGGTATCTGCAGGATCTGAAACACCAGCTGAGAAGAACTTCGGTGGCATGAGGTTCCACCACAACCGAGTATAAGCTGCGTTCCATGGGCTCGCTTGTGTACCCGCTCCAGTGCCTTGGCTGCCGTTACCATCAATTGTGATGAGATTCCACGGATTCCAAATCTCTAAGGGCGATCGTACGATCAGCTCTAATGGAATCATGTAGCTGTAACCTTCAACTACATTGGCTTTTGTGGTGCGTGCGACATAGAGGGTTGGGTCATTAAAGCCTCGCCGCGCCACTGTGCGGCCTGCTGCGTCGCTGCTACCGATTTTGTAGGTGCGGTTGTATTTCGCGAGGTTTGCCTGAGCACTGCCGACGACGTTGTAGGTTGTGAAAGTAGTGCCGTAGGAGTTAATCGCTTCCGGAATATAAGCGCCTTCCCCATCCAGCCCCCATACTTGTGAGCACAGTGCATCCATGCTGTCTTGATCAAGAGTAAAGCGAGCCAGACCAGATAGGGCTAAATCGACCCAGCTAGCATTTGAATTGTTCCGCTCTCGTAGCCGGTTAAGTGCCTCATGATCTTTGATCAGTTTGAACCGGTTGGTGTCATCGATAACATGATGCACAGCTTTATCGAGATCAAATGGGAAACGGTCCTGAATGGTTTGAACATCCATTGGATGTTGATGGGGTGATGTTCCTGTAATCCAGTTGATTGCGCCACCATAGCTACCATCGGATTTTCGGTAACTTGTAATGGTTGGTGGTGTGCTAGAAACTGCAAAGAATGTGTCTGCTTCAGCTCCTACCGCTCGCGCCCCAAGAGAACTGCCGACTAAACTGGTGCCATTCCAGCGGATCTCGCGAAGATGAGAGTGCGATTCAGCGTCTGGTGAAGCAGGGGACTTCCCATAACTGGTCTCTACATACAGTGTATCGCCGCTGAGTAAGATATTCATTTCATCGGCGGTAAGCGGCACATCAAGTGCATGACCATGGGTACCTCCAAAGCTTGAAGCGACAACTCCGAACGAGATGGCTGGTGTCTGGTCGCCTACCGTGTAACTGGTTTTAGTGACTCGATCAGCAAGTTTACCCACTGAGCGGGCTCGCAGCCGGTAGTTCACGTAGGCGTACTCAGGAACGCCGTTGTCGTCCACTAACGTGATGACCCCACTTCTGAAAGAGCCGTTTTCGGGTAGATCCTTAGCGCCTGAGAAGTTTAGCTTCTCGGCGAAGTTGAGTAGGTCGCGCAGCTTATTGGCGTTCTCCTGATGGCGGAACGATTGAATTGTCGTGTTAAGTTCGCCCGACACAGGCAACTTCTCTAGCCAAACTTCAAGGTATAGAAGATCCAGCCTTGTATCTTCAAGCGAATCAGTAAACAGGTTGCGCATGTACCTAGCTTGAGTATCGCCAGCGGTATCGATACTGACGGACCCATCACTATTGAGTGAGATACCTGTTGGCTTTGCCAGGACAGATGGCGGTACGTCCGGGGCGCTGAGAATAGCTCCATCTTGGTCAATTAATGTTGGATCGTTATGTGTAGTGCGCACATAGTAGCCATTGACGATGGCACATAGCTCGCCCAATCCCACCATACGGTAGTAGTTGGGGTGGTTATGCTGAAACTGAGCGGTTGAGGTCACGGTGAAGGGGCGATGTAGCGCCTGAAAACCATCGTCTATTGAGTAGTTTCGGGTGCTGTATAGGCCTGACCCACCCATGCCGCGCAAAATCTCGGCGGTGTAGGCTGATTCAAATCCGTCGACCAGAAAATCTTGCTCGATTAGCCCTTTATAAACAGGGGGAATGCCTGGCTCAATTGAGTCTATTGATTGATTCAGGCGATTCACTTCACTGTCGACATGAGCCGTCAGTTCTGAGAGTTGGTTGCTGTTTTGGGTAAGCTGAGTGCTGACTTCTCGATCTTCGAAAAAGTCCTGAAGATTTTCATGGGTCGCGTTTATAAGCGCTTCAGCTACTTTGGCGTTGTGCTCCAGCAGTGGCAGGTAGTCATAATCAATTTTGCCATCCAGCCCGGCTACCGGAACTTTACCAGGCGCAGATTCAAATGAACCATCATTGCTGGTGACCACGGCCACGGCTTCATCACGATAGGTGAGGGTTGTGTCGCGCGCCAGTTCAGTCTCTTCCAATGCCGTCGCAGCAAGCTGAGCACTGTCGTTTGAGGCGGTAGCACTTTGCGCAGATGCTTGTGCGCTGGCAGCTGCGTCATCGACTTTCTCATCTAAGGTGGCTTTGCGCACATTAACGTTAGTCAGTAACTCGGTCGTTGCTTCTGTGAGTGCTGCCACTTCAGCCATTAATGGGCTATTACTGGTATCAGCCATATTGGCTCCTTTGGAATTAAGTAAAGGCGTGGTGATCAACCACGACTGCTTGGGTACGAATCAGTTGAGAAGCCATACGGGCATAGGGTGAGATGACAAGGGTGTCGGCGAGCTCCACATAGTCAGCGCAGGCGTTTTCTGCCTGAGCTGAAGCGCTTTCACTTGCAAGAGCTGCGCTTGCTGCTTCCCTTGCTATTTCCGCTTGTTGGCTTGCCGTCAGCGCGGATGACGCTGCCTTCTCGGCCGAGGTTTGAGCGCCTGCTGCGCTTTCATTGGCTTGTGTTTCTGAGGTTTGAGCAGCTTTAGCGGAAACATCTGCATCGTTAGAAAAACGCTCGGCTGCTGTTGCACTGTTTTGTGCAGCTGTCGCTGCACTTGAAGCTTCTGTGGCGCTAGTACTGGCTGCAACTGCCGAGTTGGACGCTTCGGTTGCCAACGTACTTGCGTTGGCTTCAGAAGTAGAGGCACTGTTTGCACTCGTGGCCGCTGCTTTGGCTGAGCTGCTTGCTGTTGTTGCTGACTTGTCTGCACTCGTGGCGCTGGTGGCTGCAGCACTTGCAGAGTCGGCAGCTTTATCTTCAGATGTTTTGGCCTCATTGGCGGATGTGCTAGCTTCAGATGCCTTTTCGGTTGCTGTTTCGGCCGATGTTGAGGCGTTGGTTGCTGCCGTTGTTGCTTGCGATAGCAAGCTTTGTGCACCGGTATTAATTTCAGCATCTTTATCCGCAATAAGCTTAGCGGGTGAGCGGACGTTGCCACCCTCGGTATCTATTACCTTTTGGCTGTCACCATGCGCCCAGTCGTGTACCAGGTTTGAGTCTGTTTCTAACTGGGAAACAGAGCTGTCTAAGCGGTCTTTAAGCGACATAAGTGTTCCCTAAAATTTAAGTTCAGGCATCTGTTCGTGAAGCCACTTGTGAAGTCGATCGGCTAACTGCATCGCCGAGTCGCCATAGACGGAGGCCACGGCGAGCTCTTCTGCGGTCAGTCTTTGTAGGTCACGAATCTCCATGCGAGCGCTTACTCGCCATCGTTTCGCGGGGAGTAGTTCTGCCTGCCAGGGGCCAAGAAAGCGAGCTTCAACCGCTTGGATATCCAATGGCACTGCCAGTGGCATCACAAACCACTGCTCCCCCATACGGGTGTTCTGCGCCCACCAGGCATCAAAGATGGTGAGCCCATCTTGGGTAAATCGCCACTCCGCGGTCACTTGATAGTTAACGCTGAGCGAGCGCAATCGATGACGCGCGGCGCCGGTTTCCATCTCAGTGCGCAGTAAACTGGGGCGAGGTGAAAGGCTGTACCCCTCAACGAGTGGGGGCGGTAGCGTTTCAGGCCAGAGTGATAGATTGTTCACGGTGGTCATCGCACCGCTCCATATGCTGGGTTTAGTCCATAGCGACGTTCCAGCGTCGGAGCAATGCCGGTTCCTTGGCTAATGGCTCGCGCCATACGTCCTTCAATTTGTTCAATAAATACATCGAGGCGCAGGCCTCCATCGGGTTGCTGATGTTGCTGAACACGGGCATCCACCCCGCTGGCTTTGTTGATAACGTTCACTTCAACGTTGACGGGAGCGGAGTTGCGTTGATCCTTAAGGGCGCGGATTTGGCCAGGCGTAAAAACGGTCTCACCACGTTTGGCGATGATTGGAATTTCTTCCCCTATGACTCCACCGCTGTGAAATTTAGGTGCCCCGGCGAATACGGATGGGCTTACCTGTCGCGACTGCAGGCTGTCAACGCCAATCACTCCACCGGTATGTGCCGCACCAAAAAACGCCCCGAAATTGATACTACCTAGCGCATTTGCTAAGGGTTGAGTAATGCTTTGTCGAATCTGGATACGGAGCAGGTCGGCGATAATAGAGTCCGCAAAGGACTTAAAATCAAACTTGCCGGTAGTTACAAATGAGACCAGCGCATCTTCCATTCCTTTGAAGGCATTGCTCACCAGACGCTCGGTTTGGGAAGCCATGTCTTCGGCTTCCTCCAGAACGGCTTTAAATCCGCGGGTTAAGCCATCCTCCCAAAGACGTGAGCTTTCGAGATCTTTGGCGCGCGCCTCTGAAAGCATGTTCTGATAGATAGCTTCGACTTGCGCTGCAAAGCTGGCATAGCCTTCGCGCGTTGCATCCAGTCCTGCCAGCGCTTCGTCGCGCCATTGATTGGCTTTGATACGGGCTTGGTCGGTTTCAGAACCGAGACCTAGGTAAGCTCGTGTGATTTCATCGATCGCTTCTCGATGGTTTTTATCCCGATCAATAGCTGATTGATCCTGTTGTTCGAGTATCGTTTTTGAGGCGATAAGATCGCGGATCTGCTGTGCTAGTGCTGCCTCTGCCGTGGTAAGGTTTTGTGTCTGATCCAGACCCAAGCGGCGGAGCGCTTGCTCCTGTTCAGTTTTCAACATGGCCTGATTAACGGCCGTTTCACTCTCGGAGCGGGCAGCGATGAGCCGTCGCAATGCACTCTCTTCGGCTTGCAGGTCAGCAATGGCCGCTTGAATACGTTCAGAGCGCTTAGTATCGATAGGCGCCAAGGGTGGCGAAGCAGGTGCTAACGGATCTTCAGGTTGCCCATTCTCATTCGAATAGGTGATTGTGCCGTTTCTGATTCGGTCGATCTGTTCTCGTGCTCTTGATGCAGCTAATTCGGCTGCTTTTAGGGCGTCAAGTTGATCTGAAATCGCTCGCGCAGTCGCGGTAAATTCGGGGTGATCTTGTGCCAATTTCCAGATGGAAGCACGGTACTCATCGACTGAGGTGACGCCCATCTGAAACCAGCGGCGTGTCCACTCAAGCTTCTCTTGAAGATCAGAGCCCACGCGTCCCAAACGATCCCAAATCGATCCGGTCCACCATTCGGTTTTGAGCTGCTCCATTACATCCGCGACATTGTGCTCGGCGGTGATCAGCTTCTCCGTCCAACGAGCCAGTGCTTCATCGCGAGTTGCGGCGGTGAGATCCTCAATGCTCTCTGCAGCGCGTTTGGCTTGTGCCCGGATTTCATCCAGCTCAGCCGCGTGATCTGAAGCGGCTTGGCGTGCTGCATCCTGGCTACGTGCCAGCTCCCAAAGGGCAAAGCCCGCTAATACTGCGATACCGGCAGGGCCACCGACCAGTGCCATGGCACTGCGAAGTCCTACCATAGCAACAGATGCTAAACGCGTCGCACCTTCGACCACGGCCAGACGAGTGGCGGCAATCAGAGAGACTTGTGCCATCATACGAAGGCCAATGATCGCACCGGCATTGCCAATGATCGTGGCGTTCATCAGGGTTAGTGCCCCGGCTACAGTGCGGGCAATCAGCAGAGCTCCTAGACCTTTAATGGCAACATCAGCATGACGAGCCATAAAGCCCAATGCATCGGCGCTAGTACGAACGACATCGCCAAGCGACTCACCTAGAGCACGCGCGGCTTCATTGCCACGCACGGTGGTTTCGCGCAGATCGACAGCAATATCCTTGAGCGCATCATTCAGACCGCCGGTACCCACTTCTCGGGCGAGGCGTGAAAGGTTGTCCTGGATGTTGCTGACAATTCCGTTGAGCGTGGCCATCTGTTCCGACATCGCGCCGGAAAACTGCACCTGACCGATACGTCGCAAGTAAGACTCGATTGCTTGGCTCTCTTTGGCCACGGTGGTACTGACATCCTGAAAGGTGAAAGTGACCTGCTCGCCTTGCGTTCGCGCTTTGATGCCAAACTCTTTTAAGCGTTCAAACTCACCGGTGGTGGCATCGGCGATCGCTTCGACAAACTGCATCAGGTTTTTACCCATCGCCGATGCCGTATTGCCATACGAGCGCAGGGCCTGTGCCGAAGGTTCAAGCCCGAGTGATTGAAGACGGATAAATGCCTCGGTGATGCGCTCAACATTGAACGGTGTCTCCGACGCGAAGTCTTCGATCATGGCAAACGCCTGATCAGCCGCTTGAGCAGATCCCGTGACGGTTTTCAGACTGGCGT
Organism: Marinobacterium sp. xm-a-152; assembly: GCF_013282965.1. Taxonomy (NCBI): domain Bacteria; kingdom Pseudomonadati; phylum Pseudomonadota; class Gammaproteobacteria; order Oceanospirillales; family Oceanospirillaceae; genus Marinobacterium; species Marinobacterium sp. xm-a-152. Next base: position 40,094 of record NZ_WBYI01000003.1, on the reverse strand, counting down.
GCAGTCGTTCGAACTCTCGGTTGCTCGATACGATAAAACCCAGCGCACGACTCGCACCTTGAATACCGGCATAGGCACCGACTAATCCAGCTGCCTGTTTGAGTACACCATTCAGTGCCCTAGCAGAGGCATCAACGGCTTTAAGCCCAACTGATACGGGTTGGGTTGACCGGGTAATCCGATCAAAGGCTTGAGAACCTTCTTTACCTAATTGCCCAAACTCGCGTTTGAGTTTGTCGCCTCCGGTTGCCTGAAGGCGAATGGAGAGCTTTTTCTCTTGTGCCATAACGCCTCGCGGTTAATGGGGTTCGGCATCACGCTTGGCCAGCGCAACACCGAGGGCTACTTCAGGTATGAGTTCGGCCATTGCTTGGGGTTCGTAACCCAATGCGTCACCCAGAGACAGAGCCAGAGCTATTGGATAAGGATCGGTGGATTGGGTGACCAGTTTGTTGGCGAGATCCCATGCTTGCCAGCCAACATCAGTCGTTAGCTGGTTTTCGATGTAGGGGCAGCGCTCGCCTTGTGCGTTGATTTCGCCTCGGGAACAGGGAGTGTTTTGCTCTCTACATCGACCGCAGTAGTCAGGCCCGTCTCCGAAGTGCCATTGGATTCGGGCCCGGATGCGTTTTTTTCCGCGTCCAGCAATTCGCGCATGCCGGTGTACTGTTGGCGAAAGCGTTCTGCAATCATCCAGTAGGCATCAAATAGATCGCGGATTCCCTGAGCTTCAACCTTGGCAGTTGTTTCGCCCTCGGCATCTAAAACGCCTTCCCATTCGAGGATGGCGGCTTCTGCAAGGCCTTGGGTTAGGTACTGTTCGGCAAGCGCCTCGCGGGTCGGCTCATCGTCCAGATTGGGCAAGTTATCTGTGGCGAGGCCTGCTTCTTTGCAGTTACGCCACTGTTCGCCTAGCGCTTGCAAGCGCTGATTCATTCGCGCCCGCGCTTGATAAAAAATGGCACTGGTACAGGGGCGAACCTTAATTCGAACATCCAGGCCCAGGTCTAGCCAGTAGGGCTCTTTGGGGAGTGTGAGTTTAATCATCAGGCCCAACCCTCCAGATCATTAACCAGTGTGATGGTGAGCATGCGTTCCAGAGTCTGGTCGCGAGCCCCCTGAAAATCATATGAGGCCTCAATACCGCCCGGGCCGCTGATACTGCGTTTCGGTTTAGGCAGATAAACTTCATGCGCAGTGATGCGCAGCTGTTTATCGGCATCAATGGTGTAAGCAAGCTCCAGGTCAATCGGTGTGCCGCTGCGAGCCAACTCCATCAGTTCTGAGTTGCCGTAGCGCACAGAGATAGAGCCCGTCAGGGAGCCCATGCCCGGATCAATAGCTTCGATCTTGCCATCATCACGAATAGTCTCGATGCGCTCTAGGTTGTTTGAGTAGGTTATCGATGCAGAGGTGACATCGGCTAGTGGTTGACCACCGCGTGTAACGGAGCCTTGGAACTGAGAAAAACGTGAGTAGATCAGTTCAGCCGGTGCGCTATCGATAGAGGTGGCAGCGACGGTTTCGCTTTGGCCCATCAACCCAAGTGTGGCTTGCGCTTCACCGGAGCGCTGAAAGTTAAGTGCCAGGGTATTGGCTCGCACACCACTGAAGCGCAGGTACTCGGGTACTTCTGGTAGCCCCATCTCCAGCGTCATGCTTGGGAGAGTTGTTTTTCCAGAGGTAAATTCATGGGTGTAGGGCCCTGTTCCTGAAGTGGTTGAGTCTCCCAGTAGCGCCTGTAGCCAGAGGCCGATATTACGCAGATCCATAGGTACCAAGATATCGCCATCGACATTAATTACGTCCTGAAAAGGTGCCGAAGGGTCTCGACCCTGTCCCAGCACACTGGATTCGATCAACCCTTGCTCGGAGTCGAGTGACGAGGAGACAAAGGGGATCTGATAGTAATCACCACTGGCGGGTGATTGGCCGTATTGCGACTCAAAGCCGAGCAACAGACGGCTGTTCCATCCATAGGCACGTGCCATGGCGTTCTCCTTTAAGGTTAATTACGCCAGTGGATGGCGTGTGTTGAATTCAAGAAAAATAGGGATGGTTGCGACCTTGACGGTTGCACCGCCCTCAAACGATTCGGTTGAAAACTCGGGGCTGCCGGTATGCAGTAGATCTACTGCATCGTTCAAGTTGCCGGCACTATCTAGTGCGACACCGAGTCTTTGCAGCAGTTGATCAAATTGTTGATCACGTTCGCTTGATTGGGCCTGTTGTACCCAAACTTCCAGCTCTATGCGGTGTTGGTACAGGTAACGCAACGGAGACAGCAATACCTCAGGCTCACCGGCATCTCCATCACGAAGGATGAGCAGACCTTCATTCGGAATTGCAGTGCTCAGTACTTCGTTACGTTTGACTAGAATCGGCATGAGCTTTTCAGCCAGAAGACTGTGTAAGGCCGAAATGGCTTGTTCTCGCCGGGTCAAGTTTTTCTCCATAATCTATATGGCTAATTACCCATACTTTATCTATACTTGTACAATGAGTGATTCAAATTTCGAGTGGGATGAAACAAAGGACCGAGAAAATCAGTCCAAGCACGGAGTGTCTTTTCATGCCGCTCAATATGCATTTCTGGATCCTCAGCGCGTAATTGCTGAGGACTTGGAACACAGTCAGAATGAGCCACGCTACTATTGCTTTGGTCTCAATGCTGAAAATAACGGTGTACTCACTGTTCGATTTACATATCGCTCAGGCCGAATCCGAATTTTTGGAGCAGGTTACTGGCGAAAGGGGAAAAAGATTTATGAGCAAGCAAATTCACTATAGTGATGAACCTATTGGTGACATCAGACTGGTTGCCGATTTCTTACCATCACCAAAAGAGTTAGCGCTACGAGACGATCAAACTAAGATTACGATCTCTTTAAGTACCGAGAGTGTTGTGTTTTTTAAACAGGCAGCTAAGAAGCACCATACTCAGTATCAAAAGATGATTCGTGAGCTATTGGACGACTACGTTGCGCGTCACAAAGCTTAATTTTTATTGCTCCAATACTTCAAAACGAGTCGAGGAAGTTTTCGGTGCCAGTTAGCTGCCTCAGAGTCAAAACGAATGAGTTTCGGCATTTTGACCTGGGGTACCAGCCAGAACATCACTACAGAGGTGAGTCCGCGGCCGGTGTCTCGCGAGCGTTGGCTGGCCTTTCGAAAACCGCGTAACTCTCCTGTTTTGCGCGAGTAAGAGGCGCGCATTTGGTTGGCTACCAGCAGGGAAGGGCCATGCTTGCGGTAGACAAACTGCAGCCGTATTCCGCGCGCACGCTCGAAATTCCCGGGCGTTACTTTCTGGCCCATGACCCGTTTGGGGGCATTGGGTGTTGGTATGGCGAGCCAGAACCCGTCTTTCGAGCGAATCACCGTACCCTCGTCAAAACCGGATTGGATCTTTTCGGCTTTGGTGTAGACCTCGCCGGCTGCATGCAGGCTTCGGCCACGCTGCGGATAGACATCACCGCGCCAGGTTCTGGCGAGACGTGTCCCCAAACCTGCGGCTGTGACTTGAGCACTCATCCGGTTTTTTAGCCCAGTAGTTGCCTCTTTCACTGCAGCGGTGACGGCGATTTCGGCGCGATCGATCTCTGTTTCCAGAAACTGTTTTAAGTTGCCTTCAAACGCGGCGGTCAGTCGCAAGGGATCGCCTCTACGGTAAAGACCATGCGGTGCAGATCCAGTGAAGGTTCGCCCTGTAAGCGGTAGCAACGATCGTTCAAAACAATCTCATCTCCAGATTTGGGGCCGGGTACCTGAAATTTTTGGATTTGAAGCTCGAGTGTTTCGCTTTGGATGCGGGTATCTCGGTAATCGAGGATTACATCCGGTGCTTTGGGGATGACCAGGATCACTTGTTCTTCAGAGCCCAACGGCCGAAAGAGGGCAGATTGTCCCAATCCCTGGAACATCTGCCCGATCGCCTTTTCAAACGCCTGTATCACGGCAGTGCCTGATAGCTTTTCCAAGCGGTATCACGCTCGGCTTGAGTGATATCCCGATCAAGCACCTCTTCCAGCGCTTTGATCAGCGGCTTACCGTCTTTACCAAAACCATCCTCGCTCAATACCGCGATGGCATCGTGCAATTCTGATTCGGTTGTTGGGGCATCTTCAGTGCTTGAAGCATCTGTTGCCAGTGCAAAGCCCTTCGCAATCAGTGCTTTTGCCTCGGCATCCGGCAAGGCCACCACCGATTGCGGTGGCACCTTCCCTTTGTCGGTATGCAACGTGATGAGTGTGCGTATCTGCATTATTTCACCCCTCAGGCAACGGTTGCGCAGAACGACGCGTTCGGACGGTAAGGCACCAGCAGCGGTGCGGACTGCATCAACAACCAGCGTAGCGCTGGATCTTCCTCCAACCAGGATTTGGTAAAGTATCGGCTCGCTCGGTAGCCGGCTTTCTCGTCTTGAATCACGCCGTAACAGCGGGTGCCTTCGAGCAGGCCCTGGCTTGAAAGAATGACGGTGTAGTCCGGCAACATATTGCGTGAGATACCGGCATCATCCACATAGGCATCGTTGTAGACCCAGAAGTCGAAGTCACCGACGGAACCTACATAACGCGCTTTATCGTTGCCCTGGCCGCGGATCATCGGATCAATATTGAGGGTGTTGCCGGTGCCGCGACGCAGCTCCAACAAGCGCTCTACCTTGGCGTCATTCTTAAAGACACGCCAAGCGAGTGGATCCATCACCACCGTGCGGGCGGCCGCACCTGATTTGATCTGTACCAGACCCGCCCAGTCCTCGATATCATCCAGAACGTTAACACCGGTTTCGCCCCAGCGTTGGCCACCAGTTAGGGCAACGGTCAATTCTGTGTCGCGCTGAAAGTCGATCACTTGTGCTGGGTAGTCTTCACCTGCGACAGTGATCTTACCGGTGCGCAATGCCTCGGCTGCCATCACCTCTTCACGACGAGTGAGGTTCTCGACCTGATTGGTTAGCGCGCGATTGAGCGCGGCCTCACGACGGTTCATCGGTGCGAGCGACCCACCAATGGTCTCACCGATTAGGCGCTTCAGTGGCGCGTTGGGGTCGAAACGGCGTTTATCTTTGACGTAAGCCGGTTTGAAACTGCGAGTCTCAAACCCTTCTGCTGATACAACTTTGCCTTCTACCAGTGGCGAGACGAACGGCACCAGGCGTGGTTTTGATTTATCGATATCAAAGTGAATCTCTTCACTCTCCTCGGTTTGGATCGAGGGGAAAAAGGTGTCCAGCAAAAACGAGGCTGGACGTTCCAGATGCTCCACCACCCGGTTGAGCACGTGCGTTGAAAAAATATCCATGGTGGGGACTCCGGATTAAGGTTGATTGGTTCGAATGAAAAGAGAACGGGTGCGGAAGCTTTCAGTGACGCTCGCCAGCGTATGGCCGCTGCCAAGGGTCAGAGCATGAGCATTGAACTCACCGGTCAGAAACAGATGTCCTTCAACATCCGATGTGGCATCGATCGGTTGCGCGAGAATCGCCACTGGTACTTCCGAACCATCGGTTGCGGTGGTGGTGCTGAGCACATAGGCTCCGGTTGCTGTGATTTGACCCAGCACTGCCCCCTGAGGGAGCGCCTGCCCACCGGTGATGGTCGCAATACGCATGATGCGCGGAAATTCACCGGCAATTAGATTTTCGGGTGTGAATACCCCTTGGGTGGTCACGCCACTGGCAATGCCCTGCAAACTCATAGTGTACCTCCGCGAGAGTAACGCGCGATGCGCTGAGCGATGTTGTCCGCATCATCCGATGCACTCTCATCTGCCGGTTCTATCGCTGGGTTGTGCATCTGCGCCATGGCAGATTCAAAGCCGCTGGTATGACTGACGGGTGAGGTTGATTGTTTAGGAGCCGCGGACATTGCAGCGGTTGCCATATCCACACTCATATCGGTAGCAAAGGCCAGATGACGGGCCAAGGATTCACGACCCTCGGCTGTGTCAGAGTCCAGAATGGCAGCAATGCGCTTACGTTCTTGCTGACGACCCGCTTCAATCGATGGGGTATGGACGGCACCTGCATTGGCCTGCGTCCACTCTTCGTGAAGCGCCTGAATCAGTTGCGGGTGATCGGCTTTTAATGAGCTCAGTGAAAGCGAGGTCTTCGGATCGACTGAACCGCTCGCCTCCAGGGTTGTGCCCGATTGGGACTGTCGGTTGTGTTGGTCAGGCATGTCGGCCTCCTTGTTTGATGACAAAAAGCCCTGCGCAGAGGCAGGGCTGGATTCATAAGTTTGCTGGTTGTTAAGTGCTTGCAGGGTTTGATCGAGCGTACTGATGCTGTCGGCTAAGCCCTGTGCAACGGCTTGTGCCCCGATCAGCAGGTCACCCTGCCCGAATTGTATTTTGACGGTTGGAGGATCCAGTCCCCGGTTTTTGGCAACTGCTCCGATAAATATCTCTGCCAGCGCATCGATGCGAGATTGCAGTCGAGCGCGGTCTCCTTCGTCTTGAGGATCGAGTCGTTTATACGGGCTTTGGGATGAGACGATCTCGAACTGCTCGGCATCGTTTGAACGTTTGTAAATACCGACCACACCGATAGAGCCAAGGGAGGCAGTTTCGGAAATCACGATCCGTTCGCAACTAGAAGCGATCCAGTAAGCACCGGAAGCGGCATCCCCAGAGCAGTAGGCGATGATCGGTTTACGCTTACGGGCTTGGTAAATCAGGTTCGCCAACTCGGCGCAGCCATTAACCTCACCACCGGGTGAATCGATGTCCAGTATGATCGATTGAATCGCTTGGTTATCCAGCGCTTGGCCTAGTTCGCGGGCAAGCACCTCATAGCTTGTGGCACCACTGATGGCGGTGAACAGATTGGCGTAACGAAATAACGGGCCGGTAACCGGAAGGACAGCCGTTTGCCCATACATCGTAATTTGATGACTGTGCTCTAAGGGGCGGCCCAGTCGCTCGGTGATGGCTTCGATCGAGTCCTGCTCGCGCTTGGCAATAGTGAGCACCGTATCGAGTGAGGGCTCTGTCATCGCCCAGGGTGTGCCGGTAGCGTAGTTCCAAAATCGCATCAGTGAATCTCGGTTAAGTTAAACAGGGGTGTTGGTTTGTGTATTAGCTTCATCGGGTGAGTGATCTGGTTCGGTATCTGGCTGGCTATTGCTAGGGTCAGCTACTGGCTCAGGCATGATCGGTTGGATAGCGAGCCCTAACTCACGCATCTTGGTCTGTTCGCGAGCGCGCTGCTCAAGCACCTCTTCCCAGTCCAATCCCTGAATTGCACACTCATCTTCCAGCGTGGAGAGCCCCGTCTCCAGCCGAAGCTGCGAGGCTTTGGCCTCTTTGACTGGGTCGATCCAACCACGCCCTGGTCCGATCCATTTACAACGGGTCCAGAGCGCTTTGTTTTCGTAGAAATTGGGTGCTTCAATCAGCCCTTTATTGATCGCTTCCTCTAACCAGAGCTCATACACCGGGCGCGCCCAATAGGTGGCTAACCACTGACGACGGCCCATGAAGTAACGCCAGGCCTCCATAAGTGCAGCGCGGGCTGAGGAGTAGTTGGTTTTCGAGAAGTCCTTCATCAATAGTTCGAACGGGATGTTCAAACCGGTACCAATATGGCGTAGCACGTTCTCTACAAACTGTCCGTAGCCACTGTTGGGGCGGCTCGGTGTAAATGCAGAGACCTTGTCGCCTGGGAATACCGGAATAATCGCACCGCCTTGCAGGCGAACTTTCCAGTCGCTACGAGCGGCAATGTAATCCTCGACGCTACCACCAAACATTTCGCTGATGGACTCGCTGTCGAGTGGCGTTTCAACGAAGGCGGCGATCATGGCATTCACAACAGCAGCCTGAAGCTCACTGTGTTCGTAGTGATCGAGCATCTTGAACAGCGGCATGACACTGGCCAGCAATGGCTTACCGCGACTTTGTCCGGTGCGCTCTTTATCGTGGACATGAATCACACGGCGCCGGCCAAATCGAGTCTGTGCCGGGATACGCTCGTAGGTTAGGTTGAGTCGATCAACACCCCACCGCATATCGCCCGGATGCTGTTTCGAGATCCAGTAAGCGAGTGGGGCGCCGTAACGGTCGACTTCGACACCGCCGCGCAGGCGCTTATCGTTGAGCTTGCCAGGCGGGGTATCCAGCCTGTCGCTCTCAATCAACTGCAAGGTGGTTGCAAATACGCCACCGCGATCAGGCAGCCAGAGTGGCAGTGCTAGGGCTTCTCCGTTAAGTAGCCCAGCTCTAAATACCTGTGTGGTTAGCCCATGAAAGTTGAGACTTTTGGCTGCGTCACAGTCCGTTGTTTCCGCCCAACTGCGCCACAGGGCTTCGGTTTTTCGGGTCCACTCGTCGGCCCAGGTTTTATCAAAGCCCAGTGCTCGATAATCAGGCGTTGCTGCTAATCGAAGACCGGTACCGACAACGTTATCCGTGATGGTTTGAATAGCGCCTGAAGCCACACCATGGTTACGCGCCAGATCCCTTGAACGTGAAACGAGTGTTCCAAGTTCGTCGACCAGATCACTATCAGCGGAGCCCGTTTGAGGCTGCCAGCTGGCTAACTCGCGGGCCGTTAATGAGGCAGCTCTGTGGGCTGTGTCTCGCGTATCACGTTGTGCCACGGTTAAAACTCCACAAACAGAGCGCGTCGGCCAATGCCTCGCTCTTGGCGGCGAATATCGAGCTTTAACTGCGCGATATAGCGCACTAACTCTGCCTGATTGGCTGCTGAGTAGGTGATGCTGCCAAATCCACCGACGTTAACGCTCGCCTCTTTCTGGCCTGTCAGTAACAGATGAAGGGCCTCTTCGGCTTCGCTCAGGCGTTGTTTTAAAACAGTCAGTTCGGTCATGCGCTCCTCGCGGTTTATAGATAGGGGTCATCGGCCACCGCGGTAGCGCGTTGTTTAAAAATGGTTTTTGTTTTACTTGGTTGTGGCGCCTCAACGGCAGGATGCGTGGTAGTCACTGCAATCTGCTCGTCCTGTTCGACAGGGAGTGACTTGATAGCTTCACGCATCTTTTGCCACTGGCGATCGGTAAAGCGATCGAGGCCATATATGCTGGCTGCAGCACGGGCATAAACTCGGCAGTCCAACGCTTCGTTGTTTCGTGTTGGGTCCTTTTCCCAGGTCGCGCGCGGAAAACCCTTGTGGATGCGAATAACACGTCGCTCGGCAGTGAGCTGTTTAAAATACTGCTCGCCATACTCTGGGAAGTGGCAACTGCCCGGTGCTTCAATCTCGCCTCGTTCGCGCTCTTCATCGGTCAGTCTGGGCAGTTTAAGCCAGCGATAGAGTTCGGTTTTGGCCACCGGGCCACTGACATTCCAAACCCTGAGTCCGCGGCGTTTGCCACCGGTATCGGCTTTGGACACACTTAAAATCAGGGATGTATCGGTATCACGTCCTTTAATGGCCACCACAGTGCGCGGTTGCGATGCACGCGCTCCGGCTCCACCCCATACCGCTTGGGGATGATTCCTGACCCAGCTGTACACCTCTTGAGTGGCGTAGCCTGAGTCGATACAGAGCACTCGAATCGGCAAAGAGCCACCGCGTTGATGCGGCCAATCCTCGGCTAGAAGCCGGTCGAGCTTTTGCCACACCTCCGGTTGAGCGGTATCGCCGTCCAATACGCGGTAATCCACCGACCAAGAACGTTTATCTTCGCCCCAAGCAACAATCTCGATTTCAATACGATCGCGTTGCACGTCGGCACCGGCAGTAAGGAACAGACCTTCGGCTGGTACTCGCCCAATCGGATAGGATTCGCGTCGTTCGTATAGGCGCTCCCATTCAGGCGCTTCGAACTCCTCTTCAAAGGGCTCGCCCAGTACGGTATTCACAAAGCCCTTCATCAAATCCGGACTGTTTTGGGCTGCTTCAAACATCTCGGCGGCATCTGCCCAAGCAAACCAGCCGACTGGGCTGTAAAGCGATGAGAGGTGATAGCCTTGAGTTCGGCCATCACCCTCATTGGTGGCGATCCATTCGCCTTGCGCCAGCATCTGGGTTTTATAGTGCTCCTCTATGAGGTGCTCACAGGATTCACAGCAGTATTTGGCGGAACGTTGTTGGCCCTCGGGCCAACGCAATTGAGTGAATTTGAGTGCCTGTTTATGGCCGCACTCTGGGCAGGGTACTTGAAAGTAGCGCCTGTCAGAGGCATCAAACTCGCGTTGAATACGTGAGAGTCCTTTAATTGTGGGTGTGCTCACGAGCAGTATCTTGCGACGGCGCTGAAAGGTGGCGCTGCGTCGCTCAGCCAACAGGATAGGGTCACCTTCACCCTCAACATCGCCGGGATAGCCATCAATTTCATCCATAAAGAGGTAGCGGGCAGGCATGGATCGAAGGCCGACCGCGCTGTTCGCACCGGTCATGACCAACACCCCTCCGGGAAACTCTTTTGAGAGTACTGTGTTACCTGAATCACGACTGCGTGCTGGCGCGACACGTTCGCGCAGCTCTGCGACTTCTTGGATTTGCGGATCGATACGCTGTCGTGAGTTACGTTTGGCCATCTCAACCGTGGGGGAGACTGCCATCATGGGGCCAGGTGCCACATGAATTACATAGCCAATAAAGTTATTACCTGCTTCCGTTCCGCCCACCTGTGCGCCCTTCATAAAGACCACGCGCTGCACCGGCGAGGCGACGGATAAGCAATCCATAATTTCGCGCAAATAAGGTGTGCGTTCGGTACGCCAGCGACCAGGTTCGGCTGCAGATTTAGCAGAAAGTACCCGGTAACGATCCGACCACTCTGCGACACCCAGAAAGGGGTCCGGCATTAACCCATCGCGCCAAGCCTTCTCGATATCCAGCGCACCTTCGTAGTATTCAGTCGACACGGGGCTGGATCTCGGCAAGTTCTTTAAGGTGTTGGCGCACTTGTTCCTCAAGCGCCACGTGAAGCGCATGCGCATCGATGTCTAGATCGGCGGCCATCTGACTCGATATGCGCGATGGCCAGCTCATCCAGGCATCGCGTTCGGCGCGCGCCAGTTTGAATACATGGGCGATCGCCTGCGAGCGATCGACTAACTCACCCTTAAGTTGGGCGAGGCGAACCTTATTCGTCTGCGCTTTGACCACTTCGTTGGCGGTTCTGGCCTGTAGCAGCGATGTATTGCTGCTCTGAGGCGGAGCGCTGAAGGTCTCTGCGGATTCCTGTGAAGGTTTGAGGGTGTTTGCTTTCGGTGTGTCGGGTGTTTTCTTGCGGCTGATCAGGGTGTTCTGGGCCCACTCTTGGTCGGCTTTCTCCGGATCCAAAGTACCATCGGCCAAGGGTGTGATGCGTCCGGTATCAATCGCTTTTTTAACGGCGACGTGAGATACGCCTCGGTGGCGCGCATACGCGCGGATAGATAGCCCCATGGATGTTTAACTCGTGCGTTGGTTGACCTCCCCGAGATCAATTGAGAGCAGAATTGACTTGGCTTCTCGTTGGAACAGAGCAATGAATGACACCGTCACCAAGACAATGTAAATGCTCGAAACCTAAGGAGAATGAGCCATGCCAATCCAAAAAGTACCTACCCTGTCACCTGATGAAATCGACCTGCTACTGGAATTTATCGCTCGCGACCACTTGATGATCGACACCCTTGAAGTACGCCATCGTGATGGACTCGATTTTCATGAAGTCGGTGTCGCCAGTCTTAAATCTGCATTGCTAGCCGCGTTTGATGCGGGCCGCCGCGCCGACCGCCGTCAAGCAAGCCGACGCCGAACCAACTTTGGTCCGGTTACGCCAGCAGCGCGAGCGGTGTTTGTTCCTTCGGTCATGATGTGAGGTGTTCGATGTCTGATCTTCTTACCGATAACCAAAAACGTATCGTTCTGCACGCGGTTAATGAGACCAACGGTGAGATCCGTTGGTTTCCAGAGCATATCCACGGCGGAGCGCAACAGAAGATTTTGCAAAGCCTCGCCTCAAGGAAGTTGATTGCTCAGATGGGTGATACTTGGCGCTTAACCGATCTCTGTTACCAAGTGCTAAGACTACCGGATCCGGCTTTCTTTGATGCCGAGATTGCGGATATTCCCGTCTTTGTGAAATCCATCAAATCAGAGTCTGGTAAAAAGCCGGCACGACAAACGAAACAGCAGATCATGATCGATCTTCTCTCACGAGCCGAAGGTGCGAGTATTCCAGAACTGATGGACGCCACCGGTTGGCAGCAACATACGGTTCGTGGTGCGTTGTCGGGCACCCTGAAAAAACGTCTGGGTCTTGAGATCGAATCGATTAAAACGTCTGGATCTGACCGAACCTACCGGATACATAAAATCTCGGATGAATCCTCATGAATGCGTTAAGCAAGCCTGTCGTTGTGGATCCGCTGATCTGTGCAGCTTTGGCTGCGTTGACTGATCTCGTCCCCAGTTATGCTAGTGCAGATCTCAAGTTAAAACAGCGAGTCTGCAATGCGATGCAAGCCGAGTTGGATTTTGTTCAATGTTCGTTGGATCAAGATCGCCGGATAGGTGAATGTGTCTATCAGGCCGGTTGGCACAATGCGGTTCTTAGGTTGGCATTGGCCGGGATGCGAGAGTTGTTGAATTAATCCACTGTCTCGTTTATTTCACTCTCAGCGTCTACTGAAGCGGGTTCGAGATCATTGAACGGTAACCCGTCGCTTTCGCGAATTGCTTGATCCCCTGTGTAGCTCTGCCAGCGCCGAACGATGACGTCGACATATTTGGGATCGAGCTCGATCAGTCGCGCTCTGCGGCCTGTTTTCTCGGCGGCGATCAGCGTTGTTCCGGAACCACCGAATGGGTCTAGAACGATATCGCCTGGGCGACTTGAATTGCGCAGTGCTCGCTCAACCAACTCCACCGGTTTCATGGTGGGATGGAGGTCATTCTTCGCAGGCTTTTTGATGTTCCAAACATCGCCTTGATCTCGCGCTCCACACCAATGGCGGTTCTGACCTTCTGGCCAGCCATACAAGATCGGCTCGTACTGGCGCTGGTAATCTGCTCGTCCCAGGGTAAAGGTGTTCTTCGCCCAGATAATGAAGGTTGACCATTTGCCACCCGCTTCTCTGAATGCGCCCTGGAGTGTATCCAGTTCGCTGGATGACATAGCGATGTAGACAGCGCCTTTACAGTGGTGAAGCATCGGCTGAAAGGCGGCTAGCAAGAAGGCATAGAAACCTTCACCGAGATTGTCGTTTAGAATTGGACGGTGCGTACCGCGCTGTTTATCTTTGGCGGTGTTGGCGTAGTCGACATTGTAGGGCGGGTCGGTGAAGACCATATCTGCGGTGTCGCTTGCCATGACGGTCGCAAAACTGTCGTCCTCGGTTGAGTCACCACAGAGCAGTCGGTGATTACCCATAATCCACACATCGCCAGAGCGAGAGATAAGCTCATCACCCAGCTCCGGTGTTTCATCTTCATCGGTGATTCCCTCAACAGTGGACTCTTCAGCCACAAAGATTTCATCCAGTTCATCCGGATCAAAACCAGTCAGATCTAGGTTAAAGCCTTCATCGATCAGTGCCTGAAGTTCGGTGCGCAGTAGCTCGTCATCCCAGCCAGCATTCTCAGCGATTTTGTTGTCAGCGATGATCAGCGCTTTGTGCTGAGCGGGTGTGAGATGATCAAGCACAACCACGGGTACTTCAGTGAGCCCGAGTTTCTGTGCGGCGAGCAATCGACCATGGCCTGCAACGATGATCTTGTCAGAGCCTGCTAGGATCGGATTGGTGAAACCAAACTCAACAATCGAAGCGGCAATTTGACTGATCTGCTCAGGTGAATGGGTGCGAGCGTTACGTACGTAGGGCAGTAATGACTCTGTCGGCCAGGACTCAATTTTTGTGGAGATCCAAGGTTCAGACATTGATTAATCCCGCTTCGTAAATCGTTTGGTGGTTGTTGCGGTAGGCAGTGAAGGTTTGCTTTGGCTTGCCGCTTGTTTCGAGGCTGATGTGCGTCCAGCGACCGAACTCATTGATCAACTGGCCGTAGGGCAAATTCATCGATTCGATCAGTGTACAAAGATCAAATGGAGTGATCCCCGGCACGATGATGTCTGCTGCCTTGCCAGTCATATGCTGGCTGGTGTTACTGCCGCCGATGGCCTGGTTAAGTTCAACGGAGCGATAGCCAGAGGTGATAATCACAGGGCGAGCCAAATGAACACGTAGCGGCTCAAGGAGCTTTTCGCAAAGACCGCTCAGGTTCGCAATCACCTGGTCGCTCGGTTGATTATCAATTCCCTGACGAGCCGCCGTTTCAGACACGACAAACTCTGCCAGCTCAAAATGTTTGGAAAGCAGCATGAATATTCTCAGTAGGTTGAAGTGGTAACCACCGCTGGTAACTTGCTGGGGTGGTAACCTAATTTTTTAGGCTGTCGCTAGCGAAATGCCGGGGTCTTGCCCCCCGCATAGCACACAGGCCCAGGAAGGACCCATTAAGTTTTCGCATGAGCCCGCAGGCGGTTTTGGCGCGAGCCCGCAGGAGCCCTAAACAACAAAGGCCGCGGTGTTAGCGCAGCCTTCAAATAGATTTTTCTCGAGGTTAGATCAAATCATACACCAGATCGGCGAAAGTGTTGCAGGGTCAGAGGGGCAAGGCTTTTGGCGTTAGCCCGCAGTAATCTGCAAGCCAAGCCATTTACCTGTAAATACCTCTACATTCATTTTGATTAGATGAAATTGCCTCTGCTAGTGAGGCGATTGCCATCTTCCACCTACGCCAAGCCGTTGTCCGATCACACCCCATTCGCGCACAGATCTCCCGCCACGGATAGCGCTCAGCTCGCATCCAGAGGAGATGACGTTGCTCTTCCTCGAGCCACACCATCCAGGACATCACCTCAAGCATACGTTCAACCGCTTCGGGTGAGGGTGGGATACGAATGGGCTCAGGCTCCGCTCCAAGATTCTCCCAGGGCATGCGTTTGATGGCCGGCCATGCGTTGAAGTATCCCTGGACTTTCACGGGTGGAAGTCGGTGTGCGGTGCGTGCTGCCTCATGCAGTCGCTCTGCAATTTGCTCTTCAGTCAGCCTAGCCACGTTGACCTCCTTCCTCACCGTAGAGGCGATCGCCGATGTTACGAAGCAGCTGTTGCTCATACCAATCGAGCCGCTCATCCTCGGGTGAGATGACCAGAATGTGCTGCTCTTTCCAGCCCTGTTTTTTGACGTCCTCTGGATCTGGTTTCTGGTTGACTTGTAACCGTCCCAATGGGCAGCGGTAGCGAGGTTGGGGTGTTTTCATGCTGATACCTCCTGTGTATCCAAAGCCCAGTAGAGCAGGGCGATTGCATCTGCTTCGTTGTCGTCGACAGGCTGGTGGCCTCGCTGTTGAACTGCCTTGATCATCAGTTCCTTGCTAGCGTTACCTTTTCCGGCGGCGTGTTTTTTGATGGTGCCCACAGGCACGCCTTGGTATGGAATACCGTGATGCTCACACCAAGCGGTGAGGTGAGCCATGAAGCCACCGTAGGCATGTGCCGCATCCACACCTGCGTGCCGGCGAACCTCTTCGAAGTAGACGGCATCAATGCCATCGGTATGGCTCTTCAATTCAGTGAGCCAGCGTTTGAATCTTAGGTAACGCATACCACCGCCCTCAAAGCGTGAGGGCTTGAATGATTCACTGCCGCTGATGATGTCTCTGTCACCGGATGAGAGTGCCCAACCGGTTTGAGTGCCAAGGTCGAGTGCCAGTAGAGTGAACCGCTTGACCGAGTGCAGATCCCTACCGTTGGGATGGAGAGCACCCCTCTGGGGCTCTCCTCTCCCGTAGGGAGAGGGGGTCTGCGTGCAATCTGGAATTGGTGTGTAACTTATTGATTTATATGGGATTTTAAGCAGATTGCAGACGCTCCCCGCAATCTGGTCTCTGCAATCTGCAAACTGGAATAAGTTACTGATTTTATTGAGGTTAAGTTTGCAGGCAGATTGCAGATTGCAGCAAACTGCTCCAGATTGCAAAACTCCAGCGACTGGTTTTTCGGGGTAAATTGGTAGGCAATTCATCATAAATTATCCTCTTGATAGATCCATATGTTCGGGTTTTCGACGGGCAGTGCCGCGCCGGTTTGGGGGCATTTGTAGTGAGTGGGAAGCACGGGAATTTGAGATGGGATCAACTCACCGGTTTCGTGATTGAGCGCGTTACTGCCAGGAATGGTCATCTTTTCCACGCAGAGATAGCCGTACTTGCTGCGCACCAGTGGTGGCAGGTTGTAGTGGTCGGTATCGCGAAAGAACTTGAGATAGCCCTTGGTTGCCAAGACAGCGAGTCGTTCATTGATGGTGCGGTTAGCACCAAGCCCGGCTTTACCCTCGAACGCTTCTGCAAACTGGTTAGCGGTGTAGACACGGCCTTGGGCCGCCTCTTCAAAGATCAGTTGCAGGATGATGTCTTGCTTGCGACGTCGTTCGGCATCGAGCTTTTCGCCATGGCTCTGGTTTACTAGCCGATCGCTGGTTTCGACCGGGCGCCACTCGCCATCGACTTTATCCAGATTGAACTGCGGCAGGCCTGGACCGTTACGTAGTTCAAAGATCAGCTGGCGCGCGCTGCGTGTCTCGTCGGGACGAAACAGCAACATCCCAGTGGTGTAGTAACCTCGCAGACTGCCCGCACCGGCGAGCGCTTGAAACGGGTCCTCCTCAAACTGTTTCTTGCCCAGCTTGCGAGTGTGGTGGGCGAGAATGATGCCGGCCTCTGGATTGATCGCATGACGCAGCTGTTCGACTCTTTGCGATAGGAAGAACAGCATGGCACCGTTATCGTTCTCACCGCCACCGTCTCCGCCATCAAAGACGTTACGAATCGGATCGATTGCAATGATGTCGGGTAGACCATCATTAAACGCTCGGTTGATTGCGGGTATTACTTGGTTGATGCCATCCTCATCTAGAATCAGACGAAGCTGTGGCGTTGCGATAAAGTTCTCACGGGCAACCAAAAGTCGGGAGGCGGGTAGCTGGATCTCCTTCACACGTTCTCGCAGGTAGTGGTACTGCACCTCGGCCTGAAGATAGAACACTCGCAAAGGGCGTGGCGGTGCCATGCCCAAGAACTCAGCACCAGCGGCCATGTGCGTTAGCCACGAGAGCAGAAAATCACTTTTTCCGACCTTGGGCGCACCACCAAATACCAACATGCCCGAGGGCGTCAGGACGCGCGGTGCGATCAAGTCGGCAGGGATGGGTGAGTCATCGTCTAGGAGCTCGCCCAACTTAAAGGTTGGGATGGTGCCTGCTTCGGCCTTAATGATCTGTTTGTCTGCTTGAGCAATAAACTCACCGCTGTCCAAACCTTGTGCAACAGCATCAGCGGCATCCCATTTGGCTGGTTGTCCCGCTGGAATTTGGAGAATGGCCACACTGGCGGCTTTCGCCGCGACACAGGCTTGAGCTGCAGCCTGCGCATAATCAATGCCCGAGGGATCATTATCGGGCCAAATCAGCACGTCCTTTCCTGAGAGGGGAGACCAGTCGGTTTTGTCGGTCGGGGCGCTGGCGCCATTCATCGCTGTGGTGGCGGTAATGCCGACAGAGTTCAGGGCATCGGCCGCTTTCTCGCCTTCTACTAATACAACTGAATCAGCAGTTGCGAGTCCTTCCTGGTTGTAGAGTGGGCGGGGATTGGGCGCTGCCATCTTTCGAGCCCGGACATCCCAGGGTCGAAACTCCTTACCCTCCGGCGTGTCGTAGCGGTAAACGCAGGCGATCAGTTTGCCGTTGGCATCGGTGTAGTCCCACTTATGGCTGTACTGCCCCAGCTCGTCGGTTGGTACTTTGGGCTGCGTGGGCACTGTATAAGAAGCAATCGCAGGGTCTCCTAACCACTGAGTAATATCAGCGATCAAATCTGGAAATTGGGAGTGGCGGTTGAAACCGCGCACCTGGCCCCATAGATCTAGAACATCACCGCGATCGTTAGTGGCAAAATCGATCCACATGCCTGCCTTTGTGCCGGTTAGTTCAATAACCAGGCTCTTGCCTCTGTTGCCGTCCAGATCGCCCACGAGGAACTGGGTGCCGCGCGTCACGCCTCGCGGGAGCAGAGAGCCGAGCACATCAGGTAGTCGTTCAAGCAGACGCTGTTTGATCTCCTGTGTGGTCGGCTTGGATGGCTGGTCCTCAGATGGCTGATCGGCCGCATCGTTGAAATCGAGCCAAACGATATTGCTCATGCCCGGCCTCCCCAGCAACGCTCCTGCCATGCGCAGAATTTGCAGGTGAAGTGACAGGGATCGGCGGCAGCTCTGGGCAACAGCTCATGCGCTTCGCAGGCATTCAAGATGCGCACTGCGCGATCGGATGCTTGTTGGGCCAGCTCCGCGTTGAAAGGCACCAACTCAAAGTAGAGTTCGGCGGTGTCTTTGTTGATGGCGGTGAAGAGTGCAGGATGCTCCGAGATACCGGGGATTGCCGTCTCCATGTATGCCTGATAGATCGCCATTTGGGTGGCGTAGACAGGCTTGGAAATCGTGACTCCTTTCTTGACGGTATCGTTCCAGGATTTGTTGTTGAGGCTTTTGCACTCCCACAGCATCGGAAAAGTCAGACTCAGCTCTGCTGGCGCTTCGGAAATAACGCCATCGATATGGCCCCTCAGCCGACCGGCGGCTGCCGTGAAGCCGAATTGGCCTCCCGTCGCAGTCTCTGTGAGAAGTGTAAAGTCCGCATCCCGCAGCCATTTAATCGCCAGTTCCTCAAAGACATGGCCGGCCTCAAAGATGCGCAGGGTTTTACCTGAGAACTCACGTCCGGTATCGACGGGTGCATTAAGGTATTCGTACTGCAGCGCCCGATCACACGCGACGCCCAAGCGCGAAGCACCAAGGTAGTCTCGCGGGGTTTGAGCATTTCGATCCTTCGCCAACCCCTCATCGATGAAAGCGCTGATGCGCTCGCTCAGGTTGTTTGATGAATTAAAGTCCAACATCGCAACTTCCTAGAACGGCACATCGTCAGGCGTGTTGGCACGCAGGTGGGCAAAGTAGCCATCGAGGACGGTTTCGATCAGTTGCAGTATCTGTTCGCGACTGTAGTCAGCGAGAGGTTTGTCCATACCAATCTTGGCGACGTAGTCACCCAGCACCGGAAGTACAGCGACTACGGCCGCGTTTTCGTTATGAGTAGGGTCAATCACATGACCTCCTTTAAATCGTTGTTGATGAATCTCTTGGCAGGCCATTGAGCAGAAGCGTTTGAATGTCCTTTGCAAGTCAGAGCGTTTTAGTGACACCCAACAAAACCCGCGCCCTTCACGCCCGCAGATTGCGCACAACATCAGGCGGCCTCCTGTGCTTTGGCTGCAGCGAAGATGCGCGTTTGAATGGCTCTTTTGTTAAAGCGGAAGGTGATCAGACACGAAGCCTGATAGCGTGTCAGTCCGAAGTCTTGTTGGTATCCTGCAGGTAGGTATTTGAGTTGTTGTTGAGTGACACTTTGGCTCAGCCAAGTACGGGACTTCCGAGCAGCCTCCTCGTTTTCGTGCTGGTTAAGCCAATCGTCGGCTGCAGCGATGCCAAGTGTGCGCTCACCGATCGAGAGCAGATGCGTTCCCAGCCCTTTACCACCGCCAACGGCGAACCATTGACCGTTTAGATAAAACACACCCGCCCATGCCGAAAAGCCTGTCGCCATAAGGGCGGTGTCATCGTCAAAGAGATCACTCCAGCGGAATGACGAGCGCTTGAGTAGATCGACTTCGGACATGACAAACTCGGTGAGTTCGGGTTTCTCACCATCGGTTGTGCGCTCCCAAACATGGCCGCACAGCGCGCACTCCATAGAAGAGAGTGGGACTTCGGCATCGCAGTCTGGACAGGTTTTGGTTGGAGCTTTGCCAGAGACCTGATGGCCGTCGAGCAGAGCCTCTTGTTCGAGCGATCCGTGCATGAGGGTGCTGGTGCCGAAGTCCAACACAATGCAGTCGGTCTTGCTGACTCCGTGATACTCTTCAGGATCGACAGTGCGAAGCCCTCGGCCGATCATCTGAATCAGTGTCGACTTGTATGAACTCGGGCGAAGCAACACCACACAATCTACCGGTGGGTGATCCCACCCCTCGGTGAGCACTGCAACGTTAACGATGACCTGTGCTTGGCCAGCCGAAAACTGAGCAATTGCAGACTCTCGCTCAGCCCTGTTCAGTGCGCCGTGAACAACCACGCTGTTCACATCGACTTGTCGAAAGGCGTTCGCAACGTTATTGGCGTGATCAACCGTTGAGCAGAACACCACCGTTTTTCGTTTGCCAGCATGTGTCTGCCAGTGCTTTACGACCGCTTCGGTAATGACCTTGCGGTTCATAATGGCGTCGACCTCATGCATGTCGAAATCATCGGCCGAGCGCTTCACTTCCGAGAGAGCGGCTTGGGTACCAACATCCACCACAAAGGTGCGGGGAGGTACCAAGTGACCAGATTGAATGAGCTCAGCAAGACTGATTTGATCAGCGACGTTGCTGAAAACCGGACGCAGTCCTTTGCCGTCTCCCCGATTGGGCGTTGCCGTTACCCCGAAGAGCTTTAGGCTTGGATTGAGCTTTGTGGCGTGCTCAATGATGGCGCGGTAACTGGGTGCTGCCGCGTGGTGAGCTTCATCAATGACGAGCAGATCCAAAGCGGGCATCTGTGCCAGATTCGATTGGCGAGAGAGTGTCTGCACCATCGCAAAGGTGGTTTGTCCCTCCCAGGACTTCTCTTTCGCATCGAAGAGAGAGGTCTCGATATCCGGATTAACTCGGTTGAACTTGGAGGCATTCTGCTCGGTGAGTTCGTCACGGTGGGCGAGGACACACACTTTGGCCTGAGTACCCTGGATCCAACGCCCCGCAACACCTGAGAGCATGATGGTTTTGCCAGCACCGGTTGGCGCTACGCCCAGAGTGTTGTTATGTTTATCGAGCGCCGATAGACAGCGCTCAACAAACACTTTTTGACGGGGACGAAGAATCATTAGCGTACTCCCTTACTGAGCCCAGGCTGGGCGACCGCTGGGTACAGCCGGTTGCTCTTGAGTAGGTGCGGTTTGAGGCGCTGGTGCTGAGTAAACAGCCGGTGCGGGGGCAGCAGGAACAGAACCCATCGCTTCGGCATATCCCTTTTGATCAGGTGTGACCGCTGACTTGATGATGTTTTTCAGCTCACCATTCTGGTCCTTGTCGACATCGATTTTGGCAACAAACTCGACCCCTTCAAGATCGGAAAAGCCAGAGATGCGGCGCATCTGTTGAGCCTTGGGTGATTGATCTCCGGGGTGCAGGCCACGCGATGAATTCAGGATGCCTTTGATAAAGCTGCGACCCATGTTGGCCCACTCAGGTCCTTTCGGACTTTCCAGTCCGATAAGGCTCCAGATTTTTCGTTTGGCAAAGGGACCTTCTGTAACCACAAACTCACAGTTGAGGTAGACCGATCCGGTCATCGTGCTTTGCGTGGCAAAGCCTCCTGTCCAACCTTGGCTTGGGTCATCAAGTCCACCGGGTTTAATCGTCATGCGAACACGAGCGACCGTTCCTTTGGGGATGACGTCGTAAGATTGCTGATCATCAGCGTTGTTAAAGTCGTTCCAGAGGCTCATAGGGCATCTCCTGTGTCTGGGGTAATTGGCTCTTGAAGTGGTTTAGGGCTGTCAAAACGGAGTCGCTCCGGCGCTGGTGCTGCGGGGCTTTTTATCTTGGCCATCAGTCGGCCCAGGTGCGGCTCCTCGATGGTATCCAGGCGGCCGCTGCGATCCTTGGCGGGGTAGCCCCACTGGTTCAGCGTGTGGTTGATGAAGGCACGGAATGGGTTGCCGTCTTCGTCTTTGAGTTCAGCCATAGCGATGACTTGATCGACGATGCCCGGCAGTTCAAGACCCGTTTTAGAACCGTCGATCTGCGGGGTGAACAGCTTGCGGTTGTAGTCGTCGATACGCTCATCGAGGATGCCAACGAACCAGATATTCTTCATGCGGGTGTGCTGAAGGTGCGTGAGCCAGGCAATCATCTCCTGGCCGTGCAGACCATAGGCGCCGCGCATATCTGGTTTACCGCTGCGCTCGCTGAATGCCTGAGGCTGACCTTTACACCACTGAAAACAGAGGCGACCGGCAACCGTGATTGAGTCGATGAATATGGTCTCGTAGCGTTCTAGCTCTGCCGGATTACCGAAGCGCTCACAGACAGCGTCATAGTGACTCTGGCTGTAGACCTGATCATCACGAAGGGCAGGGTTAGGACCACCAATAAAGACGGCAAAGTCGCGACACTCGGGCCAAGTCTTGGGACGAATGCTGTCACCGCTCCAGCCTTCGATAGCCAGATCACCGGCCTCGAGATCGAAGAAGAGGGTGCTTGGTGCATCCAGCGTCCAGAGCAGTGATGTTTTACCGATGCCACTTTTGCCGAAGATGCAGCCTTTGATGCCACGCTTTTCGGCGAGGCGTTGATCCGCTGAGATAATTGGGAGGCTCATGACTGGACCTCCGAAATCAGTGCCAAACGGAAGCTCGGCTTGCCGGTTTTCAGGGTGCGAGCGCCAGCAAATGAGGACTTGAGATTATCGGGCCAAGCTTCGTATTTACGCTCGGAAACTTTGTAGCTGATGTCGATGTACTGACCCGGATCTTCGCCGCTGGCGGCGATGCGCTTGGCGATCTCATCAAGCTTCTTCTGATCCCAAGTGACACGCTTGGGTAGGTCAGCCGAGATACGGACTTCGCCATCGTCGAAATGCACGACGCCCGTGTCTTTGCCTACAGAAAGACGCTGCTGTTGAGCCTGGGTGTTGTAACGTTGCTCTAGCACACGATCCACTTGCTCGCACAACGCTTTAGCCATAGCGAGTTGATCGGCTGCATCATTTTTGAGGCGAAACAGCGAATCACTCGATAGCTCGGCAAGTGTGCTGACTGGGGTGCAGATAATCTCGTTGATCTGTTGAAGGTTCATGCCACACCTCCTGCATGCACGCTTTGCGAGGTGCTTTTGCGAAGACACTCCTCCTCATAAGCCTGGATATCCTCTTCGCGATAAACGATGCGGCCATGTAGTTTGAGAAAGACCGGGCCAATGCCCTGCGAGCGCCACCGTTCGAGGGTGGTCTCGCTGACACACCAGCGCTCGGCTAGTAGTGTCTGGTTGATGTGTTTGATACTCACGTTGCACTCCTGTTGGTTATTGCGAAAACGTGAGGTCAGTTTGGTGGGGAGGATGTAGGGGCGTCAGCCAACGTGATGGGGGGATGAATGGGGGGAGTAAACCGATCAAAAGTTAATCGGCCAGAAACAAAAATACCGCCCGGAGGCGGTTATCTGATGTCAGTGCACAGCTGACTTAGTTATGGGCTGCTTCGTGACTTACTGCTTTAAGATCTATATTGAGTGCACGCAAAACAAGCAGAATGGTTTCAAAGCGTGGCTTGGCTCCGGCAGACAAAGCTTTGTAGAGACTTTCACGCCCAAGCCCGGTTTCCTTGGCGATCTGTGTCATTCCGCGTGCTTTGGCTATATGGCCAATTGCTCGTATCAGTTCATCGCTGTCACCATCTTCTAAGACAATAGACAGATATTCCGCAATATCATTTTCATCGCGGAGTTGGGACGCCATATCAAACTCAGGTAGATTGGCGACATTAAGTGGTCTGCTCATGTTCTACTCCTCCGACGACTTTGCCATAGGTTTTGATGGTAAACATAAATCAAGTGTATCCGAGTAGATACATTCCTAGCAACTTTAGGTCACAAATCCCCAAATACCTTTCTCGTGATTTGTAATGTAATCGCGCCATTGGGAATTACTTTTAAAAAGGTCCTGCATTCGCCTACTGCGGCCCAGATTTTGTGTGCCGTAAACGCTACCGAGAATTTCAGCGGCGGAAAGCTTCCATCTCCCCTTGTTCGCCTGCTCGGCCATATATTTGACGGCTGC
This sequence comes from Marinobacterium sp. xm-a-152, assembly GCF_013282965.1. Taxonomy (NCBI): domain Bacteria; kingdom Pseudomonadati; phylum Pseudomonadota; class Gammaproteobacteria; order Oceanospirillales; family Oceanospirillaceae; genus Marinobacterium; species Marinobacterium sp. xm-a-152. The sequence goes on along the minus strand of NZ_WBYI01000003.1, from coordinate 16,200 downwards.
CGCCTGCTTAAGACCGGTGATCACCCAAGGTACTGGGTTGGTGCGAATGGTCAGCTTATTGCTGTATTCATCAAAATGAACTGGCGACCTTTGGTGGTCGTCTGGGAAGTTCGCTCCAGTCACCAATTGGCTGAGCCTCTCCATATCGATTCTCGCTACGTTCTGCGTCGAATCGATTACCTCTTTGATAGGTATGACTCGATAGTGACGTGGCACTGTAATGATGGCGGGTAGAGAATTACCCGTCGTGAGAATTATCCCAAGATCGGACAAGTCAGTTTGCTGTAGACGTTGAAAAACGGCATCAACAGACAATGCCAAACCGCGGGCTACCCAGATGTCCGTGAGTGTAGGCCCCACGCGGACTTTACCGATTCGCCAGAGTGTTCCCTGAATGTCGGCTTGTGATATTCCGCTACGAAGAGCCACTGGGATATCTAAGAGGTCAGCCATAGCGTTTAGAAACAGTTCTTTCCGAGGGTGGTATATGCCTATCTCTGTAGGCTCTATCGCTCGGAGCCTAAAGGTTTCTGGGCAACGGTATAGATATCGGTCAGACCCATCATCCGGAAAAACATCAACGTCACAGTGATCATTACCATAGGGCGCCTGGTAGTAGCCGGCATAGCCAATACAATCACACCATTCAGAGATGCGTTCTGAATCCAGTGCTTCGTATTGGCGAAGCCTCCACCCAGGAATGCCGGTCAGTATTTGCCCGTCCTCACCAACCACCCTTTGAACGGACTGTTCGAAGAGCTTTATTAGATCAAGCAGCGAGTGGGTCGATAGGGCGCGCATCCTTCGAGACCTCCTTGACGAGATTCCATTTGTGAAGCAGGTGGTCACATAAGGCGCGATCCTTCTCACGTTTGGTTTTGATATTGCAGCGGTTTTCGCCACGCAGTTCAATGGTGATCGTTCTGGCGCGACCGCGACCCTCTTTGCGTAGTTTGATGGAGATCTTGGCGTAATTCAGTGTGTAGTCACGGAATTCGAATGCGGGATTGTTGTATAGGCTCTTTGCTGCGCTGTAGATATCTTGAGGGTCTCGGATGGAGACCTTGGCAATCGAGGATCCGCAAATCGGTCCAGCATACCCAAGCTCAAGGACTTTAACGCTGGTGACTGGTTCGTTTGAAATATCAAAGTTTCGCGGTGCCGCCAGACTTTGGTAATCGTATTGCTTGATAGGGACCGACTCGCCTGTGATGGGTGAAGCAAGCAGTGTGCCGGCAACGATGGCTGCCAGAGCGTCACGCCCCTGCGTATCCTTAGATAGTACCTCAACGTAACCTTTATCGGGTTCGTAGGTGATATGGGACGAAATAGCCCGAACCACTTCGTTGGCTACAAGTTCGCTATGCTGAACGCGTTCTACGATTTCGGGTGGGCGGTTGTAGTGAATGCTGACCTGATACAACGCGATGGTTGGCTCTGCTGTTGTGTCAGTCCGTAAACGACGGAAAACTTGAATTGCGATCTCATCTTTTGGGCAACCGAAATGTGCCGCGGCCGCTTCATGAAACCGCTCCTGTGATTGCTCATCTTCATGGAGGATCAAGTCTACATCGGCTAAGAAGCCTGAGTAGCAAGATTGGCTCTGACGAAAGAGATCGGCCTGACGTGAGTTCAGAGCCTCATCAAATAAACGGGGCTCATTCTCGAAGAACCAGAGTGATCTATGATAAGGGTTTCGCAGAGCAGAAAAAGCCTCTAACCCCTTATCTGTCTTGATCTCTTGCTTGATTCCTTCAATTACATCTTGCCCTGCTCCATCGGAAAGCAGCGCGATGCTTTCGCAGAGCTCCTCCAATTTTTGAAGTGTGTGAACACTCAGCTCTGACATATGGGTGGTGAGTACAGCACGTTGGGCGGTTAGCGTGTCTTTGGTATTGAGTTCAGGGATTTCCACAGATGTTTGTTGGGCCAGAAACGTGCGGCACACATCAGGTGGTAGATGCCGAATCAATTTTGAAATGTATTCATGATCGGTCATGTAAAGCTCCTTCATCGGGCGGTGAGTTGTTATCAGCTACCACCCGAGTAAGGAGCGACGCTGGTTTAAAAAGTTCGCTATACCGAACAAAACTGATTCTGATAATCGATGCTAGGTTTGTCAAGCCAATACAAAAGTGTTCTTTCTGGTGGTATCCTGTGAGTAAGTCTACAAGTCATTAATACTCGGAGAAAAAAGTGCCTTCGCCACTGGGAAATAAAATTAAAGCCCTGAGAAAAGAGAAGAAGTTGAGCCTCGATAAGCTGGCGGAGATGACCGATTCGAGTAAAGGCTACCTGTGGGAGCTGGAGAATAAGGATGATCCGAACCCATCTGCCGACAAACTGGCAAAATTAGCGAAGGCTTTGGAAGTGACCAGCGAGTTCCTAATGACGGCGACGGATATGACGCCCGATCAAGAGGTAAAGGACATGGCATTTTTCCGGAAATACCAGTCGCTGTCCGATCCCGATAAGGTCAAACTCCAGAAAATCCTGGACGCCTTTGATTGATGAGCCAGTTCAAGCGCCCAGTGCGCACTGCTAACCAAATATCTGCAATGCTTAATCAAGTGTTGGGGCCTGATCGTTTCCCAGTTGATGTGGTACGACTGGCGCAAGATTATTCTCAGGCTACGAGTGCCGACCCCATCACTAAGGTCGTTGGAGAGTCATTTGACGATTTTGATGGGATGTTGAAGGCATCATCTGATCAATCGAAATGGATGATTATTTACAACACTAACTGGACGGAGGGGAGGCAGCGATTCACCATCGCACATGAGTTTGGGCATTACATCTTGCATAGAAAGGACCAGCTTCAGTTCAAATGCACTAACTCTCGTGCTTCGGAGAAGGTAGGTGTAGATCGTGACCTCGAGAAAGAGGCTGATGAATTTGCTGCGGAACTACTGATGCCAGTCGATGATTTTCGCCAGCAGATTTACAACGAAGAGCCGGGATTTGAGCTGTTCAGCGAACTTGCAGAACGTTATGGCGTATCGCTAACCGCTGCGGCTCTCCGTTGGATTAAAGTCACACCTAAACGAGCAGTTCTTGTGGCCAGTCGCGACGGTTTTATGTTGTGGGCCTCCTCCAATCAGGCTGCATACAAATCTGGCGCGGTATTCGCGACGCGTAAAAATACCATTGAGTTACCTGAATCAGCGTTGGCCGTGCGCGAGGAATCTCCAGCCTATGGTTCCAAACAAACCATTCCTGCTCACCACTGGTTTGAGAATGAGCACCCTGAGCTTGAGCTGATCGAAACCATGGTTGCGACAGAGCAATACGATTACACACTCACCTTGCTGCTACTGCCAGATATTGACGATGGATACGATGACGATCGAGAGGATGAGTTGCTCGAAGATACCGTCAGCCATTTCATCTAAAACAGTGTAACCGCCTACCTCTAATCGAAAATATTTCGATCACTTTTTGCATTAGCCCTCACGAGCACATATCGGCTCGAAACTACGTGATGGCCAGATAGACCATCCACCCTGAAAATTATCGTCAACGGTCGTTAGTTATTCAGGAGTGCGTACCAATGTATCAAATCAAACAGATTCCACCCGACAAGATGGATCCGAGCCAGCGACTCAACGAAGTCGCGCAACTCCTGGCGAATGGCTTGGTTCGTCTACGCGAGAGTGGATGCGCTAGTCCGCAGACACCTTCAGAGTATAGCGAAGTTGAGCTTGGCTTCTGCCAGGAGAAGAGCGTTCATACAAACGACACCCTACACAACCATACGGAGTCGGAATGAACAGAAAACATAAACTAGTCGAGATACCTGATTCGGTTATCGCACAGATAGCGGATCTCATACAGCTGCCATTTGAGGATCTTAAATTACTCTGGTGGGAAACGTATCAAACTAAACCGCCGACCAATCGTCGTCCTTATCTTGAGCGCCGGTTGGCCTTCAAACTCCAGGAGGATGCATACCGCAAACATAACCCCGAACTGCTTGAGAAAAATAAAAAGAGAGTTGACCAACTGCTCAAAGATACAGGGAGCCCACGAAAAGCTGGCAAACAGATTCCTGAACCAGGGACTGTACTCATTCGTGAGTACCAAGGTGTGCAACATCAAGTGATCGTGACACTTGATGAGGAGTTCGAATATAGAGGGATGATTTATAGCAGTCTCTCTGAAATCGCACGGATCATTACAGGGACTCGTTGGTCAGGTCCGGTGTTTTTTGGTCTGAGGTCGGCGACTCGGCCAAAGAAAAATAAAGTGGCAGGGGGTGCTAAGTGAGTACAGAGATAAAACAGAGAAAACGTTGTGCGGTTTACTCCCGAAAATCCAACGATGAGGGTTTAGATCAAGAGTACAACTCGATTCATGCCCAGACTGACGCCGGGCACAATTTCATCACTAGCCAGCGACACGAGGGCTGGATACCAGTGGCTGATGATTATGCAGATCCAGCCTACTCCGGTGGCAATATGGATCGACCAGCACTGCAGCGTCTAATGCGAGACATTGAAGCCGGTAAAATTGATATTGTTGTTGTCTACAAAATCGACAGACTAACTCGTAGTTTGGCGGACTTCTCGCAGATGGTTGAGATATTTGATCGCCACAAGGTCTCCTTTGTCTCCGTGACTCAGCAGTTCAACACCACCTCATCGATGGGGCGACTGACGCTGAATATTCTGCTTTCATTTGCCCAATTTGAGCGTGAGGTAACAGGAGAGCGTATTCGCGACAAAATCGCCGCTAGCAAGAAAAAGGGCATGTGGATGGGTGGTATTCCACCGCTAGGATATGACGTTAAAGACCGTCATCTAGTACCGAACCCGAAAGAAGCCAAATTGGTGAAGCAAATATTTACACGTTTCGTAGAACTGGGATCAGCGACGCTGTTGGTACGAGAGCTTCAGCTTGAAAGCGCAACAAGCAAGTCGTGGACGACACAGGATGGAAACTACCGGGCCGGTAAGCCCATCGATAAAGGCATGATCTACAAGTACCTCCACAACCAGACTTACATCGGCAAAATCCATCACAAAGATAAGTGGTATGACGGACGGCATATGCCAATCATCACTCAAGAGGAGTGGGATGCAGTCCACGCGATATTGGCGACAAACGGGAAAGTTCGAGCGAATCGTACTCGAGCCAAAGTTCCATTTCTGCTGAAAGGTATCGTCTTCGGATCCGACGGCCATACTTTGACGCCTTGGCAAACGACGAAAAAGAATGGAAAGCGTTACCGCTACTACATACCGCAGCGAGATGTCAAAGAATATGCTGGCGCATCAGGTTTGGCGCGCTATCCAGCAGTGCAGTTGGAAACCACGGTAGTATCCCAGCTGCGTGAAATTCTTCGCTCGCCCCCGATGCTAGAGCGAATAATTCCGCAAGGTGTAGTACTCGATAATGATCTTGATGAAGCCAAGGTCACCGTTGCGATGGTTCAGCTCGATGGTATATGGGACCACTTATTACCTGCGGAACATGAACGCATCACCAAGTTATTGGTAGAGAAAGTTGTAGTCTCGCCCGATGATATTGAAGTGCGGATGCGTCTAAATGGTCTTGAAACTGTGACCAGGGAATTGATGTCTGCCCAGCGAAACTATGATTCTGGAGCGTCAATATGAACGAGATTGAACTAAATACATCAGGCAATCGAGAGACATATCAATCCAGTGACGGCCAGCTGAGCATCCGAATTCCGATCAAAATTAGCCGGCGTAGCGGTCGTAAGCTATTAAAAAGGCCTGATGGTGAAATCATAGGCCGGCCCTGGGATCAAAAGCCGACCATACTTCAATCAGCACTGGCACGCGGTCATCGATGGGTGAGGATGTTTGAGTCAGGCGAGGTGTCCAGTCTAAAAGAAATAGCAAAGCGAGAGGGTATCGATAGCAGTTACGTCAGTCGTATGATCAACCTGACCACGCTGGCTCCGGAGATCGTCGAGGCGATACTGGATGATGAGGTGCCGGACCACGTGACACTATTTGATTTAGCAGTGGACCCTGCTGTTATTTGGAAGGAGCAAATGGACAGTACATATTCTGTAAGCCTTGGCCGGTGAACAGAGTAGTAGACGAGGTCTACTAGAGTCCTAAGACCTGACAAGACGACTATAGAGGCTGCGTCCGCTGGAATCCACCCCTCGTAAGCTCGACGAGGTTTGGCATGAAATTCTATATTGAGACCCAATGCGTTTAATCAACTAATCGATTAGTCCGTAAGTAACTTATTGAAAATATTTAGATTATAAAAACTCGGTTCGTTGACTTCGACTTTTCGAAGAGTAGAGAGTTGCAGAGAATATCCGGTATTGAGAGACAATATTGGGAATATGTCTGAAAAATTGAGCGCGACCAACCTCTTCAGGAACACTCATTAACCCCAAAGAATACAAATAGATACGCAATAAAAAAGGCCAACCGCTTCCGGTTGACCTTAGTGTATTGGTGGAGGTGGCGGGTTTCGAACCCGCGTCCGTCAATCCTCTGCCTCAAGCTCTACATGCATAGACATCTCTATTGAGTTAACCCGTCACGAGCCGAGAGTCAGGCTGTTATGGGCGAGCCTTTTTGAGTTTTAACCCTTTGCCTTAAGGCGAAGTCTCCGGGCGATTCTATCTCATATGACACTGCCGAAACTCTGAGTTATAGACACCTTAGAGGGCAGCGCTAGCAGGCTTAGGCTGCTAGAGCGTAGTTATCGTCGTTTGCAACTATAACTGTGTGATGAGGGATTTACGAGAATCATCACATTCTCGACATGCACCTAAGGGTTCGCAATCGGCGTCGAATCCAAGTCACCCCCAGAACTGGCCAGTATAGCGTTTGCTATCTGGGTTACAAGAACTCTATTGGTTCTTGCTGAGAACACGCTGCTTTTCACGGTTCCAATCGCGCTCTTTTTCAGTCGCACGTTTGTCGTGAAGTTTCTTACCTTTTGCTAAACCAATCTCACACTTAATTTTGCTCTCTTTCCAGTAGAGGCTCAGTGCGACACAGGTGAAACCTTTGGCTTCGACTGCACCGGCTAGGCGGTTCAGTTCTGTGCGGTTCAGCAACAGTTTGCGTGGTCTAACCGGATCTGCAACAACGTGTGTGCAGGCGGTTTTTAATGGCGAGAAGTGGGCACCCAATAGCCAAGCTTCACCGTTTTTAAAATCGATGTAAGACTCAACCAGTTGTGCGCGGCCTTCGCGTAGGCTTTTGACTTCCCACCCGGTCAGCACAAGGCCAGCTTCGAATTTATTTTCGATGCTGTACTCGAATCGTGCACGTTTATTTTGGCAGATGGTGTTTCCGCCAGGAGCTTTCTTCTTTTTTGCCATGCGGCGGATTATATAGAGCTGTTGTAAGCAAAGGAAGGAATCCTCTTGTTCAAAGCGTATATAAACTGGACAATAAGCAGCTTGTAACTGTTATTTGAGATTTGCCTACCGCTATGACGGTCGTAAATAGAACCGCTCTTGTATTACACACCGCTGAGCAGATGTTTGATCTGATCAACGATGTGCGTCGCTACCCAGAGTTCCTGCCTTGGTGCTCTGGCACGGAGGTGATCGCAGAGAGTGATGAGATGCTCGAAGCGACACTGAAGCTCGCTAAAGGGGGGCTTAGTTATGATTTTACGACGCGTAATCATCTGGTCCGTCCCGTTTCAATGACCATTGGTTTGGTTAATGGCCCCTTTAAAAGTCTTGAGGGGGTTTGGACGTTCACTGAGTTGTCAGATGAAGCTTCTAAGGTGGAACTCAATCTCAGTTTCGAGTTTGAGGGCAAGCTAACTGGAATGGCGATGTCTAAAGTGTTTAATAGTGTCGCGACAACTTTGGTGGATGCCTTTGTGTCGCGCGCTGATCAAATTTACGGATGAGGTGATCAGTGATTAACGTTGAAGTGGCCTATGCTCTGCCGACTGAACAGAAGATCATTGCTCTGCAAGTAGAAGAGGGTACAACGGCATATGATGCGGTTGTTCGCTCGCGCATTGCTGAGCTGTATAAACAGATCGATATCAACAGTGACCCAATGGGTATCTTCAGTCGTGCGATCAAGGACCCTAAAGCAGAGGTCTTGCGTGACGGTGATAGAGTAGAGATCTACCGCCCGTTAATTGCTGACCCTAAAGAGGTTCGCGCTCGTCGAGCAGCCGAAGCTAAAGCCAAAAAAGCCAACTCGTAAGTTGGCTTTTTTGTATTCGTTGAGCTCTGCGTTACTGAGGTTTCAGATCGCCTTCCAAACGCACCAGCTTGTCGTTTTCAAAGTAGACGCGAAACTGACGTAGCTCTACCACTTCATCCTCTTGTACCAACTGGAAGACATAGTCCCATCGGTTCTGGTTGAAGGTATCCGTTAACAGGGGTGTTCCTAGCACATAGCGAACTTGGCTCGGCGTCATTCCAGGGCGAAGCTGATCTACCATCTCTTGTGTCACCTGGTTGCCTTGCGGAACATCCATTTTGTACACGCCTGGAAAGGTTGTACAGCCGGTCACGAGAGTAGCAAGAAAGGCAGAGATGATGAGCTTGCGCATGTTCAGGTTGTTCCTGTTACTGTTCAAAGTGGCATTAGTTTACACGCCACTGTTTGAATCGACCAGTCTATAGCGCGCTGGTCAGCATCTCTTTAGCGTGCTCAAGGGTGGTATCAGTCATCTCAAGTCCACCCAGCATTCGAGCGATCTCATTAATGCGCTGATTTTCGGTGAGTGGTGTGATTTTGGTCTCAACCGAACCGGTGTCTGCGCCTTTGCTGACAAACAGGTGTTGGGTTCCTTGTGAAGCCACCTGAGGTTGGTGTGTGACACAGAGAATCTGTGCTCGTTCACTCAAATGACGTAACAGTCGGCCAACGACTTCGGCAATGCCTCCGCCAATACCGACATCGACTTCGTCAAAAATGAGTGTCGGGGTGTCAGTCGTCTTAGCCGTTACAACTTGAATCGCAAGGCTAATTCGTGACAGTTCACCACCCGAGGCAATTTTGGCCAGCGGTTTTGCGGTTTGGCCCTGATTGGTATTGATCAGGAACTCAATCTCTTCCAAGCCTTGGGCCGTAATGTATTTAGGATCGATATCACTCAGGCTGGCTGTGAAACGTGCACTGTTCATGCCCAGCATGGCAAGTTGTTCATTCACCTCTTTATCAAGCTGTTTGGCTGCTTTGCTGCGTAGTTTGCTGAGTTGGCGAGCTTTCTCAATCAATGCGGCATTAGCCGTAGCAACCTCGGATTCGAGTTGCTCTAAGTTCTCATCGACATGAGCCAAAGAGTCGAGTTCAGTATTTAGTTGGTCTTTTAATTCCGGTAACTGCTCTGGCGCAATGCGGTGTTTCCTGGCTAGATCGTAGATGCTGGTTAAGCGATCTTCCACCTCTTGTAAGCGCTCAGGGTCCAACTCAACTCGTTGAACAAAATGGCTCAACTCGCGTTCGGCCTCTTCCACTTGAATCAGAGCAGCGTTTAGCATCTCGGCGGTCTGCTGTAGTGCAGGTGAGTCCGCTTCGATGTCGCCCAATAGGTGCAGTGCTTGGTTGAGTACCGCTGTGGCGTTGCTCTCTTCACCCTCGCTAAGAAGCATCTGGATCTGTTGGCCACTGTTAAGGATTGACCCTGCGTTGGAGAGTATCTTCTGCTCCTCTTCTAAGGCTTGCAGTTCACCTGTTTGAGGGTCTAAACGGTTGAGCTCTTCCGTTTGATAGCTCAGCAGTTGCAGTTGCGCATTCGCCTCTTCACTCATGTCTTGAAGGCGTTTCAACTCACTCTGCTTCGATTGCCACTGGGTAAAGAGTTTGCGTACTTCCAGTGCTGTCTCATTGGCTTTGGCGTAGTTGTCTAGCAGGGTGCGGTGAAAATCACGCTTTAATAGGCGTTGGTGTTCGTGCTGGCCGTGTATATCGACAAGCAGCTCACCCAGCTCTTTGACGCGGTTCAGTGGGCAGGGGTGGCCATTGATATAGCTACGGCTGCGACCGTCGGCACTCAGTGTACGGCGTAAAATACACTCGTTAATCTCTTCCGACTCTAGCTCATTCGCCTCTAACCAGCGTTTCGCTTCGGGTAGTGCTTGTATATCGAACGCAGCGCTAATCTCAGCTCGTTTCGCCCCTTCTCGAACCGAGTCGGCTTCTGCACGTTTGCCTAAGGCTAATCCCAGTGCATCAAGCATGATCGATTTGCCGGCACCGGTCTCACCGCTGACGACGGTCATGCCCGATTTTAGTTCTAGGTCGAGTGTCGAGACGATCGCAAAGTTTCGAATGCTGAGTAGCGTTAACATGGCTCAATACCTGTTTAGATATACAGTTACTGTGTTTTTAACCAATATTTGTGGATTAGGCAATAGAAAAGTGCAGCCTTAGGTCAAAAAAGCGCGCGGAAGGGTTGAATTTCAGTTGGCCGATACCACATAGGAGACAAGATTGAATGATTCTGGAGATAACACCATGGCGAATGAAGATCAGACACACCAAGATCAGGTTGAAGAGAGTCAAGTCGACGCGACGGCTGAAGAGAATCTTGTGGAGCCTGAACTGGTTGAGACGGAAGAGCTGACCGTTGAATCCCTTCAAGAAGAGCTAGCCGCTGCGAATGCGACGATTGCTGAGCTGCAAAAACAGCTGGCAGAGCTTGAACCTCGTGCCCAAGCGGAGATCGCTAACCAGCGCCGTCGTGCTGAGGTTGAGGTGGATAAAGCGCGTAAGTTTGCTGTTGAGAAATTTGCCGAAGAGCTACTGCCGGTCATCGACAGTCTAGAGCGCGCTATTGAGGCGAGCCAGGTCGAAGATGAGGTAGTTAAACCGCTTCGTGAAGGCGTTGAGATGACGCACAAAATGTTCATCGATGGCGTTGCTAAATTCAATCTAGAAGTGATCAACCCAGAGGGTGAGGCGTTCAACCCAGAGCACCATCAAGCGATGTCGATGGTTGAAGCGGAAGGTGCAGCACCAAACTCTGTTATTGCGGTGATGCAGAAGGGCTACCTACTTAATGGTCGCTTAGTTCGTCCTGCGATGGTGATGGTCGCTAAAGGTTAAGACCTTTTTATAAACCAGACTTGATATTTGAAAGACCACACCCATATAGGGGTTAAGGTAAAACAGTTTTAAACACCCAGCGCGGTGTCATTAGGAGATTTAAACATGGGTAAAATCATCGGTATTGACCTAGGTACTACCAACTCGTGTGTAGCAGTACTTGAAGGCGATAAAACTAAAGTTATTGAGAACGCTGAAGGCGATCGTACCACTCCGTCGATTATTGCTTACTCAGCAGAAGGCGAAACTCTGGTTGGTCAGTCGGCGAAACGTCAGGCAGTTACTAACCCAGACAACACGCTATTCGCGATCAAGCGTCTAATCGGTCGTCGTTTTGAAGACGATGTTGTACAGAAAGACATCAAGATGGTGCCTTACAACATCGCTAAAGCGGACAACGGTGATGCGTGGGTTGAGGTGAAAGGCGAGAAGCTAGCACCACCACAGATCTCTGCAGAAGTTCTTAAGAAGATGAAGAAGACTGCTGAAGATTACCTAGGCGAGTCTGTGACAGAAGCGGTTATCACGGTTCCGGCATACTTTAACGACTCTCAGCGTCAAGCAACTAAAGATGCGGGTCGTATCGCAGGTCTAGAAGTTAAACGTATCATCAACGAGCCTACTGCTGCTGCACTTGCTTACGGTATGGACAAAGCGGCGGGTGATCGCACGATCGCAGTGTACGACCTAGGCGGTGGTACTTTCGATATCTCGATCATCGAAATTGCAGACGTTGATGGCGAGCACCAGTTTGAAGTACTCGCAACCAACGGTGATACATTCCTAGGTGGTGAAGACTTCGACCTTGCGGTTATCAACTACCTAGCAGACGAGTTTAAGAAAGAGTCTGGCATCGATCTACACAACGATCCGCTAGCGCTACAGCGTCTAAAAGAGGCGGGTGAGAAAGCGAAAGTTGAGCTTTCATCGGCACAGTCTACTGACGTTAACCTGCCTTACATCACTGCGGATGCAACAGGTCCTAAACACTTGAACGTTAAACTGTCTCGTTCGAAGCTAGAGTCACTGGTTGAAGATCTTGTACAACGTTCACTTGAGCCATGTCGCATTGCACTGCAAGATGCTGGCCTATCCGCTTCTGAAATCGACGACGTTATCCTCGTCGGTGGTCAGACTCGTATGCCAATGGTGCAGGCGAAAGTGGCTGAGTTCTTTGGTAAAGAGCCACGTAAAGACGTTAACCCAGACGAAGCGGTAGCGATGGGTGCTGCCCTTCAGGGTGCGGTACTTTCAGGCGATGTTAAAGACGTTCTTCTACTGGACGTAACACCACTGACTCTAGGTATCGAAACCATGGGTGGCGTTGCAACACCACTGATCGACAAGAACACGACGATCCCTACGCGTAAGTCTCAGACCTTCTCGACAGCGGAAGACAACCAGACAGCGGTAACCATTCACGTTGTTCAGGGTGAGCGTAAGCAAGCGACTCAGAACAAGTCGCTGGGCCGTTTCGACCTTGCGGATATCCCACCAGCACCACGTGGCATGCCACAGATCGAAGTAACCTTCGATATCGATGCTAACGGTATCCTAAACGTCTCTGCTAAAGACCAGGCGACTGGTAAAGAGCAGTCGATCGTTATTAAAGCCTCTTCTGGTCTAAGCGATGACGAAGTCGAGAAGATGGTTCAGGATGCCGAAGCGCACGCTGAAGAAGATAAGAAATTTGAAGAGCTAACGGCTGCTCGTAACCAGGGTGATGCCATGGTTCACACAGCACGTAAGACGCTAGAAGATGCGGGTGACAAGGCTTCTGATGAAGAGAAATCGAACATCGAAGCAGCCATCACTGCACTTGAAGAGGTGTTGAAAGGCTCTGACACTGCAGAGATCACAGCAAAAACTGAAGCGCTAACGGAAGCGGTTTCGGGTGTTGCTCAGAAGATGTATGCAGACGCTGCACAACAAGCAGAAGCTGGCCAAGGCGCTGAAGCTGAAGCGGCTCGCGATGCAGGCGATGATGTTGTTGATGCTGAGTTTGAAGAAGTCAAAGACGACAAGAAGTAAGCTTAGCAAGCAATAACGAGAGTTAAGACTCTCACAAAATCGTGTGTCAGCGCGGGGGTCTTTACTCCCGCGTTGTCATATTCACGATAGCGTAATTACAGGTTTACACGCAGTATGAGCAAGCAAGATTATTATGAACTCTTAGGTGTCTCTCGTGATGCATCTGACCGTGACATCAAAAAGGCTTACCGTCGCCTAGCGATGAAGTATCACCCTGACCGCAACCCGGATGACGAGGCGGCTGAACTCAAGTTTAAAGAGATCAGTGAAGCGTACGAAGTGTTGTCTGATGCGCAGAAGAAAGCGGCCTACGATCAGTATGGTCATGCTGGCTTGGGTGGCCAAGGTGGTATGGGCGGTGGCTTTGAAGGTGGCTTCTCAGATATCTTTGGCGATGTCTTTGGCGACATGTTCGGTGGCGGCGGTGGTCGTGGTCGCGGTCGTTCCAGCGTGCGTCGCGGTGCCGATCTGCGTTACAACCTTGATTTGAGTCTTGAAGAGGCCGTTCGCGGTTGTGAAAAGACGCTAAAAGTTCCTACCTACGTTTCTTGTGAAACCTGTGATGGTAGCGGCGCTAAGAAGGGTACTACGGCTAAGACCTGTGGTACCTGTGGTGGTGCCGGTCAGGTCCGTATGCAGCAAGGTTTCTTTGCGGTTCAGCAGACCTGTCCAACCTGTCATGGCGAAGGCAAAGTCATCTCTGATCCTTGTAATGTCTGTCACGGCCAGGGCCGTACGCAGAAGACCAAGACATTGGAAGTTAAGATCCCAGCGGGTGTTGATACAGGTGATCGTATTCGTCTATCTGGCGAGGGCGAAGCAGGAGCACACGGCGGCCCTTCAGGCGATCTCTATGTTCAAGTGAGTGTTAAAGATCACCCAATTTTTGAACGAGACGGTGCCAATCTCTACTGTGAAGTGCCGATCAGCTTTGTCGATGCAGCGTTGGGCGGTGAACTAAACGTGCCAACACTGGATGGTCAGGTTAAACTGAAGATCCCGGCAGAGACACAGACGGGCAAGATGTTCCGTCTGAGAGGCAAGGGTGTGAAGCCAGTACGCGGTGGCGCCTTGGGTGATTTGATGGTTCGCGCGGTTGTTGAAACCCCAGTCAGCCTCACTTCACGTCAGAAAGAGCTGCTAGAAGAGTTCCGTGACTCTACGGAAGAGCACCAGAAACATGGACCGAAGAAGCACGGCTTCTTTGATTCAGTGAAAAAATTCTTTGAGGATATGACCTAAGTTATGGGTGATCAGGCGGTTGCAGAGGTATGGCAAGCACTTCAGAGTGAGGCGAGTACATTAAGTGCTAACGAGCCGCTTCTGACGAGCTTCTACCATACAACGATAAACAGTCATCCAACTCTGCGTTCGGCACTCTCATATCTGTTAGCTGAAAAGCTATCGGATGATGTGGTGCCGGCCGTGGCGATGCGTGAGATCTTTGAGGTCGCTTATGAAGCGGACCCTACACTGATCGAAGCTGCCTGTGCCGATCTCCTTGCCGTCTACACGCGTGACCCTGCAATCCGTGACTACAGCACGGTGCTGTTGTACTTAAAAGGGTATCACGCGCTTCAGTCATATCGAGTGGCTAACTACATGTGGCGTCAAGGGCGTCAATCCTTGGCAAACTATCTACAGAGTCGCATGAGTTCGACCCTTCAGGTAGATATTCATCCCGCTGCTAACATTGGTCAGGGTGTGATGTTTGACCACGCAACAGGCATTGTTATCGGTGAAACTTGTGTCATTGAGAATGACGTCTCGATACTGCAATCCGTGACCCTAGGGGGTACCGGTAAGGAGTCGGGCGATCGACATCCGAAAATTCGCGCTGGGGTTTTGATTGGCGCCGGTGCTAAGATTCTTGGCAACATCGAAGTCGGCCAGGGTGCCAAAGTAGGTGCAGGCAGTGTGGTTTTGGAGCCTGTAGAGGCACATACGACGGTAGCGGGTGTTCCAGCCAAAGTGGTGGGTTGCCTAATGAGTGATATGCCAGCCTTGGATATGGACCAAGGGCTGAGTGTCACTGACGAATAGATTTTCAGTTAAGGAAAAAGAGATGACACGAATTGCCATCACGGGTGCCGCAGGGCGCATGGGTAAAACATTGATCGAAGCTGTCGACGCGGCAGAGGGTGTGACCCTTGGCGCAGCCATTGTGCTTCCTGATAGTTCGTTGATTGGTGCCGATGCAGGTGAGTTGGCAGGCGTGGGTCGTCTGGGTGTCGCAATTACTGGCTCGTTGGAGACTGTGACAGACGATTTTGATGTGTTGATCGACTTTACTAGCCCAGAGTCGACTCTTGCTAATCTTGAGATCTGTAAAGCGGCTGGTAAGTCGATGGTGATTGGTACGACGGGGTTAAACGAGTCGCAGAAGGCGAAGTTGGCAGAGGGCGGTGAGTCTATCTCCATTGTCTTTGCACCGAACATGTCTGTTGGCGTAAACCTCTGTTTCAAACTGCTTGAAGTGGCTGCCAAGGCTTTGGGTGATGATGGTGGATACGACATCGAAGTGATCGAAGCACACCACCGTCATAAGGTGGATGCGCCATCAGGCACAGCATTGCGTATGGGTGAAGTGGTTGCCGATGCGCTGGGACGTGATCTGAAAGAGTGTGCGGTCTACGGTCGTGAAGGTCAGACCGGTGCGCGCCCTGAAAAAGAGATCGGTTTCGAGACCATTCGTGCCGGTGATGTGGTTGGTGATCACACTGTACTCTTTGCCACAGAGGGTGAGCGAATCGAAATTACCCACAAAGCGTCTAGCCGTATGACCTTTGCAAAAGGCGCTGTACGAGCAGCAGGTTGGTTGTCAGGCAAGGGTGCAGGTTTGTTCGATATGCAGGATGTTTTAGAGCTTCGTTAAGCCCGCTCCAGAGAGTTGAGGACTGTACTTTTCCTACCGCTCTCTGATAATATTTATCTGTTGTTGTTCCTTTTATGGGCCCGTGTCGAGTTACTCGCACGGGCCCTGTTTTATTCAGGGCGAAAAAAAGCCAGCTACATTGAACTGACCCCATAAAGTTGGACTCATTTCTAAGCGGCGCTCAAGGCCTGATTTCGATATGCTATCGGACTCAGGCCTTTTAGTTTAAGCTTAATTCGCTCGTTGTTGTAATAATCAATGTATTCT
>NZ_WBYI01000002.1:0-296891 GCF_013282965.1 Marinobacterium sp. xm-a-152 | reverse complement strand
CACTGTAGGCGAGGGTATCCCCATCGACATCAGAGCCGCTGACGGTAATCTCAACCGCGGTATCTTCAGCGGTGGTTACAGACTGACTGGTCGCTACAACCGGTGCGTCGTTGACGTTAGCGATGGCAGAACTCGCAGCGCTGGTAAAGGTGGTCTCACCGCCTAATGCATCGGTGGTGGTAGCGACGACACGCAGATACTTACCGACCTGGCTCTGATCTGAAGCGATGGCGTAGCTGGCGTTGGTCTCACTGCCCAGATTGGTCCAATTGGTACTGCCGTTATCTGAGATCTGCCACTGGTAGGTTGTGGATGTAATCGTGCCGTCAACATCGACAAGGTCAGCAAACGAGGCTGAGACCGTTCCACCTTCTTCTGCGCTTCCGGTAACGCTTAATGTCCCCGTCGCTTCATCTTCGACAGCCGTGACCGTGAGGTTGATGGTCTGAGTATCCGAACCTCCGTTACCGTCGCTGACAGTCACAATAAAACTATCGGTACCCACGTAGTTTCCAGTCGGGGTATAGCTAAACACACCTTCGCTGGTTTCAGTAACAGAGCCGTGTGTTGGATCAGTCGTAACACTGTAGGCTAGGGTATCGCCATCGACATCAGAGCCACTGACGGTAATCGAGACGGCGGTATCTTCAGCGGTGGTAATACTTTGAGTAGTTGCGACGACCGGAGCGTCGTTCACATTCGCGATGGCGGTACTTGCGGCACTGGTAAAGGTGGTCTCACCGCCGAGGGCATCGGTGGTCGTGGCGACGACGCGAAGGTACTTGCCGACCTGGCTCTGGTCTGAGGCGATGGCGTAGCTGGCGTTGGTCTCACTGCCCAGATTGGTCCAATTGGTACTGCCATTATCTGAGATCTGCCACTGGTAGGTTGTGGATGTAATCGTACCGTCGACATCGACAAGGTCAGCAAACGAGGCTGATACCGTTGCGCCTTCTTCGGCGGTTCCGATAACGCTGAGCGTTCCGGTAGCGGCTTCATCTTTATTTAATATCGAGATTAGCTCCTCGACTACTAAGCGAAGTCCGTAACTTCCTTCAATCAGAATAAATACTGACTCTCTATTTGCCGCTTCATAGTTTAGGCCTGCTGATCCCACATAAACTTCCCCGTTTTGATCAATGGAAAATCGGTCAGAGGTGTCTAATGTTTCGCCAGATAAGTCGGTAACGAGTGAAAATGTGAGCTGATTGGTAGTACTATTGAGTGCAGTTGCTTGCAGGCCGGTTGAGACTCCGGTGGCTGCAAGCTTGTAAACCTGGTTGCTCAGTAAATTACTATCAGCGTAGCTAAGCTGAAGTAAATTTCGCTCTACATCATTAAAAATAAACGCTTCGATACCGGTAAATAAATCAGGAGTGCCGCTTAATAGGACCTGGCTCCCCGTTGTAGATAGCGTGTAGTTGTAAGATTCGCCATCGATAACAACTCGATCGTATCCGGCACCGCCGACGATTAGGTCTGTACCTGTCCCCCCTTCAAAAGTGTCATCTCCGATACCACCGATTAAAGTGTCATCTCCATCCTCTCCCTTGAGAAAAGATCCTAACGACGAAGCTTTCAGCACGTTAGCGGCATCATTGCCGGTTATTGTGTAGCTGCCGGTCTCGCTTGAAGTAAAATTTGTATCTGATTCCGAAAGTTCGTAGTCACCCGTGCTGTAAGTTGATGAGTCGACACTGTTATTGATAAACGTTTCGAAATCCGAGACATCAATAGCCTGACCATTATTGTCAAAAAACGACTCACCGGAAGATTGTTGAATCGTGATAAGTGTTGAGTCATCAATAAGGTTTGCAGCTAATGTAAACGTATATAACAAGCAGCCGTACTGGTCAGGCGTATATGTTAGACCGCTGAATGAGATGCCACTAATTGAGCCCGCAGATTCATTGACATCAACTAAATCAAATTCCGGATTTACGCTAATCGATAGTGAAGATGTGCTGATCGAGCTGCCATCGGTTTCAATATCTAGCGAAGTTTCAAAGCCGGATATCGAATTGAGGCTGCCGTTGTAGTAGACCGAAAAATGGTAGTACCCATTTATTAAGGTCGATGTAACGATAAATCGATTCATCTGCTACAGAATCCCATAGCTACCGTCTAAGTCGCCAACAATATAAGCAGTCAGGTTGGGTGATACATCCAAAAGCGAGTCCAGATATCCGAAGTCGTCAACCAACGAGTTATCGGCTGTAATCCCTGACAAATCGGCATTATCCTCGACAAAATGCAGTGTACCGATTGCTGAGTCGCTGCTGCCTGAAACAATCTGTTTTAGCAGCAACCAGGCGTCAAGAGCAGTGACCTCGCCGCTTTGATTGGCGTCTGCAGCGCTAATTTGTAGTGGACTGGTGAGTGTGTTCTCAGTGAGAGACCCATTTGCTATTTGAAGCGCGATGAGAGCATCCTTTGACGATATCGCTAAATCATAATTTGCTGCATAGAGTTGCCCCGACGACAGCTCGAACAGTCCTTGGTCGCCATCAAATGTAAGGTTGCCATTAATGGTACTGATAGCACCTTCCTGGTAGATATCGTCGGGTAGAAGTATTTCATTCCCAAGTGTACCGCCCGTAAATGTAGGCATCGTTGTTACGGATACACCGATAAATTCGATGCTGAACATCAATACAGGATCGGACCCTGTAAGTGTGCTTGCGGATACGCCTGCCAGGCTGAATTCCGATCCATTTCGACCATCAAGTAACAGCCAGTCGGAACTTGCAGAGGACTCGGTCACCTGAACTGAAATACCAGGCTCAACATTAAACCCGAAGTCAAAATTTTGTCCGATCTCTGAGGGCAAAGCATAAAAATCCAGGGACAACGTATCAGTCGCTGAATCAAACCGTATATTGCTGAAGTTACTATTTCCGGCATTTGTGATGGGTAGCTGTGATTTTATTACGCCTAACGATAAATCTAGGGTATCGCCATTCCAATAATTAAGCGTACCGGACATAGCGGGCGAGTCGTCGTCTTTTATTACGACAGACGCCTTTGAGGAGGAATTACTGAAGCTCCCTACATTGGCACTTAAGGTAACTTCAAGTGCTTCGGTATTTTCGATTGTTGAGTCGTCGTTGAGGTTTAAAGTGAACGTTTTGAACTGTTCTCCACGCGCAAAACTTAAGGTACCGGTCGGTAATGTGCCGCCAACAAAATCGCTGGCCGCTACGGCATTTGTTCCTGTGCCGGCAATGGTCCAATCTAGCAGTATTGCCTCGCCAGCAACCTGATCCAGACTGACCGTAAAGGAAACTTCCTGTTCCCCTTCGTCTATCACACTGTCGATCGGTGTGACGGTAAAAGTGTTTGGATTATTGAAGTCGAGTGAAACGTCAAATGTAAGAACTTCACCGTCTACGGTCGCAGCTGCGCTAAAATCATAGGCGCCCGATAGCGTTGTGTCGGCTAGAGTAATACTCGCATCGCCACTGACAATCGTCAGTGTGCCGTCTAAAATGATGCTTTCATCTGATGAGCACACCAATCGCACTGCAGACGTGATAGACGAACTTGGCGTCTGATTATAATTTACGCTAAAGCTGTGATTATCGGCCGATACAATTGCCAGCTCTGGGTGGTAAATATTCGGATTTTGTACCACTAGTGTGTCGTCAATAACAACGGCAATAAGACCGCCGGCATTGTAATCCACATCCGTTGATTGCATTTGGTAGGTCAAATCTCGCCCTGCATCGAAATTAGCACTTACTGACCCTAATTCAATCTGCTTACTTCCCTGCCAATCGACTGAGGTGAACGTGACCGCTCCTACGTCAGCCCCTGCGATCGTGCGTGCTGTGATCACTACATCAGTGGTCGGCGCTCCGCCCCAGAGATTTACATCGAGGTAGGCTGTACCGTTGCTTCTGAATACCTGATTGACAGCGAAACCTGTTCGCAAGATATCAAAGTTCTCTTGGCCAAAGGTAAAGTTATCGGGTGCAACAGTGGATCCATCGGTATCCAAGAGCGTAACAATGGGTTCAAAGAAATGGTTTGAGTAATGGCCGTCGCGATCGTATCCGATGATTAAATCATCACCGCTCTGTACAAGCCGGAAATAGCCATGACTGAAGGGTAGCTCTTCTGCAGGCCAAGTGGAGTAACCTAGATCCATGCTGGAACGATGAATATCAGTAAAATCGAGCAGATCGCCGCCGGCACCAGCAGCAAAATCAGTAATGATATTGGTCGAGTTTAGGAAGTCTGTGTAGGTGACCCTGAAGGTGTCGGTGCCAGCTCCGCCTGTCAAAATATTGAAACCTGTCCCGCCGTCCAGTAGATCATCGCCACTGTTCCCGAGAAGGGTATCATCGCCGTCACCGCCATAGAGGGTGTCGTTATCCGCGCCGCCATCCAGACTGTCGTTGCCGGCATCACCAAGGAGGGTGTCAGCCGCGAGGCCGCCAAGTAGGGTGTCTTCGCCGGCACCGCCATAGAGGGTATCGGTGCCTGCTTCGCCCTCTAGGCGATCATTACCGTCATCGCCGTAGAGGGTGTCACTGCCTTCGCCGCCATAGAGCAAATCGTCTTGGTTACCACCATACAGCCGGTCATCACCCGTTCCACCATAGAGGGTATCAAGGCCATCGTCACCATAAAGGTAGTCGTTATCGCCATCCCCGTAGAGGACGTCATCGCCACCGTTGCCGTAAAGGCTGTCATTACCAAGTCCACCATGGAGGGTATCGTCGCCGGCGGAAACGGTGGAGATATAGTCGGCTACAGACTTGCCGCCTGCAGTCCGGTCATTGAGGTCGCCATATAATTTATCGTTACCTTCGCCGCCTTCCAGGTTGTCGTCGCCGGTACCGCCGATCAATGTGTCAGTGGAATTACCCCCGATCAGTGTATCGTTACCACTGCCGCCTGATAGGAAAGCTGCAGGACCAAGAGCGGCTTCAATCCAATCGTTACCTTGCTCACCGGAACCCTCGGAGACACCAAGTAGGGTGTCATTACCCGAACCGCCTTGGAAGTCGATAGGATAAACGGTGGAGTCAGCTTGCATCTGAGCGCTGAGTTGAATCCAGTCATTCCCGGCACCAAGATCGTAAATGTTAGATGAAGTTGTCTTGTACTCGTCATAGAGGATGGCGTTGTTACCATCACTAGGTGCTTTTGTAGGCTCTAGGGTACGTTGGAAGTCGTTGTCGATAACAGAAACTGAAAGGCTCTCGCTTAAGCCGTCAAAGGCGCTGTCCGCACTTGCAAAGGTATGAAGTAGAGGTGCGTCGATATTGCCTTCAATGATCAGATCATCGACCGCACGGACCTCAAGTGTCTGCGGGACCCACCAGTTATCCGCGGTAAAGACGATTTGGCTGCCTGTACTGCTGCCGTTAACGATAATTTGTGAACCACCCTGGATGGTGACAGTGACTGGTGCCGTAGGTGCCTGACCTAGCACAATGCGATAGGTCAGCAGCGCACTGCTGTCTTCGTTCAGCGTGCCTAGGGTCTCAATATAGAAGAGCTTATCGCTCAGTACAGGGGTACTGTTGGTGCCGGCTAGTACGGTGGATGCGGTGACATTTTCCAGTACGGCAATGGTCTTGCCAATGTAGTTGTTAGTCCAACCGTCGCGGTCATATTGCACCAAGGTGTCGCTGCCGGACTGAATGAACTGGATATAGCCATGAGCGTATGCAAACTCAGCCCCGGCCCAGCTATTACCATAGCCAGCGTCAAGGTTGCCAGTATGTAGTTCTGAGAGGTCAATGATGTCTCCACCGATACCGGCGGTGAAATCAGTAATCGTATCGAAGATGGGGGCATCAGCGGCTTCGTCAAGGTTCGCTAGTGTGTAGATAAAGGAGTCGATACCGTCGCCACCGGTCAGTGTATCGATGCCTGCTTCGCCTTCCAGGCGATCATTGCCGGTACCACCGAGAAGGGTATCATCGCCGTCACCGCCATAGAGGGTGTCGTTATCCGCGCCGCCATCCAGACTGTCGTTGCCGGCATCACCAAGGAGGGTGTCAGCCGCGAGGCCGCCAAGTAGGGTGTCTTCGCCGGCACCGCCATAGAGGGTATCGGTGCCTGCTTCGCCCTCTAGGCGATCATTACCGTCATCGCCGTAGAGGGTGTCACTGCCTTCGCCGCCATAGAGCAAATCGTCTTGGTTACCACCATACAGCCGGTCATCACCCGTTCCACCATAGAGGGTATCAAGGCCATCGTCACCATAAAGGTAGTCGTTATCGCCATCCCCGTAGAGGACGTCATCGCCACCGTTGCCGTAAAGGCTGTCATTACCAAGTCCACCATGGAGGGTATCGTCGCCGGCGGAAACGGTGGAGATATAGTCGGCTACAGACTTGCCGCCTGCAGTCCAGTCATTGAGGTCGCCATATAATTTATCGTTACCTTCGCCGCCTTCCAGGTTGTCGTCGCCGGTACCGCCGATCAATGTGTCAGTGGAATTACCCCCGATCAGTGTATCGTTACCACTGCCGCCTGATAGGAAAGCTGCAGGACCAAGAGCGGCTTCAATCCAATCGTTACCTTGCTCACCGGAACCCTCGGAGACACCAAGTAGGGTGTCATTACCCGAACCGCCTTGGAAGTCGATAGGATAAACGGTGGAGTCAGCTTGCATCTGAGCGCTGAGTTGAATCCAGTCATTCCCGGCACCAAGATCGTAAATGTTAGATGAAGTTGTCTTGTACTCGTCATAGAGGATGGCGTTGTTACCATCACTAGGTGCTTTTGTAGGCTCTAGGGTACGTTGGAAGTCGTTGTCTATGATAAATATTGCAATACTTTCACTGGTGTTGAAAGTTGAATCCGCACTGCTCAGCGTGATACCGATCTGCGAGCTGATATCACCCTCAATTACAAGGTCATCAATTGTCGTAAAGGAGATAGTTTGTGGCTCAAACCAGTTTTCCGACGTGAAAGTAAAGGTTCTGGGGTCAGTCGATCCATCTTCCCAGCAAAGATCCGCAGGTAGGGTAACTGTTAGTACAACATCGTAATTGGGTGCTGAAGCTGTAGCTAAAACAAAATCGAAAGAGCTGGTAAGCCCTTCGGTGATTATCCAATTGGTTGATGATTGGTATGTGTATAAACTACTCACGTGGCTCGATCCAATAAGTCATAGCACAGGGTGGCGTTACCCCTCTTTCGGGTTTAAACCACTGGTACCGCCCAAAGCCTTTAAAAATATTACCATTCTAGTCTACAAATAGGTAATTGTAACTATATTCAATTCACCTTTAGCCTTCTTTTAAAAAATGCTATACTTAACTGTATATTTGAACAGTTAATGGTGTGCGGCTATGGGGTCAAAGAATCCAAAACTAGAACAATCTATCATTGCTGGTGAGGGTAGTGTGTTCGCTACTGCAAAGATCGCTGGGGGGCTTTTTAGCACTGAAGACAAAACAACCCTTGATGTTACTGAGTTCGCCTCACAAGCCCGCCAAATGGCCCAGAAGCTAAAATCCGGCGACAGTCAGCCACTGGTTGATAAACTCAGCTCTCAAGTTCACCTTCTAGATGTTTTGTTTACACGCACAATGCAGTTGGCAGTCAACCAGAACACACCTGAGCGAATGCTGGCGCTTATGGATATGGCACTCAAGGTTCAAAACAATACTCGTCGAACTGCAAGCACCATAAACGATCTCACTCATCCCAAAGTAGCCAATAACTATATCCGTACGGATACAGCTAATGTGGCTACCAACCAGCAAATCAACTATTCAGAAAAAAATCTGGAAAACGAACTAAACACTGGTGACATTCATGAGATGGACAGAAGAGGCTCGCGCAAAGCAAGCAGAGCAGATCAAATCGTGGAAACCTTGGTCGAAGTCGACAGGTCCTCAGACTGAAGAAGGCAAGTCTGCCAGTTCAATGAATGCCTTAAAAGCAGGCGCTCACAGTGCTGACATGCGTGATCTTGAAGCCATTTTAGAAGAGCTAACCGATTAGATAGCCTAACTATTACCTGTGCACTGGCGCAACATAACCTGTGCATCTATGCCCTCCTGTGCAATATATTTATGTATATTATTAATAGTATATGTAGATCATATTCAGGAAGGTGTAGTGGAAAGTTCTAACACTAAAGTGTTCAAAAGGTACCACCCACGGTTAGGAATGGTGGGTGCATATTTTCTTGCCCTTAGGGTTGTCGACTCGGAATGTATTGTGGAAGAGGAGCTGCATCTAGTTCAACGGCATCTTATCGAGGTCATGCTCAATTGGATAAAATCTGATTATCCTGATGTATACGAAGGGCTTGGGGATACTCCCGAACAAACATGGTTGTTTGACACTAATGTATGGTCAAAAATCAGTCCAGACCTAAGTGATATGGTCGATGCTGTCATTCTGTTACGGTCAGCGGGCTACACTAGTCTAAGGAATCTTATAGACGGTGCAGGTGAAATTTATGTATTTATTTCGATCATTTTTTTGGCTATCGAGAGTCAAACTTTTCTTAGCGGCAATGCAGCTAAACCATTATCACGTCAATGTGAGTCTGCTGCCCATAAGTGTGTCACAGCATTGGTGATGTTGAAGAGCGGCCCATTTGTAGACATCAGTTTTCATCAAGAAGAGCAGGCCCTTCTCCATTCTGCAGCAATGGAAGCCCTTGCTAATTCGAGATCCGAACAGGCTCGAAAAGGGGGGCAAGCCAGAGCGGCTATGCATCATGAGTTAAAGGATTACGCTATCGATCAATTTAACCAGTCCAAGTTTATCTCTATGAGGCAGGGCTCAATTCATCTAGCAAAGAAAGTAGTTGAGTATGACAAATCAAGATTTGGGGCACTGAAAACAAAAGATGTTGAGCGAAGGGTTTACACCTGGCTAAGGGAGGCTAATAAAGATCACTTGCTGTACAAAATATTTTAAGAACCATCCTTTTTGCTTAAAAAGTGTTCAGTTTGCTAGCACTCTGTATACCGTTTACTAGCTCGCTGCAAATATCTCTAGGTCAGTTTCCATGCGAACTTTTGATTTCCACATTTAAGGAGATCAACCCATGGAAAGTACTACGAAATTTAACCCATCAAATATTCGCCTATCTCAAAACTTCCGAGAGAACACAGGCGTAAAAAAACACCTAACTACCATACCTGTCCGAAAACCTGGTAAGCAGGATTTCGTTAGGGTTCACCCAAACCAAGAGTATCGCGTTGATACGGCTGTTATCGAGCTAAAAGAAGAGCGCGAGATCTACCTTCTCGCTCCTCATCTGCTACCAGAGCTCCCATCTGAATGGGTGGCTAAATCTTTAATTACCTACATAAACAGGCAGGGTGTTTTAGCACTCTGGCCAATAGGTCTTCCTAATGCAGAGGGCCGCACTAATAGTTGGAACGAGTCTGCTCGTGATGCCGCTCAGATCGCCCAAGATTATTGGGTGCGTGTGTCAGCGAATATGTCACTGGGGGCCTATGACACATTTACTGCATTAGGCGAGATCCCTCAGCCTGAATGGCCGGACCTTTCTTTTGAAGAGATCTTGAAGATTGCTTTCAAGGGTAGGTATATCGAAACAACTGATCATGCTGTTATTCGTGCCCTGCAAGGAGGTGAGCTATGAGCAAGCTTATGACTCCAATAAAGTCTATCTGGTTTGTTGATTTTGAGTTCATAGCAGTCGATGGCAATAATCCTGAGGTTGTCTGCCTAGTTGCTCATGAATACCTCTCTGGACGCACATTGCGCTACTGGCAGGATGAGCTCGCACAAATGGAAGCACCTCCTTACGACATAGGCAAAGACTCGGTCTTTGTCGCCTACTATGCATCCGCTGAGATGGGTTGCCATCTTGCACTAGGCTGGGAAATGCCAGAAAGGGTAGTAGACCTATACGTTGAGTTTAGGAACCTCACTAATGGCCTAGATACGCCCTGTGGAAGGGGTTTGATTGGTGCGCTTTCATATTATGGTCTGGATTCATTAGAGGGTTCTGAAAAGGATTCTATGCGTGAGCTAATTCTAGGTGGTGGCCCCTGGAGTGAATTCGAGCGCCGGCAAATTCTTGCGTATTGTGAGTCTGATGTTCAGGCACTGAAGCGACTATATCCTGTAATGGAGCAAGATTTAGAACCGCCTTATGCATACTTACGTGGCTCATATATGAAGTCCGTTGCTCGAATGGAGTTCAATGGGGTGCCTATAGATACAGAGTCTCTTGATCTTCTCAAAGGCTCTTGGGACTCAATACAAGATGCCCTTATTGAAAAAATTGCTGGTGATACGGGTATCTATGAAGGTCGCACGTTTAAACAGGATCGCTTTGCTCAGTTCCTAATCGATCGCGGGATACCTTGGCCTCGGCTACCTACTGGGAATCTTGATCTGAGCGATGACACGTTCAGGGATATGGCTAAGTCATACCCTGAAGTATCGCCACTCCGTGAGCTTAGATATCTGCTTTCCAAAATGCGATTGTCTGACTTGCCTGTTGGGAAAGATGGCAGGAATCGTTGCCTGCTCTCGCCTTTTAGTGCCCGAACAGGTCGCAACCAACCCAGCAACTCTCGGTTCATATTTGGGCCTTCTGTTTGGTTAAGAAGCCTTATCAAGCCTAAAGAGGGCTTCGGAATTGCTTACATCGACTGGTCACAGCAAGAATTCGGTATTGCTGCTGCTCTTTCTGGTGACAAGAAGATGAAGGCAGCCTATAAGTCTGGCGATCCATACCTTGCCTTTGCCAAGCAAGCTGGCGCCGTTCCTGAAAGTGCGACTAGGCAGAGTCACAAATCAGAACGAGACCAGTTTAAGGCGTGTGTTTTAGCTGTTCAGTATGGGATGGGTGCCGAATCATTGGCAGCTCGCATCAATCAGCCGGTTGTAAGGGCGAGGGAGTTGCTCAGACTTCACCGTGAAACCTACAGAGAGTTCTGGGCATGGTCAGATGCAGCTGTGGATCGAGCAATGCTTCGTAACCAGCTTCATACGGTTTTTGACTGGACTATCAACGTTGGTACTAACCCCAATCCCCGCTTTTTGAGGAACTTCCCTATGCAAGCAAACGGGGCTGAGATGCTACGGATGGCGATTAGCGTCATGCTTGATGAGGGTATCAAAGTATGTGCCCCCATTCATGATGCAGTCCTCATCGAAGCTCCACTGGATGAACTCGATGAAGTCATTAGCAAGGCTCAGGTCATCATGGCGGATGTCAGTGATTATATCTTGAGTGGATTCCGGCTGAGCTCGGACGTGGATGTTGTTAAATACCCTGAACGCTATACCGATGAACGCGGAGCTCATTTATGGGAGACCATTATTGGGCTAGCGGCTGACATCGAAGGCTGAGGGTAGCGGCATGTCGATTGATCCTAAACAGATTGCTTTACCGGATGGGCTTCGTCCAGAGTCATCTCCGCCTAAAGAGAAGGCTGTTGAGAAGGCCTCAAGGAAGCGAATCACGGGGCGTTTTCTGAGAGGGCCTATTTCTCTGGAGTGGCTCATGAAAGCTGGCCAGCAGTCTGGTCAGGCGCTTCATGTAGCTATAGCGATCTGGTTCTTGACTGGAGTAAAGAATACCAATTCTGTCCAGTTGTCGAATAAGTTGCTACGCGAGTTTGGGGTCGATCGATACTCTAAAAGACGGGCACTGAAACAACTTTCAAAAGCGAAGCTGATATCTGTAAAGCAAGGCCGAGGAAAAAGCCCTGTTGTAACAGTGTTGGAGTGCTCAGATGTCTGCTGAACAAATACTCCTGCCCCGCTTGATTAGGTTACGTGATGCTCCGTTTTACTTGGGCATGGACCGCAATAGGTTCAGTGCCGAAGTACGGCCATTTGTGACTGAAATAAAGATGGGGGTGCAAGGAGTGGCGTTCGACAGACTTGAACTAGACGCTTGGGCGGAGCAATATAAAGCTCGCAACGGGCGTCCTGGTCAACCGAAAGGAGAGGCCATATGGGACGTAAAAAAATACCCGGACTCATCAAAAGAGCCGGTGTCTGGCACATCGACAAGCAAATCTCAGGGCGGCGCATTTGCCGCAGCACTGGAACAGATCAACTTGTAGAGGCCGAAAAACTCCTAGCGCGAGTGATCGAAGAAGCTCGTCAGGCGGAAATATACGGTGTAAGACCCGAACGCTCATTTGAGCAAGCTGCGGCTAAGTATGTGTTGGAAAACACTCATAAGCGAAGCCTGAAGAACGACATCAGTCGTTTGAAACAGCTTATGCCGTGGATCGGCGATACATCGATCAGCCGTCTGAATCTGGGATCTCTGCAGCCGTGGATTGACCACAGGCGAGCAGAAGGTGCTGCCGCTGGCACCATAAACCACGGCCTAAAAGTCGTGCGTCGTATACTCAACCTTGCGGCACACGAATGGGTAGATGAGTATGGCCTGAGTTGGCTTCTGACGGCACCAAGAATCAAGTTGTTGCCAGATGTTGATAAGCGCCAGCCTTATCCACTGAGCTGGGATGAACAAGAGAAGTTGTTTGAGGCGTTACCAAAACACCTTAAGCAAATGGCATTGTTTACAGTGAATACGGGTTGTCGAGACGCTGAAGTCTGTAATCTCCGATGGGAGTGGGAAGTTCAGGTGCCTCAACTTAAAACTTCAGTATTTATTATCCCCAGCGAACACGTAAAGAACGGAGATGAACGTCTCATCGTTTTGAACGATGAGGCTAAAAGTGTTGTAGAGGAACAGCGCGGTTTGAGTAACACCTATGTGTTTCCATACCAAGATAGACCGGTACAACGCATGCTCAATGGGGCCTGGCTACGTGCTCGAAAGTCGGTTGGCTTAGATATGGTGAGGGTGCATGACCTTAAACATACCTTTGGCCGGAGGCTAAGAGCAGCAGGTGTGAGCTTTGAGGACCGACAGGATCTCTTAGGTCATCGCTCTGGTCGAATAACAACACATTATTCGGCGGCAGAACTAACGTCACTGATTGAGGCGGCAAACAAAGTCTGCTCTAAGAGTGACAAGCCGGATCTGGTCGTGATGAGAAGGTTGAGGCTAGTGGGGTAGGTCCCGCAAAAGTCCCGCAAGGGAGAAATAAAAAAGGCCCGCAATCTCTGCAAGCCTTTAATATTGGTGCCTCGAGGCGGAATCGAACCACCGACACGAGGATTTTCAATCCTCTGCTCTACCAACTGAGCTATCGAGGCAACTCATTGGAGGCGCGTATTAAACCGAGATCTGCTTTGGGTGTCAACAGTCTGATTTAAAAAATCTTTATTTAGTGGGTACGTAGCCTTCGGCTTTCTCGAAATCTTCTCCAGCGAAGAACTTTTGCATTTCGCCTTGTAAGAATTTGCGCGATTCTGCATCCATCATGTTGAGGTGCTTTTCATTGATCAACATGGTTTGGTGATCGGTCCACTCTTGCCATGCTTTTTTAGAGATGTTGTCGAACACATCTTGGCCGATTGGGCCGGGGTAGGGTGCGCGCTCTAGGCCTTCTAGTTCTTCTTGGTACTTACGACAAAATACGGTGCGTGACATTTAACTCTCCTTGTGTGCGGCGCTGAGTGTTTGAATCAGTGTTTTAACGGGCGCCGCTAAGCCAACTTCGCTGGGTTGTACGCTGTTATACCAGAGTGTGGTTCGCTCTTCCATGACGTGTTCGACTTGTAGGTCGTCTGCATTGATGACGACGGGTGTGATCTCTAGGTGGTAGTGCGAGAAGGTGTGTCTAAACGGCTCTAGGATCTCTAGGTTGTTTTGATCAACTGCCCAGTTTTTCTCTATGTCCCGTAGGTCTGTGACTTCCGGAAAACTCCACAGTCCACCCCATATGCCTGCCGCGGGCCGTTGTTCGAGAAGGAACTTCTCACCCTCTTTTATCAACAACATAAAGGTCTGTTTTGTGGGCTTATCTTTTTTGGGTTTTGATCCAGGAAAATCTGTAACGCGATCTGCTTTTAGAGCTGCACAGCCGGCGCTGATTGGGCAGTCTGCACAACGGGGTTTGGAGCGAGTGCAGAGTGTCGCTCCAAGATCCATCATCGCTTGGGTGTAGTCGGCATTACGGCTATTCGGGGTCAATGATTCTGCATGCT
The DNA here is from genome assembly GCF_013282965.1 of Marinobacterium sp. xm-a-152. Classification (NCBI taxonomy): domain Bacteria; kingdom Pseudomonadati; phylum Pseudomonadota; class Gammaproteobacteria; order Oceanospirillales; family Oceanospirillaceae; genus Marinobacterium; species Marinobacterium sp. xm-a-152. The sequence goes on along the minus strand of NZ_WBYI01000002.1, from coordinate 282,842 downwards.
CCCAAAGTCTTTTAGCGACTTGGGTATTGCCGGGCCAACCTTCGACAGCAAAGTACCGTGCTAAGACGCGTTTTACATTGCCATCCAGAATGGCTGCTTTGGTGCCATAAGCAATGGAACTCACTGCGGCGGCGGTTGATCGTCCAACGCCGGGAAGTTGCTCGAGCAGATGAGGATCTTGCGGGAAGTTACCGTTAAACTCATTAACAACCATGTTGGCGGCTTTGTGCAGGTTTCTGGCGCGGGCGTAGTAACCCAGACCGGTCCAGTGATGCAAAACTTCATCAATTTGTGCTTTGGCTAAGGCTTCGACTGTAGGGAAGCGCTCCATAAACGCGTTGTAGTAAGGAATCACAGTCGCTACTTGGGTCTGCTGCAACATAATTTCAGAGATCCAAGTGTTGTAGGCGTTTTTATTCTGTTGCCAGGGGAGGTGTTTGCGACCGTGTTGATCAAACCATTTCAACAGGGTCGCAGAGAAGTGACTGTTATCCATTCGGTCTCTTTACTAATTACCGAACAGCCCCTTAATCAGAGATCCGGCGTCTTGGCTTTTCAGCTGTTCGCCCAATTTATCTTTAAGAGAGTCTTGTAGCTTCTCTTTGGCTTGCTGTTCGAGTGCTTCTTTTTTCTTGTCGATCTCTGCTTGTAGCTTCTCACCCGCTACTTTCTTCAGCATGTCACCAACAAAACGGGTATCCAGTTTGCAGAGTTTAACAGGGTCGGTATCGAATGTGCCTCTGCAATTGACGGGGATACGAGTGCCACGCAGTGCTGGATTGATGCCACAGCTCTTCTGGAATAGATCCTCTTTAATGGTAAGCCCCAGCGTGTAATCCAGTGACTGTTTGGGCAGGTTAACGGTCCCGTTGGCATCTAAGTTGGCGGCATCGACACTAGCTAGCAGTTCAGGATTGGTTACAACGCCATTTTTAATAATGAAATCGCTGCTCAGGTTAGCAATCGGGGTGGTTTTATCGACCTGATCAGGGTTGAAGCCGAACGAGGTGATGTTCTCGATCTTTTGGCAAAGCTCTTGTGCCATGTCGATCCCTTTGACTACTCCTTCATCAGCGGTCAGTGTCATTTTGCCATTCAGGTTTTCGATGAATGATTTAACGGATGTTCCTTTAGTGCTCAGCGTTCCTGCTAGGTCGACTTTGGCCGAGAGTATGGGGTCTTCCATAGCCAGTGCCATCAGTTGTTCTGCGGCAATGTCTTTAAATATTGGATTGACCGTTAAGGTTGGCGCTTTGTTATCTGCTCGAATCTCGGCAGTGGCATTTAAAGAGCCACCAAAAGCCTTAGCATCTAACTGATCGACGGTCAGCACGCCCCCTTTGGTTTTGGCGCTGAGTTTTATGTCAGATATGGTCTGCTTTTTCACGATAAGGGTATCGAGCGATAGCTGGTAAGAAGAGTTATCAGCAATGGGCAGTGATATCTCTATAGGATCTGTTGGCCAGCCTTTATCGGTAGAGTCACTATTCGCTTCAGTGTCGCTTGATGGGAGGTAGCGATCCAGATCGATGCTGTCCCCTGCTAAATTCACTTGCATGGCAAGGCTGTTCAGGTCGACGGTCGCTGACCCTTTAAAGCGACTTTCATCAAATCGTAGATCGATGTTTGAAAGAGTCAGAATCTGCTTCTCGGTATCGAATTGCAGAGCAGTTGTCAGATCGATGGCTAGATCGAGTTTGCCCTGGTCTTGATTGGGCATAGAGAGCATTAGCCCTCTGATTTGAATGCTGTCCGCTTCAACTTTGCCGCCCAACAGTGCTGGGATACTAATGACAGCTCGTGCGTTTTCGAGGGTCGCCTGTTGTTTTGAGTCGCTCGATTGCGCAGAGATATCGCTTAGCTCAATCGCAAGCGTTGGGTAGAGCGACCAACCGATCGGGCCATTTATTACCAGTTCAACGCTGGCTTTTTCTTTGGCTTGCTGCTCGATTTCGGCTTTATATTCGTTGGGATCAAACAGGTAGGCCATGTATCCTGCCAGTGCACCAACCATTAAAACAGCCAGCAAAAGTAGAGCGACGATTATTCGAATAGCGACTTTCATAGTGTGTTCCAAATTAGGGATTTACATTCAGTGTAGTCGAAAATTAAAAAAAGCCAGTTAATCTGCCGTTTCCAGCGCGATTTCGCTATACTTGCGCTTTGCGCATGACTAGCGGAGAGAAACATGGCTGCACGCACAGCAAACGTATCACGCGATACGCTAGAAACTCAGATCAGTGTTGAGATCAATTTGGACGGTACCGGCGAGTTTAAAGCCGATACTGGCGTCCCTTTTCTTGAGCACATGATGGACCAAATTTCGCGTCACGGCTTGATTGATATCAACGTCAAAGCGAATGGCGATACACACATCGATGATCACCACACAGTCGAAGATATCGGCATTACACTGGGCCAAGCGTTTAAGCAGGCAGTTGGTGATAAAAAAGGCATTCGTCGTTACGGCCACGCTTACGTGCCACTTGATGAGGCATTGTCACGTGTTGTAATCGACTTTTCAGGTCGTCCAGGTCTAGAGATGCACGTCGATTTCGTGCGTGGTTCTGTGGGTGGTTTTGATGTCGATCTGTTTGGCGAATTCTTCCACGGTTTTGTGAATCACGCGGGCGTTACGCTGCACATTGACAACCTGCGCGGTAAGAACACTCATCACCAAGCAGAGACTGTTTTCAAAGCCTTTGGCCGCGCTCTACGTATGGCATTGGAGTTTGACGATCGTGCTGCCGGCATGATGCCTTCAACTAAAGGGTGTCTATAAGTTATGAGCACGATTGCCGTTATTGATTACGGTATGGGTAACCTGCACTCGGTTGCCAAAGCGCTTGAACTGGTTTCCGACGACGGCACTCAGGTCGTGTTGACGGCTGATCCACAGAAGGTTCGCGATGCGGATCGCGTCCTTCTGCCAGGTGTTGGCGCTATTCGCGATTGTGTAGCAGAGATGCGCCGTCTTGGTGTGGATCAAGAGGTGAGCGAAGCGATCAGCTCTGGAAAGCCCTTCCTAGGTATCTGTGTGGGTTACCAAGCACTGACTAACTTCTCTGAAGAGAATGGCGGTGTGGAGTGTTTAGGCGAGTTTGAAGGCCGTGTTAACTTCTTTGGTAAAGATCTTAAAGACGACAATGGCGACAAGCTCAAAGTGCCGCACATGGGTTGGAATCAGGTTCAGCAGAGTATTGATCACCCACTTTGGCAGGGCATAGAAAACGACACACGTTTCTACTTTGTGCACAGCTACTACGTTAAGTTGGCGGAACAAGCATTGGTTGCCGGTACCGCAAATTACGGTGTCGACTTTGATGTGGCTTTGGCAAAAGACAATGTCTTTGCTACGCAGTTCCACCCAGAGAAGAGCTCGAAAGCGGGCCTTCAGCTTCTAAAGAATTTTGTAAATTGGAACGGCCAAGTTTAAGTCGTTCACCCATAGGAAAAGCTTCAATGTTAATTATCCCTGCGATTGATCTTAAAGACGGTAAATGTGTGCGCCTGCGTCAGGGCCGTATGGATGACTCAACCGTATTCTCTGACAACCCCGTTGATATGGCGGCAAAGTGGGTCGATGCGGGATGTCGACGTTTGCACCTTGTCGATTTGAATGGCGCGTTCGCAGGCGAGCCAGTCAATGGTGGTATCGTTCGTGAGATCGCTAAAGCATACCCTGATCTACCGATTCAGATCGGTGGCGGTATCCGTTCTGCAGAGACCATTGAAGCCTACCTAGATGCCGGCGTCTCTTACGTGATTATCGGTACTAAAGCGGTTAAAGAGCCTGAGTTTGTTACCGAGATGTGTAAAGCCTTCCCAGGCAAAATAATTGTGGGTCTTGATGCGCAAGATGGCCGCGTTGCGATTGATGGTTGGGCGGAAGTGACTGACGTCATGGCGGTTGATCTGGCTAAACGTTTCCGTGATGACGGTGTCTCTTCAATTGTCTACACCGATATCGCTCGTGACGGCATGATGCAGGGCGTTAACGTAGAGGCTACCGTTGATCTGGCGGTACAGGGCGGTATTCCTGTTGTCGCTTCAGGCGGTGTCACGAACATCGACGATATCCGTGCATTGGCGGAAGTGGCTGACCAAGGCATTTTGGGTGCGATTACTGGCCGAGCTATTTATGAAGGCACACTGGATGTGGCTGAAGCACAGGCTCTTAGCGATCAGCTGACGGCTAAGTAAGGATTTATAGATGGCACTAGCGAAGCGCATTATCCCTTGTCTGGACGTCGAAAACGGACGCGTCGTTAAAGGCGTTAAGTTCCTCGATATTCGTGATGCTGGTGATCCAGTTGAGGTCGCCCGTCGATACGACGAACAGGGGGCTGATGAGATCACCTTTTTGGATATCACAGCCAGCCATGAAGGCCGTGACACGATGGTGCATACGGTTGAGCGTATGGCGTCGCAAGTGTTTATCCCGTTGACCGTTGGCGGTGGTGTTCGTACCTGTGATGATATTCGTACGTTATTGAATGCTGGCGCTGATAAGGTCTCTATTAATACGGCGGCCGTATTTAACCCCGAGTTTGTCAAAGAGGCCGCGGATCGTTTTGGTAGCCAGTGTATTGTTGTGGCGATTGATGCGAAACGAGTCTCTGCTCCAGATGAAGAGGGCCGCTGGGAGATCTTTACCCACGGTGGTCGCAAGCCTACCGGCCTAGATGCTGTTGAATGGGCGCAAAAGATGGAAGAGCTTGGTGCGGGTGAGATTCTACTGACCTCCATGGACCAAGACGGTGTGAAAAGTGGTTATGACTTAGGCGTGACTCGCGCAGTGTCTGAAGCGGTGACCATTCCTGTCATCGCATCAGGTGGCGTTGGTAACCTAGATCATTTGGTTGATGGCTGTATTGAAGGCAAAGCCGACGCAGTGCTGGCCGCCTCTATTTTCCACTTTAACGAATACACAGTACCCGAAGCGAAAGCGTATATGCGCGAGCGCGGTATTGAAGTACGTCTTTAATCAATGGCAAAGGTAGGCATCGATGCTAGATCCCAATGAACTAGAAACTGAGATTCGTAACCTTGAGCACTGGCAGCAGGTTGCCTTCTCTGCTGCGCTGACCGAGCGTATGTTCAATAACTTCGCGCTGTTCTCCAAGTTGATGGAGTTTGGTGATTTAGATCGCATGCGCACAGTGCTTGATGGCGTATGGGGTGAACTGGCCCAAAACGGTAGCAAGCTAAACTACGACGTTCAGCTCGGCCATGTAGACGATAACCTGGTGGATCTCGATGAGTTCGACACCTTTGGTGCCATTCCTGCCCGCGATGCCATGCTGGCGCTCTACTCAACGCTGATGTGTAAGCTAGAGAAAGAGGCGAGCGACGCAGTTGCGGTATCAAACCTCTCTTACGAAACCGTATCGGCTTACATTGAGTTTGCTGAAGCGGACGATCAGATGTCAGATGAAGAGCTGATCCGCATGATCAACTCACACGATATGATGCTGGATGAAGATGCGTTTCAGAGCGAAGTTCTGGAACAGCTAAACGGCGCTAAACAGAATGCTGCAACCATTGCAGCACTGCGTGAACTTGGTGAAAACCAAGGCATCTCAAACATAGGGATCAGCGACGAAGAGTAATGCTTAGACTGGGTCTTATTCTTCTGATTGTTCCAAGCCTCGCACTGATGGGGGCTTACATGTACGAGCAGCACTTGATCGAGAGCTGCACGGCGACCGGTGGTTTCTACGACTATACTCTCTCAGAGTGTGATCCACAGACAGAACAACCTTTTATTCCTTTTATGGTGCGCTACCCACTGTTGGTGAACGGCGGCATGCTGCTGAGTGTGTTGGGTCTGCTGTTAACCATCGTTGGCCTCTATAAACCCAATAAGCGAGACGTTGCGTGATTAAAAAGATCATCTGGGCTCTTATTTTAATGTCAGGCATCGGCTTCTACCTCTGGGTAGAGTTTGCCGGTGATGATTGGCTCGAAGCGTTCAATTCAGAGCGACAACAGGCTGCTGCCGAGTTCTTTGCTAAGGGTGAAGAGCAGGGTAGGGTAAAAACGGACGCAGCTTGTTTTGATGATGCTATTGGTCAGATTGCTGAGTGCTTAAGCATCTCGTGTACGGTCGATGCCGGTCAGTATCTACGCGGTTGTTGGGGCGTTGCCGAACGTGCAGAGAGCTTCTGTGATGGGGTGCCTGAGTTCCAAGAAGAGAAGACCGAAGAGGAGAAAGAGTGGGCTCGTTTTGCCTGCTACGATCTGAACAGTCGCGGCGATGGCTGCCGTCTTCTGATGCGTCAAAAGCAGCAGCACTGCGCAACACAATAAGGACAATTGAATGAACTACTATTTAGCAGCGATGGAGCCCTTCCTATTCTGGGGTGGCTTGGGCATCTACATCATCTCTCTGGCCATGTATGGAACTCGCAGTGGCGATTGGAAAGCGATCATTCGCTTTTGGGAGCCGCTACTCAAACTTAACCCAACCGAGTTTCGTATCAACCGCATCGGTCTGAGCGGCATGATTCTGGCGGTTGTGATTCGAGTCTACCTAAACTTCCTAGCGTAATTCACCATGCGCACGAACTCGCCTTTCTCAGGGTTGGCCTATCTAGGCCGCGGTTTCAAAATGCTGTCGGAGCCCGGTCTTCGCGCCTTTGTATTGGTACCTTTGCTGATCAATACAGTCATCTTTGTTGGGGCGATCTATCTTCTGGTGACCAACTTCTCTGCTTGGGTTGATGCTCTAATCGCGCTCTGGTTACCCGATTGGGGGTGGTTGGATTATCTGATCTACTTCTTATGGCCTATCTTCGCACTGGTCTTGGTGCTGATGGTCTATTACGGCTTCTCGGTTGTTGCGAACTTTATAGCCGCGCCATTCAACGGTATCCTTTCAGAACGGGTTGAGCAGCGTCTGCGAGGCGATGCGATCAGCAATGAACTCAGCCTATTGCAGATGATTCCCGGCACCCTCGCGCGTGAGTTAGCTAAGTTGGCGTACTTTATTCCAAGGGTTTTGCTCTTGTTGATTCTAGGCTTTATACCGCTCATCAACCTAGCGACCCCAGTGCTTTGGTTCATCTTCAGTGCGTGGATGATGGCGATTCAGTACATCGACTACCCGATGGATAATAACGGTCTGACTTTCAAGCGAATGAAGGGGTTATTGAAAGAGCGCCGTTGGTCTGCGTTAAGTCTAGGCTCGGTGATTCAGCTTGGTATGTTGGTGCCGCTATTGAATCTGATTTTGATGCCGGCGGCCGTGATTGGTGCGACGATCTTTTGGGTGGAAGAGTATGAAGCTGATGGTGAGCAGGGGCGTTTAAAGTAAGCGCTGCTAAATCTTAACCACTCGACTTTCAGGGAAGGTCACACTAAATCGGCTGCCTTCACCCGGTTTACTAGTTACTCCCAACTTAGCATTGTGCCGAACCAACACGTGTTTCACTATGGCCAGCCCAAGACCAGTACCACCACTGTCGCGTGATCGACCCTCATCCACTCGGTAGAAACGTTCTGTGATTCTTGGGATGTGTTCAGCTGGTATACCGACTCCGGTATCGGTCACTGAAAACTGTACGCCGTTGTCCAGTTTCTCCAGTGCTATATCAATGACTCCGTTAGCCGGTGTATATCGAACCGCATTGAACACAAGGTTGGAGAGGGCGCTACGTACCTCACCCTCATTACCAAGAATCTCAAAGCCTTGGTCCATTTTGAGCGAGATTTGATGCTGTTTTGGCCCTGACACCTCTTTTGCTTCTTCTGTGATCCTTTCTAGCATTTCTCTAATGAAAATGGGCTTTCGGCTCTTATTTTCTGAGCTGGTTTCCAAGCGAGAAAGGGTTAGAAGGTCAGCAATCAGAGCAGCCATACGACTGCTCTGAGACTGCATAGAGTGGATCGCTTTTTGTATTGGTTTGGGCAGCTCTTGCTCTTGTAATGTCTCCAGATACCCATGAATAACTGTGATTGGAGTTCTCAGTTCGTGTGACGCATTGGCTAAGAAGGTATGACGCATAAGGCCAATTTTTTCGCTCTCAGAGATATCCCTAACAATTAGAACTTTGTCACCTTCACCAAAGGACTCTACACGGTACTCAAGCACTCTTTTCTGGTCTGCTGAGTCTGCTTTGAATGAAGCGATATGAGACGATTGAGAGTAAAATTCTAAAAAATTAGGTTCAGAAAAGACCTCCTGTACCCTTTTATGTTTCTGCTCAATGGTTATCTCTAATATCTCTTCAGCGGCATTATTCCACCACTCAATATTGTCTTGATTATCAATGATGACGATGGCGTCTTTCATGGCAGAGGTGGCTGCTTGAAACTGATCCATATCGGCATGGATCTCATCGTATTCTGCTTCCGTCTTATTCCGATAGTTGGCTATCGAGCGAACAATACGCCCCTGTTCAAAGGGTAATTTAGGATCTGGCGAGCTGAGATTTTGGTCTAGCCAAGTGACTAACTTTGCGTTCAGCAGCGAACTCAATATCGACCAAAGCAAAGAGCCAAATAATGCACCCAGTATTAGGTTGTGACTTGTAAAAAAACCGAGAACTGCACCAGCAAGAGTAAAGCTGAGAAGGCCAAGTAGTTGGCGTGCTATCGATTCGGTCACAAATCTATCCTAGAGTTTGGTTGAAAAACGGTATCCTGTACCACGAACTGTTTGGATTAAATTACCAAGGTCTGGCCCTAGTGCTTTGCGAAGACGTCGAATGTGCACATCCACTGTTCGCTCCTCCACATAGACATTCCCGCCCCAAACCATATCTAATAATTGGCCCCGGGAATAGGCTCTATCTTGATGTGTCATAAACAGATGAAGCAGTTTGAACTCTGTTGGACCTAGATTGAGCGACTGGCCGGAAGCATCCGAAACCCGATGTGAGACTGGATCTAAAATAATCCCACCGATTGAGATGGCGCCCTCATCACTCTCGGGAAGGCTTCTTCTAAGAACCGCTTTTAAGCGAGCGATCAGCTCTTTGGGTGAAAAAGGCTTAGTAATGTAATCATCTATACCCGCTTCAAGGCCCTGAATTTTATTGTCTTCATCAGCTTTCGCCGTCAGCATGATGATCGGTAGGTCTTTGGTGGTAGGGTCGCTGCGAAGGCGTTTGGCTAGCTCTATTCCGCTGGTACCAGGCATCATCCAATCGAGCAGCATCATGTCAGGCTTTTCATCAATGACCATGGCATGGGCTGTTTTTGCATCACAGGCCTCTAGTGTCTCAAAGCCGGCGAGCTCTAGTGCCATTACAATCATTTCACGAATAGCGGATTCATCATCAACGATCAGTATGCGTCTGGAACGACTCATGGTAACTCTCTCATCTGTTTCATTGACCTCATTAAATGATGCTTTCGTTACAAAAAGATGACAATGACGTTTTACAGTGCGTAATCAGCAGCTAATCCCACCAAAACAACTAGTTCAGCATAGTGATTATTTAAAAATGCTTTGAAACAGGGCATGCGTTCACGATCTTTTATCAGCCAGTGCTGGTAGATAAAGAACCCTACAGCACCTATCAGTCCAAGATAGAAATAGATTCCAAGGGATTCCAGTATTCCAATCCAAACCAGTACAGCAAGAGCAGCAATCTGTAGGCCGGCTATAGCCATGCGATCGTATTGGCCAAAAAATACAGCTGTCGATTTGATGCCTATCTTTAAATCATCATCCCGATCGACCATGGCGTACATGGTGTCATAAGCGACCGTCCATAAAATTTTAGCAAGGAAGACTAACCAGCCGACTAATGGCACTTCGCCTAAGGTTGCAGCAAAGGCCATCGGAATTCCCCAACCAAACGCCATACCCAAAACGACTTGGGGGAAGTGGGTGTAGCGCTTCATAAAGGGGTAGCTGAAGGCTAATAACAGAGCGATGGGCGATAGCAAGATCGCGGCTTTGTTCGTGAACAGCACTAAGATAAACGCGATCAGCATTAATCCGACGAACAAGCCAATGGCTTCTTTGCTAGTGATGCGGCCCGTTGGTAGCGGCCTTTCTGAGGTGCGCTTTACATGGCCATCCACTTTGCGGTCTGCAAAGTCGTTGATGACACAGCCGGCTGAACGAGTCACCCATACCCCAAAGGTAAAGATAAACAGTAGATCCCAACTGGGTAAGCCACTTGCGGCGATCCATAAAGCCCAGAGAGTTGGCCATAACAAGAGATAGGTGCCAATCGGTTTGTCTGCTCGCATCAATTGCCATGCGGCATGGAGTTTATCTGCAGTGATCACAAGTGACTCAAGTATCTTTAAATTAAGGTGGTAGTATGAAGTGAGGGAGTGCTTAAAACAACAAAGCCACCTGAAGGTGGCTTTGTTAGAAGCAGAGTCGCAAGCTTACTCTCGAACGATCTTTTTGATCTCTTTAGTCTTCATGTGACGAACATCGGTACCGCTGACTTGGTAGATGACTTGCTCAGCCAAATTGCAGGCATGGTCACCGATTCGTTCTAGTGCACGAAGAATCCAGATAATATTTAGCACACCACTGATAGAGCGTGAGTCTTCCATCATGAAAGTGATTAAAGCTCGCATGGTCGACTGGTATTCACGATCAACATGTTTATCACTCTTGACCACTTTGTACGCTAATTCGATGTCACGATTTTCAAAAGCGATTAATACTGAGTTGAGCATGTCTGTGACCATCTCACCAATGTGGCTGACCTCATGAAGACTTTTGCTACTCGATTCATTATTTGACAGATCGATGGCCTGTTTGGCAACGCGAGAGGCTTCATCTCCGATACGCTCCAGATCAACAATGGCACGGTTGATTGACAGAACCAGCCTTAAATCAACGGCTGCTGGCTGGCGAAGCGCAATGATCTGTTCACACGCTTTATCTATCTGATTTTCGAAGCGATTGGTCTCTCGATCCAGCTCACGAGTTGATTCAGCCAGTGAGATATCTTGATTGAGCAGTGCATGCAAAGAGTCAGTGACTTGCTGCTTAACGGTTCTGCCCATCTCTAAAAATTCGGAACGAAGCCTCTCAAGCTCTTCGTTGAACTTATTTGATGTGTGTTGCGAATAGATCTCGCCACTGTCGCGCATTACAAACCCTCTTTTTAGGTCAACTAGGTCTAATTACCTTTAGTATTTCAAAAGAATGTTAGAGATTTGTGACAGTTTCGTGTCGATTTGGTTAAAGGAAAATATATCTCTAAAGGGTAGGCTTACCTTGCGATAAAACTTATGATTATCAAAGAAATCAGCTTTTTAGGCTGTTGAGATAAGCCCAATGGACACGCAATGCAGTTAATTGAAAAAGAGTTAAGTTGGTTATCGTTCAATGAACGCGTACTGCAGGAAGCTGCGGATGTAAACGTACCCATCATTGAGCGTGTCCGTTTTTTGGGTATTTACTCCAGCAATTTAGATGAGTTTTTCAGAGTTCGGGTTGCAGACTTGCACCGTCGCCTACGTCTTGAGCAACTAGGCAAGGTCGAACCCAAAGGGATGTCGGCTGAAAATCTGTTACATCTAGTGAATGAGAAGGTACAAACTCTCGCAGATCGTTTTAATGACATCCACATTGATGTCATCAAGGGACTCGCCCGTCGCAATATCTTTCTGATCAATAACGATCAGTTGAACGAGAAAGAGGGTGGCTGGTTACGGAAATACTTCCGAGATGAGGTCCTGCACCACATCACACCCATCTTAGTGAATGAGAACACCAAGCTTGCTAGCGTCATGAATGACGAAGATGCGTACCTGATGTGTGCCCTAAAAAAAGGGACTTCAGTTCAGTATGCACTTCTTGAAATTCCTTCTGATAAAACCAACCGATTTATCCAACTGCCTCGAATCAAAGGTCAGCGGCGAAAGCCAATCATCGTGCTCGATAACGCCATTCGCTATTGCGTTGACGATATCTTTGATGGATTTATCGATTTTGACTCGACCGAAATGTTTGCCGTTAAGGTGACGCGAGATGCGGATTATGACTTAGAGCGTGATGTTGAGTTATCCCTACTAGAGAAAATGTCTCAAGGCATCAAACAGCGTGATACGAATAGGCCTGTGCGACTGGTCTATGACGAAATGATGCCTGATTACATGTTTGACTTCATGTGTGAGAATTTGGGGCTACAACCCGATGCGGAAACCACTGCGAGCGGACGTTATCGAAACTTTAAAGACTTTATTAATTTTCCAAATGTTGGTCCTCGCTATCTAGAGAACGAAAAGCTCTCGGCTCTGAATAGTCATCAATTTGATAGTGCATCGAATGTATTCGAAGCGATCTCTAAAGAGGACATTCTGCTCCACTACCCCTACTATAAATTTCGTTATTTGACTGATTTTGTGCGTGCGGCGTCGTTCGATCCCGCTGTTAAGCAGATACAGGTAACGGTTTATCGAGTAGCGAACAATAGTCAGATTCTCAAATCACTGATCGAGGCTGTTAAGAACGGTAAAAAAGTGATTGTCATTGTCGAACTCAGTGCACGATTTGATGAAGAGGCGAATATTGAATGGGCACGTGAACTTACTGAGGCAGGGGTTGTTGTTGAGTTTGGTGTTGCCTCACTTAAGTGTCATGCAAAAATAATTCACGTCGTCCGAGAAGAGGAGGGTGAAGAGGTTGCTTATGGTTACATCAGTACGGGTAACTTGAACGAGAAAACTGCTCGAATTTACACTGATTTTGGTCTGTTTACTAAACGACCTGAGATTACAGAAGAGCTCGATAAAGTCTTTGATTTTATTATCAATCCTTACAAAAATTTCAAGTTCAAACATCTTCAAGTTAGTCCAAATTACAGCCGTGACCCAATCAATCAATTGATTGATGATGAGATTGAAGCGGCACGCAATGGCAACCGTGCCGAGATCTTTTTGAAAGTGAATAATCTAGTCGACGAAGGACTCTCTAATAAACTTTATGAAGCGAGCCAGGCGGGAGTCAAAATACGTCTAATTGTTCGCGGAATGTGTAACATTTTAGCCGGTATACCAGGCGTGAGTGACAATATCAAAATCATCAGTATTGTCGATCGCTATCTTGAGCATGCTCGTGTGTCACTGTTTTATGCTGGTGGTAAACGAAAGATGTTTTTAACTTCTGCTGACTGGATGACTCGCAACATCGACCACCGAATTGAAGTCGGTTGCCCAATTTTGGATAAAAATGTTCGTAAGCTCATTAAGGACCAGCTCGACCTACAATGGCGAGATAACACTAAGGCTAGAGCCTTAGACCCGGAGCAGGCCAATCAATACGTCACTCGTGGCAATCGTAAGAAAATACGCTCACAGATGGCGATTTACGACTACTTAAAACAGCTGGAGCGCTCTCGTGAACGACAAGCATAACTCTGAATCTGAATCACGACACTTTGCAGCGATTGATCTAGGTTCTAATAGTTTTCACATGTTGGTCGTGCGTCAACTTCACGATGATGTGCAGCCCCTTTTTAAACACAAAGAGCGTGTTCGCTTGGCTGAGGGTTTAGACGCTAAAAATAACCTCTCTGAAGAGGCTATCGAACGAGGAGTCGCAGTACTCAAGACATTTGCTGAACAACTAACGCCCTTTCCAAACTGTACTGTGCGCGTGGTCGGTACACACACCTTGCGAATTGCTAAGAATCGCAGTGAATTTCTTGCCTCTGCTAGACAAGTCTTTCCATACCCCATCGAGATTATCAGTGGTCAAGAAGAGGCTCGCCTGGTTCATTTGGGTGTTTCAAGTTCAGAGCACTTAGCGGGTAACACCTTGGTCATTGATATTGGTGGCGGGTCCACTGAGGTTGCACTCGGTCGTGAGAATAGCTTGGAGTTAGGTCGCTCTCATACTATGGGTTCGGTGAGTTTTACCGAGGCCTTCTTCAGTAAAGGCGTTGATAAGGCCTCTTATAAAAAAGCGAAGCTCTATGCGCAACAGCAGCTGGAACGCTTTTCTGCCCTCTTTGCATCCATCGGTTGGAATCAAGTCCGGTGTACTTCAGGTTCAGCACAAGCGATAGCGACAGCCAGTGAAAACTTGGGCTATGATCCGAAAGAGATTTCCGCTAAATCGATAAAAGCCTTACGTAAATTAGTCGTCAAAAATGAGTTATCCAGTAAAGTTGTAAAAGGCATTAGTGAGCAACGATTGCAGATTTTCGCTGGTGGTTTGGCGATTCTAGATGCCGTTTTCTCTAGCCTCGAGATTGAGCAAGCCAAGTTTTCCTCTGGTGCGTTACGTGAAGGTTTGCTGGGAGAGTTTACGGCGTCATCGGGTGATCAGCAGGATACTAGAACGCGTGCGATTCGCTCATTGATGGCACGTTACCACGTTGATACCAAGCATGCGGAGCGAGTCAGTGATACCGCAACGAAACTTTGGCGGCAGTTAGCTCCAGAATTACGACTTCCGGTTTTTACTCGTCGTTACCTGCAATATGCGGCACTGACACATGAGGTAGGACTCAACCTAAATTCAAGTGGTTTGCAGAAGCATTCAGCCTATATTTTAGAGCATTCAAACCTAGCCGGTTTTAGTTTCGACCAGCAAAAGCTGGTCGCGCTAATGGTTCGATTGCATCGTAAAAAGATTAAAAAGTCCCTAGTGACCAACCTTGGCATGCTATCCAAAAAACATGCCATCGCGTTGATTCTGATTTTACGTATCTCTGTTATCTGGCACCTAAGTCGAAGCAGCGAGTACCCTGAAGTACCTAAAATTGAATTCGATGGCGAACGACTCACCCTCTCATTAGATGCAGAGGTCAGTGATGAATATCCACTCCTGATTGCGGATCTGGAGCGGGAAGAGTCTTTCTGTAAACAGTACGGCATCGATATGCGAATTGAATTTCTGCTCTAACCAAAACGGCCTGTAATGTAATCCTGCGTTAGCTGGTGTGATGGGTTGGTGAAGATCTGTTCAGTATTACCCACCTCAATCAGATCACCCAGGTGGAAGTAGGCTGTACGATCAGAGACACGCGCTGCCTGTTGCATTGAGTGCGTGACGATAACGATGGTGTACTGACTTTTAAGCTCTTCGATCAACTCTTCAACCTTTGCTGTCGCAATAGGGTCCAGTGCGGAACAAGGCTCATCCATAAGAATGACCTCTGGGCTTACCGCAATAGCGCGTGCGATGCATAGACGCTGCTGTTGACCGCCCGATAGGCCTGTACCCGGTTGATCTAGACGATCTTTAACTTCGTTCCAAAGGCCCGCTTTCTCTAGTGCTGACTCTACGATGTCGTCCAATTCACTTTTGCTTTTCGTTAAGCCATGAATACGAGGACCGTAAGCAATGTTGTCGTAGATCGATTTAGGGAATGGGTTTGGCTTTTGGAAAACCATGCCGACACGCGCACGAAGTGGTACAACGTCCACGGATGGCGCGTAAATATCCTGGCCATCCAATGCGATAGTACCCTCTACTCGACAGATATCGATGGTATCGTTCATACGGTTCAAGGTACGAAGGAAGGTTGATTTACCACAGCCGGATGGGCCGATGAAAGCAATGACTTCCTGCTCACCAATATCGATGGTGACATCATTGATGGCATGTTTGTCGCCGTAGTAAACGTCAACATTACGAGCAGTCATGCGCGGGTTTTCAACAAACACATTACCCGTCGTTTTGATATTACTGTTTTCCATCTTCTTGTCCGTTGAATTGTTTAAGTCTTTAGATTCGTTCATTTTTTCGCTTACCAACGACGCTCTAGCTTCTTACGAAGCAAGATTGCAGCAGCATTCATCGTGATAAGGAAGGCCAGTAGTACGATGATTGCAGCACTGGTTTTCTGAATAAACATTCGCTCTGCAAAGTCAGCCCACATAAAGATTTGAACCGGTAATACTGTCGCAGGGTCGGTAAAGCCACCAGGAATATCAACAATGAAGGCGACCATACCAATCATCAACAGTGGTGCGGTCTCACCTAGAGCTTGCGCCATACCAATGATGGTACCCGTCAGCATACCCGGCATCGCCAATGGGATGACATGGTGGAAAATGGTCTGCATTTTCGACGCGCCAATACCCAGTGCGGCATCACGAATACTCGGCGGTACTGCACGAATCGCCGCGCGCGAGGAGATGATAATCGTCGGCAGAGTCATCAGTGCCAGTACGATACCGCCCACTAGCGGAATAGATCGTGGCATACCAAAGGTGACGATGAAGATCGCCAAGCCCATGATACCGAACACCACTGAAGGCACTGCCGCTAGGTTGTTGATATTGATCTCAATGATCTCAGTCCAGCGGTTTTTCGGAGCAATCTCTTCAAGATAGACGGCTGCTGCAACCCCAAGAGGGAAGGCGATGCTGACACAGATAGCCAGGGTCAGGAGCGATCCAAAAAGCGCTCCTTTGATGCCTGCCATCTCTGCATCACGCGATGCAGAACCGAAGAACAGGTAGTCACTTAACTCGTAGCTGATTAAACCGGCCTCTTGCCACTTGTCTACGATCTCAATGGTGAAGTCGTTGATACGGCGATCTTTCTCAGGGGTTTCACGTTTAATGAATCCACGCAGGAACGAGTCGATATCATCATCCACAGCAAACTTAATG
The DNA here is from genome assembly GCF_013282965.1 of Marinobacterium sp. xm-a-152. Classification (NCBI taxonomy): domain Bacteria; kingdom Pseudomonadati; phylum Pseudomonadota; class Gammaproteobacteria; order Oceanospirillales; family Oceanospirillaceae; genus Marinobacterium; species Marinobacterium sp. xm-a-152. The sequence continues at coordinate 266,288 of NZ_WBYI01000002.1, read as the reverse complement.
GTTTGCGTTGTGCCCATCAATTCAGGGTTAGCCTTCACGAAATCGATCAGGCGCTGTGAGCCACCCGAAGAGACCATCTTACGAAGGGCCTTCTTAGTTTTACGGCCACCCTCTTCACCAATAGAGGCGAGTGAGGCTTCTAAAATGATTTTGTCGGCATCGCCCGAGAAAAGCGAGGCATCTGACATATCACCTTGTGGGTCAAGACGCGCTTTGTCCAATACTACATCCAGCTGCACGTAGTGCTGGAACATGCCTGGCAGGCCTTTGGTTAAGATGCCCGAGAACAGAACGACTAGGAAGGTTAACGCTAGACCGACAGCCGATAAGCCCATCAGACGAAAGCGTTTCTCCTTCTTGCGACGTTGTTTCAGTGACGCTTCAACGCGCGCAGTCGCCTCTTGAGGTGAGAGGCCCTTGAATGCCTTGTTAGTCATATTGTTCCCTGTACTTCTTAACAATTTGAAGGGCGAAGAAGTTTAGACCCAAGGTCAAAATAATCAGCATTGTAGATAGCGCAAATGCTGATAGTGTTTTCGCCGACTCAAACTCTTGGTCACCGACCAGAATTGTAACGATCTGAGATGTCACGGTTGTGACAGCATCGAGAGGGTTGAACGAAAGGTTGGCCGCTAGGCCCGCAGCCATTACGACGATCATGGTCTCACCCACTGCACGAGACACTGCGAGAATAACGGCCGCCACAATACCTGGTAGGGCCGCAGGAAGTACCACTTGGCGGGTGGTTTCGCTCTTAGTCGAGCCCAATCCGTAAGCTGCATCACGAAGTGATTGAGGCACCGCATTGATCACGTCATCAGAAAGAGATGAGACGAATGGAATGATCATTACGCCCATGACGAGACCTGCCGCGAGTGCTGATTCAGACGCAACGGTAAGGCCTAAAGATTCACCAAAGCCTTTGATGGCAGGTGCAACGGTCAAGGCTGCGAAGAAGCCGTAAACAACGGTGGGTACACCGGCTAGAATCTCAAGAAGCGGTTTAACAGTAGATCGCACTTTAGGTGACGCGTACTCTGCTAGGTAGACCGCACTGGCTAAACCTACAGGCACTGCAACAATGATCGCGATAGATGAGATCAACAAGGTGCCGGCAAACATCGGAAGCATACCGTATTTCGCTTCACCGCCACCCGAACCAGCGCGCTCTGCGCCTTCGAATTGAGGGTTCCACTCAGTACCAAAGATGAAATCAGTTGGCGGTACCAGTTGGAAGAATCGAATGGTTTCAAACAGTACAGACAGTACGATACCAATGGTTGTTAGTATCGCGATAGTCGATGCTGCAATCAGACCGTATGAGATCAGCTTTTCTACACCGTTACGTGCACGAAAATCGGAATCGATCTGACGGTAAGCGATTAGACCACACACAGTTGCTAGGCCTAATACCACGGCTGATTTCAGCATCGTAGAGGTTGCAGCCCAGCCAATCCAAGCATCTCCTGCTTGCAGAACCCATGCTTCAGGTTCACCAAAACGGATGCCTGCGACTATGTTTTCTACCTTGGCGAGCGCCACAATGGCTTGTGAGCCACCGGCAGCAAGGATTTCAGGAGGATAGAAATCACGCACCCAGCTCTGGAACAGCTGAATATCGATGATAGACCAGAGAATCAATACAACAACCGCTGGGAAGAAGGCTAAAGAGCCAGCCCAAAGGCCATAGTAGTTCGGAAGTGAGTGGAATACCTGCCCATTTGATCGAGCGATAAGAACCGTCCTTTTAGCTATGAAGTAAAAGGCGAGACTGATGACTGTTAAAATAATTAGCAACGAAGTCAGTGTCATTTCAGTATCTCAAATGCTGCAAAATCCGGCCTGTAATACAGGCCGGATTAATTTCAATCTAGGATTGGGTTACTTAAGAGCATCAGCAGTAAGAACTGGCAGTGCTGTCATGCGAGCAGCCATCTCTTCACGTTCTGCAGTTGGCATTGGGATCATGCCTGCGTCCGCTAGGATGCCATCTTCGTCCCAGTGTTTAGTCCACTCAGTCATGTACTCAGCAATGCCTGGTACAACACCAACGTGCTGGTGTTTAACGTACATGAACAGTGCGCGTGATGCTTTGTAAGAACCGTCAGCAATCGCTTCGAATGTTGGTGCTACGCCATCCAGTTTCGCACCCTGTAGAGTGTCAGAGTTCTGATCAAGGTAAGAGAAACCGAAAATACCGAAAGTTTCTGAGTCTTCTTGCAGCTTTTGAACGATCAGGTTGTCCTGCTCGCCAGCTTCGATGTACGCACCGTCAGTACGCATCGCACGACAAGACTTTGCTTTTTTGCCTGCTGCTTTTAGTGCTGCTTTCATCTCGTCGTCTTTTTTACAGAACGCTTTTTCGTTGATGATTTCAGCGAATGATGCACGAGTACCAGAAGTCGTTGGTGGACCGTAGACACGGATTGCAACATTTGGAAGCGCTGGGTTAACGTCTTTCCAAGTTTTGAATGGGTTATCAACTAGCTCACCGTTAACGGCCACTTTAGCTGTTAAGGCTTTACCAAGGTCTGAGCGAGAGATCTCTAGTTGAGCAGCGTCTTTAGAGTTAGCAAATACGATACCGTCGTAGCCGACTTTGATCTCAGTGATCTTCACGCCGTTTGCATCACAGTACTCTAGTTCGCCACTCTTCATGCGTGAAGAAGCGTTACCGATATCGATGAACTCAGTACCGATGCCGTCACAAACGCCTTTTTTACCAACAGAAGAACCGCCTGATTCAACAACAGGTGTGTTGAACGCTGGGTTACGACCTAGACGCTCAGCAACGATTGTTGCGAATGGAAGAACGGTAGATGAACCAGCGATGCTCACGTTATCTCGGGCCATTGCTGGAGTGCTCATTAGAGCGGTTAAAGTAGCAGCTGTTGTTGCGAGTCGTAGGAACATTTCAAACTCCTTAGTTTCTAAATCAGTCGGTAGGCTGTCGCTTACCTCTTTGATAACTATTAGGCGCTTGCTTTGTTACAACTCTGTGAAGCGTTTATGACAATTTAATGATAGATATAAGACGCAAAAAAGCCCCACGAAGGGGCTTTTTGATGGATAGTTTGGCGTTTATTAGACCATGATTCCACGGATTACGTAGAACAGAATCGCCGCCAATGTACCTGATGCTGGAACTGTAATAACCCATGCAGCGGCAATTTTGTAAACAGCTGAACGCTTAACCAGCTCCTGTTTGTACGCTTTCTTAAGCTGCTTGCGCTCTTTTTTGCTTAGTTCTGCAGAGGCTGTTTTCTTCTTAAGTTGCTTAAGCATTTTAGCTTTGTCATCGATTGATGCACTTTCAAACTTAGCAAGAAACTCTTCCACTTCCTCTTGATCAGCACCTTGGTGGTGCGATTTGATCTCGTTGATCATGCGAGCGTGGCTTGATTTCAAGTACTCACGAAGGAAGCCCACACCGAATACACCGCCCACAGCAATGTGAGTTGAAGAGACTGGAAGACCTAGCTGAGAAGCGATGATAACCGTGATCGCTGCCGCCATAGCGATAGAGAATGCACGTGTCTGATCCAACTCAGTAATCTCAGAACCAACGGTTTTGATCAGTTTTGGACCAAATAGTGCTAGACCCAACGCGATACCTAGAGCACCGATCATCATGACCCAAAGTGGGATCGCTGCTTTCGTTGAAATGCCGTGGTTAACGATCGCATCGTTGATCGCCGCTAGTGGACCAATGGCGTTTGCAACGTCGTTTGCACCGTGTGCGAAACTTAGTAGTGCTGCAGCGAAGATTAGAGGAATGGTGAACAGTTGGTTAACACCCGCTTTATCGTTATCCAGGCGGTCAGCTGCTTTAGCTACCAGACCTTTAACAATGAAGTAAATAACTACCGCAATGGCTAGACCGATCAGTAGAGCTGTCACAAAATCGAGTTTGATCAGCTTCTTAACGCCTTTAAGTGCTAGGTAGGTCGAGAATGCCCAAGCCATCAACATGATCAGCAGAGGTACCATCTTCTTAGCTGCAACACGCATGTCCGACTTATAAGTAATGGTGCGTTTGATTAGGTATAGGAAACCAGCTGCAATCAGGCCGCCAAGTACAGGTGAGATCACCCAGCTTGCTGCGATCGCGCCCATCTTGTCCCAGTTAGCAATACCAAAACCGCCTGCAGCGATACCAGCACCCAATACACCACCAACAATAGAGTGAGTAGTAGAGACAGGAGCACCAACAGCTGTTGCTAGGTTAAGCCATAACGCACCCGCTAGAAGTGCGGCTAACATCAACCAAATAAAGGTATCAGCATCACCAATCACTTCTGGGTTGATGATCCCTTTTTTGATTGTGCTGACAACGTCACCGCCGGCGATTAAAGCACCCGATGCTTCAAAGATAGCCGCGATAATGATAGCGCCTGTTAGGGTAAGCGCCTTTGAACCTACTGCTGGGCCCACGTTATTGGCTACGTCGTTAGCACCAATGTTCATTGCCATGTAACCACCGATCATTGCGGCAATGACAAGGATGTAACTTCCTGGGATATCCCCAACTTGTGCTGAGATAAAGAGAACAATACCTACTAGGAAGAGCAGGGCGTAACCGATGCGCATAACATCGCCACGGTTAGATGCTGTCGCTTTATCAAGCTTATTCATGTCTTTAATTTCCAAGAGAAGCTCCTCTTGCTTGGTTCATTGATTTACCACTACTTAAAGTAGTCGCTAATTTAAGTTGACGCCATTTAAATACACTTTTGTTACAAGAATGTTACACAGGTGTAATTTTTCTTTAAACAAACTGAAATGTTTTATTCACAGCGTTGTTAGATTAGCAAAACCAACGACTAGCCATTTGGTGCCTTCATAGTCGAAGTTCACTTGTACTCGAGCCTTCGGGCCGGACCCCTCAAAGTTTATGACCATGCCGTCACCAAATTTAGGGTGATTGACTCTCTGGCCTAAACTGAGCTGAGTATCGGGTACTTCGCTGGCAAAAGCGGATTGTGGTGTGAAGCTGACCTCCATATCCGAGCCACTCGAAAGCGGTCGGCGAACGCTAGCATTCAGGCGCACCTCTTCTATCAACTCCAATGGAATCTCCTGAATGAAGCGTGAAGGGCGGTTGTAGTTGTCTTGGCCATGAAGTCGGCGGGACTCAGCATAGGTCATGTAGAGTTTCTGCATGGCACGCGTAATGCCTACATAACAGAGGCGGCGCTCCTCTTCTAAACGTCCGGGCTCTTCTGCCGACATGCTGTGTGGGAACAAGCCTTCTTCCATACCGCATAGGAAGACCAGCGGGAACTCCAAGCCTTTCGCTGAGTGCAGTGTCATCAGTTGAACGCTGTCGGTATTGGGATCCGCCTGTGATTCACCGGCATCCAGTGCAGCTTGATCAAGAAAGGCTGCCAGCACGGAAGGGAACTCAGGGTTCTCCTCCTGGGACCACTGCTGCTCAAACTGGCGCGCTGCGGTCACTAGCTCTTCTAAGTTTTCGATGCGTGATTGAGCTTTTTCACCTTTCTCTTTTTCATGGTGAGCAATCAGTCCAGAGAAGCGAATGGTATGTTCTGTCCGCTCCTGCAGGGATGCCTCTTCTGTATCAACCGTCAACTGATTGACCAGATCTAAGAAGGCCTGCAGTGCATTGCCGGCACGTGCAGGTAGTTTCTTATGCTCGATAATCTCGTTCGAGGCTCGCCACATTGATATGCCTTGGCTTCGCGCGTAATCGCGTACCTCTTCAATGGTGCGGGTGCCGATGCCTCGGGTTGGCACGTTAATGACGCGCTCCATCGCCGTATCGTCATCGCGGTTGGCTATTAGGCGCAGGTAGGCGAGGGCATTTTTAATCTCTAAACGCTCATAGAATCGTTGGCCGCCATAGATGCGATAGGGAATTGCGGCACGGATCAGCATCTCCTCAAGCACACGGGATTGTGCGTTGGAACGGTAGAGAATGGCGCTCTCGTCACGACGATTACCATCCGATACCCACTGTGCGATGCGATCGACAATGAATCGCGCTTCATCCTGTTCATTAAAGGCTGCGTAGAGGCTGATAGGATCGCCTTGATTGCCCTCGGTCCACAGCTCCTTACCCAGTCGTCCAAAGTTGTTGCGAATGACGGCATTGGCCGCAGACAGAATGTTGTCTGTCGAGCGGTAGTTCTGCTCTAACTTGATGGTCTTAAGCCCACCAAAGTGTGCCTCAAGGTTTTGAATGTTCTCAATACGTGCGCCACGCCAGCCGTAAATCGACTGATCGTCATCGCCCACGGCCATCAGTTTGTGTTCACCCTGACAGAGCAGGCGCAACCAAGCGTACTGAATGGCGTTGGTGTCTTGGAACTCGTCTACTAAGACGTAACGGAAGCGCTCTTTGTAGTGCTGCAGCAGTTGTGGGTTCTTATCACGCAGCAGTTCAAGGCAGCGCAGCAGGAGTTCACCAAAATCGATCATGCCGCCGCGATCACAGGCTTGTTCATACGCCTCATAGACACGTATTAAGGTGTCTTGTACCAGGTCACCGGTGCGCTCTAGATGTTTACTGCGTAGCCCTTCATCTTTCTGTGCATTGATGTACCACTGAATCTGTTTCGGCGGCCAGCGTGAATCGTCTAATCCCATCTCCTTAGAGATGCGTTTAACCAAACGTAACTGGTCATCGGAGTCCATGATCTGGAAGTTCTCACGCAGCCCGGCCTCTTGCCAGTGCGAGCGAAGCAGTCGGTGCGCCAAGCCGTGGAAAGTACCGACCCACATGCCATGCACATTGACGTTGAGCAGGCTCTCGATACGTCCACGCATCTCTTTAGCCGCTTTATTAGTAAAGGTAACCGCCAATATCGAATAGGGTGAAATCTGCTCGGCTTCTATCAACCAAGCGATTCGGTGAACCAAGACACGCGTCTTGCCTGATCCTGCACCGGCCAGCACCAGAAGGTTGCTAATATCCGCGGTAACCGCTTCACGCTGCGCATCGTTGAGGGAGTCGATAATGTGAGTTACATCCATAGTGCCGCACTGCTCAAAAAGAGAAATTACTGAATGGGCGTACAGTATACGCATAATTATTATGGGAGTCTTGGCATTCCTACGCAGCAAACTTACACTGGGATGACATATCCACCTTCATTGAGTAGTGAATGCCCTTATCTGCTGACCATACGACTGCCCGTTTGGCTGAGTATCAAGCCAACCCTGTTACCGGGCCGAGGCTGCTCTTTTTCAGCGGTGGCACTGCGTTGAATGGCTTTTCGCAGATACTCAAACGATACACTCATAATTCTATTCATTTAGTGACCCCCTTTGACTCTGGCGGCAGCTCCGCTGTGTTGCGAAAAGCATTTGATATGCCTGCTGTTGGCGATTTGCGCTCCCGCATGATGGCGTTAGCTGACGCTTCACTCGACGGTCACCCTGAAGTGACCGAGCTGTTTGCGTACCGCCTGCCGACCGATGAATCACAGTCGTTATTACGTGCAAGGGTCGAGGCGATGCAACAACGCAACGACAGGCGCGTTCAGTCCATTCCCGAGCCAGTTCAGAGCATTATTTGTGATTTTTTAAACTACTTTCTTGAGTCAGCCCCCAAGGATTTTGACTTCAGGCGAGCCAGTATTGGTAATCTGATATTGGCGGGGGGCTACCTGAGCCATAATCGATCATTAGATCCTATTGCTCTGCTGTTTAGTCGTCTGGTTCATGTTAGAGGCCAAGTACGCACTGTTACGGACGAGTGCGGTGAACTGAAAGTGACGACAGAGAGTGGGCGAGAGATCATCGGGCAGCATCGGATGACAGGAAAAGAGTCCCAGCCATTAAATGAGCGTATCGCCTTACTTGATCTGCATTTGCCGCAGGGCACGGAATCGCATTTGGCTGATCAAGAGAGAGGTTGGATCAATTCAGCAGATCTGGTCGTCTTCCCGCCCGGTAGTTTCTATAGCAGTATTCTGGCTAACCTACTCCCCAAAGGGGTGGGTAAAGCGATCATGGATAACCCTGCCAGCAAAGTGTATGTCCCAAATTTAGGTATGGATCCTGAGCAGTTTGGTATGACCTTGCAGGAGCAGGTTGAGCAGTTGGAACGATTTGTTGCTCGAGATGCAGGCGGTGGTTTTCAAGGTGGATCGGAGCGCTGTATCGATATTCTGCTGACCGATTCCACACTGTTGAGTGGCATTGATGCAGAGTTTCTAAACTGGCTTGGTAAGCGTGGCATTCAGCTTTTGGATGTTGATCTGGCTAATCCTGAACGCACAGATCGCTACGACGAGATTAAGTTGGCGGAAGCTTTATTATCACTGGCATAGATAGATGGGTCAGACCATATATGACCTTCGGTCTGACACCACTCTCTTAAATGTAGAAATTCGTTCCTACAGCTGACTCGGCGATTTAATTCGGTGCATCAGCACCTGTTTAAACTCATCAGGGTCTTTCAGTGTCTTATCGCTGCCGTTGCCTTGCTGGGCATCAACCCAAGGCTCAAGGCGTGATAGCCAAAAACGCATCGCGGCGGTACGAGTCAGCTGCGGCCAAACCTCATGCTCTTCTGCACTAAAGGGGCGAATCGCTGAATAGGCTTTTAACAGCGCTTGCTCTCTCACCGGATCAATCTGCAGATTCTCATCCAGACACCAATCATTGGCGACAATCGCAAGGTCATAGAGCCAGTAGGCGGTTGCCGCATTGTAGATATCCAGAATTGCCGTCAGCTTATCCTCATGGAACAGCGCGTTGTCATGGAAAAGATCGCCATGGGTAATGCCCATCGGCAGGTTGGTGTAGGTGTCGCGTAGCTCATCAAACCGAGCGACCTCTTCGGATAGCAGATCACGAGACTCTGAATCGATAAAAGGCGCGAGTCGTTCACTCTCTCTGCGCCACCAAAATACCCCACGGTGTGCCTGACGCTTTAGATAAAAATCCTTAGAGGCTTGGTGGTAGTGTGCAAGGGCTGTGCCGATTTGAGCACAATGATTGGCCGTCATAAGCTCGCGTTTTAGGTGTGCACCGGGGTATCGCGGTTGAATAATGGCCGGTTTTTTTGAGATCTGTTTCAGACCAATGCCATTGCGATCTTCGATGGCATAAGAGACGGGAACATTACGTTTCGCTAGCCAGCTGCCCAGTTCAACAAAGAAAGGTGCCTCATCTCTGTCAAGCTCTTCAAAGAGAGTGAGTACATACTCCGCCTGCTGGCCGCTCTTTTCTGTTGTTAAGAAAAAGTTGGTGTTTTCAATACCACCGTCAATGCCTTTAAGTGCCACGGCCTGGCCAATATCAAAATCAGCGAGCAGTTTGTCGAGGTCGGTGTCAGACACCTGAGTGTATACAGCCATGGTTGGTTCTCAATGATCAGGGGCTATCTGCTGCTAAAGCTTGGGTGCAGCAGCGCTTTTGTCTATGATTGTGTGCCTTGCTTAAAAATACAATAGATATCTTATTATGACCGACACAAAAGCCCCCGTAGTTCTCGTTGATGGCTCCTCTTATCTGTTCCGCGCCTTCTTTGCGTCACAACAGGCTGATTTAAGAACATCCGACGGACGTCCAAGCGGTGCGGTGCGACTGGTCACCTCAATGATGCGCAGTCTGCTAAAGAGTTATCCAAACTCTCCTGTGGCGGTCATCTTCGATGCTAAGGGTAAAACCTTCCGTGATGAGATCTATCCTGAATACAAAGCACAGCGTCCTCCGATGCCCGATGATCTGCGTGAGCAAATTGAGCCGGTTCACAACATTATTAAGGCAATGGGATTGCCACTGTTGGTGGAAGAGGGCGTCGAAGCGGATGATGTGATCGGTACACTGGCGCGCCAGGCCGAAGCGCACAATTTAGAGGTTGTGATCTCAACGGGCGATAAAGATATGGCGCAGTTGGTCGATGATAAGGTCACCCTAATCAACACCATGACTGACACTAAGATGGATCGCGACGGGGTGGTCGAAAAGTTTGGTATTCCCCCAGAATTGATCATCGATTATCTGGCTCTGATGGGCGATAAGGTCGATAACATTCCAGGTGTGCCTGGCGTGGGCGAGAAGACAGCACTGGCGCTTCTGCAAGGTATTGGCGGTATCAGTGACCTCTACCAAAATCTCGATAAGATTGCCGATCTAACCTTCCGTGGCTCTAAAACCATGGCCAAGAAACTTGAAGAGCATCGTGAAGCGGCTGAGCTCTCTTATCTGTTAGCGACTATTAAAACGGATGTTGAACTGTCGATCTCTCTATCGGATGTGCACCTTCCGCAACCTGATAACGCTTCGTTGATTGAGCTGTTTAAGGATTACGAGTTCCGCTCATGGGTGGCGCTATTAGAGGGCCCCGATGGGCAAGCTGTTGAAGACTCTGCGCCTTCAAACGAGCCCGTTGCTCCTAAGCCCAGTGTTGAACGCCACTACGAAACCATTTTGGATCAGGCGACGGCCTCTGCGTGGTTTGCCAAACTGCGCGCTGCGGGCACCTTTGCCTTTGATACCGAGACGACCAGCCTAAACTACATGCAAGCTCAGTTAGTGGGTGTCTCATTCTGTTGTGAAGAGGGCAAAGCGGCCTACTTGCCACTGGGCCATGATTACGTCGGCGTGCCGGAGCAAGTTAATTTTGATTGGGCGTTAGCTGAGCTTAAAACGCTGCTCGAGGATGCCTCCCTCAATAAAGTGGGTCAGCACATTAAGTACGACATGAATGTGCTGGCGCGATATGGCATTAATGTTCAAGGCGTATCAGCCGATACCATGCTGGAATCCTATGTACTGAACAGCACCGCGACACGCCATGATATGGACAGTTTGGCTAAGTTCTATCTAGATGAGAGTACCATCAGCTTTGAATCCTTGGCGGGTAAAGGCAAGAAGCAACTGACCTTTAATCAGATCGAGATAGAGCAGGCCGCCCCTTATGCCGCTGAAGATGCCGATATTACCTGGCGTCTGCATGAGACCTTGCAGCAAGCTCTAAATGAAGTGCCTTCGGTGAAACCGATTCTAGACGAGATCGAGATTCCACTGATTCCGGTTCTGTCACGCATTGAACGCAACGGTGCGCTGATTAAATCGGTACTGCTGGCGCAACAGAGTGCTGAGATCGAGCAGCGCCTTAAGGTGTTAGAGAACGACGCGTTTGAAGCGGCGGGTGAGCCGTTTAATCTATCCTCACCTAAACAACTGCAGACCATTCTGTTTGAAAAGCAGGGGCTGCCGGTGATTAAGAAGACTCCGAAAGGCGCCCCGTCGACGGCAGAAGAGGTGCTGCAAGAGTTGGCGCTGGAGTACCCACTGCCCAAGCTGATTATTGAGCACCGCGGTCTAACCAAATTGAAATCGACCTACACGGACAAGCTGCCGACGATGGTTGATCCCAATACGGGTCGTCTGCATACCTCATACCATCAAGCGGTGACGGCTACAGGACGTCTCTCTTCGACTGACCCGAACCTGCAGAATATTCCGGTTAGAACGGCCGAAGGTCGACGTATCCGACACGCCTTTGTCGCTCCAGAGGGCTACCGCATGGTGGCGGCCGACTATTCACAGATCGAACTGCGCATTATGGCGCACCTCTCTGGCGATGCGGGATTGGTCAATGCCTTTGCCAATGGCGATGACATTCACAAAGCGACGGCTGCCGAGGTCTTTAAGGTCTCACCGGATGAGGTCAGCACCGATCAGCGCCGCAGTGCCAAAGCGATCAACTTCGGCTTGATCTACGGTATGTCTGCGTTTGGTTTGGCCAAGCAGTTGGGTACGTCGCGTAAAGAGGCGCAGACCTACATTGAGCACTATTTCGAAACCTACCCAGGTGTCCAAAACTACATGGAGAGCACCCGCGACATGGCGCGCGAGCAGGGGTACGTTGAGACCATCTTTGGTCGCCGTCTCTACTTGCCAGAGATCAACGCCCGTAACCCAATGTTGCGCCAAGGGGCTGAACGGACTGCGATCAACGCTCCGATGCAGGGTACCGCCGCCGATATCATTAAGCGCGCTATGTTGGCGGTAGATGCTTGGCTAACAGAAAGCGGCTTTGATGCCAGAATGATCATGCAGGTGCACGATGAATTGGTCTTTGAAGTGGCTGAAGATCAGGTTGATGCATTTAATGCTGAGATTAAACGTCTAATGGAGTCGGCCGCTGAATTGAGTGTGCCGCTGTTGGTCGAAGTGGGTGTCGGGGATAACTGGGAGCAAGCGCACTAAGCTTGCCCCCATTCACACAATTAGCTCTATTCTGCGTCGAACGGCTCTGGCAATAGCCAGCTGTCTAAACGGTTACGTAGCTGATCAACGCCCGTTTTCTTCAGTGCTGAAAAGACCTGTACGCTGACTTTGTCGGCCAGACGCTCTTTGGTCTCTTTCTTAATTTTCAACAACGTAGCCTGAGCTGGGCCGCGTTTTAGCTTGTCGGCTTTGGTGAGCAGAATGTGCAGTGGCACGCCCGTAGATTCACACCAGTCGATCATCATCTCATCGAACTCTTTCATCGGATGGCGGATATCCATCACCAGTACCACCCCGCGCAGACATTGACGGCGCTGTAGGTAGTCATCGAGATGCTTTTGCCAGTGCTCTTTCATTGCGATCGGCACTTTCGCATAGCCATAACCAGGAAGGTCGACAATGCGCACACCTTCGACATTCAGATCGAAAAAGTTGATCAGCTGGGTGCGACCTGGTGTTTTTGAGGTGCGCGCTAAACTGTTTTGATTGGTTAGCGAGTTAATGGCACTCGACTTGCCGGCATTGGAGCGCCCAGCGAAAGCAACTTCTGCACCGACATCCTCTGGACACTGACTGAGTTTTGCTGCGCTTATAAGAAAACGTGCTGTGTTGTAATGAATTTGTTCTAACTCTTCAGTCATATCTGGCCTTTAGTACTATATAAGTACGGGGTTTATCGGTTTTCGTTATAGATGATTAGGTTTATAATGCACCGCAATTTTAGCGCTGTCGTCAACTCGTAACCACCAAAAGTGAAAAAAACGAGCGCGTTGAACGGATTCGACGAAGCCAGCACCACTGGTTTCAAACTTTTCAAAGATGAAATGTGGGTAGAGAGCCATGAAAAAAGTATTACTCGGAATGTTGATCAGCGTTGGTCTGGTTAGCGGATCGAATGCGGCAGATGTCGCTCAATTAACGGCTGTATGTGCTGGCTGTCACGGTGCTGATGGTAACAGTATGGTGGGTAACTTTCCTAAGATTGCCGGCCAAGGCCAGCCATACCTGCTAAAGCAGCTTAAAGAGATCAAGTCAGGTGCACGTGCTATTCCTGAAATGACCGGTCTTCTTGATGCGATGAGCGATGATGAGCTTGCTGCGATTGCCGCTCACTACGCGGGTAAAACGATGGTTGGTGGTCAGGCAGATCCAGCACTGGTTGAGCTTGGTCAGAAGATCTACCGCGCAGGTAACCCAGAGAGTGGCGTTGCAGCGTGTACTGCCTGTCACGGTCCTGCAGGTAAAGGCATTACGTCTGCAGGCTACCCAGCTCTAGCGGGTCAGCACGCTCAATACACTGAGAGCACGCTTAAGAAGTTCTACTCAGGTGAGCGTAACAACGATCCAAACGCGATGATGCGTACGATCGCTGCGAACATGAAAGAGAACGAAATGAAAGCGGTAGCCGCTTACATCCAGGGTCTATACGAGTAATCGTAGACTTCTATAAAGAGGCAGCTTCGGCTGCCTTTTTTGATTTCAGCTTCAATTCAGCCATGACCATTACTTTAGTTATTAAAGATAAATTCCAAGGAACTAAATCATGTTAAGACGTTCATTCAATCTGTTTGCTGTTGCCGTTTTGTCGCTTGGCGCCACACTTGCTCATGCGACAGAGTGGAAAGCGGGTGAGCACTACACCGTTCTTAAGCAGCCTGTACCGACAGCGGATGCGAGCAAAATCGAGGTGGTTGAGGCCTTTGGTTACTCTTGTCCGCACTGTAATGCCTTTGAGCCGATGCTTCACGCTTGGAGCCAGAAGCTTGCAGACGATGTGACGTTTGAAAATATGCCGGTTGTGTTTGGCCGCAGTTGGGAGCCGCTCGCTCGTGCATATTACGTAGGTAAGCTATTGGGCGTTAAAGATAAGGTTCACCAAGCGATGTTTGATGCGATTCATGTTGAACGTCGTCGTTTCCGCAGCCCAGAAGATATCGCTGAAGTATTTGAAGAGCATGGCGTGTCGAAACAGGACTTCCTTAAGACCTACAATTCCTTTGCGGTTGGCATGCAGTTGAAGCAGAGTGATGCGCGTGTCCGTGGATACCAGATTCAGGGTGTACCCAGCATCATCGTTAACGGTAAATACTTAGTCACCTCTACTCTAACGGGCTCACACGCCAACATGTTGAAAGTGGCAGAACACCTAATCGAGAAAGAGCGCAACGCTCAATAAAGGCACAATAACCTTCTAACAACTGCTCCTTTTGGAGCAGTTGTTTTTTTATACTCCTCTAAGGTGGCATAATAGCGGCTTCATTATCGATCAGTGCTGGCGGCCGTTTCGTGCAAAGCATTCTTAGAATCATCAAAATTTATTGGGTTATCGCCCGTTTTCGTCTTGATACCTTCATCAACACGACCCGCTTGCCTTGGTACCTTCGCCTTGTGGTTACGCTTTTGCCTTGGCGTCTCTTCTTCCGTGCCAACGGCAGCTCTGAGGCGCGTTTACGCGGCGCATTGATCGCTTTAGGTCCTGTATTTATTAAGTTTGGACAGACCCTATCAACCCGACGTGACTTGCTGCCGCCAGATCTCGCCAATGAGTTGGCACTTCTGCAGGATCGAGTGCCTCCGTTCGAAGGCGCACAAGCGCGTAAGTTGATAGAGAAACAACTGGGTGCCAGTGTCGATGAGCTTTTTGCAGAGTTCGATGCCGAACCCCTAGCCTCGGCATCCGTTGCCCAAGTTCATCCAGCCCGACTGAAAGATGGCCGTGCTGTCGTTGTTAAGGTGATTCGCCCTGGTATTGAGCGTGTGATCCGCCAAGATGTTGCGCTGCTCTATGTCATGGCTCGTATGGTGCAGAATCTTTGGTCCGAGGGTAAGCGCCTGCGCCCCGTTGAGGTGGTTGAAGAGTACGAGCAGACCATCTTTGATGAGCTCGATCTGCGTAAAGAGGCGGCCAATGCGACTCAGCTAAGACGTAACTTTGCCGACTCAGATATTCTTTACGTGCCCGAAGTTTATTGGGACTTCACGCGTCAAAGCGTCATGGTGATGGAGCGTATATCCGGTATTCCTGTAGCGGATGTCGACGCTTTGCAAGCTCAGGGTACCAATATGGAGAAGCTGGCTGAACGTGGCGTAGAGATCTTCTTTACCCAAGTCTTCCGTGACAGTTTTTTCCATGCTGATATGCACCCAGGCAATATCTTTGTGTCGCGTGAAAATCCTGACGACCCACAATACATTGCCGTTGATTTTGGTATTGTGGGATCGCTTTCACCTGAAGATCAGAGCTACCTGGCCCGTAATATTTTGGCCTTCTTCCAGCGCGACTACCGTTTGGTGGCACAGCTACACATCGACTCCGGTTGGGTACCTGCTGATACCAATGTTCACGCTTTCGAGACCGCTATTCGCAGTGTTTGTGAGCCGATTTTTGAAAAGCCATTGAAGGACATATCCTTTGGAATGGTGCTGTTAGGACTGTTTCAGACGGCGCGTCGCTTTAATATGGTCGTGCAACCTCAGCTGATTCTTCTACAAAAAACCTTGCTCAATATTGAAGGGCTGGGTCGGCAGCTCTATCCAGAATTGGATCTTTGGAAAACGGGTAAACCCTATCTAGAGAACTGGATGAAAGAGCGTATGGGTGTCAAAGCGATGATCAAGAATATCAAGCAGCAGGCACCGGATTGGATTGAGAAGTTACCGCAAATTCCACAACTGGTCTTTGATAACTTGCAACAAAACCGTCAAGCGGGTGAGTTAGAGTTCCAACGCATGCTGGCTTTGCAGCAAGCGCAAGAGCAGCGATCACGCAATACTCGCCGTACTCTGCTGCTGGCAGCCACTTTAGCAGCTGCGACAGCATTGGCAGAACCGGCCGTATTGGCTTGGGTAGAATCCCTACCCGGTTATGCTTGGCTGCCAGCCGGTTTGGCTTGGCTGCTTGTGTGGCGGGCATAGGAAAGAGAGATGTCTTGGTTAGATGAAATTAAGTGGGATGATCGCGGCTTAGTACCGGCGATTGCTCAAGATTACAAAACCGGTGAAAACCTAATGGTTGCTTGGGTGAACCGCGAGTCATTAGAGTTGAGTGTGGCCGAAGGGCGTGCCATTTATTGGTCGCGTTCGCGTCAAAAGCTTTGGCGTAAAGGTGAAGAGTCGGGTAATGTTCAGCAGCTGCACGCGATCCGTTTGGATTGTGATGCAGATGTCATTCAGTTGAGTGTTGAACAAATTGGCGAAGTGGCTTGTCACACAGGTCGCCGCAGCTGTTTTTACCGTAAGCTCAACAGTGAGACCGGCGAATGGCAAGTTGAAACGGACGTGCTGAAGGATCCAGCGCTGCTGTATGCGAAAGAGGATACCAAAGGTGAATAACGTTATTGGCGAACTGTCCGCTATTCTTGAAGAACGTAAAGGTGCGTCAGCTGACTCGAGTTATGTAGCCAGTCTTTACTCTAAAGGGTTAAATAAAATCTTAGAGAAAGTGGGTGAAGAGGCGACTGAAACCATCCTTGCGGCTAAAGATGCAGAAAAGAGTGGTGACAATTCGGACCTAATCTACGAAACTGCTGATCTTTGGTTTCATACCATGGTGGCGTTAAAGCACTTAGATGTGTCACCGGAACAGGTTTTAGAGGAGCTGGCACGACGTTTTGGTCTGTCAGGCCTTGAAGAAAAAGCTAATCGCACCAAATAATAGGTGTATAACAAACTAAAACAGAACAACAACGCGTTAGGAGAACTGTAATGGGTTTTGGTGGTATCAGCATTTGGCAATTGGTTATCGTACTCGGCATTATCATTCTGCTGTTCGGTACTAAGAAACTTCGTAACCTGGGTGGTGACGTAGGTTCAGCTGTAAAAGGCTTCAAAAAAGCAATGTCTGATGAAGGCGCAAAAGAAGAGCCTAAATCAATCGCTCAAGAGAGTGATGCAGAGTTCAAAGCTGCAGACGCTGAAAAAACTGAAGATAAAACCGAATCTAAGTCTTAATTTAAGATGTTTGATATCGGTTTTGCCGAGCTGCTCATCGTTGGTGTAGTAGGTCTGGTCGTACTTGGTCCAGAGAAACTGCCGACAGCAGCTCGCACGGTTGGCCTATGGGTAGGTCGTATTCGCCGCTCTATTGGCTCGATTCAACGCGAGATCAATGAAGAGTTGCGCGTTGACGAGCTAAAACGCACCACGGCGATGAGCAAAGATCAGCTAGAGAAAGAGCTTGGTGATGTTACCGAATCTTTCCAGCGTCCTTTTGGTGAGGATTCGCCTGCAGAAAAAGCAGCACCTGACGCCCCCAAAACCGACTTTGACCCAACTTCATTTACCAGTGACCCTTCCGTTCACGAAGCTTACAAGCCAACCGCCGTAGCCGAAGAGAACGCTCAAGAAGAGAGCGCTGCCCAAGTCGCTGAATCAGATGTTGCCGAGCCGGTAACTGCTGAACCAGCTGAGCAGCTAGCGGACAATACAGAGCAGAATGAGCCAAACAAACACAGCTGATAAAGAGCAGCCATTAATTGCCCACCTAATCGAGTTACGCCAGCGCGTCATGCGCATCGTGTTGTTCGTGTTGGTGATTTTTGCGGGGCTTTTCTACTTCGCGAATGATCTTTATGCCTACCTATCGGCACCGCTGACGGCGCTGCTGCCTGAAGGGACCAGCATGATCGCGACGGACGTTACGTCGCCGTTCTTTGCGCCCTTTAAATTGGCATTGGTGTTAGCGGTATTCATCGGTATCCCTTACATTCTGCATCAGATCTGGAGCTTCATCGCACCGGGTCTATACGAAAATGAGAAGCACCTTGCCGTGCCTCTTCTGATCTCATCGATCTTCCTCTTCTACGCCGGTATTGCCTTTGCCTACTTTGTGGTCTTCCCACTGGTATTTGGCTTCTTTACCAGCGTAGGTCCAGAGAACGTTGCGGTGATGACGGACATCAGCAGCTATTTGAACTTCGTTCTAAAACTGTTCTTCGCTTTCGGTGTGGTCTTCGAGATCCCTATCGCAACGCTGTTACTGATCTGGTCAGGCGCGACAACTGCACAGTCACTGGGTGAAAAACGTGCCTATGTGATCGTTGGCTGTTTTGTTGTCGGCATGCTGCTGACACCGCCAGATATCATCTCTCAATCACTACTCGCGCTGCCAATGTGGCTGCTGTTCGAAGTAGGTCTGATCATGGGCCGTATCTTTGTTCGCAACACGGATGAAGAGGAGTTTGAAGATGAGTTCGCCGCGGCCGAAGCCGAAGACGATGCAAACCGTTCAGACTCAGAAGAGACTGATAGCAGCGCTAAAAGCTAAGTTTTAACGCTGCTCAATGCCTCAGATCGACAACCCCCCTCGTAAACCCTTTGTTACGCGTGGTGCTAATGTAAAGCGCTGTGAACATTGCCGTCTGCCAATCACCGCCTGTATCTGTGAGTACCGATCTGAGGTTGAATCACAGGTTGAGTTTGTGGTGCTGATGCATCGCTACGAAACCTATAAACCCACCAATACCGGTAGGCTAATCGCCGACAGTATCGCTAAAACCCGCGTCATAGAGTGGCAAGGTCGCAAAGAGCCAGGTGACGAGTTAACAGCTTTACTGAACGATCCCTCTTATCAGCCTATCATTGTCTTCCCACCCGCAGAGGACTACCTCGAGCGAATGACAACGCCCGTTGAGGTCCAACAACGTTCGGGTAAGCCACTTTTAATTCTGCTGGATGGTACCTGGCGACAAGCGCGCAGGATCTTCCGCCACTCTGACTACCTACAACATCTACCAGTGATCAGTCTGGATGAAGTGCGCGAGTCGAGTTATGGATTGCGCAAAGCGATTCATGAAGGACAACTCTGCACCGCCGAAGTTGCCATCGCACTGCTTGAACAGTTAGGCGATGAACCTGCCTCGAACCACCTCAATGCCTATTTCAAACGCTTTAATCAGCACTACGTCGCTAGTCGTGGTCGATTAGCCAAGCGTGATCGTGACACAGGCGAACTAGTTTAAGTTCTTTTTTCGCCAAGCTCTTCGATGACCAACATAGATATAATTTATCAAGGCCATAAACATAATAAAATTTATTATGTATTTTTGTTATGTAACTATAACCATATCGACTGAAGATAAGTCGAAATTAAATTAACAATGGAGATAAACCATGGCTTTACGTATTAATGATACTGTCCCAAATCTTGATCTTGTCACTGATCAGGGTGAATTCAAGCTTCATGATTTCATTGGTGATAGCTGGACAATCCTTTTCAGCCATCCGAAAGACTTTACTCCAGTATGTACAACTGAATTTGGCGCAGTTGCTCAACTGGCCGATGAATGGGCGAAGCGCAATACCAAAGTGATCGGTCTATCGGTTGACGGTGTTGATGAGCACAAAGAGTGGAAGTGCGATATCGAGAGCTTTGCCAATGCAAAGGCTAATTTCCCAATCATTGCTGATGAGTCGCTAGAGGTTTCTAAAGCACTCGATATGTTGCCAGCGGAAGCATACCTTCCTGATGGCAGAACAGCAGCTGATTCTGCTAGTGTTCGAGTTGTATTCATTTTTAGCCCAGATAAAAAGCTTCAGCTTTCGATGACATATCCGATGTCTGTTGGTCGCAATTTTGCTGAAGTACTGCGTGCGCTTGACGCACTTCAAGCTTCTTACGGTGTGCCAATTGCGATGCCAGCTAACTGGGTGCCTGGTGAGGACGTAATCGTAGCTCTATCACTTAACGATGAAGAGGCTAAAGAGCGTTTTGGCGATGTAGACATCAAGCTGCCTTACCTACGCACCACTAAGCAGCCCTCTTAAGACCGGTTCTGTAATAAGACCCAGCCATGTGCTGGGTTTTTTATTGCTTGATGCAGTGCACAATGCGATAGTTGGGTGAGTCCCAACTTCTGGAGCCTTGTTGATGAAGCTAGTCATTGCCCCCGATTCGTTTAAAGAGAGCCTAGATGCAGAAGGCGTCGCACGTGCGATTGCCAAAGGCATTGAGTCAACGCTAACGGATGTCGACATTCACTGCGTACCTGTGGCGGACGGTGGCGAGGGAACGACGGAAGCGCTGATTGCAGCAACCTCTGGGAAGCAACACACGGCCGAAGTGACGGGGCCATTAGGGGGCTCCCTCAATGCTATCTGGGGCGTACTGGGTCACCAAGAGGGTGTGCCACTGACAGCGGTGGTCGAAACAGCGGCAGCCTCAGGATTGGATAAGATACTGCCTGAACAGCGTGATGCCCTAACAGCTTCAACCTATGGTACGGGTGAGCTGATCCTTAAAGCCCTGGATCAAGGCGCGCGTCGCATCATTATGGGCTTAGGAGGCAGTGCCACCAATGATGGTGGAACGGGATTGTTAAGGGCTCTGGGTGCTAAGTTTCTTGATGCGGCAGGTCATGAACTTGCCGAAGGGGGTGCGGCACTGGCTGATCTGGATCGTATAGATCTAACCGGATTTGACCCACGTTTAGCCGAGACAGAGTTCTTAGTCGCCTGTGATGTTGATAATCCGCTGTTAGGTGAGCGGGGGGCTTCTGCTATTTTTGGTCCGCAAAAGGGGGCGACACCTGAACAGGTTCAACAGTTGGATGACGCCCTAACTCGATTGGCCGACGTGAGTGCTGACTTGTTGGGTAAGGATTTACGAGATCGTGCCGGCGCTGGCGCAGCGGGTGGCCTTGGCTACGCGTTGGTTCAGTTTTTAGATGCTCGCTTAGCACCAGGTATCGATCTGGTGCTGGAGGCGGTCGATTTCCATAAAACACTTAAGGGTGCCGATCTGGTGATTACCGGTGAAGGACGAATGGACGGTCAAAGTCTAAGTGGTAAAACCCCGGTTGGCGTTGCACGTTGGGCTAAACAGCACGACCTGCCTGTGATTGCACTCTGTGGCTCAATTGGTGAGGGGGCAGAGGGCGTGCATGAAGTTGGGATAGATGCACTTTTCTCAGTGGTTCCAGGTGTTTGTAGCTTGGAAGAGGCGCTTGCTAATGGCGCTGAAAATTTAGAAAGAACAGGCGCCCAAATTGGACGCCTGTTGAGTCTGAAGACTATTCAGCTTTAGCTGCGGCTTGTTGCTCAATCTCTGCACGAACGGTATCCATATCAAGTTCAGCCGCTTTGGTCAGCAGTTCGCGAAGCTGTCCCGCTTGCAGTGCACCGCCTTCGTTGTAGATCAGAATGTTGTCGCGGAAGATCATCAGTGTTGGAATCGAGCGAATGCGGAACTCTGCTGCAATTTGCTGTTCAACCTCAGTATTCACCTTACCAAAGACAACGTCTGGGAACTCTTCAGAGACGGTATCAAAGGTTGGGCCAAAGGCTTTACAAGGACCACACCAAGGCGCCCAGTAATCGACAATCACAAAGTTGTTTTGCGTAATGGTCGATTCAAAATTCTCTTGGTTTAGCTCAATAACCGCCATGTTGCTCTCCTAATGTTTAGTTTATATTAGAAACAGCTTATCAATGATTGATGGCAGTTAATAGGATTAAAGCGGTCTAGGTCTAAAACACTAGCGTACGTGATACATTAATTAAAATTTAGAAGAGTCCTTTATATGAACATAGATCGTTCTCTTTCCGTCGCAGTGACGGGTGCTACAGGCTATGTTGCTGGTTGGATTATTAAGCGCTTATTGGAAGAGGGGTTAACTATACATGCCACGGTGCGTGATCCCGAGGCCACCGATAAACTTAAAGCGTTGAACGCCTTAGCTGATGGAAGCCCGGGTACGCTTAAATTCTTCAAAACCGATCTGCTCTCCAAAGAGGGGTTTGCCGATGCGATCGAGGGGTGTGGTGTTGTATTTCATACCGCATCGCCTTTTACCTCAAATTTTAAAGACCCGCAGCGGGAACTTATTGATCCTGCGTTGATCGGTACCCGCAATGTGCTCGAGACGGCTAAATCCTTCGAAACCGTTAAGCGGGTGGTGGTCACCAGTTCTTGTGCTGCAATCTATACTGATGCGACAGAGTGTGACTCGGTCGAGGGCGGCGTGCTAACGGAAGCAAACTGGAATGAAACCGCATCCATAGACTATCAGCCCTATTCGTATTCAAAAACTCTGGCCGAACGTGAAGCCTGGCGCATCGCTGAGGATGCATCGTTTGACTTGGTGACGATCAATCCCTGTTTAGTGATGGGGCCAGCGATAGGTGGCATTCCAACGTCAGAGAGTTTCTCGATCATCGAACGTGTGGGTTCGGGTGAGTTCAAACAGGGTGCGCCACGTTTAGGTATTGGTTTTGTTGATGTTCGAGAGGTCGCAGAAGCTCATCTACGTGCAGCCTTCACCCCTGAGGCAGTAGGGCGCTTTATTCTTTCTGGACACTGTAGCGACCTACTAACCGCACTACTGACACTGCAAGCGCGATTCGGAAAGGACTACAAACTTCCCAAGAGAGCTGCACCTAAATGGTTGGTTTGGTTGCTTGCTCCGTTCATTAAATTGGATCGAAAGTTTATTGCTAACAACGTCAACATCGAATGGCGAGCGGACAACAGTAAGAGTCGGGAGGTATTAGGTATTGAGTATCGTCCACTCTCTGAAACGATGAATGATATGTTCGAGTATTGGGTGGAGCATCGATCGTAAAACACCGATCTTTAGACAACAAAAAAGGAGGCATTCGCCTCCTTTTTATATTGTGTGCAGTGCGTGCTTATTCAGCCGCTTCAGCTTCGCCTTGCTCTGCTTTCTGCTGTTCCATTACTTGCTGAACTTTCTGTGCGTACAAAGCATCGAAGTTCACCTGTGCAAGCATCAGTGCAGGGAAGCTAGCTTTAGTCGCTAGGTTGTCTACTGCTTCACGTGCGTATGGGAATAGAAGCGTTGGGCAGTATGCACCTAGAGTGTGGTGCAGCTGTGCTGGCTCAAAGCCGCTGATCTGGAAGATAGCTGCTTGCTGTACTTCGATCAGAAAGGCTGTTTCATCTTCTGTCTTAACGGTCACAGTCAGTGTTAGGTTCACTTCGTAGTGATCATCGCCCAGTACACGGCTAGCCGAATTAACATCTAGACCAACCTGTGGCTGCCAAGCTTTGTTGAAAATTTCTGGGCCAGCAGGTGTTTCAAGTGATGCGTCTTTTAGGTAGACACGTTTCATACCAAACTGTGGTGCTGGTTGCTGATTCTCTTCAGACATGTTGCTTCCTTACTTTTAATCGTTCTAATTATTCGCCGGCGTTGTTTGCCAGCAGTCCGTCCAGTTCACCATTGCGCTCAAGTGCGAACAGATCGTCGCATCCGCCAACGTGGTGCTCGCCGATAAAGATTTGAGGAACGGTACGTCGACCACTGCGTTCCATCATTTCAGCGCGTTTTGTTGGATCCTGATCTACGCTGATCTCGTTAAATGAAACACCTTTGTGATCAAGTAACATCTTTGCACGAGTGCAAAAACCGCATAGAGCTGAGCTGTAAATTTCTACTGTCATTTTGTTACCACTGGCATGCTTTGGTGGCGCCACTCAGAGATGCCTCCGGTAAGACGCATCGCCTGTGTGAATCCAGCCGATTTCATTTTGCGACACGCGGTGCCCGCTGTCTGACCCATGTTACACACTACAATGATCGGCTTCTCTTTGTACTGATCCAACTCAGTCATGCGGCGATCGAAATCAGCCAGTGGAATGTTGATCGAGTTAGTCAGGTGGCCAGTGCTGAAATCTTTGTGCGCTCGGATATCAAGAACAACAGCATCTTCTTTATTGATTAGGCGCGTTGCTTCAGCCGCCGTCACTGATTTACCGCCTTTCATACGCTCAGTAAAGATCAGCATGGCTAGGGTAAATGCCCAAGCAACAACCATCATGGTGTGATTGCCGATAAATTCGATTACGTTTTCCATTTCAGACCTGTGTATGCAATAAAAATTAATGCGCGAAAGTATACATTGCAGAGCCTCAAGGGATAAGGGGGCTGACTGAAAAATCACCAATGTTTAATGGTTTTAACGGGCCTCAACGGTTAAAATCTCTATCAATCTAAAGTCTTATAACCGGAATATTCATAACTATGAGTGATATGCGCACCCCAAGAGCGCTTCTTATCCTAGATGGGTACGGAGTCGAAGCCACTGAATCATCAGCTGTAGCCGCTGCTAATACGCCTGTTTGGGATGGTCTATTGGCCAATAATCCAAACTCACGTATTCAAACATCGGGCATGGCCGTGGGCCTTCCAGATGGTCAGATGGGCAACTCCGAAGTAGGGCACATGAATATCGGTGCAGGCCGAACGGTTTACCAAAACCTGACACGTATTTCCAAAGCGATTGCCGATGGTGATTTCTTCGAGAACAGCGCGCTCGTTAGCGCGATGGATGCCGCGATTGCAAAGGGTAATGCGGTGCACATTACTGGCTTGTTATCCCCTGGCGGTGTTCATAGCCACGAAGATCATATTGTTGCGTTGGCTAAAATGGCCGTTCAGCGTGGTGCGAAGCAGATTTATCTGCACGCTATTTTGGATGGTCGTGATATGCCGCCTCGCTCTGCAGAGCCGTCGATTGCCCTTGTTGAGCAGGCGTTTGCAGATTTGGGTGTGGGCGCCATCGCCACCGTTGTTGGTCGTTACTACGCGATGGATCGTGATAACCGTTGGGATCGTGTGCAGACGGCATACGATGCCATGACAATGGGTAAAGGTGTCCAGACGGCTGCGTCCGCTCAAGAGGCGCTCTCTGCTGCTTACGCTCGTGATGAGAACGATGAGTTTGTCGCGGCCACCGTGATTACTGACGCATCGGGTGCGCCAGTGGGTACGATCAATGATGGTGATACTCTAATCTGTGCTAATTTCCGCCCGGACCGTGCTCGTGAAATTACGCGTGCCTTTGTTCTGGATGATTCATTCGATGGTTTTGAACGCGCTAAACGCCCAGCACTTGCTGACTTTGTCATGCTGACCGAATATGCAGCGGATATCCCGGCCTCTTGTGCCTACCCTCCTCAAAAGATCAGTAATGATTTGGGTGAGTACCTTTCGGGTATGGGTAAAACTCAGTTGCGTATCTCTGAAACCGAGAAGTATGCACACGTCACCTTCTTCTTTAACGGTGGTCAGGAAGAGGTCTACCCAGGTGAAGAGCGCATCTTGGTGCCCTCTCCCGATGTGGCTACTTACGATTTGAAACCTGAAATGAGCTTACCAGAGGTGAGTGAGAAACTCTGTGAGGCTATACGAAGCCGTCAATACGATCTGATTGTCTGCAACTTCGCCAATGGTGATATGGTCGGTCATACCGGTAAATTTGATGCAGCGGTTAAAGCCTGTGAAGCGGTCGACGAAGCACTGGCTAAGGTGCTGGCGGCGATGGCAGAAGTGGGCGGCGAGACACTGATCACAGCCGATCACGGTAACGTTGAGTTGATGGTCGATCCAAACTCAGGACAGCCTCATACATCCCACACCAACTGGCCAGTCGCTTTGATCTACGATGGTCCTCGTAAAGCGTCGCTAACCCTAGCGGATGGCGCGCTATGTGATCTGGCACCGACGCTGCTGGATCTAATGGATATT
Source organism: Marinobacterium sp. xm-a-152 (assembly GCF_013282965.1). Lineage (NCBI taxonomy): Bacteria > Pseudomonadati > Pseudomonadota > Gammaproteobacteria > Oceanospirillales > Oceanospirillaceae > Marinobacterium > Marinobacterium sp. xm-a-152. Next base: position 240,588 of record NZ_WBYI01000002.1, on the reverse strand, counting down.
GATAAGCCGTCTGAAATGACCGGCTCTAGCCTGGCGTCACGCTAATCCGTGTTGCGCCACTGGCTCCTTCTAGGTCTCTTCTGTTGCTCCCCAGCATTAGCGGGAACGGCTGAAGAGACTGAGCAGAAAATCAAACAGCTGACTGCACAGATGCAGTCACTGCAAAAAAGTGTCGCTAAAAAACAGGGCGACCAGCAAGCGCTCCAGAAAAAACTTCGTGAAGATGAGCGTAAAATTGCTGAAATTTCCTCTAAAAAGCGCGAAGTGTCCCTATCTATCAATAAACTAACTGGTCGAGCGAATACGCTAACCAGTGATCAGACTCGTCTAAAACAGGCGGTCGAAAAAGAGCGCGCATTGTTAATCTCTTTGCTGCAAGAGCAGTACCGTAAAGGTCGTCAGCCAAGACTGAAAATGATTTTGAGTGGTACAGAGCCACAGACGGTTGATCGCATGCTGCGCTACTACGATCACCTCAGCGATGTTTTAAAAACGCGAGTGACTAGCTACCAAAGGCTATTAAGTGACTTTGATCAGAATCGCGCAGACCTCAGTGCGACAGAGTCGCAACTAGTGTCTGAAAAGCAGGCGCTAGTTGAGCAGGAAAATCGCTTAAAACAAGCCTACCAGCAGCGCTTAAAAACCTTGGATGAAATCAAGCGAGACATTGGCAGCGAGAAAAATCAGTTGGTCAAACTTGAGCAAGATCGCAAACAGCTTGAGTCTCTCCTCGTTGAGATAGAGCAGTCGCTGAAAGATAACTTCGTCGATATCGATACGCCGCAGATTGCCAAACGCAAAGGGAAGTTAGATTGGCCGGTGTCGGGTAAGTTGGCTCTTAAATATGGCAGTAAAAAGAGCACGCTATCGACCGATGGTATCTTCATCAGTTCCGATCCAGGTAAGGCTGTTAGAGTGATCCATCCAGGTCGTGTTGTCTTTTCTGAATGGTTAAGAGGCTATGGGCTTTTGATCATAGTGGACCATGGGGATGACTACCTCAGCCTCTATGGTCACAATCAGAGTCTGTTGCGTAACACAGGTGATTGGGTGCAAGCGGGCGAGACCATATCACTCACCGGTAGCAGTGGTGGCTATGATCAGACGGGTCTCTACTTCTCATTACGTCATAATGGTAAGAGTTTTAACCCGGTTCCCTGGCTAAATAAAAAGAGATAATTCGAATCAGTGATAGGTGGTTTTATGTTGTTCCGTTCCGTTAGCTTTCTGCTCCTTTCAAGCCTCTTATCATTGAACGTCTTTGCCTACCCGATAGAACAGACCAGTGAAGAGTCCTCCGAGAATCAGTTGCCACTCGATGAGCTGCGCCGTTTTGCGGAGGTATTTAGCAGTATCAAAAAGAGTTACGTCGAACCGGTTACTGATCAGCAGTTATTAGAAGATGCCATTGCCGGCATGGTACGTGGCTTAGATCCGCACTCGGACTACTTGATTAAAGAGGCGTTCGATAACCTGCAAGAACACACGAACGGCGAGTTCGGTGGATTGGGCATCGAAGTCGGTATGAAGGATGGCTTTGTACATGTCATTACGCCGCTGGACGATACCCCTGCTCAAGAGGCCGGTATCAAAGCGGGTGACCTCATCACTAAATTGGGTGATACGCCGGTTCAAGGTATGTCTCTCAGTGACGCAGTGAAATTGATGCGCGGCAAAATTGGTGAGTCGATTCGCATCACCATCATGCGTGAAGGCGTCGATGCCCCCTTTGAAGTTGAGTTGGTTCGTGCAGCAATCAAGATTCGAAGCGTCAGAAGTCGCCTGTTAGAGCCTGGCTTTGGGTATGTGCGTATCAGCGAGTTTCAAGCCAATACAGGTCAGGATCTGTTAGATGCTCTGGCTAAGCTGCAAAAAGATGAGGCGCTTAAAGGGCTTGTCTTGGATCTGCGAAATAACCCTGGTGGCGTGCTTCAGGCGGCTGTTGCGGTGTCGGATGCATTTTTGGATGAAGGTCTGATTGTCTATACAGAGGGGCGTATTGCTCGATCTGAGTTGGAGTTTAATGCCACGGATGATGTGGCGATCGGTAATGTGCCGTTAATCGTGCTGATTAATGGCGGGTCCGCTTCAGCATCAGAGATCGTCGCAGGGGCTCTACAGGATCAAAAACGCGCGGTAATTATGGGTACTCAGAGTTTTGGTAAAGGCTCTGTACAAACGGTTGTTCCGCTGTCAGAAGATCGTGCCGTTAAGATTACGACGGCACGCTACTTTACGCCCAATGGACGATCTATTCAGGCGCAAGGGATTAGCCCTGATGTGGTAGTCGAAGACCTTCGGCTGGATCGCAAAGCCCCTAATCTAGATCAGGTGCGCGAAGTGGATTTGGCTGGACACCTTGAGAACGAGTCAGAAGAGACGGTTAAATCCTCGGTGCAGTCCGATTTAGCGGGTGATGACTTCCAGCTCTATCAAGCGCTGACCATGCTCAAAGCGTTGAACATCCTTAATCGATGATTGATCAGCGATGAAGGTTCGAAACTTAGGTTGTTCAGGAGGCTTGGCAGAGGGGCTGTTCACCACCAGCTTTCTATTGGATGAGCGCACACTCTTAGATGGTGGCACTGGGGTTGGTCGGCTTAGCTTAGCGCAGATGAACCAGATCGAAACGGTGCTGCTGACCCATGCCCATATGGATCACATAGCGGGTGTCGCCATGATGCTCGCCTCTCTTTCCGAGCATCGAAAAAAGCCAGTTATCTTAGCGGCACCTAAAGAGGTGTTAGAGGCGGTTAAGGCGCACATATTGAACTGGGTGATCTGGCCAGACTTTTCAAAAATACCCAACGAGCAGACACCGGTTCTTGAATATCTAGAGCTAGAACCTTTTCAAACATTGGAGTTAAACGGCTATCAGGTGATGCCGATCCCGCTTTCGCATACGGTGCCGAGTTATGCCTACCGGATCAGCAGAGGGGAGGGTGCTTTCTGCTTTTTTGGTGATACCGGACCAACCGAGCTGGTGTGGCAAGCCCTGAATCAGCAGCCGGTCTCAGATATCTTCATAGAGCTCTCCTACCGAAATGACTCTGCCGAACTGGCTGGAATCAGTAAGCACTACACATCGGTTACTTTGGCAGAGGATTTGGCCAAGTTAGACGAGCCCAGCAAGGTGCATATCATGCACCTAAAACCGGGAGTGGAAGATCAAATCATTGCAGAGTTTTCTGAATGCTCTAAATCACTGCATCACTGCTTCGATCTCTGCCATGAGATCGAAGCCTTCAACATTTAACGCGTTTCATCGACCTTGCCGGTGCCACTGATGGGCCAACCTGCTACCGCTTGTGCAATGAGCAGCAAGACAAGCGTGAGCATCGGCAGAGTCCAAGCTTGTTGCCAGTCGTAAAGAGCGCCGATCAGACTCGGTGCGATGCTTGCGAGCAGATAACCGACCCCTTGGACCATGGCTGACAGAGCGGTTGCTTGGCGCATATCATGCGACTTCATCGCGATCAGAGCCAACGCAAGTGAGAGCGAAGCCCCACCATAGGTACCTAAACAAGCGACCCACAAGTAGCGACCTTCAATGGGCGCTAGCCATATTCCAAAAACGCCCACCAAGCCGATTAAGGTGATGATCGCGACAATGCTGCGTTGCGTTGGCAACTTAGCCGCTATCATCGGGGTTAGGAGTGCCGCCGGTATACCGATCATGGTGAAGATGGCGGTCATCAGCCCTGCTTCTGCATCACTTAACCCTGCATCCATAAAGATGCGTGGAAGCCAAGTCGCTAATACATAGAACTGAATAGACTGCAGTCCCATGAAAGAGGCCAAAGACCAAGCTCGTGGTAAACGCCAAACGCTGCTGCTGACGCTGGTCGGTGCAGCCGGTTTAAACTTAACCCGCAACATCGGCAGCCAGACCAATAGAGCAATGATCGGCAAGATGGCCCAAACGATCATAGGCACATGCCAATCATTAAAGGCATCTCGCATCGGGATCGCGGAGTAGAAGCTAAACGCGGCCCCTGTGGTTAGCACCAGTGTATAGACACCGGTCAGTGAGCTCGCGTTCTCTGGGAAGAGTCCCTTAACCAATGATGGAATCAGTACATTCAAAATGGCGATGCCGGCCCCCAGTGCTAGCGTGCCAGAGACCATCATCCCGTAGTCGCCAAAGAGGCGTGCCGCTGCGCCTATGCCAAGAGTCAGCAGCGCCAGAGCCACCACTTTCATCGGTGCTAAACGGTTAGCAACCCAGGGCACGACCAGAGAGAATGAGGCAAAACAGAGCAGTGGCAGTGTCATCAAGAAGCCGAACGCGGCAGCTGAAATCCCCAGGTCCGACCGAATATCTTCGACTAGTGGGCCGATAACGACTAGGCCGCCGCGAAGGTTGGCCGCGGCCAGCATCAAGGCAAAGATCGCCGCAAAAAAGCTGAGGCGATCTTTGAAGTAGTTGTTGCCCATCAGTTCGATGGGCTTCTGAAGAGACCGATCGACATGCGGGACCACTGTTCTGGCCAGAACTCAGTGGGGCGTTTCTTGAAGTCCGTTCTAACGTACTGGCGAATGCGACCTTCAGCCGTTGCCAAAATTAGGTTGGCGGTAGAGCCGGCTGGAAGTTGGGTGCGAATACCCTCTTTCAACTCGGCTTCGCGTAAGGTCTGTTTAATTTGCGTCTCGATACGCTCGAACAGTTGATTAATTTGACCGCGCAGACGCTCATTTTCGCCCGAAAGCGCATCACCACCGAGCAGTCGGCACATTCCTGGGTTGCGCTCTGAAAAGGCGAGTAGCAGGGTAATGATCTGCTCAACCTGACGAACGGCGCTGACATCGGATTGTGTGATGGTCTTAATGCGTGTGAATAGGGTCTGTTCGATAAATTCGATTAGCCCTTCAAACATGCGCGCTTTACTTGGGAAGTGGCGGTAGAGAGCCGCTTCTGATACCCCAACATCTTTTGCAAGGGCCGCCGTTGTAATGCGTTGTCCTGGATTGACCTCCAGCATCTGGGCGAGTGCCTGGAGAATCTGGTCGCGTCGTGAAATTTTGGTCTCGCTCATGCTTCCACCTTCAACGATTTGTTAGAGATCAGAGTGCCGACACCTTCATCAGTGAAGATCTCCAGCATGCAGGAGTGCTCGACACGACCGTCGATGATGTGCGCTGAAGTCACGCCTGATTTTACCGCACTCAATGCACAGTCGATTTTAGGCAACATACCGCCGTAGATAGTACCGTCGGCAATTAGAGCATCGACCTGTTGGGTTGAGAGGCCTGTTAACACTTCGCCCTCTTTGTCCATCAAACCTGCAATGTTGGTCAGTAGGATCAGTTTCTCTGCCTGAAGAACCTCTGCAATTTTACCCGCGACTAGGTCCGCATTGATGTTGTATGAGGCACCGTCAGCACCTACGCCGATTGGGGCGATGACTGGAATGATGTCCGAATCCACCAGCATCTCTAGAACGCTGACGTTAACACGCTCAACTTCACCGACGTGACCGATATCGATGATCTCAGGTGCTTCCATCTCAGGCGTCTTGTGTTTCACTTTCAGCTTACGTGCACGAAGCAGGTCGCCATCTTTACCGGTCAGGCCGATCGCTTTACCGCCGGCGGAGTTGATGAGGCCGACAATCTCTTTGTTGACCATGCCGCCGAGAACCATCTCAACCACATCCATGGTTGCCGTATCGGTGACACGCATGCCATTAATGAAGTGAGATTCGATCTTCAATTTGTCGAGTAGATCACCAATCTGCGGGCCACCACCGTGCACAACAATGGGGTTCAGGCCAATCAGTTTCAGCATAACGATGTCGCGTGCAAAGCTGGCTTTTAGCTTCTCATCGGTCATGGCGTTGCCGCCGTATTTAACGACGATGGTTTTACCGACGAAGCGTTGAATATAGGGAAGCGCTTCAGAAAGGACGGTGGCGGTCGAGATCGCTTGTTGGCGTGTTAATGGCATGGTGAAAAAACCTCTAAATCAAATATAAAAATTAGTGACGACCCGAAGAGCCAAAGCCGCCTTCGCCGCGATCCGTTTCAGTAAATTCTTCAACAAATTCAAAATCAGCTTGAACCACAGGAACCAAAACTAACTGTGCGATGCGCTCGCCTGGCTCAACTGTGAAAGTGGTTTGACCACGGTTCCAGCACGATACAAATAGCTGGCCCTGGTAGTCAGAATCGATCAAACCAACCAGGTTGCCAAGCACGATGCCGTGTTTATGTCCCAAGCCAGAACGTGGAAGAATCATCGCACAGAGGCTAGGGTCCTCAATAAAGATCGACATACCGGTTGGGATCAGTTCAGTTTGGCCTGGCTCTAGAGTCAGCGGTGCTTCAACACAGGCACGAAGATCCAGCCCCGCTGATCCAGTGGTGGCGTAAGTTGGCATGGGAATCGAGTCACCTAGGCGCTTATCTAGGATTTTTACTTGTAGCTTTTGCATATCAATCCATCAATTGTGAAATGTGTGAAATGAGTTGTTCGGCCAATTCGCTCTTACCGGCTTTGGGTAGAGGAAGCTCGCCGTTAGGTCCGACCAGAATGACTTCATTCTGATCAGCATTAAAACCAATATCGGCTTGCGAAACATCGTTAGCAATCACCAGATCCAGCCCTTTGCGAACCAGTTTGCTGCGAGCGTACTCAACAAGATTTTCAGTCTCAGCAGCGAAGCCAATCATCAGTGGGCGCTCAGGTTGCGCGGCAATGGTAGCGATGATGTCTGGATTCTTGGTTAATAGAATCTCCATCACCTCTTCGGCCCCTTTCTTGATCTTCTGCTCTGCGACCAGTTGCGGACGGTAATCGGCCACAGCGGCGGCGCCAATGAAGATGTCCGCCTGTTCTGACGCAATCAAAGCGGCTTCAAGCATCTGCTCTGCTGACTCGACATCAACGCGTCGAACCCCTTTTGGCGTTGGTAGTGATACAGGTCCCGCGATCAAGGTGACTTTGGCGCCCGCTTTAGCAGCTGCAGCAGCCAGCTCGAATCCCATTTTGCCTGAGCTGTGATTCGAGATGAAACGAACTGGGTCGATCGCTTCACGGGTAGGACCGGCGGTGATCACGACGCTCTTCTCATTGAGCGGACCGTTCGCGATGAGATTGGCGCAACTGGCTAGGATTTCAGTGGGCTCAATCATGCGACCAGGCCCCGTATCACCACAAGCTTGCTCACCCGAACCTGGGCCAAATATATTGACGCCTTGAGATAGTAACGTCTCTAAGTTCTGCTGGGTGCGAGGGTCACGCCACATAGCCTGGTTCATGGCTGGCGCTAACGCGATAGGGGCATCCGTCGCCAGACAGAGAGTGGTCAGCAAGTCGTTTGCCATGCCGCCTGCAAATCGAGCCATAAAGTCAGCCGTCGCTGGCGCTACGATGATGAGATCCGCCCAACGGGCCAGTTCAATATGCCCCATGCCCTGTTCAGCTTCCGGATCGAGCAGGGATTGATGCACAGGGTTGCCTGATAGCGCTTGCAGGGTCAGCGGGGTGATGAACTCGGCACCAGCGTCCGTTAGAACAACGCGTACATCCGCGCCGACTCCTTTGAATAGACGCGTCAATTCAGCTGCTTTATACGCTGCAATACCGCCAGTGATACCGATCAAAATGTGGCGGTTAGTAAGTCTATGCATACCTCGAAAGCCTTATAAACAGTGACAATGTTTAAATTGAATTATCTTCTATACTGGGATCAGAGTATAGCGAAATATCGTTCATCACAGGGAGGTGATATGAAAATTTTGGATTGGCCAAGTTCAGAGAGGCCGCGTGAGAGGCTATTACAACAGGGCGCATCGGCGCTGAGTGATGCTGAACTCCTGGCCGTTTTTGTAGGGCAGGGGTTACCGGGCTGCAATGCCGTCGATCTTGGCCGTCAATGGTTGGATCAAGCGGGTAGCTTAAATGCACTGCTCAATAGAGAGTGTGAAAGCTTTATCGATTTGGCCGGCGCCGGCCTTGCTCGGTACGTTCTGCTTCAGGCAGCTCTGGAGCTGGGGAAACGCTACCTAGCCAGTGAAATAGCACAACGTTCGGTGATCGAGAGTCCGGAATCGGTTAAGGCCTATCTTAGCCATGAGCTGGCCGGCGCCAGCCGAGAGCACTTCGGCTGTCTGTTTCTGGATGCACAGCATCGAGTGATTAAATGGCAGGTGCTCTTTTCTGGTACGTTAAATGCGGCTGCGGTCTACCCCAGAGTTATTGTTGAAGCGGCGCTGTCGCTCAACGCCTCAGCCATTATCCTCGCCCATAACCACCCCTCAGGCGTCTGCGAGCCCTCGATGGCCGATCAAACCATTACCCAAAGAATCTCAGAAGCGCTAGCTCTGATCGACATCAAAGTGCTCGATCATCTGATCATAGCGGGCAGCCAATCGATGAGCTTTGCAGAGCGGGGGCTGCTATAGGTCACGGTTTGCCTACGGCAATTCGTTCCTACAGGGTGGGGGTTGCGATGATGCGTCGCGGTTTGCCTGTGGCAATTTGTTCCTACGGGGTGTGGGATGTGATGATGTGTCACGGTTTACCTGCGGCAATTCGTTCCTACAGGGTGGGGGTTGCGATGATGTGTCGCGGTTTGCTTGTGGCAATTTGTTCCTACGGGGTGGGGGTTGCGATGATGTGTCGCGGTTTGCCTGCGGCAATTCGTTCCTACAGGGTGGCGTTGTAGGAGCGAATTTGAGCGAAGCGAAAAACCGCGAAAATAAAAAACCGCGCATAAAATCGCAAAACACAAACAAATACCGCAAACATAAATTACATAACTCAAGGATGAGTCATGATTAAAAAACCAGGTTACAGTTCGTTAAGAAAAGGCCGTGTTTCGATTCCAGGGCAGATTTATCATCTAACCACGGTGACGCTGGGGCGCCAGTGCTTTTTTGAAGATTTTCATGTGGCTCGATCTCTAGTTAAATGCCTGCACAGTCAACAGATTGAGAGTCTGGCCTATGTCATAATGCCCGATCATTTCCATTGGCTAATTCAACTCAATGAACACTCAGGTTCAATTTCACATGTGATGAGAAAAGTTAAGCTGAGTTTGGTTAAAGGTCAGGGTATCAGCTGGGAAAAAGGCTTTTATGATCGAGCGATTAGGCGATCGGATGATATTGAGAGTATTGCTAGATACATTGTGATGAACCCAGTAAGAGCGGGTTTGGTAACAACAGTCAGAGAATATCCGCATTGGGATGCCATATGGCTTGATTAGACGTGTCACGGTTTGCCTACGGCAATTTGTTTCTTCGGGGTGTGGGTTACGATGATGTGTCACGGTTTGCCTGAGGCAATTCGTTCCTACAGGGTGGAGGTTTCGATTGGGTGTCACGGTTTACCTGCGGCAATTCGTTCCTACGGGGTGTGGGTTACAATGATGTGTCACGGTTTACCTGCGGTAATACGTTCCTACGGGGTGTGGGTTACGATCATTTGTCACGGTTTACCTGTGGCAATTCGTTCCTACGGGGTGTGGGTTACGATGATTTGTCACGGTTTACCTGCGGTAATTCGTTCTTGCGGGGTGGGGGTTGCGATCATGTGTCACGGTTTACCTGCGGTAATTCGTTCTTACGGGGTGGCGTTGTAGGAGCGAATTTGAGCGAAGCGAAAAACCGCGAAATCTAAAAACCGCGAACAAAACCGCAAAACCACGATCTCACATCACTCCTAAGATTGAACAAAAAACAGACAAAAAGGTGGCGTTTGGGGTGGTTCTTCTGTAATATCACGCGCCTCTGTCTCATTGGTACGGGATTTCTGTCTCGTTTTCGGACGCTCCGCCTGAGATTGCCAAGGTTTTCGTTATGAAAGTGGCATTCAATAAATATCTGACAGAGTAAAAGAAAACACTATTAACTGAGGTTTTAAAATGTCTCGAGTATGTATGGTTACTGGCAAATCCCCAGTAACAGGAAACAACGTTTCCCACTCACAACGTAAAACACGTCGTCGCTTCCTACCAAACCTGCACTGGCACCGTTTTTGGGTAGAGAGCGAAAACAAATTCGTTCGTCTACGCGTATCTTCTAAAGGTATGCGCATCATCGACAAGAAAGGCATCGACGCTGTTCTTGTTGACGTTCGTAAAAATGGCAACAAAGTCTAAGCATAAGGAGCTAAGTCATGGCTAAAGGCGCACGCGAAAAGATCCGACTAGTCTCTTCTGCAGGTACTGGTCACTTCTACACTACAGATAAGAACAAGCGTAACACTCCGGACAAATTCGAATTCAAGAAATACGATCCGGTTGTTCGTAAGCACGTTATCTACAAGGAAGCTAAGATCAAGTAATTGATACAGCATCCCAAAGATACCCGCATTCGGTTACACTGATGCGGGTATTTTTTTGCCCAGCGTTTACCCATTTAAGGATGTTCGCATGACTAAGTCATGGATGAGTGTTGTACCTTTTGCATTTGTTCTGCTTTGGAGCACCGGCTTTATCGGTGCTCGATACGGTTTGCCCTATATTGAACCGTTTAACTACCTATTTATCCGTATGCTGTTCACGTTGGCGGTCTTCTTTTTATTGATTCAGATCTTCCGTGGACGTTGGCCGAGCTGGGATGTCGCTAAACATCAGTTGGTTACGGGATCGTTGATTCATGCAGGCTATTTGGGTGGTGTATTTGCAGCCATCAAGTTGGATATGCCGGCCGGTGTAACGGCGATTATTGTCGGTCTGCAGCCGCTACTGACCGCCTTTATCTCACAGATATGGCTCAAGTCGAAGTTGAGCCCTATGGGTTGGGTTGGGTTGTGGCTTGGCTTGATCGGCGTCGTGACAGTGCTCTGGTCAGGTGTGGCGGATGAGGAGATTACCCTTACGGCGGGAGCGATCACGGCCGCCTTGGTGGCACTCTTTGCGATCTCTATTGGCACCCTCTATCAGAAACGTTTTGGTGGGGGGGCGGATCTTCTTACTGGATCCTTCATTCAATACGTGATGACGGCGATTATCATGGGCGCTTTAACCTTCGCTTTTGAGACTCAAGAGGTGGTTTGGCATATTGAGTTAATTGGCGCGTTGACCTGGTTGGTGCTTGGTCTGTCGCTCTCTGCTATTTTGCTATTGATGTTGATGATTCGTGAAGGCGAGTCAGCCAAAGTAGCCAGCTATTTCTACCTTGTTCCGCCCGCAACAGCGCTAGAAGCTTGGTATCTGTTTGATGAGCGTCTGTCGATGCTAACCCTGGTGGGTGTGGCTGTGACGGTGCTAGGTGTCTTTTTAACCCAACGTGCAGCTAAGGTGAGTTAAGTGCCAGAGTTACCCGAAGTAGAGACCACACGACGTGGCATAGAGCCGCACATTGATCAGCAGCGTGTGGCCGATTTTGTGGTGCGTGAGCCTCGTCTGCGTTGGCCTGTGCCTAGTGAAATTCCTAAAAACATCGTTGAAAAAAAGGTTAATAGCGTCGAACGTCGAGGAAAGTATATCCTAATACGTTTTGATGAGGGCGATCTCATGGTGCACTTGGGTATGTCAGGTAGCTTAAGAGTACTGCCCATAGGAACAGAACCGGCCAAACATGATCATGTGGATCTCGTGATGGAAAATGGCTTGTTGGTGCGCCTAACCGATCCTCGCCGTTTCGGTTCCGTGCTCTGGCAACCCAAAGGTGAGACGCACAAATTATTGGAGAAGCTAGGCCCAGAGCCTCTGTCCGACGCGTTCAACGTGGATTATCTGTTTAAGGCGTCACGTAATCGCTCTCTAGCCATCAAGCAGTTCATCATGACCTCTGAAGTGGTGGTCGGTGTTGGCAATATTTATGCTAACGAGTCTCTCTTCAAATCGGGTATCGATCCGCGTAAGCCAGCGGGTAAAGTGTCAAAACAGCGTTATGAGCGGTTGGTCGGAGAGATTAAGAGCGTGCTTGAGTACGCCATCACGCGCGGTGGTACTACCTTAAGAGATTTCCTCTCCAGTGACGGTAAGCCAGGTTATTTTGCCCAAGAACTCTCGGTCTACGGTCGAGGCGGTGAGGCCTGTAAATCCTGTGGTTCGACGCTTAAAGAGATTCGTCAGGGGCAGCGGGCGACGGTCTTTTGTCCTAGGTGTCAGCGTTAATGAGCTTTAGGCAGGCGTTCCCCGTTGAGACGGCAGAGCAGAAGGCTCGTCGTCAGGGGTTGGGTATTTCGGATGCGCTGACACATCGTGAAGTGTGGCGATTGGATGCCAGCATTAATGTCGAGATCTACCCCGTATCGCACAGCGCCCCCAATATTCTGTTTCTCGCAGGGATCGGCACCTATGTCGAGCTCTATGCTGAATTAGCCGTTGCCCTTAATCAGCAGGGTTTTAATGTGATTGCAGTCGATCCGCCAGGGCATGGCTACTCTGCAGGTAATCGCGGTCGTTATAGCGTTGAACAGTTCCAGCATCACCTTTCCCATGTGCTGAATGCCCTTGAATCCCGCTTTACCGGTCCATGGTCCGTCTACGGTTACTCGATAGGGGCTGTGACGGCGGTTGCGTTGGCTGAGCAGGATCAACGTATTCAATCAGTACTCTGTACCACGCTGCTGTTAGGGCAAGAGCCTCCTGATATGATGTATGCACTGGGTTGGAGTTGGACCAGCTTCAGTGCTCTGTGGTTCCCTAATATGCGTCTGCCGCTTAAGAGCTTTATCGATTTTGAGTCATTGTTGGGTGATCATCCAGCAGGGCCTTATATTAATGATGATCCATTGATTATCTTTAACTACCCGCTTGCAACACTTTCTTCGTTATTTACGCACCAAGCTGGGATTGCTGATTCGGTGTTCCCATTTACATTGATCAATCTGCAAGGTGATCATGATGAGGTGTTATCCAAAGAGTATGCGCTACGTGTGGCTAATAGGATTAAGCAGCCGATGCATTTGGAGTTCATTGAAGGGGCTGGGCATATGATGCCCTGGGATGATCCCGAGGATCTGGCGCATCGCATCGCATTGCTGTTGGGCAAATAGCAGGCAAAAAAATAGGGCGGCCACTCCATGGCACGCCCTGTTGGAAGACTTTCCTTGCAACCTAGTCGCGTCCTGCGATGTCCCTGTGTTGCTTTACTTCCATTGAAACCAATCCTTGGTCTCACCGGGTCAATCCATGACCTCAGTTATTCCGTGGTGCGTACTTTAGGGATTGAGATAGGGTTTGTATATAGTCATAACAGCTAAAAAGAGGTTATTTAGATATTATTTAGTTATATGTAAATAACCAAAGCCATTTTTGTGTCGATTTGTTGGTCGGCGGGTTAGTCTTGCCGCCATCTTGAGCGTTATACTTGTTAAAAATCATCTACTAATGAGGTGTCTCGTGGCATTCGATCCTAGCCAACGCATTTTTCCACTCACTCGCATGCGTCGTATGCGTGCTAGCACTTTCTCTCGTGATTTGATGCGTGAGAACCAGCTGACAGCCCAAGATCTGATCTACCCAATGTTTGTGATTGAGGGCGAAGGTGAGCGTGAAACGGTCCCCTCTATGCCGGGTGTTGAGCGACTCAGCATTGATCTGCTTGTTGATGCCTGTCAGGAAGCTTATGAACTAGGTATTCCTGCCGTGGCTCTATTCCCAGTCACACCTGCATCCGCTAAGTCTGAAATGGCCGAAGAGGCATTCAATCCAGAGGGTTTGGCACAGCGTGCCGTGCGAGCGATCAAAGCAAAATTACCAGAACTGGGTGTGATTACTGACGTTGCGTTGGATCCATTTACTACCCATGGACAGGACGGCATCATCGATGAAGAGGGTTACGTACTCAATGACATCACTGTTGATGTATTGGTGAAGCAGGCGCTCTCACACGCTGAAGCGGGCGCTGATGTGGTGGCCCCGAGTGATATGATGGATGGCCGTATTCAGGCGATCCGTGAAGCGCTAGAGGCCGGTGGTCATGTCAATACTCGCATCCTTGCGTACTCTGCCAAGTATGCAAGTGCTTACTACGGTCCTTTCCGTGACGCGGTAGGCTCTGCCGGTAACCTGGGTAAAGGCAATAAATACAGCTACCAGATGGACCCTGCTAACAGCGATGAAGCCCTGCACGAGGTTGCTCTCGATCTAGCTGAGGGTGCTGATATGGTGATGGTAAAACCGGGTATGCCCTATCTTGATATCGTGCGCCGTGTGAAAACTGAGCTACGTGTGCCTACCTATGCTTACCAAGTGAGCGGCGAATATGCGATGCACATGGCGGCGTTTCAAAATGGCTGGTTGGATGAGGAGTCGGTGATGATGGAGTCACTGCTGGCATTCAAACGAGCAGGTGCCGATGGCATCTTGACCTACTTTGCCGTTAAAGCGGCACGCCTGCTTAAATCGAAGGCTTAACCGCTGTTAAGTGATCTGCCTCTGTTGCGATTTGAAATCATCCAGCAGAGGCGCAAATCCGGCTTTGTAGTCCTGGTATCGACAGACAAAGCCACTCTCCCTCATCGCTCTGTTAGCGATGCGTTTATTCCCGCCACGCTGTATCGGCTCCTGATGATGGGCTGCCACGCCCAGTTGCTCTGCAAGCCACTTGGTAATCTCATGAATCGGTGCTGGGTGACCGTCGCTGGCTAAATAGAGTTCTTTCAGTGGTTGTTGGTCGATCGCTTTGCCAATTAAGTGCACAACAAAATCGGCCAAGTCGTCACTGTGTATACGATTGCTAAAATGAGTCGGCGTCTCTAACGCAATGGTTCCACTGAGGATGCGTTTTAGAAGGTGGGTACGGCCAGGGCCGTATATGCCGCTGCTGCGGATCAGGGTGCAAGCTGATCGCTGTTTAAACTGTGATTCGCCTTCCAAAAGTAGAACGGAGTGCGCCGTGTTAGGTTCAGCAGCGCTGAATTCATCAATCCACTCACCACGGTTTTGAGCATAGACGCCGGTTGAGCTAACCACAAAAGAGCGTATCGGTGCAGTTGGCAGTGCTTTTAATATGGCAGCCGGGGCATCGACGTATATCTGTCGGTAGTGCTCAATATCGCGTGATTTTGCGGCGGCCGAGAAGATGACGTAATCGACTTCTGGAAGGGGCGGGAGATTTTCAATTTCATAAAAGTCGCACGCTATTGGTTGTACGCCTTCCGATAGCTGGTCTATATTACGTCTAAGACCATAGACCTTATGTTGTTGACTGATGAGCTTGGTTGCAATGGTATTGCCCAAGTCACCACAGCCAATGATTAGAAAACGTTTCGACACGGTAGTGTTCTCCCTTTAGTCGTTAAAGATTACCAGAGGATCGAAAATGACGCTTACAGAACTTCGCTACATCGTCACGCTAGCTCGTGAACAGCACTTCGGCCATGCCGCCGAAAAATGCTTTGTCAGTCAGCCGACGCTCTCTATCGCCGTTAAAAAGCTGGAAGATGAGCTCGGTGTCGCGTTGTTTGAACGCAGTAAAAACGCCGTACGCGTGACGCCCATAGGTGACAAAGTAGTGCGTCAAGCACAGCGCGTATTAGAGCAGGCTGAAGCGATTAAAGAGCTCTCCCGTGAAGGTAAAGATCAGCTGGCTACCCCGTTACGTGTGGGTGCGATTTACACCATCGGTCCCTACCTTTTCCCTCGTCTAATTCCCGAAGTTCAGCAGATTGCACCGCAAATGCCTCTCTACATCGAGGAGAATTTGACCGAAGTTCTTCGAAGCAAAATACGCACTGGTGAGTTGGATGCGATCATCATCGCGTTGCCTTTCCATGAGCCCGATGTGCTGACTCGGGCGGTTTATGATGAGACCTTCAGTTTAATTACTCCAAAAGGGCATGAGCTGAGCAAAGCGGGCTCAGTGGACTCTCAGAAGTTGAACGAGCTGGATATGCTGCTGCTAGGTGAGGGGCACTGTTTCAGGGATCAGGTACTAGAGGCATGCCCAAGCTTGAATCAGTCGTTCCATGATCAACACAGAGTCACTGAAGGCAGTTCACTAGAGACCATTCGTATGATGGTCGCCTCTGGCTTAGGAACCAGCGTGTTACCAGAGTCGGCTTTAGCGAACCACCCCTCCAATGCGTTGGTTGATATTGTGCCGTTCAATGATCCCAAACCGATGCGATCGGTTGCTGTTGCTTGGCGTGCCAGCTTCCCTCGTCCACAGGCGATTGATGTGTTGGTTGATGCCATCGCTAAGTGCCGAGCGTTGGATAGTTAACTGGCCGTGTCTTCTCAGGTAGCCCATCGAAAGGTCACTGAGCTAAAGGGTGTTGGCGCTGCGCTAGCGTCCAAACTTTGCAAGCTAGGTATTCATAACTTTCAGGATCTGCTGTTTCACTTGCCGTTGCGCTACCAAGATCGAACGCGCATCACTGCGATAGGAGCGATGCGCCCCGGTGATGAGGTGGTGGTTGAGGCGCGTGTAATCGCGTGTGACATCGTGATGGGGCGCCGCCGAAGCCTGGTCTGCCGTATTCAGGATGGCACTGGTACCCTAACTCTGCGTTTTTTCCACTTCAGCGCTGCGCAAAAGAGCGGCTTGATCAATGCGGATATTCGCTGTTTTGGCGAGGTGCGCCCTGGTGCAAATGGTTTAGAACTGATTCATCCCGAGTACAAGCTGATGAAGGGCGATGGCTTTGATCAGTTGGAAGAGACGCTGACCCCAATCTATCCATTGACTGAAGGTTTGACTCAACCGCGCCTTAGAAGCCTGGTAGGGCAGGCACTCTCCGCTTTGGGTTCTGAACCCTTAGATGAGTTGCTGCCGGACTCTGAGCTAGCGCGCAACCATTACCCCTCACTAACCGATGCCGTGCGCTTTCTTCACCAGCCTCCTGTTGGTGTGGATTTGGAGTCGCTACTTGAAGGGCAGCATCCAGCGCAGAGACGCTTAGCTTTCGAAGAGTTATTGGCACATAACCTATCGCTTCGCGTGGTACGTCATCAGATGCAGACGCAAGGTGCGCCAGCGCTGAAATCGACGGGTCGACTCACGCTGCCGTTTCTAGATCGGCTGCCTTTTTCACTTACAGAGGCTCAGCTTCGTGTGGCACGAGAGGTGGCCCGTGATATGGGGCGCCCTTTGCCGATGTTGCGGTTGGTGCAGGGTGATGTGGGCTCAGGTAAGACCATGATTGCTGTATTGGCCGCGTTACAAGCGGTTGAAAACGGCAAACAAGCGGCGGTTATGGCTCCGACAGAAATTCTGGCCGAACAGCATCTAATCAACTTTAAAAGTTGGCTGGAGCCGCTTGGGATTAAGGTCTCGTGGTTGGCGGGTAAGGTAAAAGGTAAAGCACGGGAAGCGGCATTAGCTGAGATCAGTGGTGGTGAGGCTCAGGTGGTTGTCGGAACCCACGCCCTGTTTCAAGATGAGGTCGCCTTCCATGATCTGGCGATGGTTGTGATTGATGAGCAGCATCGATTTGGCGTCGATCAGAGGCTAAGTTTGCGTGAAAAGGGGCGAAATGACGGTAAAATACCTCATCAGCTCATAATGACCGCTACCCCCATCCCTCGTACACTAGCAATGAGTGCTTACGCTGACCTGGACTGCTCCATCATCGATGAGCTACCACCGGGCCGAACGCCAGTGCAAACGGTCGTGATTGATGACAGTCGTCGCGATCGAGTGGTTGAGCGCGTTGAACAGAACTGCAAACAGGGCCTGCAGGCCTATTGGGTCTGTACGCTGGTAGAGGAGTCCGAAGCGCTGCAGTGTCAGGCAGCCGAAACGACTGCCGAAGAGCTGCGCGAGGCTCTGCCCGATCTTAGAATTGGTCTGGTGCATGGTCGTCTGAAACCGGCCGAAAAAGCGGATGTGATGGCGCAATTCAAAGCGCATGAGTTGGATCTTTTGGTGGCTACGACGGTGATTGAGGTCGGCGTAGACGTTCCGAATTCGAGTTTAATGATCATCGAGAACCCCGAACGACTGGGATTATCACAGTTGCATCAGTTACGCGGCCGTGTAGGTCGAGGGTCGCGAGAGAGTTTTTGTGTTTTGATGTATCATGCGCCTCTTTCGCAGCAGGGTCGCGACCGTTTGGCAATCATGCGTGAGACCAGTGACGGTTTCCGTATTGCAGAGCGTGATCTTGAGTTGCGAGGCCCGGGTGAGGTGTTAGGCACCCGCCAGACAGGCATGATGAGTTTCAGAATCGCCGATCTGCAACGTGACGCTGACATGCTCGACAGTGTCCAGCAGACAGCAGAGCGCATAGAGACATCAACAGAATTAACCCGTCAGCTGTGTGATCGATGGATCCTCAATGCTGATCAATACGCACAGGTTTAAGATGCAACCAACAGAGAGACAGCTTCAAATAGTACGCCAGCAGATCGGTCGCGAGCCTCGCGGTATCGAGGCGATAGCGGCACAAACCCCTAGTGGTGTGCCATTGGTGTTACAGATGCGAAGCCTGATCGATGATAAGCCTTTCCCAACCCTCTATTGGCTGAGCAGTAAGGATTTAAGTGTTGAGATCAGTCGTGTCGAGATGACGGGCTGGATTAAGCGTTTTGAGGAGGAGCTGCAAGAGGATGCAGAGCTTCGTGATACCTACATGGCGCAGCAGAAACACTACATGGAGCGCCGCTGGGAACTGATGCGTCCGGAGGACAGACAGCGAATCGAAACTCTTGGGTTCACTAAGATGTTCAACGAGGTAGGCATTGGCGGTATTGCTAACTGGGACAAAGTTCGTTGTCTGCACATGAACTACGCCTACCACTTGGTGGAGCCCAATGTGGTTGGCCAGCGTCTTGATCAAGAGTTTCAGATGAACGAGCTGGCGCCGGAGTTTTAGGTCAATCAGGCACAAAAAAACGCGACCCAAGGTCGCGTTTTTTTGTCTTTGAGTTCGATTAGCCAACCAGCTTCTCGTACTTGATCATCAGTTGCTCTTCAGTTTCAACGTGATCAGGATCTTTTGGAATACAGTCAACCGGACAAACCTCAACACACTGTGGCGTGTCGTAGTGGCCTACACACTCAGTACATTTACTTGGCTCGATCTCGTAGATCTCATCCCCTGGGCTGATCGCCTCGTTAGGACATTCTGGTTCACACACATCACAGTTGATGCATTCGTCGGTAATCATTAGTGCCATCGTGTCTACCTCACTCTAGGCTCAAATCTAAACTAGTTAGAAAAATGTCGTTTCAATGCCGCATCGACAGCCGGATGAACAAACTCTGTCACGTCTCCACCTAATGACGCGATTTCGCGAATCAGCGTCGATGAGATGTACGACAAGTGTTCAGCCGGTGTTAAAAACAGGCTCTCAGCTTGTGGAGCCAACTTTCGGTTCATATTGGCAAGCTGAAACTCATATTCAAAATCTGAAACCGCTCGCAAACCTCGTAAAATGACGTCGCATTGATGATCTTTCAAAAGATCGATCAGTAGGCTGTTAAAGCCAACCACTTCTACGTTGTCGAGGTGTGCCAAGGATTCGCGTGCAAGTTCTACTCGAACATCCAAATCCAGCAGGGGACGTTTTTTTGGGCTCTCTGCCACAGCTACTACAATCTGACCAAACAGTTTGGAGGCTCTCTCCACCAAATCTACATGGCCGTTCGTAATAGGATCAAACGTTCCTGGGTAAGCTACCCTTTTCATCCCAGCTACTCCTAATAGCGGTAATATTCCCGCGGATGGTAACGGAATTGCGTCAAGGCGACAAATTATAGGAGAAACTTTTAATAATTAATAGATATATTAAATTATTTATCTATAACTAAAATTAATTTCTTTTATACAAGCGGTAGCTGACGTCACCTGCCTGTTTGTCGCGATACAGTTGCCAGTTATCTGGAACTAATAGGGTACTTAGCGATCTCTCAGTCTCTATATATATCATCGATCCATCTGCAAGAACTTGATTTTCCTCAAGTAGCTGACAGATGCCTGAAACTAAGTCTTTGTTGAAGGGGGGGTCTAAGAAGACCAGGTCGTATCGAAATTCACGGCTCGCTTGCTGCAGGAGCCATTGAGTAGCGTCTGTTTCGAGCACTTCAGCGTTTTGTGCCTTCAGCTCTTGCAGATTGTGTTTAAGTGAATTGCAGACCAAGCGCGATGCATCAATCAGTGTGGCGTGAGCTGCACCGCGCGACAGCGCTTCAAACGCCAGCGCACCGCTGCCGCTAAACAGATCCAGGCATTTGGCTGCTGGTGTGTAAGCTTGTAACCAGTTGAATAGCGTTTCTCGAACCCGATCCGGTGTTGGGCGAAGTCCTTCACTCTCTGGAAAGCTCAGTTTTCGTGAGCGCCAATCTCCGCCGATGATGCGAACGAACGAGTCATTTGCTCGATTATGAGGGGCGGGTTTGCTGTTTCTGTTGCGTCTAGGGCTCATTGAAAAAGGTCTCTGCCAAAGCAGTTTTAGGTAAACAGAAATTTTAACCTCAGCTTAGGCTAATAGATAGGCTTTCACAGCGTCTGATGTGGTAGAATTCTGGACTTATATTTTGACTGTTTAGTTCCCTCTGATTAGGACTGTTTAGACTATGGAATCTCTCTACAACTGGATGCTTGATAACGGCTATGATCCAGCCATTATCCCTTACGTTGCGGCCGCTTTTGCCGTCGTCATTTTGATTGTGATGATGCGTTATCTGAAAGGGGATAAAACTGAGGCTATTCAGGATTCTGCTTCAGAAAAAAGCGTTGAAGAGAGCGTTACAGAGGCCCCAGTTGAAACACCATCGGTTGACGAAGCGCCCGTTGAAGAGCCGCCTGTTGCTGAAGACGCAGTCGAAGAGGTAGTTGAGCCAGCAGCTGCAGAAGAGACGGTTGAGCCAGAAGCTGTTGAGACCGAAGTGGAGGTTGAACAGACTCCTGCAGAGCCAGAGCCAGAGCCAGAGCCAGAGCCAGAGCCAGAGCCAGAGCCAGAGCCAGAGCCAGAGCCAACAAAAAGCTTCTTCGATCGTGTTAAATCCGGTCTAAGTCGCACGAAAGCCGGCCTGACTGAGCAGATTACAACCCTCTTCGCCGGTAACCCTGAGATCGATGAAGATCTTATGGAAGAGATCGAGACCTTGTTGCTGATGGCCGATATTGGCGTTGAGGCAACGACAGAGATTATCGAACGTTTAACCGATCGTGTAGAGCGTAAACAGCTCTCGGATGGCGACGCTCTGCAGGCGGCTCTGAAACAGGAGCTGGCCGAGCTATTAGAACCCGTTGATCAACCGCTTGAATTACAGAGTGACAAATCCCCAATGGTGATTCTGATGGTGGGTGTTAACGGTGTCGGTAAAACAACGACCATCGGTAAACTGGCCAAGAAGTATCAGGGTGAAGGTAAGTCGGTGATGTTAGCGGCGGGTGATACCTTCCGTGCCGCGGCGGTTGAACAGCTTCAGGTTTGGGGTGAGCGAAATAACGTCCCAGTGGTTGCTCAACATACCGGTGCAGACTCAGCCTCTGTTCTATTTGATGCGCTTGAGTCAGCTAAAGCGAAAAACGTTGATGTATTGATTGCAGATACAGCGGGTCGTTTGCAGAACAAAGATAACCTGATGCAAGAGTTACAGAAGGTTGTTCGTGTGATGCAGAAGTTAGATCCTTCGGCGCCACATGAAGTGATGTTGGTACTCGACGCGGGTACGGGTCAGAACGCCATCAGCCAGGCTAAAGAGTTCAAAGAGGCGGTGGGCGTGACGGGCATTACCCTAACGAAACTCGATGGCACAGCGAAGGGCGGTATTATCTTTGCCATCGCCAAACAGTTTGGTCTGCCTATTCGATTCATCGGTGTCGGTGAGCAAGCTGATGACCTACGTCCTTTTGAAGCGAAAGCTTTTGTTGAGGCGTTGTTCGACTAACTCCTATGGCGGCTATTCAATTCACTAACGTCAGTAAGCGCTATGACTCTGGTCAAGAGGCCCTAAGGTCTGTCGACTTTACATTGGAGTCGGGCGAGATGGCCTTTTTGACAGGCCACTCGGGAGCAGGGAAGAGTACCCTGTTAAAACTGCTGACGCGCGTTGAGCAACCTAGCCGTGGTGATGTGTGGGTCGGTGATCAAAATCTATCTGAATTGTCTCGCAGCGAGATTCCGCAATATCGCCGAACCCTGGGTGTGGTCTACCAGAATCATCGTCTGTTAGAAGATCGCACTGTTTACCAGAACATTGCACTTCCACTGCGTATCGCAGGCTATAACGAAGAGGATATTGGTCGTCGCGTACGCGCGGCACTCGATCGAGTAGGACTGTTGGAGTCAGAGCAGAAGCTCCCACAGGCGTTATCGAGTGGCGAGCAGCAGCGTATCGGTATTGCGCGTGCCATTGTTCATAAGCCTAGGGTGCTGATTGCCGACGAGCCGACCGGTAACCTCGACCCTAGACTCTCTCTCGACATCATGAGTCTATTCGAGCAGTTCAACCGCATTGGAACGACCGTCTTGATCGCGACCCATGATGTGGCGTTGATCAAGCGAATGCGTCATAGAGTGCTGATTTTAGATAAGGGGCGACTGCGTCATGTCCAGTAGTGAGACTCGATCACGCGGCGCCTCTGATATCAGCGTCAGCCGTTGGCAACGCGTTAAACACTGGGCGGTACAGCACCGTCTAGAGAGTGCCGATGCCGTTAAGCGTCTTCTACATAATCGACTGTCGACGCTGGTGACACTGCTGCTATTGGCGGTTGTACTCGCTGTGCCAACCTTTATGTATTCGCTGTTGGGTAATTTGAAACAGCTGACACCGGGTACTGACTTTGAGCCTCAGCTTGCACTCTATTTAAGCCCAGAACTCAAAGCCGACGAGTTAGATCGATTCAGCCGTTCACTCCTGCTGCGTGATGATCTACTTTCGGTTGAATTGATCAGTAGCGATGTAGGTGCCAGCGAGTTTAAAAGCCACTCTGAACTGGGTGAGCTGATCAACCTATTGGATGAGAATCCACTCCCAGCGGTTGTGCTCGCGACGCCGCGTGATCAAGATCCTGCGACCATGAAAGCACTGCGTGAAAGCATGGCAGCCTTGCCAGAGGTGGATGTCGCCGAGTTAGACGTAGAGTGGTTAGAGCGTCTCGAAGTGATTTTAGGCTCATTCTCCAGCATCAGTTTTGTGCTGGCGCTGTTATTGGGTATGACCGTGCTTCTGGTGATCGCTAACACCATTCGTACCATGATCAGCAGTCGCCAAGAGGAGATTGAGGTCAGTTTGTTGATAGGCGCTACCGCTGCTTGGGTGAGACGCCCATTCCTCTATGCAGGACTGCTGTACGGACACTTTGGTGCACTGTTGAGCCTAGTATTGGTTTACTTCTCACTGGCACTTGTCGAAGCGCCATTGGCTGAGTTAACAGAGCTCTATATTGGTCGTTTTGATCTTCAGGGACCTGATTTGTCATTAATCATGGCGCTGTTAGTGGGCGGGACTATACTAGGATGGATAGGGGCATTCATTGCTGTATCCAGACAGATGGGGCAGTTAAATCAAGGCTCTGATTGATCGGATTTAGCCGGATTTGCGTTTATCTGTCACTCTGGTATCTTTTTGGGTCCAGTGTTGGTAAATATTAGTAATTCCTAATGAACTTTTTTGTCAAAACTGGGTCTAACTAGACAGTTAAAACGATTTAAAACAGTGTAAAAAACGAAAGTTTTTGAGGTTTAAAGAGAAATGGGCACTAGCTTGCAATTAGTTGAACATCTGACTCCGGGGCGCGATCTTGACGCTTACGTTCAGAATGTCAGCACTATCCCTATCCTCACTCCAGAGGAAGAACGGGAGCTTGCCGAGCGTCTGCATTTTGAGCAAGACCTTGATGCGGCTCGCCAGTTGGTTATGTCACATCTGCGCTTTGTTGTGCACATTGCGCGCAGCTACAAAGGCTACGGCCTTCCTCTCGGTGATTTGATCCAAGAGGGTAACGTTGGTTTGATGAAAGCGGTTAAGCGTTTTGATCCAACCGTTGGTGTTCGTCTAGTGAGCTTTGCCGTTCACTGGATCAAAGCCGAAATGCACGAATTCATTCTTCGCAACTGGCGTATTGTTAAAGTTGCGACGACCAAAGCTCAGCGTAAGCTGTTCTTTAACCTACGCTCACAGAAGAAGAGCCTAGGTTGGATGAACAATGATGAAGTTGAAGCGATCGCAGAAGATCTAGGCGTTGATGCTGCAGTAGTGCGTCAGATGGAGGGTCGCATGGCCGCCACTGACATGGCCTTTGATGCGCCTGCTGCTGATGATTCTGAAGAGAGTGCGCCTGTTGCACCGGCACTGTTCTTGGAAGACAAGTCTGCCGATCCAGCCGAGCTACTTGAAGAGCAGGATTGGGAAGATAATTCTAACCGCCAGTTAGCCGCAGCGATGGGCCAGTTGGACGAGCGCAGTCGAGATATCTTGGCACAGCGTTGGTTGCTTGATGAAAAAGCAACGCTGCACGAGTTGGCCGCTAAGTATGAGGTCTCTGCAGAGCGTATCCGTCAGCTTGAAAAGAACGCGATGAAGAAAATTAAAAACGCTTTAGTCGTTATCTAACGGATGAAAGTTTGTGAAAAAGCCGCATTAGCGGCTTTTTTTGTGTATGCTTGCGGCCCAAATGAGGTGATGATGCACGCGAAACGTTTTTTGATGATTGGTGCGCTTTTAGCGATGTTTTCGGTGATTTTTGGCGCTTTTGGTGCCCATTTACTGAAAAGCACCCTGTCAGCTGCTCGCTTTGAAACCTTCAGCACCGCTGTGGATTACCAGTTTTGGCAGGCTCTAGGTTTGATGGTGGTCGGTATTACCGGTTTTAAACTCAATAGTAAAAGCTGGCGCCTTGCTGGGTATTCGCTGTTGGCAGGGACGTTGATCTTCAGTGGCAGCCTCTATCTGCTAATCGCAACTGATACTGGTTGGTTAGGAGCGATCACCCCCATCGGTGGTATATTAATGATTATTGGCTGGGCACTGTTTGCCTGGTCGTTACGAACCTTACGGATAGAACAATGAGTGACACAGAACAGCAGCGCCCACACCGTACGATTAGAAGTTTTGTCGTACGCGCTGGACGCATGACAGAAGGGCAAGAGCGTGCAATGAAAGAGAACTGGCCTCTGTATGGGCTAGAACTTGAAGATGGCATGGTCGACTTTAAAACTCTGTTTGGCGATGATCGCCCCGTCACTCTAGAGATCGGTTTTGGTATGGGCGCGTCGCTGGTAGAGATGGCGCGCCGCTCACCTGAGAAGGGCTTTATTGGAATCGAAGTGCATCCTCCCGGTGTTGGTCGTTTGTTAGCTGATGCACGTGCCGAAGGGGTCGACAATATTCGCGTCTATTGTGAAGATGCGATCGAGGTACTGGCACAGTGCATACCGGATGGCTCTTTGGCGGGTGTGCAGCTCTTCTTCCCAGACCCTTGGCATAAGAAGAAGCACAATAAACGCCGCATTGTACAACCTGAATTTGCTCAAACCATTCGTCAAAAGCTGGCGATTGGCGGTGTCTTCCATATGGCGACTGACTGGGAGCCCTACTCAGAGCATATGATGGAAGTGATGAGTGCGGCAGAGGGCTATCAAAACCAGATGGGCGAAGGTCAGTTTTCGCCACAGCCAGACTTCCGCCCTGTGACTAAGTTCCAAAAACGGGGTGAAAAGCTAGGTCACGGTGTTTGGGATCTGATGTTCGAGCGCGTCAACTAAGATGGACAATCAACCGAATAATCCACTGCACGGCGTTAAGTTGGCTGATGTTGTCGAGCGTCTTGTGGATCATTACGGCTGGGATGAGTTGGGCGAGCGGATCGATATTAACTGCTTTCAGATCGATCCATCCGTTAAGTCATCCCTAAAATTTTTACGCAAACAGCAGTGGGCTCGCGATAAGGTAGAGCAGCTCTACATTGATACCTTCTGCTGAATAGAGAGAGTTAATTATGAAATTGTTAGTCCGTAATTTGGATCGTTCAACCACAGAAGCTGAGATTAAAGAGCTCTTTGAAGGTTACGGTAGCGTTCAGTACTGCACCTTGGTGATGGACGAGAAAACGGGCTCATCGAAGGGCTTTGGGTTTGTTGAAATGCCTAAGCCAGGTGAAGCGAAAGCGGCGGTTAAAAATCTAAACCACACACTGGTTGGCCGTAATATGATTCGTGTAAAAAAAGCGGAAGAGAGAGCGGACTGATCGCTCGAGTCACTTCTCAACTTAATTAAGGAGCCGATATGACAGCAATACTCCTCTCAATACTCTCTTCGTTAATTGGTGTGTGGGTGTTGGTATGGTTAATTGGTAATCTGCTGTTTAAGAAAAAGAGCTCGCCGCAAAAAGAGCTCTTCTCGCTACCATTAGCTTGGATGCTGGCCTCAATTGCTGGGGGTTACGCCATTGCTAACGGCGGTCCGCCACGCTTTGATGTGTCCCTGCTTCAGTACGGTATTGGCGCCTTTCTGCTGCTGATCTACTACGTCTCTGCCAGCTTTGCGAAAAAGCGCAGTAAAGATTCCGAGTAGTCATTGGGTGATCCAACGGGTTAAAGCTCACTTATAGAAGTTAACTCTTTAAGCTGAGATCGCCCATGCTGCCCAGTCAAAATGTACAGTGTCCCTATTGTTGGGAGATGATCGAGATTGTCTACGAGCCCGATGAGGCTGAGATGTTTGTCTGTGATTGTACGGTCTGTTGCCACCCCATCCACTTTTCTGTCTCAGTGGATGGGTATGGCGATTATTACATTACACCGCACTCAGAAGATGATTTCTGATCAGTCTTATTCGCGGCCTTTGTAAGACCGCTCCAACAGTGCGCCGACAGAGCTCCAACACTGGGTTGGAGCCTTATCGAGGATGAGGCGATAGATCAGTACTGGTTGATATCCTGATCACTCTTTTTATTGAACAGTGCGCGCAGAGCAATCAGCGTGATCACTGAGATAATACCGACGATCAGTAGCTCATCGATTACGCCAGAATCCAATAGGGTCGGGATCAGATTCAACTTAATCAATAGGCCCGTTAGGATTGACCCGATACCGAAGCTGATAGAGATGTAAGCGAGGTTCAACACCATCTCAATGATGATGAGCCCCAATCCAAGAATCAGCCAGCCGTTTCCGTTTGTAAAAAAATCCATCATTTACTCTTTAATCCGTCGCCAACGGTCTGTGCTAATAGCTCTAATGAGCCAATTGCTTTAGTGATGTCTGTCGGCATGATCACTGTTTTGCTGTTATCAGCTGCTGCAACCTCAGACAGTGCTGCAACCTGTTTCTGTAGAATATCGAAGTTGATCGCCGATTGCCCGCCGTTATTAATAGCATCGGCTATCATGCGCGTCTGCTCGGCGGTCGCTTCGGCTTTCACTTTTATCGCATAGGCATCTGCATCGGCCGCGACTCTTACCGCTTCAGCTTGCTTTTGTGCTTCGTAGAGTTGTGCCTCTGCATTCAGCTCCACAGAGCGTTTTTGGCCTTCTGCCTGCGCAACCTGTGCCCGACGCTGACGTTCTGCATTGAGTTGCTGACGTTGCGCCTCTTTGGTCTGCTCATCCACTTGAACATCGGTGATCTCAGTACGAGTAATCTCAATTCCCCAGACTTCAGCTGCTTTTTGCAGATTGGTCAGGATCTCTTCGTTCATCTGAGCGCGTGATGATTGCAGCTCATCAAGGTCCAGCTTGCCCGCTGCAGAGCGAACAATCGACTCGGCTGTCGTCTGAATGGCTTGATCGATGTTCTGAATACGGTAGACCGAGCGGGCCGCATCGGTAATACGGTAGAAGTTGGTCGCCTCTAGGATCACTTCAACGTTATCTTTGGTAATGACGCTGATCTCAAAGGCCGGTAGCTGGCGTTCAAGTATAGAGATGCGGTGACGCACTTGGTCGATCATAGGGACAATAAAGTTGATCCCTGCGTTCAGGGTTTTGGAGAACTTACCAAAACGTTCAACGACAAATACCTGTGACTGTGGAACAACCTTAACGGCAGACCAGGCGAGTACGAGGAAGAAGATTGCAAAAGCTAAGGTGACGATCATGCCGCCACTAAGGAATTCACCGTTCATTGATCACTCCAAATTGATACTGTTTTACTTAGCATAGTACATAGATTCAGATTAATCTTTGATGGAAAGCTTTAAGATTCGTTTTGGTGCCTGAGTGCATTTATCGCGGCCTTTTTAAGACCGCTCCAACAGAGCGCCAATAGTTCTCCAGCACTGGATTGGAGCCTTAT
This sequence comes from Marinobacterium sp. xm-a-152, assembly GCF_013282965.1. Lineage (NCBI taxonomy): Bacteria > Pseudomonadati > Pseudomonadota > Gammaproteobacteria > Oceanospirillales > Oceanospirillaceae > Marinobacterium > Marinobacterium sp. xm-a-152. The sequence continues at coordinate 212,494 of NZ_WBYI01000002.1, read as the reverse complement.
CGAAGATGAGGCGATTGCTCTCTATTGTTGCTGTAGAGACCACATACCAGCATAAACGCCCTGTTGGGCAAGGAGTTCTGTGTGAGTACCCTGTTCCACCGCTTCGCCTTTGCGCATCACTAGGATGTTATCGGCATCGATAATCGTCGACAGACGGTGCGCGATCACCAAACTCGTATGGTTTTTCGAGAGTGATGTAAAGGCGTTAAGGATCGCCTGCTCATTGTCGCTATCCAACGCTGAGGTCGCTTCATCAAAGAGCAAAATGGGTGGGCGTTTCAGAATCACGCGGGCAATCGCAATGCGTTGTTTTTCACCGCCAGAGACTTTTAGGCCACGTTCGCCAACCAGGGTATCCACCCCCTCAGGGAGTGCCGCAATGAAGTCGTTTAGGTTGGCCAGCTCAATCGCTTTGAGAACCTCTTCTCTGCTTGAACCTGGGCGTCCATAAGCCACGTTGTTGTAGATCGTATCGTTAAACAGGACGGTATCCTGCGGAACCACGCCAATCGCTTGTCGTAATGAGTGCTGAGTCACTTGGTCGATCGGCTGGCCATCTATGCTGATCTGCCCCGACTGAACATCATAAAATCGAAACAGCAGTCGCGCTAAGGTCGATTTGCCCGATCCACTTGGCCCGACGATGGCGACCTTTTTACCCGCTTCTACTTTGAAGCTGACACTTTTCAAAATTTGACGGTCGGGGTGGTAAGCAAAGTTGACGGAGTCAAAGCAAATGGCGCCCCCTTGAGTTATCAAGTCGGTTGCATCGGGGCGGTCGACAATCTTAGGCTGCTTCTTCAACAACCCAAACATATTCTCAATGTCTGTCAGGGCTTTGCGCACTTCACGGTAGACCATGCCAAGGAAATTAAGCGGCATGAATAGCTGTAAGATGTAGGCATTAATCATGACTAACGAACCCAGGGTCATGGCTCCGCTTGCAACATCCTCTGCGGCCAGCCAGAGCATTAAGATGATCCCTAGCGAGATGATGAATGCCTGACCGCTGTTGAGGATCATCAACGTCATGCGCGTTTTTAAACGAGCCGTTTCCCAGCTGGCTAGGTTTTTATCGTACTGGCTGGCCTCATACTCCTCATTGCCAAAGTATTTTACGGTCTCATAGTTGAGCAGGCTATCAATGGCTCGAGTATTGGCTTGAGAGTCGAGTTGATTGGTTTCGCGCACGTAGCGGTTGCGCCATTCGGTAGTGAGTATGGTGAAGTAGATGTAGATACCAACGCAGACCACAACCACCAATGCGTACCAGACACTGAAGTTGAACAGCAAAATGGCAGCAACGAGGCTGATCTCAATCAGCGTTGGTACGATGTTAAAGACCATCATCCTCATCAAAAAGCTGAAGCCATTACTGCCACGGTCAATGTCGCGAGAGATACCACCGGTCTGCCGAGAGAGATGGAAATCGAGTTCTAATGAGTGGAGGTGGCGAAAGACTTTGAGCACCATCCGGCGCATCGCTCTCTCTGTGACTCGGCTAAACACCGCATCGCGAGCTTCTGCAAAGAAGACCGAGCCAAAGCGGAGCATCCCATAGGCTACGACCATCGCAATGGGCACTGTAATCAATGGATTCAGAGAGGCATCTAGACCATCAACGATCTGCTTCAAAGCCAGTGGCATAGCAACCACTGCAAGCTTGGCGGAGATCAGCAACAGAAATGCGACCGCCATGCGACGGCGATACTCCCACAAGTAAGGCCAGATCATTTTAATGACCGACCAAGCCTCGCTCATGCCAACAGTGTTGCTGCTATTGGAGTCGCTCTTGTAGTGCCGGCCGCCGCCGTGTCGTGACATATTGAGTCTCTGATCAGTAGTTGATACTAACTTTGCCGGCAGCGGTTACCGCCTTCTCGATGGCCGCTTCAACGCTGTCAGCCTGACAAAGCGCCACACCTAGGCGGCGACTTCCAGCGATTTCGGGTTTTCCGAATAGACGCAGTTGCGTGTCGTTATCACTCAGCGCTTCCCTAACCCCATCAAATTGAATGTCTGTAGAGTGTCCATCACCCAAGATGACCGCTGATGCAGAAGCACCAAGCTGGCGAATGTTACCGATAGGGAAGCCGAGAATGGCACGGGCATGCAGCGCAAATTCAGAGAGATTCTGGGAAATCAGTGTGACCAATCCCGTATCGTGTGGTCGGGGTGACACTTCGCTGAAGTAGACCTCATCGCCTTTGATAAACAGCTCGACACCGTAAATGCCAAAACCCGCTAAGTTCTCGACCACTTTGCGAGCGGTCTCTTGTGAGCGTTGTAGTGCAAGATCTGACATCGCTTGTGGTTGCCAAGATTCACGGTAGTCACCCCCTTCCTGACGGTGGCCAATCGGTGCACAGAAGTGGATGCCATCAACGGCGTTGACCGTCAGCAGTGTGATCTCGTAATCAAAATCGACAAACCCTTCAACGATGACACGGCCTTTCCCGGCACGGCCACCCTCTTGAGCATATTGCCAGGCCGGTGCCACATCCGCTTCAGAACGAACCAACGACTGCCCTTTGCCGGATGAGCTCATGATCGGTTTCACGACACAGGGAATACCAATCTCTTTGATAGCCTCTTGATAGTCAGCCTCAGTATCTGCGAAGCGATAAGCTGAAGTCGGTACTCCTAGTGTTTCAGCCGCTAGGCGACGAATACCTTCACGATCCATTGTCAGACGCGCGGCCCGTGCGGTAGGGACTACCTTGAATCCTTCGCTTTCAAGCTCAAGCAGTGTCTCGGTTGCTAAGGCTTCAATCTCGGGCACGATATAGTCCGGTTTTTCGCTCTCAACAACGGCACGCAGTGCACCACCATCCAGCATGTTGATGACGTGGCTTCGGTGAGCGACATGCATAGCAGGCGCATTTGCGTATCGATCTACGGCAATCACCTCTAAACCCAAGCGCTGAAGTTCGATGACAACCTCTTTACCGAGTTCACCAGAACCCAACATCATGACGCGTGTTGCGCTGTTACAAAGAGCGGTACCTAACATTTTTGACTCCTAAAATTTTTACTCCATATTACCATGCTAACAGGAGATCTGAGAGGGTATTAGAATATCCCCAACTTTGATTCTGAATGCGCTAGACTTTACCTAAAATGGGATGGAATAGATAAAATGGCAGTCACAATTAACGAGACATCTTGGCCGCAGCTGCAGCGCTTAAGGTTTATTGAGCGTCAGCTGTTGTGGGAGCGTGAAGTCACCGCGCCTATGTTGGTTGGGGCCTTTGGTATTGCTCGTCCAGAGGCGCAAGAGGCGATTAATACCTACTGTGAGTTCGCGCCTGAAAATGTTCGCTCCTATTCGCCATCTGATCGCAGTTACAAACCCACTCAGGGGTTTAAGCCTAAGCTGATTCCAGATTCGGCTGACTCGTTGATCACCATCTCCCGCCTATCGACTCCGGCGAACCCCGACTTCTTCTCTGTACCCGTATTGAATCGATCGACTGCGCCCGGCGCGTTAGCCACTATTTTGGCAGGCATTGAGAATCGAAGCCGTATAGAGGCGGTCTATGTTTCGATGCAGAATCCAGAGGGTTCACTTCGATCGATTACACCCTGTGCCATCATCAGTGCCAGCAATCGATTGCATGTACGTGCCTATTGTTGGGAGCGACAAGCTTATCGTGACTTTGTGTTAAGTCGCTTCCGCGGTGCTCTGACTCTTAAAGAGGGTGGAGATGAGCTGCCGGTCGACAATGCGTGGAATGAATCACTCTCTGTTCGACTGGTCGTTAATGACGCGCTTACAGCGGCACAACAACGACTGGTCATCGATGATTTTGACCTGGAGCAGCTTGAAGCGTTTGAGATTCGTAAAGCGCTGATCGGTTACTTTTTGCAGGCGAATCTACTACCCACCAGTGAGTCAGAGCTTAATGAGGCCAAAACTCACCCTGAGCGCTTCCCCGTGTTAGCGGTTAGTAACTCAGGTGAGTCGGTCATTAGTTACGCGTTTTAAGCATCGATGCAGAGCTGGTGCTGCTCACCGAGCCCTTCGATGCCAATTCGCACCCTATCACCAGCCATAAGATACTTTTGGGGTGATTGACCCATACCGACACCAGGGGGAGTCCCCGTCATAATGACGTCGCCAGCTTCTAAGGTCATAAATTGGCTCAAATAGGCGACGATCGTTTTGACATCAAACACCATCGTATTGGTATTTCCGTCTTGGAAACGCTCACCGTTAATCTCTGTAAACATCCTTAGATTTTGCGGATCAACGATTTCATCTTTGGTCACTAAGTAGGGCCCGATAGGAGCAAAGCTGTCATGGGATTTCCCTTTGTCCCAGCTGCCTAAACGCTCAAGTTGAAAAGCTCGTTCGGATAGGTCGTTGGCAAGACAAAAGCCAGCAATATGATCCATCGATTGATCTTCTGAAATGTATTTTGTTTTTTTGCCAATGACGATGGCCAGCTCGACTTCCCAGTCTGTTTTATCGGCACCACGTGGAATTTGTATAGGGTCATTTGGGCCTGAAATCGCGCTGGTGGCTTTCATAAAGAGAACGGGTTCTGAGGGAAGCTCCATGCCCGCTTCTGCGGCATGATCTGAGTAGTTCAAGCCGATACAGACTATTTTGCCAACCTCACCAATACAGGGGCCGACTCTTTCTGATGAATCGATAATGGGAAGTGAATCGAGATCTACCGCTCTTAATCTCTCGAGCGCTTGATTCGATAATAGATCGCCGTTGATATCTGGAACAACAGAAGAGAGGTCTCGAATCTGTTGATCTTTATCCAGAATGGCAGGTCTCTCTTGCCCTATGGCGCCGACTCGTAACAATTTCATTAGGAGCTCCTTATAGTTTAGGCCTAATTAACTATGCGGACCTAGTCAGGTCAAGAGAAACTAAAAAGGGAGCCGAAGCTCCCCACACTGCAAAAGGTTCTAACCTATTGTTGGTTTCAAAAACTCATTCAGAGCCTGCAGTGGTGTCTCTTAGTGTTTGCCGCCTTTACCACCTTTGCCGTGGCCGTCTTTACCAGAGTGCATGTTTTCGAACTTAGCGATTTGATCTTCTGTCAGCAGCGATTTTATATCTTTGTGCATCTGGTCACGCATGCCATCACGCGCATTGGCTTTCATGTTTTCACGCTGCTCTGCCGTTAGGGTCGCTTGCATCTGTTCACGATCCGCATCACGTTTTGTGAACATAGCTAAAAGCTGTGATTGTTGGTCGGCTGATAGATCCAGACGCTGAGTCAGTTTCTCAACACGATCTTCAGCGCTTTTTGGGCCACCTTTACCCCCTTTTTCATGTGCGTATACCGCGCCTGATAGTGCACCGATTGTTAGTGTTACAGCAGTAATTGAAGCGATGATTGTCTTTTTCATGTGAACTCTCCGTTCGTTGTTCGTTTCGATGTATCCATTATTGATGATGGCAATGCTAAGTTGGGTTGCGAGTTCGTAAAGTTGCGTAAAGTTTTGGGAGTTTGACGCAGCCAAGCGTAAACTGGGCCCAAATAGGAGTGAATATGAGCACACAAATACTGTTAGTTGATGACGATCTTGATCTGACGGACATGCTGGGTGAATACCTTGAGAATGAGGGGTTCTCAGTGACTCAAGCAGGGTCAGCAGAGCAGGCTATCGAGTTGTTTGATGCTGGCAATCAGTTTGATCTCTGTGTGTTCGATATCATGATGCCTGGCCTATCTGGACTTGAGTTGCTGCAGCAGGTTCGTCCTAAGGTCTCTACACCTGTCATCATGTTGACCGGTAAAGGGGATGATATTGATCGCATCCTGGGACTAGAGATGGGGGCTGATGACTACCTGTCTAAACCGGCCAACCCGCGCGAGCTGCTGGCGCGTATTCGTGCCGTGTTACGCAGGTCTGTTCCCGTTAAAGAGGAGACTAACAAACAGACGCTTTCGGTTGGGGCAGTGAATCTTACCCCAGCTCGTCGAGTGGCTTGTGTTGATGAGATAGAGTTACAGCTAACCGCAGCTGAATTTAATGTGCTGGCTTTGTTGATGGAGCGTGCTGGGCAGGTCGCGTCAAAAGAGTGGCTGACCGAACAGGTACTGCACCGCAAATTAACGGCTTACGATCGATCGATCGATGTCCACGTCAGCCGTGTTAGACAGAAGCTTGAGCAGGCAAAGCCTGGCTTAGCCGAGATGATTAAAACAGTCCGTGGTGAAGGCTACCAGATGGTCGTTGGGGTGGAGGGTTAATGCGCTGGTATCAACATCTATTCTGGCGCATCTTCGGCGCCGTCTGGCTGGTCAGCACGCTTGGTATTCTTATCAGCTTGACCCTGTTCATCTCTGTCACTGATACTCCCGATCGCACCGAGAGCCAAAAGCAGAAAGCGACTATCATCGCAGAGCAGTTAATCTCCGATTATCAGTATGGGATGCAACGTAAAGAGCAGCGCCGACGTCTACCGCTTTGGATCTATGAGAAGCGATCCAATCAACTGATCTACTCGTCAGGTAGACGGTCACAACCCAAGGATGCAATGGTGACAGAGATCATCGCTGCTGATGGCACCCCATACCTCGTCTACTTCCCACCCGAACGAAATGAAGAGCTGTTTGAACGGATGTGGGGGTTCTTACTCTCCTTCCAAGTTTTGTGGGTCATTGCGGTCTCCTTTGGCAGCAGCCTTCTGGTCACGTGGTTAGTCGTCAGACCGATTAACGACTTGAAGGGGTTTGTTCGCCGCCTTCATCAACAGGGTAATTTAAGCAGTCGAGCCGAGGGTAAGCTCGTCAAACGAGGCGATGAGCTGGGCCAGCTGGCACGTGAGTTTAACCAGATGGTTGATTACGTTGAGCAGACGCTCGATAGCCAACGGCATCTTCTGCAGGATGTCTCTCATGAGCTACGAGCACCTTTAGCCCGTCTTCAGGCGGCAGCAGGTTTGGCAGAGCAGAAGTGGGGTGAGGATGATCGTACCCTGCAACGCATTAATAAAGAGTGCGTTAAATTAGACGGTTTAATCTCTGAAATACTCACACTGGCCCGAGCTCGAGATGCCGAAGCGACTGCACCAATTTTGGATCTGGCACTGCTGTGTCGGGATCTGGTGCAGGACGCCCGTGTCAGCGGCCCACAGCATCAATTCGACCTATCACTTGATGTCACTGATGGAGCAACCATTCGGAGTGAACCACTGAGTCGAGTCGTCAGCAATCTGTTGAATAACGCCATCAATCACACGCCACAGGGTACGTTGATTAAGGTATCTGTCGCTACTGATAACGGCAGGCTAACGATTCGAGTGGTTGATAATGGACCCGGATTACCAGAATCGATTCTAGATTCGATTGGGCAGCCATTTAGACGTGGGGCCAACTCAGGCGGTTACGGTTTGGGTTTGAGTATCGTGACTCGAGCGACTGAACGCGTCGGTGGGGAGGTTCAGTTCCAAAACCTCGCGCCAACGGGGCTTCAAGTAGATATAAAAATGCCGCTAGCGAACTGATCGGTAGCGGCATTTTTGAAATGGATCGAAGCTTAAAGCGCTTCTGAACCCGTCTCGCCAGTACGAATACGTACCACTTGCTCAACTGGCATAACGAAGATTTTACCATCACCGATCTTGCCAGTATTGGCCGTAGAGCTGATCGCTTCAATGACTTGATCTAGCATGTCGTCGTCGATCGCGACTTCAATTTTTACCTTAGGAAGGAAGTCCACTACGTACTCGGCACCACGGTAAAGTTCTGTGTGACCTTTCTGACGACCGAAGCCTTTAACTTCAGTCACTGTAACACCTTGGATACCAATGTCAGACAGCGCTTCGCGCACATCATCCAGTTTGAACGGTTTGATAACTGCCGATACCAGTTTCATAGTTTCTCCTTGTTGAACTGGGCAGGCAAAACTGTCCCAATTCGCTGTAAATTTTCATCCATTATGTACATGGATGGTTTAACCTTCAAGTTTCCTGATCAACCTGTTTGTCCAGAAACGAAAAAAACCCTACCTGGGGGTAGGGCTGAGAAGAGGGGTGTATCGCTACACCCCGGGTTTCAACAGAAACTGAGTTTCCTATTACTTACGTGAAGTGACGAACTCTGGGTAGGCTTCCATACCACATTCAGAGATATCGACACCTTCGTACTCTTCCTCTTCAGTCACTCGGATGCCCATCACAGCTTTGATGATGCCCCAAACCACTAGGCTGACAACGAATACCCATACGAAGATTGTTAGGGCGCCGATGATCTGGCCAGAGAAAGTAGAACCGTCGTTAGTTACTGGTACCAGTAGTAGACCAAGAAGACCTACAACACCGTGTACAGAGATCGCACCGACAGGATCGTCAATTTTTAGTTTATCCAGCGTTAGGATAGAGAAGACAACCAGAACACCACCGATCGCACCGAAGATGTGAGCTTGTAGTGCAGAAGGGGTTGAAGGCTCTGCTGTGATCGCTACTAGACCTGCTAGTGCACCGTTAAGTGCCATTGTAAGGTCCGCTTTGCCGAACAGTAGACGCGCTGTGATTAGTGCTGCTACTACACCGCCAGCCGCAGCTGCGTTAGTGTTCATGAAGACAACGGCAACTGCGTTTGAGTTCTCAACGTCAGACGTTGCTAGAACCGAACCACCGTTGAAGCCGAACCAACCCATCCAAAGGATGAATGTGCCCAGTGTTGCCATTGGTAGGTTAGCACCAGGGATCGCATTGATCTCACCGTTCTTACCGTATTTGCCTTTACGTGCGCCAAGCATTAGGACACCTGCTAGTGCTGCTGCAGCACCTGCCATGTGGACGATACCTGAACCCGCGAAGTCAGAGAAACCAAGATCACCTAGAGTGTACATGCCGAATACAGCGTTGCCGCCCCAAGTCCAAGAACCTTCCATTGGGTAGATGAAGCCTGTCATCACAACCGCGAACGCTAGGAACGCCCATAGTTTCATACGTTCAGCCACTGCACCCGATACGATAGACATTGCTGTTGCAACGAATACCACCTGGAAGAAGAAGTCAGCTGATGGCGCGTAGGTCCACTCATCGGCAACACCGTCACCCGTGATGCTAGATAGGAAGTAGTCACCGCCGTACATGATCGCGTAACCGCAAACGAAGTACATGATGCAAGAGATCGCGAATAGCGCGATGTTCTTAGTTAGAATTTCAGTGGTGTTCTTAGAACGAACAAGACCTGCTTCTAGCATTGAGAAGCCTGCCGCCATCCACATAACCAGCGCACCACACACCAAGAAGTAGAAGGTATCGAGTGCGTACTTCAGCTGGGTAACATCACCAGCTGTTGTATTCAAAAGTTCTTCCATTGTTATGCCCTCCAATAAGGCCAAAAATCAAAACGTTATAGAGCTTCGTCGCCGGTCTCACCGGTACGGATGCGAACAACTTGTTCAAGCGCTGAAACAAAAATCTTACCGTCGCCAATTTTGCCGGTTTGCGCAGCATTGGTGATCGCTTCGATAACCTGATCTACGATCTCATCAGAGACAGCAGCGTCTAGGCGAACTTTAGGTAGGAAGTCCACAACATACTCTGCACCACGGTAGAGTTCGGTGTGGCCTTTTTGACGGCCAAAGCCTTTAACTTCAGTCACGGTGATACCTTGTACACCGATCTCTGATAGCGCTTCGCGCACGTCGTCAAGCTTGAATGGCTTAATTACGGCTGACACTAGTTTCATCAGATTTCTCCTTAATGTGAAAAGGGAGGATTAATTTTTTCCTGTGAACTCTATTTGCGAAACTTGTGCCAACTTTTAAAAATAACTTATAAAACATTGACTTATAAATTTTTCATGGGTCTCTTTACCGTTTTATCAACCTTTATAGTGCACGCCAGTATGCACCACAAAAGTGCATGCACTACTTTGGTGCGCCATATTGAGGCTAAAATAGTGATCATAGACGCTTGTCTTAAAAGGGTTCTGGTATAGTGCATCTATTGAGACGCATATCGATGTTAAAGGGGGCTGAGATGCTTGATCCTAAGATGTTTGAAAACCTAAGTCAGACGATGACCCAATTCCTTCAGGGTAACTCATCACTTCCAGGTCAGGAGGCGATGCAGCAGCAAATTAAAACTGTACTTCAATCAAGTTTTGCTAAACTGGATTTAGTCACTCGGGAGGAGTTTGACGCTCAGGCCGCTGTACTTCAGCGAACTCGAGAAAAATTAGAGCAGTTGGAAGCGATGGTTGCTGAGTTGGAGTCAAAAGAGTCCTAAAGCAACGCTAGGCCAACTGCAGGACCCAAGGATGGCGTCATGGCATTGGCAACTCTTTATAGCCGAGCTCAGCTCGGTATCGAGGCACCTCGCGTTCGCGTTGAAGTGCACCTTTCAGGAGGCTTACCCTCCTTTGCAATTGTGGGTATGGCAGAGACCGCGGTGCGTGAAAGCCGCGAGCGTGTGCGCAGTGCACTGTTAAACGCCGGCTTTGAATACCCGCAACGACGAATCACCGTTAACTTATCACCGGCCGATCTCCCCAAAGAGGGCGGACGCTATGACCTAGCCATTGCGCTTGGCATTCTGTTGGCATCCAATCAGCTTAAAACAACTCACCTGCAGCAGGCAGAGCTCTACTCAGAATTGGGCTTGGACGGCAAACTGCACCCTATTAGAGGCCTATTTCCGGCCGCCTATGCCTGTGCTGAAGCGGATTCACTGATTGTTATTGCCCCCGATAATAGCCAAGAAGCCTCTCTCGCGGGTGCTAAGCAACAACTTTCAGCTAAGACGCTGTACGATCTATGTCAGGCGTTGAGTGCTGAAAAGCTACCTGAAATAGACCCTCAACCCCCAGTTCATTATCCGCCGAGTTACCCCGTAGATCTTTCAGAAGTTCGGGGACAACCGATGGCCCGTCGTGCCTTGGAAGTGGCCGCCAGTGGAATGCATAACCTGCTTTTGAGCGGTCCTCCGGGCAGTGGTAAAAGTATGTTGGCCCAAGCACTGCCATCGATCCTACCGCCACTTTCGCAATCCAGTTGTATCGAAACGGCCAGTATCTATTCGGTCTCGGGTTTGCCGGTCGAGCGATTGTTTCGGGGTGAACGACCCTACAGAGCACCGCACCACAGTGCATCATCACGGGCGATGGTGGGGGGTGGATCTTCCCCTAGGCCGGGTGAGATCTCACTGGCGCATCAAGGGGTTCTATTTCTGGATGAGCTGCCAGAATTTCCCCGTTCTGTTCTGGAAGTTCTGCGAGAGCCGCTTGAAACCGGTGAGGTCAGTATTTCTAGAGTGGCGGGCACGCTGACCTACCCTGCGCGTTTCTCTTTGATGGCGGCGATGAATCCTTGCCCCTGCGGTTACTACGCTGATGGGACTGAGCGATGTCAGTGTTCTCAGGCTCTAATCGATCGATATCAGGGTCGAGTCTCTGGCCCATTGTTGGATCGATTTGATATGCGTCTGGCTTTGAGTGCGGTGCCCACAGAGGAGCTATTACTGGGCGAATCGCATGAGGAGTGCTCTGACGCAGTTCGTAAGCGAGTTAGTCAGTGTCAGCAGCGACAGTATGATCGGCAGGGCAAGCTCAACTCTGAGCTAACAGGCAGTGAAGTCCAAAAAGAGCTGAATGCTTCAGAGTCATTATCAAAAGAGTTTATGGTGATAGCGACACGCTTACAGCTCTCCGCTAGGGCTTGCCATAGAGCACTTCGCGTGGCTCGCACACTGGCGGATATGAATGCAGATCAGGCGATCGAAAACAGCCACATTATGGAGGCGCTCAGCTATCGACAGCTTTAACTGATGAGCAGATCTTGGGCTTGCTGATGTCAGGGTGTACACTGTGCGCCCTAATATCGAGTCTGCTCATCAAACATGTCACGCCTTAACCCCCGTCAGAAAGAAGCCGTCGAATACATCAGTGGTCCACTGCTGGTATTGGCTGGCGCTGGCTCAGGTAAAACCAGTGTCATCACGCGAAAAATCGCTTATCTCATTGAAGAGTGCGGCATTGAGGCGCGCCACATTGCGGCGGTTACCTTTACCAACAAAGCCTCGCGTGAGATGAAAGAGCGAGTCATGTCGCTGGTGGAGGGTAAAGCGGCACGCGGTTTGATTGTCTCAACCTTCCACAATCTTGGTCTAACCATCTTGCGCCGTGAGCATAAAGCGCTCGGAATGAAGCCAGGCTTTTCGTTGTTTGATGACCAAGACAGTCGCATCTTAATTCGAGATCTTCTAGTCCATCACGATGAGGACACGGATAAGATCAATGTCGTTCAGAGCCAAATCTCCTCTTGGAAGAATGAGATGATCACGCCTCAACAGGCTCTGGAGACTGTCTCAGAGCCGATCGACATTCTCTGCGCCAGAGCCTATGAGGCATATGAGCGCCACCTTCGTGCCTATAACGCGGTCGATTTTGATGATCTTATTTTGGTGCCTGTGCGGCTGTTTGATCAAAAGCCAGAGGTGTTAGAGCGTTGGCAAAACCGCATTCGCTACTTGTTAGTCGATGAGTACCAAGACACCAACTTGTCACAGTACCGTCTAGTTCGACAGCTGGTGGGGCATCGTACAGGTTTAACCGTCGTAGGTGATGATGATCAGTCGATCTACGCATGGCGTGGTGCTCGTCCAGAGAATCTGGCCCAACTGCAGCACGACTTTCCAAGTTTAAAACTAGTAAAGCTAGAGCAGAACTATCGCTCTACAAGCCGCATACTCAAGGCGGCTAACACCTTGATTGCGAACAACCCCCACGTGTTTGATAAGACGCTGTGGAGCGAAATGGGCATGGGTGATCCGCTGCGTCTGATACACCTACCCAGTGAAGATGCGGAGTGTGAGCGCATCGCGACCGAGATTCTGGAACGACACCTGCGAGAGCGCGCACCCTTTAAAGATTTTGCTGTGCTCTATCGTGGCAATCACCAAGCCAGGTTGCTCGAGATTAAAATGCAGAACTTTAAGGTGCCTTATAAGCTCAGCGGCGGCACCTCGTTCTTTGCTCGCGCCGAGATCAAAGATTTGATGGCTTACTTCAAAGTGTTGATCAATCGCGACGACGATAACGCCTTCCTTCGTATCATCAACTTGCCGCGTCGAGAGATCGGACCTACCACACTGCAGCAGCTCGGGGAGTATGCAACCGAGCGACATATCAGCATGTTTGCAGCGGTCGATGAGTTGGGTATCGAGCAGGTTATGAAGCCCAACGCGCTGGCTCGGCTGCGTGCCTTTACTGAGATGATAGAGCGTTTGCACTCACTCTGTTTGGGGTCGGATCCCATTGGGGCGATTCGTGAACTGATCGCCGAAATTGGCTACGAAGAGTGGATTACCGCTAACGCCTCAAGCGATATTATCGCGGAAAAGCGTATTCAGAATGTCTGGTTCCTAGTCGACTCCCTTCGTGCCTCCTTGGAGCGTATCCAAGAAGATGATCCAGATGCGGGCATTGAAGAGGCGATTGCGCGACTTGTGCTGCTCGACTTGCTAGAACGCCAAGAGGAGGAGGATGACTCCGATCGTGTTCAGTTAATGACGCTACACGCCTCTAAGGGATTGGAGTTCCCCCATGTCTACCTAATGGGTATGGAAGAGGATCTGTTACCGCACCGAAATAGCATCGAGTCGGACACCATCGAAGAGGAACGTCGTCTCGCCTATGTGGGCATCACCCGAGCGCAGCGCACGTTAGCGATGACGTTAGCGAAGAAGCGTAAACAGTTTGGGGAGTGGCAGAGTTGTGAACCGAGTCGATTCCTAGACGAACTGCCCGATGAGGATATTGAGCGTGAAGGGCATGGCGAAGTCGATCCAGAACGAAACCGAGTCAGAGGCAAACAGACCTTGGCTGGATTAAAAAATCTATTGGATGATTTCTGATAGTACACACAAAAACAGCGCCTATAGGCGCTGTTTTTTATCGAGTATCGCTTATTGAGCGATCATGTACTCAATTGATGCTTTGATCTCATCATCAGTACAGTCAGAACATGTACCGCGGGGAGGCATTGCACCGATGCCATTAATTGCATTGCTAACCAAGGTGTCTAGACCTTTAGCATCTAGGCGTGCAGCCCATTCACCAGAGCCGATCTTAGGAGCGCCTAATACACCTGCACCATGACAAGAATTACATGAAACCGCGACGATATCCGCTGCAGTTCGGGCACCACCCGCTGGTGCTGCAGAAGCTGAACCACAGCTTTCATCACCTTGTAGACACACTTTGCCTACTGGCATTAGACGTTCTGCGATGACATCTTCAGAAGTAACGGCTTGCGCTGATAGAGCTACAAACGTTAGACCTAGAGTACATAGTGCTGTTGAAGCCTTAGAAATGATTGCTTTCATTGGCTGCTCCTCTCTGTATTGAAGTCGGCTCTACTTGCTACCTTGTGGGTAACCTAGACCGAAGGCTAAAAATTCTGCGCGCATTATAACGATTATTAGTTTTATTCGAAATAACGCTATCTTTGGTTCTTATCGTTTAAAGATGTAAGGGGTTGGTATAACTAGCATATAGGGGCAACTTGTGACTGTTTTAGTGCTTTATCGAGGATCAGAGATGATCGGTGGGATTGGCTTTAGACTAAAAGATGAGAAGATTAAAGGTGAAAGGATAAGAGAGCCGAAGCTCTCTTATCCTTATCCTTAGGGACGCACGACTTAGGGTTTAACGGTTGTGAAACCGAGTGTTTCCCAATCCTGCATACCACCGCGGTACCACTTGATCTTGTCAGCTGGGTAACCGAAATCAAGCAGCGCTTTGATGTTGGTTGGCGATTGGCCACACCACATACCGTTACAGTACATCACTAGAGTTTTAGCCTTACCGTACTTCCATAGGCCATCAAACTCTTCACCACCGAAATCTTCCACGATGATCTCGCCGATAGAGATAGGGTCTGCCCCTTTACGAGTCGACAGCTTAGTCCATGGAATGTTTACTGCTCCAGGAATCATGCCGCGAGCAGCCCAGTCTGGGGTGCGTGAGTCGATGATAAGGATTGAGTCATCACCTGCAGAGACCGCTTCCATATAGCCGACCATCTCTACTTCACCAATGGTCTCAACACCGGGTGCCAGTACGATTGGCTGAATACAGAATGGCGGACAAGGGCGTGATGTCATTGCGAAAGAAGGGTTCACGGTGTTTTTAGTATCTTGGTTACGCATGACGGTTACTTTTTCACCCTTATGCATGACCTCAGCCGACATTAGGCTGCCAGTGATACCCACAGGCTTGGTTGCTGCAGCCGACTCTGTTTTAGTTGCTGCAGAGTTACAGCCAGCCAGTGTGAGAGCGGCCAGTGACGCGATTAGAATTTTTTTCATTGTATCTTCCTTATTTTTAGGCAAAAAAAAGCGCAGTCGTTAATAACTACGCTTTTTTGTTCAACTAGGTATAAAACCCCAATTAAGGCTTAACAGTTGTTAGGCCAAGGTTTTCCCAGTTCTGCATACCACCACGGTACCACTTGATTTTGTGCGCTGGGTAGCCGAAGTCTAGAAGTGCTTTGATGTTAGTTGGCGACTGGCCACACCACATACCGTTACAGTACATTACTAGAGTTTTAGCGTTACCGAACTTCCAAAGACCGTCGAACTCTTCAGCACCGAATGTGTCAGTGAAGATCTCACCAATAGAGATTGGGTCAGCACCTTTACGAGTTGATAGTGCTGTCCATGGTAGGTTGATCGCACCAGGGATCATGCCACGCGCAGCCCAGTCTGGAGTACGTGAGTCGATGATTAGGATAGAGTCGTCACCTGCAGACGCTTTCTCCATGTAGCCAATCATCTCTACTTCACCAATGGTTTCGACACCAGGTGCAAGTTTCATTGGTTGGATACAGAAAGGAGGACAAGGACGTGAAGTCAATGCGAATGATGGGTTTACAGTGTTCTGGTTGTCAGCGTTACGCTCAACAGTCACTTTGCTGCCGTTGTGCATGACTTCAATCGACAATAGGTCGCCAGTGATGCCGACTGGTTTGTCGTCCGAGTGAGAGCCAGCCATTGAAAGACTCGCCATACCTGTAGCAACTACGCCAACTAGGCCCATTACAAGAGATTTACGGATCATGTTTGATTCCTCAGTGATGTTTCTTTTTTAATAATTATTGAGTGTTGAAATTAATCACACTCTGGTTCTGGCTCACCCTCTGGTACACAAAGTGAACCGTCATCGCAGTAGATAGACTTTGCTTCGCCCTCATCAGCTGCATGAGCTGGTGATACAAATGCGAAAGCCATCATCAACGATGTAAGGATTGCGGCTAGAAATTTAAGATTCATGATGTTCTCCATTTTTAGAAGTATCAGAATTAACTTTGCAGTCAATTTCTGACTTCTCCCATAACAATAGATTGATATTTATCAATTTTCAAAGTTTACGGCCTGAAAACGTATATTGATTAGTAATTAACGTAAATTGTTAAGAGATATCAGTTATTTTCGACGTTGGTCGCACAAGGGAAGTTGTTTAGCATCATCTGAGTGATTGCCTCAGTTCCACTGTCGGGAATTTGGCGGTTCTGCCAATAGTCTAAATAGGTTGAATAGATAACGGCATCCGCATCGGGACGCATAGGAATCACAAAACAGCTACTGGAATCTGTGCTGTGCTTCAGTGCATCGGTCACGCCTAACACATACCCCTGAACGACCATCGACTCCTGTGATAAAGCTTCGTAAATATCACTTCCCGATATAAAGGTGTAGTTATCTGTATCGGCTAATACCGGTGCTGTTACAGACAGGGCCAAGAGCAAAGCGGTTATGTTTGTCATTTTTTCACTTATGAATCTGCGGTCTAAGTTGGTGAAGCCTGGTTCGATCGATACAATAGACGATCAATTAATCAGGATTACTCTAAGCCATGTTCAACGGTTCAGCAAAGCGACTCAATAAATTTATCAGTGAGAGTGGTATCTGCTCTCGACGAGAAGCCGATCGCTTTATTGAACAGGGTAATGTCTTTATCAATGGCAAACGGGCTCAGATTGGAGACCAAGTACACCCTGGAGATCAGGTTCGCGTCAATGGTCAGATGATCGACCCACCAGAGCCCGATGACTTCGTCTTTATAGCCCTAAATAAACCTGTAGGGATTGAATCCACCACAGAGAGCTCTCGCCCCAACAATATCGTTGATTTCGTTAATCACGGTGTGCGTATCTTCCCAATCGGCCGTCTAGATAAAGACTCTCAGGGTCTGATTTTTATGACCAATAATGGCGATTTGGTTAACAAAGTCCTGCGCGCGGGTAACAACCACGAGAAAGAGTATGTCGTCACGGTTAATAAACCGATCACTCCGGCGTTCATAGAAGGGATGGCGGGCGGAGTCCCCATTCTTGGCACAATGACCAAAAAGTGCCCCGTGAAAAAGTTAGATACTCGTGTGTTCAACATTACGCTTGTTCAAGGGCTTAACCGACAGATTCGCCGTATGTGTGAACATTTTGGCTATGAGGTCGTAAAGCTAGAGCGTACCCGCATTATGAACGTCGACCTGAAGGGCCTAGCGCTTGGCGATTGGCGAGATCTGACACAAAAAGAGTTAACAACACTGTTAAAATCAGTAGAGCACTCCTCGTCAGAGGCGAAGCCCGGAACACGTAAGTCACGCAGCCCGAACAGATCAAAGCCCTCTCAATCCACACACAAGAAAGGGCATGCAAATCGTAATAGCCACGGAGAGGGTAAAAAACCCAATTCCAACGGACCAAAACGAAATGCTGCAGGCAAACCGATCGTGCGTAAACCAACAACCAAGCATCCTGATCGAGGAGCAAAACGCGGTGGCGCGGCTAAAAGCGGAAAGTCTTCCAGTGGGTCTGGCGGTCGTGCCAGAAAGCGATAACCGATTAGACGGATATCTCCAATAAGCTATTCTAAATTCGCACTGCATAAAGAAGCACTATTAGCTGCTTCTCCTCAATTTTTTGTAACTCCAATCTCATAATAAATTTTTAAGCTTGGTTTTATCTTGCTCAAGGCAAGATCTCATTCAAGTTGAGAAATTTGAATAAACCTTTGGAGTATTCAATGAAAAAAGAGATCAGGGTTTGGGATCCATTAGTCCGTGTTTTTCACTGGGCGCTCGTGTTGAGCTTTGCGATCGCTTGGATAAGTGCAGACGAATTTGACACTCTACATTTCTGGGCCGGTTATACCATTGCCGCTTTAGTAGCTTTCCGTATTGTGTGGGGTTTTATTGGCACCCGCCACGCACGCTTCAGCGATTTTGTTTACCGTATAAATACGATTAAAAGCTATCTGATTGATCTGGCTGCTTTGCGTCCTAAACACTATGTGGGGCATAACCCGGCAGGTGGATTAATGGTGATTGTCCTGCTTCTCTCTCTTGGATTACTCACTTTTACAGGCATGGCTTCTGTAGCGCCAGATGGCATAGGACCGCTTGCTGGCACTTGGGTAGAGTCGATTTCAGGGTACTGGATGGAAGACGTTCATGAGGCCGTTGCTAATCTAGTTCTAGCCTTCGTGTTGTTCCATATATCAGGTGTCTTAATCAGCAGTTTAGTCCATGGGGAAAACCTAGTTCGAGCGATGATCAACGGGAAAAAAGAGATCGAGGAGAAGGGCGATGAGAATTAATAAATTTGCTATCGCACTGATAGGTTCACTCTTTGTAGTGGCTGCAAATGCAACGCCAGTGAGTGATCGCATGGTGGCAGCCTTCGAGGCGGCTAGTGGTAAAAGTGCTAATGCAGACGCAGGTAAAGCGTTGTGGAACCGAGACTTTAACGGTAAGAGCTGTACAACCTGTCATGGGTCTGATGTGAAACTGGTAGGCCAGCATGCAAAAACCAAAAAGGCGATTGATCCTCTAGCGCCAAGCGTAAATCCGGAGCGACTTACGCAGGATCATAAGATTAATAAGTGGTTCCTAAGGAACTGTAAATGGACGCTTGGCCGCGAGTGCACCCCAGCAGAGAAAGGAGACATCCTACTCTGGTTATCTAATCAATAAGAGCGAGATAGAAATATGAAACTTAGCATTAAAACGGTCCGTTGGATTTTGGGTACGACACTGCTTACTAGTGCTCTAGGGGTTGGAATGGTTGGTGTTGTTAATGTCGCCTTCGCTGATGAGGGCTGGAAAATCTTCGGTCAAGATGACGATGAGTACGGTGAGCGTCGAAATGGTGCTTTAAAACAGACAGATAATTCGCCAGCACGCCAGCTCTATATTGATGAGTGTGCAGACTGTCATATGGCCTATCCTACAGGATTTCTACCTGAGCGAAGTTGGCAGAAGATGATGGGTAATTTAGATAATCACTTTGGTGAAAATGCCGAGTTGGATCCTACATCACAACAAGCGATTACTCAGTATCTGGTTGATAATGCGGCTGAAAACAGTTCAAATCGAAGGGCACGTAAGTTTTTACGCAGCGTATCAGATAACGCTACACCACTGCGTATTACTGAGTTACGTTACTTTAAAAAGAAGCATGATGAGGTACCGGATCGTATGGTAACCGGTAATCCAGATGTTGGTAGTTTTAGCCAGTGTCAGGCTTGTCACGGGGATAGAGCAGAGCAGGGCTACTTTGATGACGACTCGGTCAATATTCCGAATCACGGCCGCTGGGATCATTAATCTCCTAGCACTTTCGTTGCCTTCTATTGCGGGAGATAACCTCTCACAGCGGGAGGCGAGGGAGTTGTTGGAGTCGGGTCATATCCTCTCACTTTCGGAACTACAGGACAGACACGCACAGACATTTATCGGCAAAATCTTAGATCTTGAGCTAGAACGCAAAGATGGCAAATTGATCTATGAATTTGAGGTTCTCGGTGGTGACGGTGAGGTGCGTGAGTATTACATCGACGCAGCTTCGGGTGAGCTTCTTCAAGAGAAATTGGAGGATTAATGATGCGCCTACTGCTCATTGAAGATGACACCGAACTCATCGATCAATTAAAACCCCAATTGCAAAAAGCGGGCTTTGCAGTGGAGGTGGCCCGAGATGGAGTAGATGGCGAGTTTCTTGCTCAAGAAGAGTCATTTGACGGCATTATTCTCGACCTGGGGTTGCCTAAACGCCCAGGAATTGAGGTGCTATCTAACCTGAGAGGTGCGGGTATTGATACCCCCATTGTGATTCTTACGGCTCGCGACTCCTGGCAAGAGAAGGTGGATGGTCTTAAGCATGGTGCAGATGACTACCTTACTAAGCCTTTCCATTTTGAAGAGCTCCAAGCGCGTATAGAAGCGGTGATGCGCCGTAATCAAGGGCGTGCAGATAACACTTTAGTCTGTCAGGGCGTTTCTTTAAACGTTGATACCCAACAGGCAATTGATGCGTTAGGGCAGAGTATTTCATTGACCGGCAAAGAGTTTCGATTGCTGCGTTATCTGATTACTCATGCAGGAAAAATCGTATCTAAGACAGAGCTGAGTGAACATGTCTATGAAGAGGAGATGCTCAAAGATAGCAACGTGATCGAGGTCTACATCAACCGTCTTCGCCAATATTTTGGGAAAGAGTTCATTGAGACCAAACGTGGCCAGGGATACATCGTTCAGTTGGATGTGAGCGAATAAGATGTTTAAGCAGGGATACTCAATTGAGGCGCATCTCCAGTCTCGCTTAACTAAACTTCTGCTGCTTCTTGCTGTTCTGCTGTTAGTGCCCTTACATCTTACTGTTCGCTCGTTTGTTGATGACATTATCGAACAACGCCTTGGTCATGATGCAGAGACGATTATCACCGCTTTGAGTTTGGATACAAACAGTCAGTGGCAACTGCAACAAGAGCGTATCTCCTCTATTTATCAACGCGTAGAGTCTGGCCACTATTTCAAACTTCAGTCCGAGCAGTTTCAGGCACTCTCTCGCTCTCTTTGGGATCGCGAGCTTAATGTATCGTCAGTTGCCCCTGGCATTGTTGATATTGCGGTGATTATTAATGATGACCAGCGCTGGATGATTCTTACTCAAGGATTTAAAAAATCAGATGTCAATTTTACGCTTGCGGTTGCTGAGGATGTAACGGAGCTCTATCACAATCAGTGGCTGCTAGAACTGCTGCTATTTCTAATCATGGTGGTTGTTTTTGGGGTGGTCGTTTGGCTACAAAGGCGAATGGTTAAATCAGGTTTTGCTAGCCTAGAGCCAGTTCGGCAAGCGATTGAGGCTGGTGACATCAGTTCATCGATTCAATTCCCGGATCAACTTCCTCGAGAGATAGCGCCTTTAGCCTCTGCGCTCAATCGATTATTGGCTCGCTCAGCTGCGCAAATAGAGAGATCACGCACAGGTTTAGGCAATCTAGCTCATGAGCTGAAGCGGCCTATTCAGAAGTTGCGCTGGCTCTCCTCTGAACTAGATTCAAATGAAAACTCTGCCAAGGCAATAGCTCTAAGTGAAGAGTTTCAGCATTTGATGGACCGCGAACTTCGACGAGCTCGTATTTCAGGAACACCAACGCCCGGCAAACTGTTTGCTCCTTACGCTGACTTGACCCCTATGGTTGAGCTCTTTAAACGAATTTACCCCAGTAAGGAGTTACACCTAAAACAACTGCCCCGATATGAACTCCCCTATGATCGAGATGATATGCTCGAGCTTATTGGCAATTTGCTAGATAACGCCCTAAGGTATGCGACTTCAAAAGCTGAGTTATCGATAACCTACTCACGTGAAAATCACCGTTGGATTCTTTTAATAGAGGATGATGGAACAGGGGTGTCGCAAGAGAATATGATTCGACTAACTCAACGAGGCGTTCGTTTAGACGAAGATTCTGCAGTGTCAGGTTCAGGCCTTGGTATCGCCATCAGTAAAGCGGTAGTAGAGAGCTATTCGGGTAATTTAAGCTTTAGTGACGGATTGCTTGGTGGGCTTGGCGTTAAAGTCGAATTACCCATTTAAACGGATTGGTTTTGCTTGGTGAAGGTAGAGATGGCGCGCCCGGGATTACTCGGTCAATCCTGACCTCGGCCTTTCAGGTAAAGATGGCGCGCCCGGAGGGATTCGAACCCCCGACCAACAGGATCGGAACCTGCTACTCTATCCAGCTGAGCTACGGGCGCGTTGAGTTGTTGAATTGTATAGTGCTATCCATCATCGGGATAGACTCGTTGAATCGCTTAAGCGATTCAACGCCCCTTCGGGCGCTTACAGCGGTCCAAATTCTTGCCACAATTTGTCGAACCCCCGACCAACAGGATCTGAAGCTGTTACTTTATCTAGCCGGCCGGCGCTCCGGTGAGCTACGGGCGCTTTATCTTGAGGCGTGAATCTTACTGATACCGCCTCGCTTTGCAAGTGAGTTCTAGCTTTTCAGCTTCCACTGAACCTCACTTCCGGCCATGAATGGGATGATGGGGCGGCCATTCGGTAGAGTGATGCTCTCTGGTAGTGTCCAGGACTCTTTTAACAGTGTGATGGTGCCGCTGTTTTCCGGTAGGCCGTAAAATTTAGGGCCGTGTAGGCTCGCAAAACCCTCTAGTTTGTTCAGTGCCCCTAACTCATCAAACACTTGGGTGTATAGCTCAATGGCTGCCCAAGCGCTGTAACAGCCTGCACAGCCACAGGCGGTCTCTTTTTTAGCCTGTTCATGAGGTGCTGAGTCAGTGCCTAAGAAGAACTTATCTGACCCTGATGCAACGACATCACGTAGCGCTTGCTGGTGAATGTTGCGCTTTAAGACAGGTAAACAGTAGTTGTGTGGGCGAATACCACCCACTAACAAGTCATTTCGGTTCAGCATCAAATGTTGCGGTGTAATGGTGGCACCAATGTTTCCGCCCGCAGCAAGCACAAACTCAGCTGCGTCTTTAGTGGTGATGTGTTCAAATACAATTTTAAGCGTTGGGTACTTCTGAGTGATTGGACCCATGCGTTGATCGATGAACTCTTTTTCACGATCAAAAATATCAATATGCGAATCAGTGACCTCACCATGGACCAGTAGAAGCATGTTGTTCGCTTCCAGCGCAGCGAACACATCGGCTAAGCCATCGATGTTTGTTACTGCAGCATCCGAGTTTGTGGTCGCACCGGCAGGGTATAGCTTAACGGCTTTAATGCCCGCTTTAGCCGCTTCATTGATATCCTCAGCGGTGGTTCTGTCGGTGAGGTAAAGCGTCATTAAAGGCTCAAAGTTCGAACCCTCTGGTCGTGCAGCTAGAATGCGCTCTTTGTAGGCCTCTGCGTCAGCAGCGTTTCGAACCGGTGGTGCAAGGTTGGGCATGACAATCGCACGATCAAAACAGCGAGCGGTTGCTGCTACTGTCTCAGCAAGGATATCGCCATCACGAAAGTGAAGGTGCCAATCATCGGGTGTTTTGATGGTGATTTCGTTCATGGGATCGCCCACTCCTTAAAAATTTTCGATCTGAATATTTTACACGGTTTGGTTAGAGGTCGCTGTGCATTTTATAAATTAGTTGCTTGTTTAATTAGTAAAAACTAATATATAGAAATTGGTTCGAGTTGAACCACCTAATTTCAATTTTGAGAGGGACGGAACATGTCTGTAGAACGTATGGTATTTGCCTTTGCTGGCTTTATGGTTTTGTTGAGCTTGGCACTGGGCGTAGCGGCTAGCCCACTGTTTGTCAGTGAGTACTGGTTGTGGTTCACAGCCTTTGTTGGTGCGAACCTATTCCAAACAGCCTTTACTGGATTCTGCCCATTGGCAATTATCCTGAAGAAGCTAGGCGGTAAAGCGGGTACAGCGTTTTAAGTTCCGCTAAGTGATTGAAGAGCCGCTCTATTAAGCGGCTTTTTTGTTGCGTTCAAAACCTGCAATCAGTGACCCACCGACAATAGCCAGACAGGCCCAGGCAAGAGTCCAGCTCGGTTCCGCTAATCCAAACAGAACCAACAGCACGACCGAGATCAACGGTGCCGAATAGGCTAGTACCCCCAGCAGTTGAATATTGCCGTGCTTTACCCCGTAATCCCAAGTGAAAAAGGCGATGCCGACTGGCCCCAGGCCAAGGCCAATCACTCCTATCCATTGAATCAGATTGGCTGGCATGACGGTTGTCTCCCAGGCGAGGTGACAGAAGAAGGCCAATACCGCTGTGGCACCACAAAACCAGCCAGCCGCATCGGTCGGTACATTGGCGGCCAAACGGCTGGTGACAGAAAAGCTAGACCAGATTAGAGCGCAGGCTAGGGCGATTAGATAGCCTGACGTGTATTGCGGTTCGAAGGCGTCACTGCCACCCCCAATCAATAACCAACAGCCCGCTAGAGCTGATAGAGCGCCGACTAGATGCGCCCATCTAAAACGGTGGCCTGGAAGTAGGGTAGAGAATAGAACAATCAGTAGGGGCCAAAGGTAGGCTAATAGACTGACCTGCACAGCCGGCGCTTTCGACATCGCTAAAAAGTAGCAGAAGTGGTAACCAAAATAGCCACTTACGCCTAATAGCCAGACAGGCTTTTTCTGTTTTGCGTAACGGACACCCCAGTGACCCTCTTTACGCCATTTGGTAAGCATCAGTAGAAAAGCAATGGCGAAGGTCATCGACATTAATTGAAAGGGTGGGATCTGGTTATCCGTTAACCGAGTTAACAGAGCCAAGGCACCCCAGAGCGCTATGGCTGAAAAACCAATCAGTGTCGCGTTACTTCTGTTCATATGAGTCCAGCGTTGAAGAGATCGTATTCAGTTGTTCTTCCAAACTCAGGTTTGGGTCCATTTGGACAGTGGGTATGTTCATTGAGCTAAGTTGCTTAACGCATTCATCAGGCAGCAGCTCAGATCTTTGGTTGAATGTAACCACAGCTTGAACATGATGTCGCTGAGCCAGTGCTTCTATTTCGCTTGGATATCGAAGCGGGGCTCCAAGCATCTCGGTTTTATGGCTCCATGGCTCATCATCGACAAAGGCTATTATTTTTCCACCTCTCTCAATCAGTGCTTGGGCGAGTTGATGTTCTACAAAATCGATACCCACGATAATGAAACTTGAGCCTCGCCATTTTGAATTGCGAAATGCATTCAGGATTTTGTCGAGCACTTAGTTCCTCTTTTTACTTGTTGTCGCGTTGGCTAAAGATCACAATAGTGGACCTAACTGAAACACTATTCTCACTTTTTCCGTCCCATAAGGAAACCTCTGTTGTTTGGTCGTAATAAGCTATTTTGGCAAGGCGCTAGGCGTGGTTTTATCTCGTCGCTCCCTTTCTATATCGTCATGGTTCCATTTGGCACACTGTTTGGGCTTTTAGCCACAGAAGCAGGTTTAAATGTGCTTCAAGTGATGGGGTTTAGCTTTGCGGTCTTAGCAGGCGCTGCGCAAATTACAGCCGTGACACTTATGGAGGAGAATGCCCCTACCGTCATTATTCTAGCCACCTCGCTTGCGGTGAACCTGAGGATGGGCATGTACTCAGCTGCCCTAGTGCCACTGATTGGGAAAGCGAAACTCTGGCAGAGAGTCCTAGCAAGCTATTGGATTTTTGATCAGTCATACGCTGTGACAGCGCTAGAGCACAATAAAAACCCCAACCTTTCGTTGGATGAGCGGTTAGGTGTCTTTTTTGGGGTTGCGATTCCGGTCTCCTCTCTATGGTATCTCGGCACTTATCTTGGAGCGGTGGTGGGCAATCAAATTCCATCCGAATTAGGGCTAGAATTTGCGGTCCCCGTCACCTTTTTAGCCTTGGTTGCACCACTTTTAAGAAGTATTCCACACCTACTTGCAGCATTTACCTCAGTCCTGTTTACCTTGTTATTTGCAGATTTCCCATTCAGTTCAGGACTTTTGGTGGCCGGAGTCATGGCGTTGGCGGTGGGCTATCTATCGGAAGTTTGGCTTGAAAAGCGCCGTTCGAAGGAGGCTGTATGATTCACTCTGATCTGTATGTTTGGATGATCATAGCGGGCTTAAGTCTGGGCAGCTTTGCGATTCGTTTCTCTTTCTTAGGGCTAATTGGTGATCGTCAACTTCCCAAACCGGTTGAGCGAGCTTTGGGCTATACATCGGTGGCTATTTTGCCGGGTATAGCTATGCCTATGGTGTTAAGTAGCAGCAGCGGAGAGTTAGAGCCGACTCGACTGATCGCTGCGTTTTTAACCTTGTTGGTTGGCGCTTGGACGCGAAGCCTACTCTACTCATTACTAGCAGGAATACTCAGCTACTCCCTTCTGATGGCGGTTTTGTAGAACAGATGCCTAATTGGTTTCGCCCGCTATCTTTAGATCGATACAGCGCTTTGTCTGCCTGATTTAAAAGCTCTTCGCCACTCATGAATTCTGTATCAGGTGTCCAGGTGCAACAGCCCAAACTCACCGTGACACAACCAATGGGTGATGCACGATGCGGAATGTTTTTCGATTCAATCTCTTTACGCAGTTTTTCAGCAAGCGCTTGTGCCGCTGGTGCAGGCGTGTCGAAAAGGAGAGCAACAAACTCTTCTCCACCGTAACGAGCGACGGTATCAGTAGAGCGATGAAATATATGACTCATCGCTTGGGTGACACGTTGAATACAGGTATCGCCCGCCTGATGGCCGTAGGTATCGTTGTACGCTTTGAAGTAATCGATATCTAAGATAATAACCGATAGTGGAAGGGCGCTGCGTCGGGCACGATTAAAGTTTTCGACCAAGCTTGCATCGAGGAAGCGTCGGTTATAGATCTGCGTAAGTCCATCTTTTACTGATAGATCTTTTAATCGGTGATTCGCTTTCTCGAGCTCTTTGGTTCGTTGTTTGACCTTCTCATCGAGTTGCGAACTGAGCTCTTGGTATTTATCGAGCAACTTCTGTGTGTTTTCGTTGGCTTCCCTGAATGCCTCTGCTGAAACAGCCAGTGCCGCTATCTCATCTTTAGAGTGGTAAGTTGGGATGGGGACTTTTCGCTCGCCATTGGAAAGTCGATCAAAAATCTCCCTCAGCATGGCAATGGGTCTCTCTATGCTTCTGCCGACGACCATGCCGATAATGATCGTCATCAAGATAAAGAGAATGCAGAGTGCAATCAGCTGCTGTGATAACGAACTGACTATGCTTGAAGATTGTTCCTGAGTGCTGCTTAGGGCCTGCCTGAACTCTTGAGTTAATTTCTCAGAAAGATATTTAATTTCATAACTCTCGGCCGCCATGACAACATTAATTAAAAAGAGATAGTTTCGGGTGGTTTGAACACCCTCATTGAATGTTGAGTAACCACGAGCCAATGAGTCATGGATGATATCTAAACGGGTGATTTGTGGGGGGTAGCTCTCTAGAATGTAGAGATCTTCTATCAACCCCATTACGTGTTGATAGTACTCATCCACCAGTTCCAGCTCGGCTGGGTTGAGTGACTCAAAATATTGCCCCATGTGTTTTTCGATGATTAATAGGTCTCGCCAAATATTGTTGCTAATCGCTAAAGAGCCGGCCGATATGGTCTGCTTTTGATAGGCTTCGATTAGAGCGCCCCAACTATTCGTGACACTGGGAAGTGTTGTCTTTACAAGCTGTTGTCGGCGCGATCGCTGAGTTTTAGCTGCCTTAAACGCCTTTTGAAAAGTATGAAGATGTTCATCCACTCGTTTTATGATCGGTTTGGCTGTTTCGCTCTCTAATGACGAGAGCGTTGATAGCTCGTACAGTGCAGATCGGTAGGCATTGTCGACAGAGTCGGCTGCTTGGGTCTGACCAACTCTTAAAAAGGTTTCAGCGCGGCTCTGCATCTCGGCTGCATGAAAACCTAATTGCATTGCATGTTTTAAATTGCTCGATAGATCGTTTTGTTGATCAAACTGTTTGTTAAGGGTTGTGAGCCCGATAAAAGCAATAATCCCCAGCGCAAGGGTAATCAGCCCCATTAAAAAATAACCGGTGTAAATTCGAGTGGTAAAAGGAACTCTTTGAGCAGGCATTCAACTCCCCTAACTCAGCACAAATTCTTTCCATTTGGGCAGTGTATAGTCATAGGTGTCCATGACACTGTTCCAAACGGCAACATTACTGAAGCGTTGTTCGTAGGATCCGCCCGTTCTTATGGAACCTTCGGCTACTGAAATCGAGCCATCTGTCCCTTTTAGCGGTTTAGCGGCGGGTTTGCCCGCGTACCAGTAATCCCACTCCTCTGGGCTCATAAACTGTTTAGAGCGTTCTGGGTTGGAGATGTAATAACCCTGCCTTGCAATAAAGGCTCCTGGGTAACCCGATAAACACCAATTCATAAATTGGTAAGCAGCATCTTCTTGCTCACCCCGCGTTTGGCTAGAGAGACACATGACCCCATGCCATGCTCGATAGCCCTCTTTCGGCGCAGCGTAAATACAAGGGATCCCCTGCCCTTGGAGTGCAGAAGCACCAGGACTGAACATGCTCTCAATGATGACTTCGTTGTTCGCCATCAACTCGACGGAGTGGGGAACGGATGACCATACTCCCCTGAAGTGGCCGCGTTTTTTATAATCTATTGCGATCTCAAACAGCTGATCGATCTCACTGATACTCATGTTACCTATGTCATTAAAGGTCATAAGTCCTTTAGCTTGAGCGGCTAAGGCTAAATCGAATATGCCGATCGTAGGTTCGTTCACAATGGCGACCTTACCGGAATAGTTTTCGTTTAAGAGCCAGCCCCAGCTCTCTGTGATGTAGGGTTCGCCAAGATCAATGTAGCGTGAGTCATAGCCAAAGGAGTCGGTGTTGTGCACATAGGGTAGGAAACTAACGTTTTGGCTAGGCTCACGGCCTAAAGTTTTATCCTTCTGTACATAGAGAATACGGTGTGGTGCATCACCGCGGCCGATCTTGGCGCCCTCTGAAATCTGACCGTTTTTCGAGAGGTTATTGATCTCATTCCAGTACTGAATTCGTTGTGTATCGATTGATTGAATCGCACCGGCATTCCATAGAACTCTTATGGAGTTTGACCACTGCTCATACAGATCAAATGAGGAGGGGTTGGTTGTTGCGCGCATGAGTACTTCAGCACTACCGCCTGGGTAGAACTGAATATTAATCCCGAGCTCTTTTTCGGCACGCAGACGTAGCTCTTCCTGCAGGGTAACGTGAGTTCCCATGACACGAATAGTCGGGCGAGCATTCTCTGCTTTTAAAATCGCAGGGAAGCCCCCAATTGCTGCAGGCAGTGCAATACCCGCAGCGTTTTTAATAAATTGCCTACGTCGCAATTTACAACTCCTGAATTCAGTAACTTAACTCTATCTCCTTCAATATAGACCTATTTTTTGAAAGTGGTATTAAATATGGCTAAAAAATATACAGATAAAGGCTGAGTATTTTTCACCAATCGTTGCTATAAAAAGCTACGTGATTGGGGATTTATGAGCTATGGTTCGCCCCATTAAATGGAGAACATTATGGACAAACTGATCGTTGGTTCTGAGGAGTGGTGTGGCCTTCCTCTATTGGGCCTACCCGCTGTTAAAGCTCGTGTCGATTCGGGGGCAAAAACCTCATCGCTGCATGCGTTTAACATTCGTAAATTCACTCGTAATCGAGACACTTGGGTCTCTTTCGAGATCCACCCTCTGCAAAAAAATGATGAGCTAGTTGTTCGTTGTGAAGCTCAGGTGGTTGATCGTCGCACCGTTAAGTCATCAAGCGGAACAGCGGAGAGACGTTACGTTGTAAAAACCAACATTACCTTGGCAGATCAAACATTTGAGGCTGAGTTAACACTCACTAACCGTGACTCTATGGGTTATAGAATGCTGCTGGGTCGTGAAGCGATGTCAGGTCGCATGATCGTTGATCCTGAAGGTAGTTGTCTGCAGGGTGAGCGCACCATTACTGAGTGTAATCAGATGTACGGCGTGAACCCAACAGCACGCACTGCTCTGAAAATTGGTGTGTTGGCTAGCAATCCGGATCTCTACTCAAACCGTCGTTTGATTGAGGCGGGTGAGGCGCGCGGACATGAGATGGTCTTCTTGAACATCAAACAGTGTTACATGAAGATGGATGCTGATAATCCAGAGGTTCACTACCGTGGTGGTGCTATCCTGAACGATTTTGATGCCATCATTCCTCGAATTAGACCTTCAATGACGTTTTATGGCTGTGCACTGGCTCGTCACTTTGAGAGTCTTGGCGTCTATGTTCAGAATACGGCAGAGGCGATCACAAGTTCGCGTGACAAACTCTTCTCGCTGCAACTGCTGCAGAAGTCGGGTTTGGATATACCTACAACAGGCTTTGCCAACTCGCCAATGGATACCAATGACCTGATTGAGATGGTCGGCGGTGCACCTTTGATCGTAAAACTACTCGAAGGCTCGCAAGGTCGTGGAGTTGTGTTGGCCGAAACAGGCAAAGCAGCCGAGTCGGTAATCAACGCGTTTAAAGCGCTTCGAGCTAACTTGTTGGTACAAGAGTTTGTCAAAGAGGCGGATGGCAAAGATCTTCGCTGTTTTGTCATTGACGGCAAAGTAGTGGCTTCGATTATGCGCACAGCAGCACCGGGTGAGTTCCGTGCAAACATACACCAAGGTGGTTCGGCCTCTTCGGTTCGCATTTCAGCAGAAGAGCGTAAGCTAGCGATTAAAGCGGCTAAAACCCTAGGTCTGAAGGTGGCGGGTGTTGATATCATCCGTTCTCGCAAAGGTCCTCTTCTATTGGAAGTTAACTCATCCCCAGGTTTAGAGGGTATTGAGGGGGCTTCCGGTAAGGATGTTGCGGGCGCTATGATCACCGCTATTGAGAAACGTTTTGCACGACGTTTAAAAGGGTAAAACCAATAAAAGGGAGAGGTGATGGCTGACCGACAGACGGCAGAGCTACTGGTTGATTCGATGAGTTTGAGA
The DNA here is from genome assembly GCF_013282965.1 of Marinobacterium sp. xm-a-152. NCBI lineage: Bacteria > Pseudomonadati > Pseudomonadota > Gammaproteobacteria > Oceanospirillales > Oceanospirillaceae > Marinobacterium > Marinobacterium sp. xm-a-152. The sequence continues at coordinate 181,757 of NZ_WBYI01000002.1, read as the reverse complement.
GAGCAAATCTCTCTACTGTCGGGTGAAGATGTTTGGTCAGTTAATGCTATCCCTAGACTAGGAATCCATAAGCTGCGTGTCACTGACGGACCTAATGGTGCACGTGGTGGTGGTTCTCTATTTGGCGGTGTGACGGCCGCCTGTTTCCCCGTTGGTATTGCTTTAGGCGCAACCTGGAACCGCGCTCTGCTTGCGAAGGTGGGTGGCGCTATTGCTGACGAAGTTAAATCTAAATCGGCGCACGTGCTGCTTGGTCCGACCATCAATATTCAACGATCTGTGACCAACGGCCGTAACTTTGAGTGCTATTCAGAAGATCCTGAGCTAACCGCTGCACTGGCGGTCTCATACATCAGAGGGCTTCAAAGTGCAGGGGTTGCTGCCACACCCAAGCATTTCATCGGAAATGAATCTGAAATTGAGCGCACAACGGTCAGTTCCGATATTGATGAGCGCACACTGCGCGAGATCTACCTTCGCCCCTTTGAAGCCGCCATTAAAGAGGGGGGTACTTGGGCCATTATGGGCTCATACAACAAGATTAATGGTACCTATGCCGCCGAAAATCACTGGTTATTGACCGAAATTCTTCGCAACGAGTGGGGCTATGACGGCATTGTGATGTCCGATTGGTTTGGTTCTAGAACAACGGCACCAACCATTAATGCGGGCTTAGATCTAGAAATGCCAGGGCCAACCCGAGACCGCGGTGACACATTGCTCAACGCCGTTGATCGCGGTGAAGTGCCTGTTGAACAGGTTCGTCAGCTGGCCGTTAACATGGTTCAGTTGATGGAGCGTTGCGGTGCTATTAATGATGCTTCGCCGTTCAAAGAGATTGCCGATAATCGCCCTGAACACCAGCAGCTGATCAGACGTGCCGGTGTTGAGGCTAGTGTGCTGCTTAAGAACACTGGCTTGCTACCCCTGTCTACTGACCTAAATAGCGTTGCGGTAATTGGGCCTAATGCCATCGAGGCTCAGATCATGGGCGGTGGCTCCTCTATGCTCAATCCTCACTATTCCGTTTCACCTATGCAGGGATTAACAAACCTTCTGGGCGGTGAGGTTATTCATTATGCACAGGGGTGTACTAACCATCGTTGGGAGCCCCTGGTTAACCAAAAGATACGAGTCGATTACTTCGCCAATCGAGATCTTTCGGGTGAGGTGGTTTTCACTGAAGAGGTTGATGAGAGCCAGAGTTTCATTCTACCCCCAGTGGCGAATGGGCTAGTCGATCAACACGCATTTTCTCTGCGAGCGAGTGTTGATTACACAGCAACTGAGACGGGCGATTTTAATATTGGCCTTCACAGTGCAGGCCTTGCCAAGTTCTATGTGAATGGCGATTTGGTGATCAATGTTTGGGATCACTGGCAGAAAGGCCGAACCTTCTTCGAGGAGGGGTGTGATGAGGTCGTTGCCAGTTATCGATTCGAGGCAGGTAAAACCTATACCCTTGAGATGGAGTTTGCCACTAAGGATACGGACAATCTCGACCTTGCCGCATGGCGCTTTGGTCTATCAAAACCCTTAGGGGATGAGGCAATACAAGCTGCGGTAGAACTAGCAAAAAGTACCGAAGTGGCCATCCTGTTTGTTGGTCGATCCGGTCAATGGGACACGGAAGGAAGTGACCTTGAAGGCATTAAACTCCCTGGTCGTCAGGATGAGTTGGTCGCAGCCGTGGCCAGTGCTAATCCTAACACCCTAGTGGTATTGCAAACGGGTGGACCGGTTGAAATGCCTTGGGTAGATCAAGTGTCTGGCATATTACAGGCATGGTACCCAGGACAGGAGTGTGGCAATGCGATTGCCGATGTTTTGTTTGGTAAACAAGACCCCTCCGGCCGTTTGCCTCAGACCTTCCCAGTCAAGTTGGAAGATAATCCTACGTACACCGATGACCCACTGGTCTACCCTGGACGAGACGGCCATGTGCTTTATCGTGAAGGCGTGTTTATCGGCTATCGTCACTATCAGGCCAACAAGATTGAGCCTCTATTCCCCTTCGGATTTGGCCTCAGCTACAGTGATTACCAACTCGAAAATCTACGTTGTCGGAAGGTGGCAAATGGTATTGTCGAGTTGAAAGTGAGTGTTAACAATATTGGTCATCGCCAAGGTCAGACCGTTGTTCAGATTTACTGTGGTGAAGTTAACTCTGACATTGAACGCCCAGAATTCCAGTTGGCCGACTTTGAGAAGCTGGAACTGAATGCTGGAGAGAGTGCCGATCTGACATTTCATCTACCTCTTCGTCGTTTTGCATACTTTGATATCAAAACGGGCATGTGGACGGTTGCGGAAGGTGACTATCGAGTGCGGGCTAGTTTCCATGCCAAGGATCCAGGTTGTGAAGCGGTGATTAATTTGTCAGCCAAGACGCTCTGTCCATCAGCCTGATGCACTAACGTTATAGAGAGACTTTTATTTGTGGCAAAAGAGTCTAAGCGAATCACTGAGTTTTACAGCTTGTGTCGTTACAATTCAGCCCATTGATAATTTTAAGAGTAGGGTTAAAGAATGCGTGCCTTGATGACCTCGTTGGTTACGATTTTATTCACATTTAATATGTCTGCTGCGGTTGCCAACGAAGAGGCGATTGAAGCGATGAACGACTACATGGCTTTTCAAGAGTATGAGTCGGGTATTATGGTCCCTCAGCAGATTGATCAAGTCGTATTTGAAGCATCAACCTTTATCGATACTCGTGATGCAGAGCAGTTCGCAGAAGCGACTATTCCGGGTGCGATCAACATTGAGTGGCGCCAGGTGTTGGATCGCATCGACGAAATTCCAGAGACTGGCAAGGTGATTCTGTTCTGTAATACAGGTTCTCTCTCAGCACAGGCTACTTTTGCACTGCGTGTCGCGGGACGAGAAAATGTTGTGGTTCTGCAGTCTGGTTTTATTGGCTGGCAACAAAACGCCGCCTATAAACCCTAGTCAGTAAATCAAAAATAAAAACGGCGCTTTTGAACGCCGTTTTTGATTCTTAGGGTGTGGCTCTTGTGATTAACCGAACTCAGGCAAGTTCTGGGTCACAACCGGCTTACCTGCCTCTACCCATCCGTCGTAACCGCCGGCAATGGATGTGACATTCAGGTAGCCCATCTCGGCAAGAGATGCAGCGGCAAGAGCAGCACGACCACTGGTCTTACAGTAGATTACGATGTTGGTGTCACGCGACTCTAGAGCCGGCATGCCACCGATTTTAAACTCGAGAAGACCACGCGGAATATTGATAGCACCACTTAGATGGCCCTGTTCATATTCGGCCGGTTCACGCACATCAATAACGATCTCAGCGTCGTGAATGGCACCATCGGCATCTGCAACGCTGACCTCTTTAATGGTCGCCTTTGCGGCCATGACTAGATCTTGTGCTGTCTTCATTGGAACTCCTTTAGCTGTTCGCTATTTCCTGCAGAGCATCTCTGTCAGATATCGTTAACAAGTTCTTTGATTCGCTAATAATGCCTTGGCGTTTCCACTCCGCGGTATGGCGTGAAATGGTCTCGATGGTTAAGCCGAGATACTGAGCGAGATCTCTTCGACTGATCGGGAAGCTGACCGCTTCTGCAGTCTCACCCACCCATTGAAGCAGGAACCAAGCCAAACGAGGTTTGGATTTGAGTAGACCTACCTGGGTTAGGTGATCTTCTGTTTTCATCACCTGCTGCAGTGCACGTTCAATAATGGCTTGGTTGATGGCGCCACTCTGATCACGCAGGTGGTTCAACTTCTCAACCGAAAGCTGGCAGAGCTCGATCGGTTCCAGCGCCTCGGCTGTGTGCATATAGGTGCCACTGCTGATCAGCTTTTCATAGCCAAAGAGATCGCCAGGACGAACTAAGCGAACAATCTGAGCATTGCCCTCATTGTTGAATTTAGTCAGTTTGATATGGCCGGCTCGAAGAGTGTAGATCAGTCCGAGACTCTCGCCCTCATTGTAGATAATGTCGCCCGTCTCAAATTTAATGACACGCGTCTGAAAATCTTCAATCAGCGAAAGCTCGGACTCTTTTAGACATCCAAACAGACTCGACGGCCTAATCGGGCAGGTTAAACAGTGCCCTTGACCAACCAGTGTTCCCATACTCAACGCTCTTATAGTTAATTAGTTCCACTATAATAGTTGGCTAATGAGTCAATTTCACTACTTGTGAGTCTTTGACTTGCTTGTCGCATGACAGAATAGAGATCAGAGTCACGATCACCACTGCGATACATCTCTAACGCACGCTTCAAAGTCTCGGCAGTTTGGCCCGCAATAGCAGGGGTTCCCTTAATACCACCTTGGCCGCTAAGGCCATGACAAGAGGCACAGGCAGTAATCAGTCGATCTTTATCACCCTCGGTTACCAGTGCCGGTGCTGACTGTTGCGCTAGGGTCGGTGCGGGTAGCGATGCGTAGTAGGCTGCAATATCTGACATATCCTGTTCTGACATTAGGTCAGCGACGGCCGTCATGATGTTAGCTCGGTTATCCTCGCTTCGCGCGCCGGACTGATAGTCCAACAGCATCTTGTAAGTGTAGCTCTCCAGCTGTCCTGCAACGGCTGGCCAACGGTTAGTCGGTGGTAGCCCCTCTTTACCGTGACAGGAGCTGCACATCATAGAATCATTCAGCGCCTTACCACGAGATATATCACCAGTAGGTCTTGAGCTTGTTGCCAAGCGAAGCGAATGAGAAGTCCACTCAGTTGCTTGTGTGACCTGATCTGATGCATAACTTGTTGTGGCTGCTAAAAGAAGGCCTGAAAGTATTAACTTTTTCATGCGAAAGAGTCCTCCGTGAAGGATTTCATCCATGCTTGCTGGTAAACAGCAGCAAGACGATGTTTTGTCTCACTGACATCCAGTGTTTGGAAACCAGGTCTCGGCAGGTTAGCTATCTTTCCATCACGCATTCCGTAGACGCCGATTACCATGAATCCATAATCTTTACCGGCTAGTGCGTAACAGGTGTTTTCCCAAGAGGGCTCCTCAACTGGACGCCCTGCAAATAGATTGATGATGGCATACGCTGCGACTTTGGCCTCATTGTTGGCTGCAAAGCCAGATTTAGGGAGAGGGCTAGCGGATGCTGAATCCCCTAGCACGTGGATATTGGCCACTAGCTTAGATTCAAAAGTATAAGGGTCTACGGGGCACCATCCTGATTGATCGGTTAGTCCGAAAGTTGTGGCAATCTTGCCCGCTTTCATCGGCGGCACAACATTGATGACATCAGCTTTAATGAAGCCTTGCTCTGTTTCAACTTGCATCTTTGCTGCGTCAATCGACAGTGGTCGACCACCGTCAACTTCACGAATCCAATCGATCATGCCAGCTTCACTGTGCTGTTTGAGTGTTGGCATACCCGCTTGAAGATCTTCAGGGACGTTGTAACCATACATTCGGTTCCAGCCCAGACGCATGTCAGGGCCCGTTACGAAATCATTTTTTGGATCGGTAATGATTACTTTTCCGGTTGGATTGTATTTCTGCATCCACTCTGCAACCAGCGCGCCTCGCTCATATGGCCCAGGTGGACAACGATAAGGGTTAGGCGGAGCTACGATCAGAAAGGTGCCACCCTGACGCATGTTTTTGATCTGGTCACGTAACAGAGCAGTCTGTGATCCCGGAATCCAGCCAGAAGGTGCTTTAGTCTCTGCTATCTCCCGAGAATAGCCGTCTAGGCGCTCGTACAGCAGCTCTATACCAGGTGAGACAACTAAACGATCATATGGGAAGTTTGCTCCCGAAGCGGTTGTGACAATGCGTTTATCGGCATCCAGTCCAACTGCTTTATCGATCACAACGTTGACGCCGTATTTGATTCTTAAAGCATCATAGCTGACCTCGAGATCAGAGATATCAATGTGTCCATTGAGCACTTCAGAGGATCCGTACGGGCGAATGTAAATTGGATTTTGCTCAATTATGGTGACCTCAATTTGAGGTGCCTTCATCTTCATATATTTAGCGAAGGTTGCACCGCCGACACCGCCACCAATAACGACAACTTTACCGGTTGCAGCGTGCGCATTTAGTGGCAGCAGACCTGCTGCACCAGCAGTCAAAGCCATGCCAAGGAAGTCTCTACGTGAAATCATTGTTCACCTCCAACTTCAAGTGATTCAAAGTATTTACCCATTGCTGCGATCTCATCGTCACTGTATGCAAGAGCAAGACCTCTCATCAGAGTAGAGTCGCGTTCACCTGTCCGGAAATCCAACATGGTTTTAACAAAGGTCTCGGCACTCATTCCTGCTAACGGCATGAACGCTGAATTTTCAACCTGTCCATTGGTGCCGTGGCACACAGCGCAGGGGTTCGCCATAATTTCCGCTCGCTCATCGGCAAAAGCTGAAGTGGATAGGAGTAGGGCGCTTAAAATCATTACTTTTTTCATCGTCATCTCCTTACTGTGCCCATACCCAGAATCCGACGGCAAAGTAGTGCACGATCCAGATTAAGATGATGTAAATGGTCCAGTTACCCAGGCGAGAGATAGCCACAGATGGTGTGTAGGTGCCTTCTGTTTGTCCCGCCTGCCATGCAACCGTGATTAGGTAGGTGCAGGCCATGCCACCGACAACTGCGAAAGTCGCGAAGAACAGAATGGTGCTGTACCAATCCATGTTAATTGGGTAGTCCATTGGGTTGTAGCCAGACTCAACGACTAGGGCAACCCAGCGAATGATTTCACGATCAACCGCGACCAGTGCGATCACTACAAAGGCGACCGCTACTAACCAGTAGGCGGTGTAGCCGTTGTTAATTTTGCTGCCAAACAGAGTCGGCACCATCGCTAAAGCGATCAATGCTAGGGCTGTGATGTAGAGCATCGGGTTGGTTAAAAACTCAATTTGGTTCTCTGGCAGGCTAACCATCCAGATTGCACCAATAAGAATCGATACCACAGAGCCTTGAGCAAGCAGTTTACGCGCCAGATTATGAACAAACTCAAGGTAACCCGAGTCGCTACCAGGACGAACGCTGATGTAGTGGCGGTAGCCGTAAAGCCATGCGCCGGTTACCGGTGCTGCTAGAGCAATCATAAAGATGAAACGCGCCCAGTTGATTGAGTGAAGCTGAGTACCGCTGGCATCGATCTGCCCCTGCGGTGCATACCACTCCATCCACTGATCAGGGGAGAGCATCTGGTTGGTTAGGGTGTGCATAATCAGACCCACAACAATGAACAGTGCGAGCGATAGAATCATGCTGCCAGGACATTTCGTCTTATTCTGCGTCAGATCTTCATTTTTAAAGTAGAAGAGGTAGATCAACAGATAAGCGACTGACAGTATGATAATGAATCCAATAACCCACCAAGCGGACAGCACATTAGAGGTGTACCAGAAAGGATCATAGATCACCTGCACAAACAGTAGTGGCGCAACGCCGATAACCACAGCAACCGACACCGCAATTTTTGCGGTCGATAGCATGGCATTAGCAAGCTGACGCCAGTAACTGTCTTGGCTTAATGCACCACGAATAGTCAGCGCTGCACCGCCCAACATAACGTGAACCGCAAACATATGAAGTGCAAAGGTGACGACACCTAACACTAAAAATAGAATCGGATGTGAGGGAACCCCGGCCACATCACGAAGTGCGTATAAAGAGTCTACATTCATCGTGATACTCCTTAGTGAGACTGAGACACAGTGATCGGATTACCCTGATCAGCCGCGACAGCAATAGATTGATCTTTCAACTGACGAATAAAGCTAGCCAAGGCCACTGCTTCATCTTGTTGAAGTGGAATTTGTGGCATGTAGAGCGTTGTACCACTCGACAGTGCAGCTCTTAGGTAGGCCGCAATATCCGACTCGCTTGAGTCGTCACCAAAGTAATTTGCCAGTGGGCGAATCCCTGTATCGGTCAGTGAGTGACAGTTTGAACAGGTGTTCAACGCCAGAGCTTGACCAACCGCCTCTTTATTAGAATCAGTCACCGTGCGAAGCTCTTCGGGAAGGAAGATTAGAGCGTTAGTGAAGCCATGCTCTTCAATGGTCGGGATCTCACTGTGAATACCAAGCCCCGGAACATCACGACCAATAACCTGGTTAGAGTAGACGTATCCACCTGCAACATAAGGCTTACGAATCGACTCACGCGCAACCTCTTCTGGCCAAAGTCCGAACACCAAAATGACGACCGTCATGACGCCCGCAATGGCTGGTTTTAGCAGCTTTGGTGCGGCCAGAGTGGCTGCGAAGTAGGCCATGATGCCGCCCATTACAGAGATTAGAGCGGGTGTGAAGTACTCCGGTAGACGATTCTCCATCACCAATTCAGCGGTCGCTGGAATCGTTGATAGGTACCATTTGAATAGACCAAGACCGGCTGCAGTCGCAACCAAACCTAGAATCGCCAGACGACGAACCATCTCTTTGCGGAAATCGATATCTTTAATTGAAGAGGCAACAATGCCTCCGACTACCGCTGTCATGGTGAACATAAACGCCGTTCGCATAGCCAATTGCGCAAAGGTGTTGGCGCCATAGAAACCGTTCAAGTAACCGCCTTCGGTGTACCAGTTTTCATTACCAGGCATCAGCATGAACGACAGAATACCGATAATGATTAGCATGGTGGTGTAAGAGGCTAGGCCAAAGATGATACTGATGCGCAGGTGTGTTTTCTGATCCACCTTATTCACCAAGTAGACGATCATGTAGACACCGATGACCTCGATGACAAAGAAGACCCACTCGGTTGCCCACTTCCAGACAAAGCTATGAATCAGTGCAGAGATACCACGCGGACTGCCGACCGTAGTTGAGAACCAGATGCCTGGTCCGGTAATCGAACCTAAGACATAAGAGAAGACCAAAAGAAACAGGCCGTAACGACGAATGTAGTCGAGAAGCTCTGGGCGGTTCTTACGGTAAGCGACCACCGCAAGGTAAGAGAAGACCAGTGCTGCACCCACAGATGTGTGTGAAAACAGAACGTGTATGGTCGCAATGATACCGATGATCCAACCTGAACCGAGTGTCGGCTCAAACCAGACTGGATAGAGTCCTAGCATCTCCATTGAATAATTCCCCTTGAAGACGATACGTTTTGGGGAGTACCTCCCCGCTCAATGGTCGAGTCATCTCGACCAGCTTGGCGAGCAGTATCTATTCATGCAGTGATCGTCGCATTGAGAATCCGCAACCGGATTTATAGGCTTTTGCGATAAATCAAAAGGGGATAATTAATATTCATATTAGACGTTTCTAATATATTTGAATTCTATTATATTAGAAAAATCTAATACATTATGGTTTAACTAATTAGGAGATCTCCCATGTTTAGAAGAGACTCAACTCAGCCTTGGCATCCTAGCTTTTTCTTAGCTGCACTTGGCGCTGGCGGTATGTCAGTGGCATTTTTTATGTACCTAATGTGGATGGTTCCGCATAAGGGTTACCCTATGCCAACTTGGGACCACTGGACGAGTGCCTGGAGTGCTGACATTGCCAGTGGTATTCCAATGCCATTGATTATCGGTTTTGCTATTGCCGGTGTCGTTATTTTTGGCTTGTTGCACATTGCGCTGTTGGTTTGGAATATTCGCGAATACAACGCAGTTAAAGGCACTGACGCCCACGAGAGGATTTTGAACTCACCAGCTGAAGTTCAAATGATGGCCTTGCCTCTGACCTTCTCCATGACAGTGAACGTGATGTTTGTATCGGGTGCGCTATTTGTTCCGGGTCTATGGACGATTATTGAGTGGATGTTCCCCGGCGCGCTGATCGCCTTTTTGATCATCGGTTACTACGCGCTAAAAATGTACGGACGTTACTTGGGTCGCATGTTGACGCAGGGGGGTTACCGCAGTGAAGAGCACAACCACCTTTCACCTTTGATGGCGGCCTTTACCTTTTCGATGCTATCGGTCGGCTTTGCGGCGCCTGCAGCGATGTCACACATTCCCGCTGTTATTACAATTGCCGCGGTGTTCTCTTACCTGTTCTTAATCGCCGCAGTGTTGGTTGTTCTGGTCGTTTTGGTGTCGGGCGTCAATGCGATGATGCAGCATGGTCTACAAGAGCAAGCGACGCCAAGTCTTTGGATGTTGGTACCGATTGTGACACTGCTCGGTATTGAGTGGTTACGTATGGAACATGGCATTGCTCACCTAACCGGTGGTGCATTGGATGCTGGCGATAACTTCCAAATGATGACGTTGATGGTTGCCCTGCAAGCCGTGATCTTGATGGTTGGGTACCGTGTCATGAAGTTGAATGGTTACCTAGACAAGTATCTGCACGGAGGTGAGCACAGCCCAGTTGCCTTTGGTCTGGTCTGCCCAGGTGTTGCCTTCTTTGTGCTGAACCTTTTCTGGTGGCACGTTGCGATTGTCGGCAACGGCATTGTCGCTAAGTTTGGCTTAGTCTACTGGTTGGGTATCGGGGTTATGTTCTTGATTCAGGCCGCGACGATTTATGCGATTGTCCGCCTTACAAACAACATGCTTCGCCACCCAGAGTTAGTGGTAGAACCTGCAGTATAAACAGTAGGAGCGATCTCGAAGAGGTCGCGATTAACTGAAAAACCCCATGAAATGTCGTTATTTCATGGGGTTTTTACTTTACGGCTCCGCAATATCAATCAGCTCCTTAAACGTGTTCTCGATAAACTCTTTGCTGACGTTTTGCGTGATAAACACTAATCGTGTTCGCTGATCATCGTTTGGCCAGGCTGGTAGAGGAACGGGTGGGTGAAACAGTTGCTGTACCCCATGAATGACTAGGGGTTCTGCAACGCCTTCAATATTTAGTAGGCCTTTGATACGTAGGATGTTGCTGCCGACTAGACTCATTAATAACTGCATCCAATCTTGAAGCGCTTCTTTGCTAATCGGCTTTTCAACGGTCAGGCAGAAGGATTCGATGTTGTCACCATGACGTTTGGCATGATCATGATCGCAGCCATGCTGATGGCAATCATGGTCATGGTGGTGATCATGTTGTTCAGAATAAGCCTCCTCTTTTAACCAGGCCTCTACATCGGTTAGTTTGCCCTCAGTAGTGAACAATCCTAGGTTGAGCAGCTGATTAGGGTCTGCTTTACCGCTGGCCACCTCAAGCTTACGCGCACTGGGATTGATTTGGGTAAGTCGGCTGATTAACGCCTCTTTTGCCACTTTATCGGTCATATCCCCTTTGGTGAGTAGCAGCAGGTCTGCCAAAGCAGCCTGTTTTACGGACTCTTTATGCTGATCTAAGGTGTGTGACCCCGTAGCCAGATCGACCGTCGTGACAACACCATCTAATTGATAGGCTTCAGCAATCCAGCGATCGGTCATCAGAGTGTGAATGATGGGAGCAGGGTCTGCCAACCCAGTTGTCTCAATGATGATGCGCTTGAATTGTCGACCCTCAGGCTCTGAAATTTGTGCGGTTACTTCGTGAAGCGTGTTGACCAGATCACCCCGCACGGTGCAACACATGCACCCGCTGTCCATCTCCATCAAGACATTCTCGTTGCTCTCAGCCACCAACAGATGATCCAAGGCGATTTCACCAAACTCATTAATGATAACCAGAGTATCTGATAGTTCAGGCTGATTAATTAAGTAATTCAGTAGTGTGGTTTTTCCACTGCCTAAAAAGCCTGTGAGGAGTGTAATAGGGGTTTTCATAACAATGTCTCTCTACAGCTGGTGTAAGGCGTCCTGCGAAGCTCGTTGCTCAAGATCATGTGACACCAGAATAACCAGCTTATGTTGCCAAAGATCTCGTAGCGAATTGACGATGGTGGATTGAAGCTCAGCATCCATTCCAGCGAAGGGCTCATCTAACAGCAGGATGTCAGCCTGTTTCAGAAGCAGACGCGCCAAACCAATGCGTTTTAACTCACCGCCAGATGGCTCCCATTCACCAGGACCAATCCAAGTGTCGAGTTGCTTGGGTAGTGATTCGACCCATTCGCCTAGCTCTACTGTTTGCAGTGCACTGATAATCTCTTCGTCGCTTCGTTGGCCAGTGAAGTCTAGGTTGTGACGCAGTGTAGAGCGAACAATCTGTACTCGTTGAGGTAGATAAGCGATTTGAGATAAGGCGGTACCTTCAACGATCAGGCTGCCCTGCTGTAGCTCAAGTTCGCCAGCAATTAATCGAAGTAGTGTGGTTTTACCGCGGCCACTCTGTCCGGCAATCCAGTTTAAACCTAGCTGATTAAACTCAACAGATCGCGCTTCGAAGACGCTCTGTGCACTCCCCTCATAAGCGTATGAGAGCTCTTTGATTGAGATACCAAAATAGGGCTTTTCTATGCATATAGTGCGTTTTTCTTCGAAGTTTTGCTGATTTTTACTACTTTTGCCTAAGCGACTTAAAGCGCGTTGGCCTAACAGAAGGTGCGAGATGGCTCCATTTGCAGCGGCAAAGACCTCAATGGTTCCGAGAGATAACAGCAGCAACATAAAGATTAATGCGCCGGCCAGTTCACCCGTGAGATAGGCCTGCAGAGCCATGAGCATTGTTAAGCCGACCAAAGATAAATTAATCAATTGCGATAGAAGGTTGATGAGTTGCTGGCGCTTTAGGGCTTGGAGTTCGAATAGATCCGACTGTCGGCTCTGCTGGCGCAACCTATTGCCCTCATGTTCAAGCTGCTGCGACAGGGTGAGCAGGCGCAAGCTTGAGAAGATACCGCTGGCGCGTGACCAGAGTGCATTTCGACTCAGATGCAGCTCAGACTCGGGCTCCAGAACCGCTTTAGCATAGAGCCAAGGAATTCCGATCAAAGCTAATAGGATTAATGGCAGGCTTGCTATCGCAAGATCGGGTAGAAACAGAGCCGTAACCAGAATAAACCCAAGCGCTGAAAAGAGAGCGGTAATGGCAGGCACGAGCGAATGCAGATGGATCCCCTCAATGTTTTGAATATCCTGCAGCATCTGACTCGCACTGTCGTGTCGATTCATCCGTGCACTGATGTTTTGGCTGTTGGCCAGTCGAGAGAAAATATCTCGTCTTAGTGTCGATATGAGCCTAAAGGTTGCTTCGTGGTTGGCCAATCGCTCTCCGTAGCGACCAGCCGTACGCGCAATGGAGAGGCCACGAACAATGGCACCGGGAGTAAAAAAGTTAAATGCATGAGCGGCGGCTGCCGTAACGCCCGCTATGGCTGCAGCACTGATAAACCAACCAGAGACTGCCAATAGAGCAATACCGGCAAAGGCTGTCACAATGGAAAGGGTTAAGCCGAGTAGAAAGACGCCTCGCTCTGCTAGCAGTAGAGACCAGTAGTGTCGTTTCATGCCTCTACCTCCGCCTTAGTTAAAGTAAGCTGTTGGGTGAAGGTAAACTGATTGGTACGATGGCTGGCCATGATGATCATGCCACCCTGTTCAACATACTGTTGTAACGCACTCATAAACAACTCGGCTGTATCGACATCTAAGTTCGCTATAGGTTCATCAAGAAGCAGTAGTTTAGGTCGATGCAGAAGCGCTCGCGCAATCGAAAGACGTTGTGTCTGACCTCCCGATAGAAAGTGTCCAGAGTCGGTTATGAAGTAGTCCAAACCCTGTGGAAGTTGCTTAACGACGGTTTCTAATTGAGCCGATCGTAGGGCAGCCCAAATGTCATCATCAGAGTAACTCTTACCTAAGCAGAGGTTCTCCCTTAACGAACCATAGATCAGTTCTGGGTGCTGGGTTATGTATCCAATGGTCTGCTGCCAGTGAGGGTTGTTGTAGGGTTCGATTGTTATTTCGTCAGCAGATACGGCCCCAGATAGTGGGGGACGAAGCCCTGCTAGGGTATCGAGTAAGCTCGTTTTTCCTGTGCCAGAAGGCGCTTCAATCAGTAGTGATTCACCCGCTTTAAGCTCAACAGAGACAGGTTTGTGAATGGCTTGATCACTACCTGATACTAGGCCTTCGATTTTTATCGATGCTTTAAAAGAGCCTGCTTTTGAAGGTTCACTAACTACCCTTGACTGTTCAGCGGCCTGTTTGAGTTGCTCAATTTGCTCGGCGACAGCCCGAGCATTCGATTTTGCGTGGTATAGCGCGCCCATCTTACGCAGGGGTAAGTAGTATTCGGGCGCTAGCATCAATAGAAAGGCACCTTCAGCAAAACTGATGTCTGTTCCCCATGCACCGAGAGAGTATTTGTCCAAAAAGAAGAGTCCTAAATAGACTGCGACCAGTGCCACGCTGATCGCGGCAAAAAACTCCAAGAGCGTCCCGGACAGAAACGCCAAACGCAGAACTTTCATCGTGCTAATACGGAACTGATCCGATTGATGATGCAACGCCTCGGTCTCTCTATCGACTGCTCTCTCTTGCTGAAGCAGATCGACGTTACGAAGACGATCTTCGAGTAGATGGCCCAACCGATTGAGCTGCTCTAAGTTGTTGCGTGACGCTTCCCCCGCTTTATTACCGACAATGATCATAAAGATCGGAATCAAAGGCGTGGTCAGCAACAAAATCAGCGGCACTAACCAGTTCACAAAGCTAGCGGCAATTAGAATCAAAACGGGAGTCCATACAGCCATCTGCTTTTGAATCTTAAACTCTGCGTAATACTCTTTGAGCTTGTCGACTTCACTGGTCAGCAGGTTGGCCAGTTGTGCCGGCTTGAAAGCAGGGAAGAGCGAAATCCCAGTTTTAAAACTGAGGCTAAGAATCTGCTCTCGCAAGCGATCGCGGATGGTGACTGAGTTGCGCAGATTGATAGTCGATTGCCAGAGTGATGCAGCCGCTTTAACGGCAAGAATGAGGAAGGCCGCAGCGACCAAAAGAAGCGGGCTGTGATCTAAGCTGCCCTGAGTTAATACCTGATCGATCAACAGAGCGACCCAGTAGGCGAATCCAATAGTACAAAGCGTTTGAATCACGCCCAATAGCAGCGACAGGCGCATGGAACCCTTCAGATCAAACTGGTGCTGATCGAGGATTGCGGTCGGGTTGGATTTTCGTTGTCTGGCCAACTTAACACTCACTAAGGTTTACAAAAAAAGGGGCTCGAAAGCCCCTTGATTACGTACAGCTAGAGCGTACAGATTAATCGTCTGCGCGCTGCTCCTCTTCAGCATCCAACCACATCGCGTTGATGATGCCGAAGCTGCAGGCTAGGAGTACGCCAAGGATCCAAGCAAAATACCACATCTTCTTAATCTCCTAGTAGTTTGAAACGCTGTTTTGTTCGATGAACTCAGGTTCAATTCGACGCCACATTTTGTAGTAGCCCCAGAAGGTGTAACCCAAAATGATCGGTACAAAGAACAGAGCCACCCAGAACATGATCTCAAGTGTCAGTTCACTCGACGTCGCATCCCACAGCGTTAGAGCGCTGGCTAGATCAGTCGATGAAGGCATCACGAATGGGAATAGGGTGAAACCGGTCATAAGAATGATCGCTGCGATCGCCAGTGAGCTCAACGTAAAGGCAAAACCACTTTTACCCGCTTTAGCCATTAAGCTTGTTAGCAGAGGGAGTGCCACAGATGCCGCTACCAATGTCCAAAGGATTGGGTAATCGGTGTAGTTACCGAACCAGTTGTCAGTGGTCGTTACGGTTTTGCTCAACGGGTTAGAAGGAGCATCACCCACGACAGTAGAGCTGATTTCGTAACCAGGAATACCGTAGTACAACCATGCACCCGCAACCGCTAAGAGTACCGTTAGAACCGGACCTAGCAGAGTTGCCATAGTTTGAGCGCGGCCTTGAACCTCACCGCCGGCACGCATCTGCAACCAAGTTGCACCCTGCAGAGCAAGCATTACCACGCTGGCTAGGCCACAGACAATGGCGAATGGGTTCAACAGAGCCCAGAAAGAACCGGTGTAGATTGGGCGGGTAAACTCGTCAAAGTAGAAGGGCACGCCTAAGAATAGGTTGCCGAATGCCACACCAAAGACCAGTGATGGAACAAACGAGCCCACTGCCAGTGCATAGTCCCAGTTGCGACGCCAAGCGACAGAGTCCTTCTTAGAGCGGTACTCAAATCCGACAGGACGGAAGAATAGTGCGAACAGTACCAGTAGCATGGCCCAGTAGAAGCCAGAGAATGCTGTTGCGTAAACCAGTGGCCAAGCGGCAAAGATGGCACCACCGGCAGTGATTAACCACACCTGGTTACCGTCCCAGTGAGGCCCGATGGTATTGATGATGACGCGGCGCTCAGTGTCCGTTTTACCCAATACAGGGATCATCATAGCAGTACCCAAATCCATGCCGTCTGCAATGGCAAAACCAATCAGCAGTACACCAACCAGCAGCCACCAAACAAGTCGAAGCGTTTCGTAATCAAACATCATTAAGCTCCTTGAGTCGCTGTGTTCTGTTCAAAGTGGTAACGGCCAGTCTGCAAGGCGCTTGGGCCTTTGCGGATGTATTTCACCATCAGGTAGATCTCGATGACCAAGAACAGAGTGTAGAGTCCAATAAAGCCCGCCAAGCTCATCCACAGATCCGTCTCAGTTAGGTGAGAGGTTGCGACATAGGTCGGAAGAATTTCACCGATCGCCCAAGGTTGACGGCCAAATTCAGCAACGAACCAACCCATCTCACTGGCAATCCAAGGAAGCGGTAGAGAGAGCAGTGCGAACCACTGCAACCAACGTGTCTGGTAAGC
Organism: Marinobacterium sp. xm-a-152; assembly: GCF_013282965.1. Lineage (NCBI taxonomy): Bacteria > Pseudomonadati > Pseudomonadota > Gammaproteobacteria > Oceanospirillales > Oceanospirillaceae > Marinobacterium > Marinobacterium sp. xm-a-152. The sequence goes on along the minus strand of NZ_WBYI01000002.1, from coordinate 165,155 downwards.
CTTACGCTTAGCGGTGTAGTAGAAGGCTAGGACAAATAGAAGCAGCATCGTAAAGCCTGCACCGACCATGACACGGAAGGTCCAGAACATCGGAGCCACCTGTGGAATGGTGTCCCGAGCCGCCAGTTTGATCTGCTCTTCGGTCGCGTCAACAACCGCCTGCGTGTAACGCTTCAACAGCAGACCGTAGCCCAGATCAACGCTGACTTTAGAGAACGCAGCACGATTTTCAGGAGTGTCTTCACCGTTACGCAGTTTCTCTAGAAGGCCATAAGCGACAATGCCGTTGCGAATGCGATCTTCAGCATGAGCCACTAGATCTTTAATACCGGTAACCTCCTCATCCAAGGAGCGGGTTGCAATTAGACCCAAGGCGCCCGGAATTTTCAGAGCGTAGTCAGTTGTCATGGTCTCTTCATTGGGAAGGCCGACAACGGTAAAGGCTGCAGGTGCTGGGTGTGTATCCCACTCCGCCTCGATCGCTGCCAATTTAACCTTCTGCACTTCGCCCACTTCGTAGCCAGATTCGTCACCTAACACGATGACAGAGATCGCAGAGGCTAAACCGAAGGCTGAAGCGATCGCGAATGAACGACGTGCAAATGGAATGTCACGGTTACGCAGCATGAAGTAGCTGCTGACGGCTAGAACGAAGATAGCGCTCGTTACATAACCTGCAGAGACAGTGTGAACAAACTTAACCTGCGCCACTGGGTTTAGCAGGACTTCCGCGAAGCTGTCCATCTCCATGCGCATGGTTTCAAAGTTGAAGTAGGCCCCAACAGGGTTCTGCATCCAACCGTTGGCGATCAAAATCCACAACGCAGAGAAGTTAGAGCCCAGTGCGACCAACCAGGTCACAGCAAGGTGCTGTACCTTGCTCAGGCGATCCCAACCGAAGAAGAACAGGCCGATCATAGTGGATTCAAGGAAGAAGGCTACCAGACCTTCAATCGCCAGCGGTGCACCAAAGACGTCGCCCACGTAGTGCGAGTAGTAGGCCCAGTTGGTTCCAAATTGGAACTCCATGGTCAAACCGGTGGTCACACCTAGCGCGAAGTTAATACCGAACAACTTACCCCAGAATTTGGTCATATCGCGGTAGATCTGCTTGCCGGTCATGACATAGACAGATTCCATGATGGCCAGCAGGAAGGATAGACCGAGGGTCAGTGGTACAAATAGAAAGTGATACATCGCGGTAATAGCAAACTGCCAACGCGATAGTTCCACAACCGATTCTGAAATCATCGGGGATGCCTCCAGTAGACAAATTAAGCACAAAAATTATGTGCACTGCACAAAGTTTCAGAATTGTAATCGGTTATATAGTCAAAAGTAATTGATATATATCTAAAGTCTTAACGATAAATGCTCACGACTAGTTGAGAAAATCTCAACCTTGGCAGCGGTTAGAGGGGCAGATGTTGACCGATTTTATGATCAGAACGCAGGGATCGCCGATCTTGAGGTTTAGATTGTTAAGGGAGCGTTTGGTGATGTGTGTTGAGACGATATCTGTTGCAATGCACACGTTAATAAGTACATCACTCGATGAAGTCGTTTCAATGGATTCAACCCTTCCGGAAACCTGATTCAAGGCAGAGATGCCTGCCACTTTTGCGGTCGATAGGATTAGATCGTTCGCGACCAGTTCAAGGCAGACCGCTGAACCTATGGGTGCATCAAGGGTCGGCACATAGAGTGTTTCGCTGGCCACTTGAAGCTCGGACAGTCCATCGGGGTGTTGTGCCACTAACTGGGTTGTCAGTGTCGACTTGATCGCACGATTGGCGGTTCGCGCGACCTTGCTGTTGGCCATCACCTCTCGCGCAGGCCCTTGAGTCACAATGCGGCCCTGCTCCAGTGCGATGACATGGTCAGCCAGCTCTAATACCTCTTCGGGTGAGTGGGTTACGTAGAGCATAGGAATACCCAATTCCCGGTTTAATTTTTTGAAGTAGGGGAGTAGCTCCGCTTTTCGGGCGCCATCGAGTGCTGCAAGGGGTTCATCGGCCAGAATAAGATCTGGTGCGCTTAATAACGCACGACCAATCGCAACACGCTGTTTTTCACCACCAGAGAGTGAATTTGGCGTTCGCCTAAGTAGGGGTTTTATACCTAAAAGTTCGACGATCTGGTAAAAATCGACGCTTTTGTCGACCTTATTGAAGCGTTTCGCGTAATTTAGATTCTGCTCTACTGTCAGATGTGGAAAGAGTCGGCTCTCTTGAAAAATGTAGCCAATGTTGCGTTGATAGGGCTTTAAGCTCGTGTTTGAAGCGCTATCAAATAACACCCGATCGGACAGAGTGACGCGGCCTTGGCTGTTGCTTTGCAAGCCGGCTATCGCATTGATTGTGGTGGTTTTCCCTGAACCTGACTCGCCAAATAGAACCGTGATGCCACTGGGGGCTTCAAAGGCTATATCAAGCGAGAAGTTTGGCATCGACTGCTGCAAAGTGACTGACAGTGTCATGACTGCAACCTCCGGCTCATACGACGTGACAGCCATTCAGAGGCAAGAAGTGCACTCATCGCAATGATAATAGAGATGATCACCAGTTTGGTCGCAGAGCTTTCACCACCGGGTACCTGAAGAAACGCATAGATAGCCGAAGGGAGTGTCTGAGTCTGACCTGGAATATTCGATACAAAGGTGATGGTGGCTCCAAACTCACCCATCGCTTTGGCAAAGCCCAGAACGGAGCCGGCGATCACACCAGGAAGCATTAAAGGTAGGGTGATGGTGATAAACACCCAGCGCCTTGAGGCACCCAGGGTTGCGGCCGCTTCCTCTAATTTAGGATCAATGGCTTCAATGGAGAGACGAATAGCGCGAACCAGTAATGGAAAAGCCATGATGGCTGCTGCTAATGCGGCACCGCTCCAGCGGAAAGCAAACTCAATTCCCCACTCAGCAAGGAATGATCCGACAGGCGTGCGTTTTCCGAAGGTCATTAACAGCAGATAACCCGTTACAACGGGCGGTAAGATCAAGGGTAGATGGACAATTCCGTTGAGAAGCTGTTTCCCTGCAAACTCCTTTTTCGCCAGAAGATAGGCAACGCCAATGGCCACAGGCAGGCTAAGCAGTGTTGCCCAAAAAGCTACCTTAATTGATAGGAGAACTGCCGCCCACTCGTTGGGGCCTAGCCAATCAGTCACGTTGTTGCGAATCCATTAAAAAGCCGTTGCGCTCTAGTATCGCCCTAGACTGCTCTGAGCGCAAAAACTCTAAAAATGCCGCGGTTGATTTATCACTCTCTGTAACAGCCGCAACCGGATATAGAATTCTGTCATGGGACTCTGTAGGGAAGGTGGCAGCTATTGAGACCTTGGGTTCAGCCACCGCATCCGAGTGATAGACGATCCCTAAAGGTGCTTCACCTGAAGCAACTAATGCAAGTGCAGACCGCACATTGTCTGATTGAGCGACTTGCTGCTTAAGGGGGTCCCAAAGATCAAAATAAGTAAGTGCTTGCTTACCGTAAATGCCAGCAGGTACAGATTCCACAAGACCCATGGCCAGGTATTCATTGTCCAGCCAATCGAGCAGTTCTTGCGACCTGGTGAGGGTGAGTTTTGCGTCTGGAGTATGACTTATCAGTACCAACTGATTACTGGCAAGGTTGAAGCGAGTCGGTTCATTAATTAGCGCCCTATCAGATAGGTAATCCATCCAGGCAGTGTTGGCAGAGATGAAAATATCGGCTGGTGCGCCCATCTCTATTTGACGTGCTAAGGTGGCAGACCCCGCATAAGAGACAACAATCGAGTCTGAATGGTCTGCCTCGTAATGTTCTGTGATCTCATCGATCGCATTTTTTAAGCTCGCTGCTGCAAACACAGTAAGTGTGTTTGCAACGGCTTGTGAGGATGCAAAAGCAGCCAGACTCAGCGTGAGTATTGATCTAAGTAGGACTGCTTTAAACTGCATAAGTTATGCGCTGATTCCGTATTCGTCACGGTAGGCTCGAATGGCCGTTAACTCAGCATCACGACCACCTTGCTCTTCAAGGTACTCAACGAGATCATCTAAGGAAATGATGCTAGCAACTTGCATGTTGTAGTCACGCTCAACTTCCTGAATGGCGGAAAGCTCACCTGTACCGCGTTCCATACGGTTCAGTGCGATCACCGTGGCGGCTGGTGTTGCACCATTTTCGTCGATCAGCGTCATCACCTCACGGATAGCGGTACCCGCGGTAATGACATCGTCGATGATCAGAACACGGCCAGCGAGTGGTGCGCCCACTAGGTTGCCACCTTCACCGTGATCCTTAACCTCTTTGCGGTTAAAAACATAAGGAACGTCTTTACCGAAATCATTTGCCAGTGCAACGACGGTCGTTGTTGCAAGGGGAATGCCTTTGTAAGCAGGCCCAAGCATGACGTCGTAATCGATCTTCGCGTCTTCAATTGCCGCTGCATAGAAACGACCCAGTTTTGCTATGGCATCACCGGTATTGAAAAGGCCTGCGTTAAAAAAGTAAGGGCTAGTTCTACCCGATTTTAGGGTGAACTCACCAAATTTAAGAACGCCTTTTTCGATTGCGAATTCGATGAACTCACGCTGGTAGCTTTGCATAATAGTGAAATCCTTAGAACTGGGTTTAATCCGCGTAGGATACCTGAACAGAGTTCAACTCCCAAACCAACTTCTTTCAGCTTTAAAAAATTCCGTTTTTATGAATCTATCGCTACAATTGCAATCTTTAGTCTAACAACAATGGTTATACGGAGCGCTTCGAACTCATGCGCGTAATTACTTTTAATACTCAAGGCATTGTTCAAGCCGCTGATCGGGGCTTTTTCGATTGGATGGTTAAGCAGGATGCGGATGTTGTCTGCTTGCAAAACATTCGTGCACGTGAGTATCAATTAGATGATTCTCGCTACCACCCTGAGGGTTACGAAGCCTACTTCTTTGAAGCCTTTGATGATGACTACAGCGGTGTAGCGATCTACACCCGCCATCTACCTAAAGCGATTATGACCGGCTTAGGTTTTGAACAGTGCGATTTCCAAGGCCGTTATATTCAGGCTGACTTCGAACGATTCAGCGTCGGTTCTTTTAATGTGCCATCGGGTCTCAAAGGACCAGACGCTCAAGCAGAGAAAGAGAAGTTCATTGAGCAATTTGAAAGTCACTTTGAGAAGACTCTTCGCAAGCGTCGTGAATTCATCTTCGCCGGTAGCATGAAAATTGCGCACAAACCGGTCGACTTGAGTAACTGGTATGCCAATCAGACCGTATCTGGATTCCTTCCAGAAGAGCGTGAGTTCATGGAGGAGCTATTCGGTGAAATGGGCTACGTCGACACAATGCGTGAGTGTACAAAAGCGGATCGCGAATACACTTGGTGGCCAGACTACAACCGTGCCCGTGAGCTAAATGAAGGTGCGCGCTTGGATTACCAGATTACGACTCAAGGTCTGCGTAAAACCATTCAGCACTGCAGTATCTACAAAGGTCAGCAGTTCTCTGAGCATGCACCCTACATCGTGGATTACGATCTCGATTTTTAATTGAGAATTGGATTTTAGAAACCCTCTTTACGAGGGTATTTTATTGTTAGTGCGAGAAGAAAGCTAACATCATGATCTGAATCGCTGCGAGCCAAGAGCAGGCTACCCTGACGGCAATTCGTGAAAAGGTTGCGGGCAGCTTTTCCAGTAGTAACTCACCGGTTGCGGCGCCAAGCATCACTGGCAATATCGCCCCAAGTGTCACACCGACATAGATGGAGACGCTTAACTCCATCCAGACATGCCCCTCCAAAGAGACCATCTGGACAAGCAGGCCAGTAAACAGTGCAAGGATCAGTGTTAGCGGTTTGAACTGCTGGTTCAAGCTAGCACCCAGGGTTGCAGTGATAGCGCCGACAACCGTAGCCCCCATCATCACCCAGGTGGTTACTGAAGGCGCCAGTAAAAAGCCCAAGACTAACCCCACAACAAAGAGGGGAAGGGCTTGAACCACACCGCGATTCTTCCACAGTGCAATCATTAGGCCTAAAGAGAGGGTGGCAAATAGAGTGACTTGATCAAAGATCACCACGCTGGCCCCTTCAACAAAACTAGCAAATTGATCGGTGCCAGCCCCAAAACTATGCGCTACTGCCAGGTTAGGCAGTAACACTGAGGTCAAAAGAAGCAGTATTGAGCGTGATGGATAGACCATAGGTTAAAGCACACCAAATAGGTAGCCAGCACCGACTAATGCAATGATCGCCCCACCTAGACGAACCAAACTCGCACCAAAATCGAGTTTGGTTAGGAAGCCGAACGCGATACCGATAAGGTGCAGTAGACCAGTCGCAATTACAAATCCAACGGCATAACCGTAAGCGTTAAACTCTGTTGGGAACTCTGTGCCGTGAGCGTGACCATGGAAGATCGCAAAGATGCCCACGATCACAGCGGCTATCCATAGCGGTGCCTTAACAGCAAAGACAATCAGCAGACCAAGAACCACACCCGAAAGCGCAATACCCGTCTCCACTGCAGGAAGCGGCATACCGGCAATGCCTAAAGCACCGCCAATTGCCATGACCAGTGGGAAAACGACCGGAAGTATCCAGATGGCGGGTGCGCCTAAAAAAGCACCCCAAAGGCCGACTGCAACCATTGCAACGACATGATCCCAACCCATGATGGGGTGCCAGAAGCCAGATGCAAAACCTGTGTTGATACCTTCACCAGTATGGGCAAACGCCATGCTGCTGAAAATCATCAAAGATAGAGCTGTAGCGAGTTGTTTGATAGTCATTCTTAGTTCCAGGAAATTAAATTTTAGTTGCTTACGCCAGTGAGGCTTTTTGGATTGCTGTGAGCTCTTCAATGCCTTTCTTAGCTAAGGTTAGCATCTGATTCAGTTCATCTTGAGTGTAAGGAGCACCTTCTGCTGTGCCTTGGACTTCAACAAAACCGCCGGTTTCAGTCATGACGACGTTCATATCAGTTTCGGCTGTTGAATCTTCTGCATAATCCAAATCCAATACCGCTTGGCCTTTATAGATGCCCACCGAAATAGCTGCGACTTGGTTTTTAATCGGGTTGCCTTTTAGTGCGCCGTTTTTGTCTTTTTTCAGTTCGTTGATCGCATCAATCAGCGCAATGTACGAACCGGTAATTGAGGCGGTACGAGTACCACCATCTGCTTGCAGAACATCACAGTCGATGGTGATGGTGTTCTCGCCTAGCTTATCTAGATCAATCGCAGCACGCAGTGAACGGCCGATCAGGCGCTGAATCTCAAGCGTGCGTCCTGACTGCTTACCGCGCGATGCCTCACGATCGGTGCGGCTATTGGTTGCACGAGGCAGCATGCCATACTCAGCGGTTACCCAACCTGAGCCTGATCCGCGCAACCAGCGAGGTACACCTCGAGTAACTGACGCATTACAAAGGACTTTTGTATTGCCAAACTCGATCAAAACCGAACCTTCTGCATGCATTGTAAAATTACGAGTGACTTTAACGTCGCGCATTTGGTCTGGTTGACGCCCACTTGGGCGCATTGCATCTAAACCTAGGTTTTTCAATTGATCAGAGAGTGGAGAGCTCATGTAGGTACCTTAAAAGTGCCGGCATCGGCTGTTATAGTGACAATCAATCTATGGTAATCGAGTTTGACAGTATATGACACAGAGTATGACCGCTTTTGCCCGTTCAGAAGCTGAATTTTCATGGGGTACCTTGGTTTGGGAAATTCGTTCGGTTAATCAGCGTTTCTTAGAGCCTCATTTCAAACTTCCAGACTTTATGCGTCAGCACGAGATAGCCATTCGCGACAAGCTGCGCAAACGCCTGGCCCGCGGCAAAGTTGAATGTTCGCTTCGGTTCCATGAATCGGTGGGTCAGCAGAGTGTTCAAGTGGATCAAGTGCGGTTGCAGCAGATTAATGAAGCGCTACAGCAGATTAAACTCAGTGGTGCTTCAGAGGGAAGGGTTGATCCTTTGGCTCTGCTTCAATTCCCGGGCGTGATGAACAGCACTTCAGCTGATCCTGGTGAGGTAGGTCAGGCCGCGCTAGCGCTATTTGATGACGCATTGGCTCAACTTATTGAGGGCCGTCATCGCGAAGGGATTGAGTTGGCGGGTTTGATAGAGGATAGGTTGCAGTCAATTGCGGCGATCGTCGGCAAAATAAGATCAAAAATGCCGCAAATTATCGAAAATCAAAAAGCGAATCTAGTCGAAAGAGTGTCGCAATTAGGAGTCGACCTTGATGCCGAACGTCTTGAGCAAGAGGTAGTGCTGTTGGCACAACGTGCCGACGTTGCAGAAGAGCTGGACCGTCTAGATACCCATGTGACTGAAGTAAGACGCATCTTAATAGAGAAGGGGCCAATTGGTCGTAAGCTGGATTTTCTAATGCAAGAGTTGAACCGTGAAGCTAACACACTGGGCTCCAAATCCGTTGTCGTCGCAACGACTCAAAGCGCGGTAGAGCTTAAGGTTTTGATTGAACAGATGCGCGAGCAGATACAGAATATAGAGTAGAATCCTGTAGGATCTTTTAATCCTTATAAAGCCCAGTAATTACTGGGCTTTTTTGTGATTATTGTCCTGTAGGATTTCCTGGGACTCTATTAAATCCTGAGATATTTGGGGGGTAAATAGGTGGGTATTTAGTTATTTACTCAATTTACAGTGGTGGGTATTATTGAGCGTAATAATTTAATTACACTGAATGGTTAGATATGAGTGAGAAGCTGACGGTCAAAGAGATCCAGTCTCTAGTGAGTAAACATGTAATAGGGAAACACCCTGATGGCGCTGGTCTTTACTTTGTGATTCCTAAATCTGGTAATCCTTATTGGATGCTGCGTTATACGTCTAATAAGAAACGTAAAGAGATGACGCTGGGCCATTATGCAGACTTGTCTCTAAAAGATGCTAGATTCGAAGCTGCGGCTAAGCAAAAACAGAATCGTGAAGGTATGGATCCATTATTAGCTAAGCAGCGTTCTAAACAAGAAAGTATCAGAACAGTAAATGACCTCTTTAATGACTGGTACCCGACACTTGCTAGTAGGCTAAAGCATCCGCAGATTCCAAAGAGAATTTATACAAAAGACATAGCGCCACATATCGGTGAATTCAAACTAGATCAGCTATCAGCACGTGACATCCGAAATATTATCGAAGCAATTAAGAAAACGGGAAGGATGGCGATAGCAAATGATGCATTGGGATATTGTAAGCAACTATTTAACCATGCAATCAAGCTTGATTTGATGGGGTTGAATCCAGCGTCAGCTTTCACATTTAGAGATGCAGGTGGCTTGGAAAAGAGTCGAGAGAGAGCCCTAAGTGAAGGCGAATTAAAGCAATTCTTCTCAGTGGCAAAAGCAAATAGTAAAAGTTTTAGTCGCGAAAATTATTTGGCGTGTCTGCTATTAGTATCAACAGGGGTTCGTAAATCAGAACTTTGCGAAGCTAAGTGGGAAGAGTTCTCTTTGGAGGAAGGTTTATGGAAGTTGCCTGCGTCTAGAAGTAAAACTAATGTTGGTTTTGATGTCCCGCTGGCTCCACAGGTGCTTGAATGGTTTGGAGAGTTAAAGATAAGAGCCTTTGGATCTGATTATGTGTTTCCAAGCCGACGCACAAGCTCTAGACCTCACATGGGATCAGATACCTTAAATAGAGCGATATCTAAACTATTCGGTCATGAGGCTGGAAAAAAGAAGCAACCACCCAATCTGATGGGTGATATGGAGCACTTTGCCGTTCATGATTTGCGAAGAACTTGCCGTACGCTCCTGGCACAGCAGGGTACTCCAGGATATGTGGCCGAGCGGTGTCTCAATCATAAGCTGAAGGGGGTAGAAGGTGTTTATAACAAACATGATTATTTTGATGAACGAAAGGAAGCGTTGGACTTGTTGGCTAAAAAGGTAACCAGTCTCCAGCCAACTCAACAAATTTAGGTGCGCAAAACATAAGCATCACTAAAAATTTTTAGGTGCGAAGTGCGCAATTTTTCACACCCCTGCAATTGTGCACACTTCTTGCATAGATGCTGCGCACTTGTTGCACACATCCTGCGTACTTCTTGCGCACCCTAACTCTCTAATAAGTATCTAATCAATTGCTCAACGCCTCTTATCCGGTATATTCAAATAACTAGATGGAGTGATTGAATGTGCGGTAGATACAACCTAGAAGACAATGACGATACCCAGGCACTAATGGATCGCCTAGGTGTTACGTTTGGTCGTAAGGACATCCCGAGCTTCTTTAACCTAGCACCTACTGAGCAAATCCCAGTTATCTCGGAAGAAGAAGGTATCAGAGCCTTAAGACCTATGCGGTGGTGGTTAACGCCAGTTTGGGCTAAGGAGATCACTACCCAGTACTCTATGTTTAATGCTCGAGCTGAGACTCTAGATAAGAGCAAGGCCTTCCAGGGTAGCTTTAGACATCACCGTAGCATCATACCTATGACGTCGTTTATTGAATGGCGTAAGGAGGGGGCTATTAGACAGCCATATCTAGTTAAGTATGAACACGGTTGTATGGCTGCAGCAGGTGTTTGGTCTCAATGGACTGATGGCGAGATTGTTCTAGATACCTGCGCAATGGTAACGACAAACGCGAGTAAGGACTTTAAACCATTCCACTCCCGGCAGCCCTTGTTGCTGGATTCAGATCAGGCAAATACTTGGTTATAAGAGAGGGCAGATTTAAATGATCTACGAGAGCTTCTGAAAGCTCCACTACCGCAAAATATGCTTGTTAGAGCGATAGATCCATCAATCAATAATAGTCGGCTTAAAGAGGCCCCTAGATACCTCAACAGTAGCCAAGAGGTTGTAGTATCCAGCTGACTGTTGGGAGGCGGCTCACGACCCATAAGAGACATTCGTAGAGAGACTCTAATTGGTATATAGCGTTTTTCTTGGGAAGTAGGTGCTTGATAGCATTGAATATTAGCATTATCTAATATAAAGTATCCGCAGTTGTGAAGTTCTAGCGATTAAGCGGGATATTGCTTGTACATTCGCAGAAACATTATTTGAAATCTTTATAAAGATGAGAAGGCGCTATGGTTAAGCAACAAGAGTCGGATCTGCCCCTACAAATCAATTACCCAGAAAATGCCCCTAAAACTCCAAAGATGAGTTTTAAAATGAAATATTTAATCATTCTGATTCTCCCTTTATTTATGTTTTTAGGTGCTGTCTTAGGAATGTATTTCCAGCCACCAGGGCTTCAAAAATTTTACATTATGACAGGCTTAGAGCCTGGTGCAGGATCTAAGTCACCAATTGCAATTCCTCCAGAAATCAACCTTCCTAAAGAAATGGAACTAACCTTACTTCCCAGTGATGTGGTTGGTTTAGCTAAAATCATACCTCAAGGTGATATTGCGATAGTTGCATCTCCATACGGTGCAGGTGATGCACGAGTTGCAAAAATTAATGTCTCGATTGGTGATGAAGTATCTAAGGATGATCCCTTAGCATATCTCGATAATAGAGATACTCTTGAAAGTGCAGTATTACTTGCTGAAGCTGGACTAGCTGTTCGGGAAGCTTCAGTTATACAAACTAAACACGCTGTTCAAGCCAGTAGAGATGAAGCTCAAGCGAGCTTGGATCTGGCTAGGGCTTCAGCTGTAGATGCTCAAGCCAATTTTGAACGTACACAGGCATTAAAAGATAAAGGCTTAACAACCGCTGCTGCACTTGATTCTGCTAAATCTCGCCAGCTTGAAACACTGCAATCAGTCACTCGTGCGGAGGCCACATTGGCTAGATTTTCATCGATAGCCATTGAAGAGCAACCTGATGTAGTGGTTGCAGAACGAAATTTTGAATCTGCAAAAGCTGAATTGGCACGAGCTAAACTAGATCTAAATCGTTCCGTTGTTCGAGCGCCTATAGATGGTACCATTCTGGATATTCATGTAACTCCAGGTCAGCGCCCGCCTGTCGATGGGATAATGGAAATGGGGAACACGAGACAAATGATGGCTGAAGTTGAGATTTGGCAAGATCGTATTGTTGAGGTACAGGTTGGACAGCCTGTGGAGCTGACGGCAAATTCTTTAAAGGAAAAATTACTAGGAACAGTCCAACAGATTGGTATAACTGTTGGACGACAGGGACTTATATCAGATGACGCTGCCGCCAACTCTGATGCCAGGGTGTTTACGGTGTTGGTTAAGCTTGACCAAGCATCTTCTAAAATAGCTTCCCGTTATACCAACCTTGAGGCTATAGCTCGTATCGATAGCGGAGCAAGTATTAGGTTGGATAAATGAGTAGCTTACTTCAGCGAATACTTGGTCGACTACCTGTAGGGTGGTTACAGCTAACTTATAAGCGTAGCCGATTTGCTTCAGCACTAGCTGGTGTGGCCTTCGCAAATGTTCTGGTGTTCGTCCAACTAGGCATTATGAATTCTATGGAGATTGCCACATTAAGACCTTATGAGTTTTTTCAAGCGGACATTATGATTTCTGCTGTTGATGCAAATTCACTAACTGAAGGTGGAAATGTCGCTCGTCAATGGATGCTGAAAGCCTTATCAGATTCTGATGTAGTAGGCGCTACAGGATTGTTTGTCGGCAATGTTCCTTGGGATAGGCGAGAAAAATCAATTTCACTGACTACCTTTGGTGTTGACCCTCTTAAACCTGATTTTATTTCAGATGATGTTTCTAAAGATTTAAGGTTGCTTCAGATTCAAAATTCAGGAGTTTTGGATCGATTGGCGAGAGGGTTGTCTTCTGAAGAGGCAGCTGCAATCAGACCGCAAACACCACTTAGTTTTGAAACTCTTAATAAAACACTTACGGCTATTGATACATTTTCAGGGGGTGGTGGATTTGGTGGTGATGGTTATATGTTTGTATCTGACCAGACGTTCCTATCCCTTTTTCCATCTCGGAGTTCGTCAGCGCCCGATCACATCTTACTGAAACTTCGCGCAGGAGCTGATACCGAAGTAGTTGTAGGTCGATTAAAAACTCTAATCTCAGATAAATCCCTCAGATTGCGTAGTTACTCAGAAGCCTCAAATGAGGATGTTCAATACCAGCAGACTCAGAAGCCTACAGGTCTGATCTTTGGCTTTGGTGTTTTGATAGGTGTGTTGGTTGGAATAGTGATTGTTTATCAAGTTCTATCCGCAGATGTTGCAGACCACTTGAGAGAGTATGCAACGTTTAAAGCGATGGGCTATGGTAATAAGTTCTTCCAAAGCATTATTGTTGAAGAGGCAGTAATTCTAGGTCTTTTTGGTTTTGTGCCAGGGTTGTTTGTAGGGACTGTCATTTTAACTTTCATGGGGAAAATGACGAATCTACCATTGACTATGACGCCTCTAATGGCGGTATCAGTGTTTATTGGTACTGTAATATTCTCAATTTTTTCTGGTTTGATCGCCACTAGGCGTCTAGCAGCTGCTGATCCAGCCGACTTATTTTAAGGGGAAATCATTGTGGATAAGCCAGTCGTTGCTGTTAAAGATCTGAACTTTTGGTTCGGGAGTGGTGAGGCAAGTAAGCAAGCTCTCTTTGATATTAATTTAGAGTTACCAAGGGGAAGCTTAACTGTATTGATGGGGCCATCAGGCTCAGGAAAAACAACGTTATTGACATTGATAGGTTGTTTGAGATCAATTCATGAGGGATCAATTAACTTACTTGATCAAGAGTTAAATGGAGCTTCCCATGAAAAACTAACTTCAATTCGTCAGCGTTTAGGTTTTATTTTTCAGGCTCATAACCTGCATGAAAGTTTAACAGCGGTACAAAATGTTGTTATGGGTGTTCAAGTTCGTTCGGGCGTGTCTGATGAATTAGCATACAAAGCCGCTGAACAAGCGTTACATTTGGTAGGTTTATCAAGTCGGTTACATTATCTCCCTGCCAATCTTTCAGGTGGACAAAAGCAAAGAGTAGCTGTGGCAAGAGCATTGGTAGGGAATCCTACATTGGTACTTGCAGACGAGCCTACTGCGGCATTGGATAAAGATAGCGCATCAGATGTGGTTGACCTTCTTAAGCGGCTTGGTGCAGCTAGAGGCACAACAACACTTCTAGTTACTCACGATGATAGGATTTTGGATCGTGCAGATCGAATCCTTAAGTTAGAAGATGGAAAAATCGTAGATATAGTATGAGCTTATGCTATGTGCCGTTAAGCTAAGCATATCAGAGCGGTTAAAGACGACCCAAAGCCACCATAATCGACAACTATATTGATCGTTATCAATTATTTACCAATAGCCATCTATTATATTAGACAAATCTAATATCTAAGTGGTGCTTCTATGAAATCCTATAATCGAGTTCAAAGTGTCGTGCATTGGCTAAGTGCTGCGGTAATCTCATTCCTTCTTATAACAGGTACATTTATCCTGTCTGAAGTTCCAAACTCTGATCCTGATAAACTTGGCAAACTGACCATTCACTCAATTGTCGGTGGTATTGCTTTGGTACTTATACTGTTCAGAATCATATGGGCACTTAAAACTGAACAGCCTGCGCATATTGTGTCTGACTCACCTGTGATGGATAAGCTCGGAGCATTAGCGCCCAAAGTGCTTAACCTATTATCACTTGTGGTGGTGATCTCAGGTGTAGTGATGGGAATTGGTTCAGGTTTGATGGAGTTGATTGTGACTGGAGTAGGTGAGTTACCTGAAGACTTCTTTGGCTCACCTGTACGAATCGTGCACGGGTTAGGGTCTAAGCTACTTCTCGCTGGCGTTGTTATTCACATTCTTGCTGCCCTAATGCATCAGTTTGTTAAAAAGGATCAGATCATGAGTCGCATATCACCCTTTAAATAACTTCTCTTGAGTACCACCTGCATATTGTAGGTGGTGCATCCGCTTAAACTCTCACCATGTTTAATATCACCAGCGTTAACCCGTAAGACGCTATCATGGCGCCTAGCCCTGCAAAAAGACTGACCTGAAAACTAAAACCTTTATCAATCATAATGGGCATTACGATAAAGAGTATGAGAGAAGGGATGACCAACCATACGATGCTTGCCGCTAAATCTCGGACCTTTTGAATATCTCCAGTGTCCATATAAAGCCAGATCATTGCGATGACTGAAATTAATGGAACAGATGCGATCACAGCGCCAAAAACTGAGCTTCGTTTGGCAATCTCAGATACAAGAACAATCAGAATGCTCGAAACTAGCACTTTTACTAAATAGTAAGCCATGTACGCCTCTCAACAGAGTTGGTTCTGACTCAGATTATATCCATTAATATTTGAAAGCGTCAGTGTCCGTTCTGTGCCGGTAACAGCCCCTCATTGTTACTGGTGCATACACCAAAACTAGCCCTCCTGAATTACCTACACAACCATACACCTAGTTCTCATGTATCCATCCAAGAACCTTTACATACAAGCCTCTACACAGAACTGGTTTTGACGTACAAGAACGTACAGATAAGTTCATGATTGAGTGTTCTTGTAACTAGGCGCCTAAGGTTGTGGACGGACGGATAACAAATACCTAGTGATACATAATCCGTCCGCTTTAAATTAGGGCTGGGCGGCTATTCACGACCCAAAGCTGACATTAACGCCTTGCTAGGTGGCCTGAAAAGTAGCTATAACTGCCCCTCTTAGCCAGGTATAGCAGACGCAGTACACTTGAGTAACTTATTAGATGCACTGGATTAATGTGCGCTAGTTTTTGAAAGCAAGTTGAGAACAACAACGCCACTAACGATTAACCCCATCCCAACATATCCCCAAAGGTCAAGTTTTTGACCGTGCATAAACCATGCGACTAGAGTAACTAAAACTATGCCAAGCCCTGACCAAATTGCATATGCAATACCAACAGGGATTGATTTCAGAGTAAGTGAAAGTAAATAGAAAGCTGCGCCATAACCAATAATAACAAGCATAGATGGGGCGATTTTAGTAAAACCTTCACTCGACTTCAGACTAGATGTTGCAATTACTTCACAAATAATTGCAGCGGATAAAAACAACCAGTTTTTCAAGGTTTGCTCCAATGTATATATATTGCGATAGAGTAAACTAACCCTTTAATAATGTGCACTCTTGTTCTTTTGGAGAGACTGTGAGCACATGTACATCTAACATTTCAATTCTAAGACGGTTTGATTTGCCGTTTACTATATACCTATAAAGCATATGATTATTTATGTCCTCTTTTGGCACCTGGCAGACTAAGCAAATGGATGAACAGTCCGAGGATAATATCCCGCCTTGAGCGTCTGGCAGGTGAAATATTTATAGGTTTTGGCTTGAAGCGAGCCCCTTCGAGGTATTAGCAGAGACGGCAGCTTTGTGCCGTTAGACGTAGCCCCGCTTAGCGGTCAAACACGACCCAAAGCTGCCACTGACAATTCAAATGGGTTGCACCTGACGTACTTCGTATATAAGTGCGCAGCAAATAATACAGTTACTAGAAAAAACCTTTAATATCTTTATTTTACTATGCGGATGTATTCCTCAGAGGGAAAAGAATGTCGGAGATCAATTCTACTATTACAGAAGGTAAATCAATGCTGATAAGTTTTGCCGACTGGGAAAATCTTTCTACTGATGATCAGTGGTGTAAGCCTGTAGCGTTCAATTCGGCTGCTGATGAGATCAGCTATGTATTTGATCGATACGAGAATTATGGAGCATCACATGTTGAGTATCTGGTTAATCCTAAAAGGAAAACCTTTGAATATCTTCTGACCGACAGGCTTTATAGAGGGTTGATCGACGAAATGCCTATCAGGTTTTATGATTATAGCCTCCTGAGAAAAGATTATCTGGAAGCCGTGATGGAACGAGGACTAGATGAAAATATTTTCAGGCGGTACAAAGAGATAGAAGATCAGAAACTGGCGAAACTATTCAAATGGCTCTCCGATATTTATGAAATTGAAAATGACTGCTTTGAACTGATACAGACATTTTTCGAAAGATTTGAAACCTATGAATCGTATTTAAAATTTATAGAAGTAATGCAGAAAGATACTGCTACTCAGAAAACTGAAAACGAATCATATAAGGTGTTACTTGATCAACTTTCAAGCATCTAAGGCGATTCGGGGCTTGCCAATGTTTTAATTGGCTAGATTCTGATTTAATTCGCAGCTGTAAACGACTGCTATGTGCCGGTAACAGCCACTGAACTAGCCACCCCTCAATCGACGTTTACCACTCCTAACGGAGTGTCATCATCTCTTATACTTCGCGCTTATGGAGTGACGTAGCTTCGTGTCGCTTCGCTAACTCAGCTACTGCCCCAGCGCTCAGTAACGAGATGGGCAGCCTTACTTCCTTGTTCTTAAGTTTAGTTTTGTTTTAATTTTTTCTTATAGAAAAATGGAACGATCTTGCCTGACTATTAATGCAGGACTGTTATCAAAACTAGGGGATATGCCCCGGAACATACTCGCTAACCATTACTCCCTAGTTCCCCTTCAGTGCCAACCAGAACCGCTATACGGCAAATTGCTCGCGTTTATTCTGGAGGTATTACTTATAGAAAAAATATATTTACTACACATACCCCCCCATACGCATATCAAATGGCTGAGGTTTACGAGTTGGCATGAATCTGTGAACTAGGGGATGAATCACACCTAGCTACCGCGCTACGCTTGCTGGATACCTTCACAAGCACCATTAAAAATAGTGCTTGCTCGGCATCAGATATTTACTCCCTAGTTTTATGAACAGGAACTAGGGGAGTGTTTTTGATTTCTTTAGAATGATGGCGTAGCCATAAGAACGTTCTCAGCCTCTGCCGAGGCTTCGTCATCTTTACCCCTTAGTCTTTTGCTTACGGAACATCGAAGCACTTCGCTTCGCTCGGGTGCTTCTAGTTCCGACGCAACGACACGGGGTAAATCTGACCACTAGGGGTGTGAGGGTTATGATTTAGTTGGCATGTCCTTCCATATCTGTGCAATTCTTTTAAAGTCTTCAGATGGTATAAACATATGTGGATTGAGCATGTAAGTACCTGGCTTTACTTGCTTCAGTACCCCTTGCTCCTCTAGTTTCCTGCGATTGCCGTTTTCACTCATCTTCTTTTTTATACTCTTGTGCAGCTCGTTGTCTTGATTCTTCTCTAGGATGATTAAGTTTGGATTCTCTACCCTTCGTTTTGGGTAACTGTTATTGATATTTTGAGTTACCAAGATGTCTTTTAAGTTGATGAAGAGCCATCTGAGGTCCGGGCTCAAATTACTCATTACTCTAAAGGTATCTATCACTATATGTTCCGGATACTCTTTGCTTGATCTTCCATTGCCTACAATAAGGTAGGGAGGCAAGTTATCGTTCGTTTGTTTGCTAATCTGAACGTTTACGCGTTCGTTAGATTTTAGTTCTTTGATGTTCTGCCCAAGTTCGGTAATTGTGGTCATTTTTAAAATCCTATGGTTGCAATCGATTTTAAGAATAAAAATCGATTGATTTGATATGTGAAAATAGATTTAAACCATTGTTATAAAAGGCTTTTTATATGTTATTTAAATAATAAATAAAGGCTGCATTTAGATGGTGTCGGCTGTAGGTGGAGTGGCGGCAATTTCCAGCTTGTACTTCACAAAAAAGTTAACTGTAAATTGCTGTCACTCGTGTCACTCGTGTCACACCTGTCACCTAGATCCAACTCTTAGCAGAGTTGAACACCCTCATAGCCTCGATCTTTGTTAGTTCGGAAATCTTTAACTTTGCCTTTCATATAGGTCTCGAAGTACCAACGTGCTCGCTTGCTAAAGCCTTGTTTGGACTCAGCGGGTTTAAGGTTGGTTTCGCACCACTCGTTGTAACGGTCGAAGAGTTGTTTGATCGGCAGTCTGCTACCTAGCTTCTCTTGAGTGTTTCTCTTTAAAAAGTCGGATACTGTATCTTGACTCTCTCTGTAGTCGTTTCCGTCTTTCAAGATCTTCTGGGGTGTTTGTAGACCATTTTCTTGCCATTCTGACAACCCTTTAAGGGCCCAGTTAAGAATGCCTGGTAACTCATTCTTGAGCTCCGCAAGGAGGTTGGGATTTCGATCTGCTTTAGGTACGACGTGTTCGAACTTAATGTATCGGAATCGGCGCCAGAAGCCTTCGTCATTCATATTAGCGTGTGGTTTGTCATTACCGTACATAACCACTTTGGTAGTTGATTTGAACGTGATCGGGTTTGAACGTAGGAAGCGTCCTGTTACCTCATCATCACCTGAGATGGATTTCAGCATTTGTGCATCAAATGTTGCGTTTTCACCAGTTTCATCTGTTATGGCAAGTCGAGCCCCAGCGAGCATTGCCAGGCTTGCTTGAGCGCCTAGGTTAAGCGTTCCACTGCGCTTCTTCATGAAACTGTCAGAGGATAGCTTAACGCCGTAATTGCCAAGTAGAGTCTTAACTAGGTCAAGGAATGTCGATTTTCCGTTAGCGCCGGTTCCGTATAAGTAGTAGATCTCCTGCTCTTGAGTACTGGCAGTTAAGAAGTACCCAACAAGACATTGTAGATAGTTGATCATCTCTTGATCACCTTGCATTGCTGTCTTTAGGAAGCTTTCCCATTTAGGGCATTTGGCGTCAGGATCGAAGCTTGTACCTAGTGACTTCATTACAAGATCACTAGCGAGGGCTGGTCTACTCGAGCCTTCAGCAATGTCGTACACCCGATCTTGAATGCCAATCAGATTGTGGTCAGCATCTAGCTTATCCATACTAAGTGCTTTTTCCTCTTCAACTATTTTGCGTACAGCGGCGATCTTGCTGGTGTTCATCGCGCTGGTAAGCCATTTCTCATCCACAATGTTCAGATGCGGGTACTTGTAATCAGCAATGTTAGAGATGATCTCCTTGTGGAAGGCTATAAGCATTCGTCGTGCATCTTCAGCCCCAATCCAGGCTCCATTACTAAAGACACGCCATTGTTTTTTGCTGTTATCGAAGACAATGTTTTCGCCATGCTCTTTGATGATCAGTTCTGCGATCATTGAGTCATGTTTGCCTTCTAGCATTTCAGTCTGATTGTGGTCTGCTAGTTCGAGATCCGCTTTGGTTGCGATAATGTTAGTGTTTAGAGAGTTCATTACGCTACCTCCTGATCACGAAGGGCGATGCGGCTATCAATCCATGCTTCTAATTCTGATTGCACCCAAGCGCTTGAGCGTTCGCTAAGTTTGATTGGTTTAGGGAATGCACCTTGTTTAGCAAGATGGTAGATGTACGAACGTGATAGGCCAGTAGCGGCAATTACGTCTGTTAATTTGAGAAGTGTAGTTTTCATTTTGTGTTTCCTTTAATCAGTTAATTTGCTCGCCGTCTTGGCGAGGTTTGATTAAAAGAAATCGAGGGTTTTGCTCCCTCACAGGTGGGGGAAGAGGATTCCCCAGGTGGGGAATTTCCTAATTAGTTCTTTTGTGTCTCCAGGTACTTCATGGCTTCAGCTAAAAGGCGTTCATCGACTTTGCTAAGGCCGTAATTGTTAATATCCAGTTCAACGGCTAGTTCTAATAACAGCTCTTTAATTTGGCTCTTATTGGGGGTTGTGCCTGAAGCGTATTTGGGGCTTTTAGCCAGATGATGCATTAGCAAACCAATAACCTTTAATGCAGTTGTAGAGGGTTTTTCTGGTGCAATCCCTGGGGCGCGGTCATTAGCATTGGAAGTAGATGGGTTTGGATTGATAAATAGATTGTCAGTGATGGCCTCATCATCGGCTTCACGATTTAAACTCGTCAGTACATAACCGTCTGGGGTGCCAAGATCAAAAAGCTCTTCAAAGTAGAGTCTGTTGTTGCCTTCATTTTCGGCTTTCCATAAGCCTTTCAGATAACCATCGGTGAGTAGAATGAAATCGCAAATGTTGTACGCATGCTCAATAAAGCTAGGTGCCTCGCGGAAGTTTTTATCAGTTACAGTGCCGTTGCAGAAGTCCTCTTCGAGTACGTAAGTGACTTCGGCCCAACGATCGAAAACATAGTAAAGCTCAACTTTGCCAGCTAAAGCTTTAGCCAGAACTTGGCGGTAGATCAGCTTTTCTTTTTCACAGTAGACTGCGAGAGGTGTTAAATCATCTAGCTGCATTTTTTAATTCATCCAAATAGTCAGCCCAGCGCTGCATCATCTCAGTTCTTTGTGCTAGGTGCTTGGTGCGGTTGTAGGCGAATTGGTATTCTATTGTATGACACTAGTTGTAACTCAATGGATTGGTAACGGCAATCCTGTTGGTGGGTTAAATGGTGGGTAAAAACTAAAAAATACGAATCGTATTTTATTAAGTTGCCGATATATATGTATTTTAATTTATTATTCTATATTCAGATACAGAATATCGAATAAGATCCTGAATACCGACAGCTGCGTAACTCATAGAAACAGTTAAGAGTATTTCGCGTGATTAAGTTAGCACACCGTCTGGGTTATGCCGGGTTGATCCCTTTCGTCGGATTGGCTTTTCAGTTTGAAGATGCAGCGTCTGTCTCGGCTTTTATGAGTTATTCCGCTGTGATCCTCTCGTTTTTAGGAGGGATTCACTGGGGAGTTGCTATGCGGGATAGCAACTTTGCTTCTGATGCTCGTTTGGCCATTTGCATGCTCCCTTCACTTTTAGCCTGGTTGGCACTTTTACTCCCCCTCTATTTAGGTTTGTGGGTTGGGTTAATTGCCTTTTTGGTTTGGTGGGCCTGGGATCATACTCAGATTGAAGATGGCGATTATCGGAGATTGAGAACTCATCTAACGGTGGTCGTTTCGCTATGCCACATCTGGTTGATTGCTCATTTAAATTAGTTGACTATTTTGGAGCGAAAATTCCGCCTTTCACTCCCGCGCTGGTGCGAAATACCAATAGCGAGCTATCAAATGTTTGGCGTGTTTCCCCATGCTGATTGATGGTTTTAGCATGAATCTTCACCACACCACGGTCGGGTTTCGACTTAGACGGTATCACCTCTAATATCTCGGTCTCTACGTGAAGCACATCGCCAGGACGAGTGGGTGTTAACCAGCGTAGGCTAACGCCGCCGCCAATAACGCCAGAGGCAATCGGAAGTGATTTTGCGATCAGGCGCATTGTAATTGAGCCTACCTGCCAACCACTCGCTGCAAGGCTTTCAAAGAAGGAGTCCTGGGCTGATTCATTAGATAAATGGAAAGGTTGAGGGTCGTAGTGTTCTGCAAAGGCTACGATATTCTCATTGGTTATCTCATAGCTTTCACTCTCAAATCGATCTCCAGCCTTCAGGTCTTCCAAGTAAAGCATCGGTACATCCTAGTCCTACTAGATAAAAAAGGCCGACACAACAGTCAGCCCTTGTGAGAGTAACTTAAATTATTAGAAGTTACGCTCTTTGAATTTTTTAAACTGCCCAACAATACCTGCGCGGAATGCCAGTACACAGATTACAAACACTGCACCCATGATGATATGAATGTAGTTACCTAGGTCGCCTGTAGAGAGGTAGTTCTGCATGGTCACGATTACACCAGCACCAACCACTGGTCCCATTAGGGTACCTACACCGCCTACTAGAGTCATCAGGATTACTTCACCTGACATGTGCCAATGAGCATCCGTTAGTGACGCAAGATTGAAGACGATTGTCTTGGTTGAACCAGCTAATGCAGCGAGTGCAGATGAGATGATAAATGCCAGCCACTTGTAGTTGTTAACGTTATATCCCAGAGAGATTGCACGAGGCTCGTTCTCACGGATCGCTTTTAGAACCTGGCCAAATGGCGAGTGGACAGTGCGTTGAATGATCGCAAACCCAATTAGGAAGATGACCGCGACCGTGTAGTACATCGCGACATTATCCGTAAGGTCGATCAGGCCAAACAGGTTCCCGCGAGGAATACCCTGCATGCCATTCTCACCACCTGTGAAATCTGATTGCAGGTATACGAAGAAAGTTAGCTGAGCGAGTGCAAGGGTAACCATTGCAAAGTAGATCCCTTCGCGTTTGATCGCCAATTTGCCATAAATTGCTCCAAGTAGAGCGCCAGCTACAGTGCCCATTAGAATACCAATCTCAGTTGATACTCCAAGATTCATCATCGCCCAACCAGTAATGTAGCCGCCGGTACTTAGGAAGGCTGCATGTCCAAAGGAGAGGATGCCAGCGTAACCAAGTAGTAGGTTGAATGCGGCTGCGAATAGCGCAAAGCAGAGTAGCTTAGCCAAAAAAACTGGGTAGAGTAAGTAAGGTGCAACAGCAAGAACAACTACGGCAATAATAAGATTTCGAATATTCGTATTCATCTGTTATGCCTCTTTTCCAAATAAGCCAGCAGGTTTAAACATCAGTACTAGCATCATCACCACGAAAATGACTGTTGTGGATGCTTCTGGGTAGAAGTATTTAGTTAGACCTTCAACAACGCCCATACCTAAACCGGTAGCTATGGCGCCGCCAATAGAGCCCATGCCGCCAATAACTACGATGGCAAAGACAACAATCAAAATGCTAGAGCCCATGTCTGGTGATACAGAGTAGACAGGTGCTGCAAGAACACCGGCTAAACCAGCTAGAGCCACTCCAAAACCAAAGGTTAGTGTGACCATCAACGGTACGTTTATGCCAAAGGCCTGAAGAAGTTTTGGGTTCTCAGTACCTGCGCGAAGGTAAGCACCAAGTTTGGTCTTTTCAATCATGAACCAGGTACCTAGGCAGACCACAACTGATGCAACAATGATCCAAGCGCGGTAAGTAGGTAGGTACATGAACGGTAATTTAATACCGCCTTTAAGTTCAGCAGGCACAGGGTAGCCCTGGCCAGATGAACCGAATATGTGGGTAAACGTACCCTGCAGCATAAGAGCGATACCGAAGGTTAAAAGTAGACTGTATAGATGGTCTAAATTAGCAATCGGACGGATTAAGAAACGTTCGATTAGGATGCCCAATACACCGACAGTTACTGGCACGACAACAAGTGCTGCCCAGTAATTCAAACCGGTCCATTTGTATGCTAATAGCGCCGCAAAAGCACCAAGCATATACATTGCGCCCTGGGCGAAGTTGATGATTCGCAACAGACCAAAAATGATGGCAAGACCTAAACTAAGAAGGGCGTAAAAAGAACCGTTTATCAGTCCTACCAGCAGTTGCCCGCTTAACGCCATAATATTGATATCGAACATGCTATTACCGATCTCAAACTGAAAGATGGGGAGTGCTAAGCACTCCCCCTTTATTTAACCGCATTTACTTAGCAGAGAAATCACACTCTGGGTTCATTGGGTTGTAAGCTTCGTTACCTGGGATAACTTTTACGATGTCGTAGATGTCATCTTCAGATTTACGATTTGCAGGATCTTTGATCTCTACAAGTAGCATGTCGTGAACCATACGACCGTCTCCACGTAGCGACGCGTTACGAGCGAAGAAGTCATTTGGGTTAGCAGACTTCATCTGAGCCATTACAGCATCTGCATCATCAGTACCTGCTGCTTCAACAGCTTTCAGGTAGTTCATAGTTGCTGAATAAGCACCTGCGTGGACCATTGTTGGGATTGAGCCGTGGATCGCTTTGAAGCGGTTGCTCCATTCACGAGTCTGCTCGTCCATGTCCCAGTAAAAACCAGTTGTAAGACGCATGCCTTTAGCAACATCACCGTCCATCGCTTGGGTATCTGTTGCGAATACAAGAAGACCTGCGATATCAGACTGTTCAGTTAGACCGAACTCGATAGCCGCTTTTAGAGCGTTAGTTGTGTCGTTACCTGCGTTAGCAAGTGCCACAACATCAGCACCTGAAGCCTGAGCCTGAAGAACGTAAGAAGAGAAGTCAGTTGTACCTAGTGGAGCACGAACTGCACCTACTACTTCACCGCCGTTAGCTTTGATTACGCCGCTTGAAACGCCTTCTAGCGCGTGGCCGAAAGAGTAGTCAGCAGTGATGAAGAACCACTTCTTCTTGCCTGAAGCAACCATGTTCTTGACGGTACCGTTTGCAAGAGCTGCTACGTTGTATGTCCAGTGCGCGATGTATGGAGAACAAACGCCTGGCTTAGCTGTGAAAGAGTGTGAAGCTGAACCAGTGATAAGTGCGATGTTTTTGTTCGCTGAAGTAACCTGAGTTACAGCACCTGTTACTGCAGAAGAAACAAGACCACCGATGGTGTCTACGCCTTCATTTTCTACCCATTTGCGAACGATAGAAGAGGCAACGTCTGGTTTAAGCTGTGAATCAGCTGAAACAAGTTCGATAGGCTGACCAAGTACTTTGCCGCCGAAATCATCGATAGCCATCTGAGTAGCTTCGGTCATGCCTTTGCCGCCAACGTCAGCGTATACGCCGCCCATGTCGCCTATTACACCGATTTTAACTTTGCCGTCTACAGTTGCTGCAGTCGCTGTTGCTGCCATACTAGCTGCGATCATTGAAGCGAGTAGTGTTTTACGCATCATCTTTTCTCCATATTGGATTTTTTTGTTATCTGACTATCTTTGGCTGTTTAATTAGACGCCTAGGTAGCTGTTTAGAAGCTCAGTTTTTGCTTCCAATTCATCTGCTTGAATCTCTTCAACAATGTGTCCGTGCTCCATCACGTAGTGACGGTCAGCTATCGGAGCTGCAAAGCGGAAGTTTTGTTCAACAAGCAAAATTGTTAAGCCGCGCTCTTTGAGCTGTACAAGAACATCAGCAAGTTTGTCGTTAATAACCGGTGCAAGCCCTTCTGTGATCTCATCCAACAGCAGGATGTTGGCACCTGTTCTTAGAATGCGAGCAAGCGCAAGCATCTGCTGCTCACCACCTGATAAGCGCGTGCCCTGGCTCATGCGGCGCTCATATAGGTTAGGGAACATCTCAAAAATTTCATCGACGCTCATCCCGCCAGAGCGAACATTTGGAGGAAGCATCAAGTTTTCCTCTACGTTCAAGCTTGCGAAGATGCCACGCTCTTCTGGGCAGTAGCCAAGTCCCAAATGGGCAACACGGTGTGAAGCCATGTTGATGGTTTCATTGCCATTAATGACGATCTGACCGCTACGTTTGCCTACGAGGTTCATGATCGCTTTTAAGGTTGTAGAGCGGCCTGAACCATTTCGTCCTAACAGAGTGACAAGCTCTCCTTCCATGACGTGAAGATCGATGCCATGAAGGATGTGGCTTTCACCGTAGTAGGCGTGGAGGTTGCTAATACGAATCTTTTCGCGATGACTTTGGCTCATTAGTGTGCTCCCGCTGCATCCGCTTCGCGGCCCATGTAGGCTTCACGAACTTGTGGGTCTGCAGATACAGTTTCGTAATTACCCTCTGTAAGGATTTGACCGCGTTGCAGAACGGTAATTTGATCAGCGAGGGTCGAAACTACCTTTAGGTTATGTTCAACCATAAGGATTGTGCGATTCTTGCTGACTTGTTTGATAAGGTCTGTTGTACGGCCTACATCCTCATGTCCCATGCCCTGAGTTGGCTCATCAAGAAGCATCAGCTCAGGTTCCAGTGCGAGTGTAGTGGCAATTTCTAGTGCGCGTTTACGACCGTATGCCAGGTCAGTGGTGACTGTATTTGCAAACTCTTTTAGACCTACCGATTCGAGTAGTTCCATGCAGCGATCATTAAGGCCGTTAAGAATTTTTTCTGAGCGCCAGAAGTGCATGCTGTGCCCCTCTTTGCGCTGTAACGCAACACGGACATTCTCAAGAACCGTTAGGTGTGGGAAGACTGCAGAAATCTGGAATGAGCGGATGATACCCATACGGGCAATTTCAGCAGGCTCTTTTCGAGTAATGTCATGCCCATTAAAGGTAATGACGCCCGAAGTCGGCTGAAGAAACTTAGTCAGCAGGTTAAATACTGTGGTTTTACCTGCTCCGTTTGGACCAATAAGCGCGTGGATATTGCCGCGCTTAACATTCAAGTTAACATCAGAGACGGCCGAAAAACCTTTAAACTCTTTCGTCAAATTTTTGGTCTGGAGAATGAATTCTGACTGATTTGAAGCCATTACTTTTATTATCCCTTGGTTACCACATCATTCAGTGGTTCTAGCTTTTCATCCAAGGTTAAGTAGTAAGCTTGTCGTAACTATTAAGAGAATACGACGAATTGTGTTTTGTGGGGTCGTCTTTGTAATATTTGTGACACAATTGCAATTAATCGTTATTTTTCAATTGCTTATTGTTTATTATCCATTGGTATTAGAGGGCTTTTTAGACAAAAAAATGCCCTGCTGTGGCAGGGCAAAAGATCTAAGTCTGAAAATTAAAATTGACTGATTTCAAACTTAAATAGGGAACTAAGACCTTTTTGTGCAAGACCTAGGTGAGTTTGGGCACGAGGCAGTAGATATTCTGTGTAGAATTGAGTGGTTGCTAACTTAGCTGCAATAAAGTCGTCAGAGAAGTTTCCGTCTGAGCTAGTTTTTGCTGCTATAGCTGAACGCGCTAGCATCCAGCCTCCACACAGGTAACCCATGCCCATGAGGTAATCGAAGCTAACAGCCGCACCCTGATTTAGATCTGACGAGGTGATTGCGTGTACTGCTGCTTGGGCCTCTTTCACTGAGTTGGCAAGCGCTTCCCCGATTACAGATAAACCCTCAACTTGAGCAGTTTCTTTCGCAGTATTTAACACTTCTGCTAGGAAATTGTTTACCGCAGCGCCCTGATCTAGAAGTGTTTTGCGTCCCACTAAATCAAGTGCCTGGATTCCAGTTGTGCCTTCGTATATCGGAAGAATTCGAGCATCTCTAAAGTGTTGCGCGGCACCTGTCTCTTCAATGAAGCCCATGCCGCCATGAATTTGCACATTTAAAGAACAGACCTCTTGGGCAAGCTCTGTCATCCAGCCTTTAACAATGGGAGTGTATAGTTCAACACGCTTTTGCGCGTCACTGTTTGGTTCGGAGTGATGTGCGCGGTCTATCTCTGCAGCAGCTTCAAGGACAAATGCTCTCATCGCCTCGGTAGCTGCTCGCTGTGTGAGAAGCATGCGGCGTACATCTGGGAATTCGATGATGGCAAGTTTTTCGCCGCTTTTAGAGCGACCTTGGATGCGATCACGCGCATAGCTAACTGATTGTTGGCGGGCGCGCTCAGCGATTGAAAGGCCTTGTAATCCCACAGACTGGCGAGCGTGGTTCATCATTGTGAACATGTACGCCAAGCCTTTGTTTGCTTCGCCAATAAGGTAGCCAACTGCACCGCCCTGATCTCCAAAACTCATGACACAGGTTGGGCTAGAGTGGATGCCCAGTTTGTGCTCAAGTGCGATAGCATGTGCATCATTTCGTTGAGTGTAATTACCCGCTTCGTCTTTTAGGAATTTAGGTACTAAGAATAGTGAAATTCCTTTAACGCCCGCTGGTGCATCAGGTAGGCGAGCTAGTACCAGGTGGACGATGTTATCGGTCATCTGGTGATCGCCCCAGGTGATGAAGATTTTTTGACCTTTGACTAGGTAATGATCGCCCATTGGAGTTGCAGTTGATCGAATTGCGGCTAGATCTGAGCCTGCATCAGGTTCTGTAAGGTTCATGGTGCCTGTCCACTCACCTGATACCATTTTTTCTAGAAACTCTGCTTTCAGTTCATTAGAAGCGTGTTCTGTTACCGCTGCAACTGCACCCTGGTTTAGAAGGGGGCAAAGGGCAAACGCGAGGTTGGCGCTCTGCCAAATTTCATTCACTGCCGTACCTAATACATTAGGTAGGTTTTGACCCATGTACTCCTCTTGAGAGGTGAGGCCGTTCCAGCCACCCTCTACAAATTGTGCATACGCCTCTTTATAACCCGCAGTCTCTTGAACTCCATTAGAATCCAGTTTTGGTGGATTTTTATCTCCAATAGAGTTGAGGGGTGCTAATAGTTGGCTGCCAAGTTTCCCGGCTTCGTTTAAAACTATCTCCGCTAATTCGGAGTTGCATTCATCTGCGCCAATCGTATTGCAAAGTTGATCAAGTCCAATCACTTCGTTAAGTACGAAAAGTGCATCATCTTGAGGGTGTTGGTAGTCACTCATAGATAAAACTCCGATTAGTAAAATGTTCTGTTTTCATTCGCGCGAGCGATGAAGTTTTCGGTGGTTTGGTATAGCGCACCAAGAGAAGCATATTGTTCAACCTTGGCTTGGAACTCTTTAAGACCTATCAGGTCAATATAGCGTAGTGCTCCGCCTCGGAATTTCGGAAAGCCAAGTCCGAGTATTAAGCCCATATCCGCTTCGGCTGCCGAGGAGACGATGCCATCCTCTAAACAGCGCACAGTCTCCATGCATAGTGGAATCATTAGACGATCAATGATCTCCTGATCACTGAAACTGCGCTGATCCGCTGCATGCTCTGAAATGAGCGCAAGCGTGCTTTCTGCTGGGCGTTTAAAACGGTTGCCGTTTTCGTCTTTGCCGTAGGCATAGAAGCCCGAACCGCTCTTCTGGCCCAGCTCACCTTTTGCAAGCAATGACTCAGCAATTACAGTGCCGTCATGGCCCATGCGTTCAGGGAATCCTTGTTGTATAACCTGATCAGCGTGGACAAGGACATCAATCCCCACTACATCGGCAAGATAGGCCGGGCCCATTGGCCAGCCGAACGATTCCATGACGCGGTCGATCTGCTCGAAATCTGCGCCATCGAGTAGCAAACGGTTAAACGCATTGAAGTAAGGGAAGAGAATTCTGTTAACTAAAAAGCCTGGGCAATCATTCA
The DNA here is from genome assembly GCF_013282965.1 of Marinobacterium sp. xm-a-152. Lineage (NCBI taxonomy): Bacteria > Pseudomonadati > Pseudomonadota > Gammaproteobacteria > Oceanospirillales > Oceanospirillaceae > Marinobacterium > Marinobacterium sp. xm-a-152. Next base: position 135,520 of record NZ_WBYI01000002.1, on the reverse strand, counting down.
CAACAATCGGTTTTTTACCCATGGCAAGTGCGTAATTTACAGCACGAGCGACTGTTTCATCGCTGGTTTTTTCTCCGCGGATAACTTCAACTAACGGCATAGCATGGACAGGATTGAAAAAGTGCATGCCGCAGAATTGCTCTGGACGCTGCAGCGATTCTGCCAAGCTAGTAATTGAGATGGTTGATGTGTTCGAAGAGAGTACAGCGTCATCCCTTAACACACTCTCTACATCACTCAATACCATCGCTTTAACTTTTGGATTTTCGACCACAGCTTCAACAACCATATCGACATCACCAAAGCCTTCGTAATTAAGGGTTGGATTGATTTTAGTGAGTGTTTCAATCTTCTGCTCTTCGGATAACTTACCCTTCTTAATTTGGCGATCGAGTAGTACGGATGCAGTTGAAACCCCAAGGTCTAACGCTGGTTCGTTGATATCTTTCATCTCAACAGGAATGCCGCTGATTGCTGACTGGTAAGCAATACCACCGCCCATGACTCCGGCGCCAATAACTGCACCCTTGCTTACAGATCCACCTGCTTTTGCAAAACGTTTAGCTTGAGTTTTAATGAATTGATCACTCGCAAAGAGGCCGCTTAATGCCTTGCCGGCATCGGATTGCATCAAAGTTGCAAAGCATTGAGCCTCAGCATCGAGTGCTGAAGTGAAGTCTAATTGAGCTGTGTTACTGATTAGTTCGATGATCTCAGTTGCAGCGGGTGTATTTGCATTCAACTGCGATCCAAATTTATTTAGAGCTGCAGCTTTAATTGCTTCGCTACTCTGCTTTGATGCAAGCTGTTTACGTAAGCGTTGGCTCTCAGTTGCCTGTTTCTGACTGTTTAAGAGAAGGGAAACAGCACTTTCAACGCCTGTGTCATCAGCAATCGCATCTACTAATCCTATCTCACGGGCTTTATCTGCCTTTAATGGTCTGCCTGATAGGATCATCTCAAAAGCCTTGTCTGCTCCAGCTAATCGAGCAACTCGAATATTTCCACCCCAGCCTGGGCAGAGACCTAGAGTAATTTCGGGTAGGCCAATAAGTGCGTCCTGAGTAGCTACACGAAAATCTGTAGTTAAAGCGATCTCTAAACCACCGCCCAGCGCCATGCCGTTAATGATACTGACTGTTGGGAATGGCAGGTTTTCAATTGAATTAAAAAGGGCATGGGTTTCGTCAAGCATCTCGAGTATTGCAGCCTTATGCTGTTTCTGTAGCTCGATTAGCTCAAGTATATTTGCACCTACAACAAACGAAGATTTGCTGCTGCGAATAATTAAGCCTAGTGCACTGCTTTCAGATTTGATCGTTTGAACCGCAGTTTTCAGTTCAGATAAAACAGCGGCGCTTAATGTGTTTACACTTGCATTATTCGAGTTGATGACAAGCTCAATAATAGAGTCTTTGCGTTGAATAACTTGGATATGTTCGCCTGTATACATCGTTCTTTTACCTTATAAAAAATGGCGGGTGAAATTCACCCACCTAAAGACACTTCAAGGGTGATAGTGTCGAGCGAAAATTGATCAAGTTCGTTCTATTAGTGCAGCTATTCCTTGGCCGCCGCCGATACATAGGCTAATGATTGCAAAGCGGCCTTGGGTGCGCTCAAGTTCGTAAAGTGCTTTTGTCGTGATGATGGCGCCCGTCGCACCAATTGGGTGTCCTAGAGATATCCCGCTTCCGTTTGGATTTAGACGATCCATAGGTAGTTTTAGCTCTTTAGCAACAGCCAGAGCCTGTGCTGCAAAGGCTTCATTGACTTCATATAGATCGATGTCATCTACAGAAAGGTTTTGACGCGCAAGGATCTGTTGAATCGCAGGCACTGGACCAATTCCCATGTAGGCTGGGTCTACACCTGCGACGCTGTAATCGACCAACCTGGCCATGGGCTTTAGGTTGCGACGTTGAGCCTCTTCAGCAGACATCATGACTACAGCAGCTGCCGCATCATTCAGCCCCGATGCATTACCTGCAGTTACCGTACCCTCACGTTTAAATACAGGTTTTAGATTGCTCATGTCAGTTAATGCGCAGTTGTGACGAACATGCTCATCGGTATCGACAAGTTGTTCACCTTTACGTGTTTTCAATGTTACCGGTACGATCTGCTCTTTGAAGAAGCCATTTTCTATCGCCATCTGAGCTCGATTATGGCTGGTGACTGCCAGTTGATCCTGCTCTTCACGTGAAATGTTGTATTTTTCTGCAAGATTCTCTGCTGTTACACCCATGTGAACTTGGTTGATTGGGCAGGTTAGCGCTCCGACCATCGCATCAACCATTTTTCCATCGCCCATGCGCTGACCAAACCGAGCTGATGGAATGTGGTAAGGAACACGGCTCATCGATTCTGCGCCGCCCGCAACCACTGTTTTACAAATACCCAATTGAATTTGCTGGGCAGCAGTAAGAATTGCTTGTAAACCACTTCCGCAGAGGCGGTTTACTGTTAGGGCAGGCGTCCTTTCTGGGATGCCTGCCCCCAGGGCTGCCACACGTGAAATATAAATATCTGCAGCTTCGCTATGCGTCACATTACCGATAACGGCCTGTTCGATATCAGAGTTTTCTATCCCCGCGCGTCTGATAGCTTCGTTAATCACAAGTGCCCCAAGTTGTGTTGGTGCTTGATCCTTAAAAGAGCCGCCAAAGGTTCCGATGGCTGTGCGAGCGGCGCTTAAAAAAACTACTTCTTGCATGAAAAACTCCTGTTTTAAATTGTTATAGGGGCAATATTTTACGGATGAAATTAGGGGTTAGAATTGCAAAAACAGATCGATAATTAGCAAAAACGGACATGCTTAGATAGAATCACTCCTCGCTTACAACTTAATAGAAAGAATATGAAATCTGTCCAGCAAACTATCTCCATTCACTTCGTTCATGAATTGATAAGTGCTATAGATGATCAGAGTGTTGATGTTCAATTGATGCTTAGTAAAGCGGGTATAAATCCCCGTCTTCTAACCAGTCGTTTATCACGTGTTACGCCAACGCAATTTTCGCGTTTCATTTTGTCGATTTGGCGTTCTATGGATGATGAATTCATGGGGATGGCTAATAAAAACGCTAGGTTTGGCATGTTTATGTTGATGGCAAAGCATGCTGTCTGCTTGCCTGATCTTGGCTCTTTCTTCCGTTATTTAAGTGATTTTTATGCGCTTACGGGTAGTGCTATGAAATTGGGGCTAGAGGAGGATGAGGAGTGGGTGCGTTTAACACTTAAAACTGATGCGAATACACACTACTCAGGCTATACGCTGGATGAATTTTATCTGATGGTTTGGCATCGATTTGGTAGTTGGTTAGTCGGGAAAACAATAAACCTTAATTCTGTTGAATTTGCATTTTCGGAACCTATGCATTTTTCAGAATATCAACTCATGTACCCATCCCCTGTCATCTTTAATAAATCCGCAAATGCTTTGGTCTTTAAACGCAGTCAAATGTCACTTCCTATCGTTCAAGATGAAGGCAGTTTGGATCAATATATAAGGCGCTTACCTTACGCCTGGTTCACAAAACAGGCGTATCAGCAGACCTTCACTAAGAAAACCTATGACTATTTGGTTAGGGTGGGTTTTGCTAATGCCTCGATAGAGCATCTAGCGAATGAGCTCTACATAACTTCCCGCACATTAAGACGCAAACTTGCGGATGAAAAGGGCAGTTTTCAATCCATTAAAGATCGTGTCAGATTGGATCAGGCAATTACATTACTTGGTCAGAAAAAGCTCTCAATCCATAACATCTCTATTGAGTTAGGTTTTTCTGATGCTCCCTCTTTCTCTCGTGCATTCAAGAACTGGACTGGAGTTTCGCCGCATACGTTTAGAGCGAAAAGTTAAACAGCAATGTAGAGAGGAATGTCACTCTCATCACCAACTACTTCAATTTTCTGTTGTGCAATTTGATAGTTGATATAGGACCTCGTTTCCCCGAATGCAAGGTGGTGTTCGAACGGTGAAAGATCGCGAGGAAACAGTGCTCTTAATAGCTCTTCAGCTGTACTAGGTGTTTTGCAAAAACGAGTGATTTTGTGTGCGTTTTCAAGATAACCCTCAACTAACTCATCGATTCGAGCTGAAAGATTAGTCATCGATTTTTCATGTGAAGGTAACACCAGTGTCTCAGATGGCAGTGATTTAAGCTGAAGTAACCCATCGATCCAAGTTTTTAACGGATTGGCGTCAGCATCACCAAATCGAACGCTTACATTAGAGCTTATTCTTGCCAGTACTTGGTCGCCTGCGATCAGAATATTTCTATCTCGATTGAACAGTGATACGTGGGCTACAGTGTGGCCATCATTTACAAAAATGTCCCAGGTCTCGTTTTTAATAGTGAGTGTGCCTGGTTCAAGTGCGACGTATGTGCTTGGTAGTGGATAGAAGGCTCTTTGAAAGCCCAATAATCCTCTAATGATGAGCTCGTATTCAGACTCTGGAATACCCCCTTGATGGTAAAACTCATTCAGATTGCTTGAGAGTGCGGCATCTTCAGCGGGATTCATCGCTAAAAATTGCTTTATTCCATCGTATTCGGGTTTGCTTACCCAAAGGGGTACATTCCATTTATCACAGATCCATCCAGCAACGCCGATATGATCTACATGAGCATGAGTGGCTAGTACAGCCTTTAAAGGTCTCGATTCAGGCAGTTTTTCTAGGATGTTTTCTAGAATTTTTTGTGACTTTTCGCTTTTAATACCTGTATCAACAAGGATCCACCCATCGGAATCTTCGACTAGGTAAACGTTGATATGATCCAGTGCAAAGGGTAGCGGCAACCGAATTTGGTAGATGCCTTCTGCGACCTCTGTGGGTATACCCAGTAAGTTGTCTTCAGGTATTGGTTGCACTGAATTCATATCGATCTAGTTTTCCGTAGTTAGACGCTTGCACGAATGACTTTTTTATCGATTTTACCGACACTGGTTTTTGGAATCGACTCAACAATCTTAACCTGTTGAGGAATAGCCCATTTATTGATTCTGCCGCTTTCAACAAATTGCATTAGATGTTGTTGGATCTCCGTTGGTTCAAGGGTTGCATCAGAAGCAGTAACTATAAGCGCTAGCGGGCGTTCATCCCACTTTTCGTCTGGAATACCTACTACTGCAACTTCGTTGACAGCTGGGTGTTGGCTAATGAGATTTTCTAGCTCGAGTGACGAGATCCATTCACCACCAGTTTTGATGACATCCTTGATACGGTCTTTGATCTGTAAGAAGCCGCGGCCATCAATTGAGCCAACATCTCCCGTATGAAGCCAGCCGTTGCTCCACAGCTCTTCGCTTCGTTCAGGCTCTTTTACATACCCCTGTGTTAACCAAGGTGCACGCACCACCACTTCGCCCATCGCTTCTCCATCGTGCGGAACATCGTTGCCATTAGGGTCTACTATTCGCAGGTCAACGAGACCCATTGGAACGCCTGTTTTGATTCGTGTGCTCATCTGGTTTTCGATAGACAACTCACGTGTATCGGTGTGCAGGTAGGTTATGGTCAGTATAGGACAGGTTTCGGACATGCCGTATCCGGTATGGAATTTAATTCCTTTAGCAGCCATAGCATTTGCAAGGCCGAGTGTCGGTGCACTTCCTCCGGTCATTAATTTCCAACGCGATAGATCGGTTGTTTTGGCCTCTTCAGACTCAAGGATCATCTGGAGCACAGCCGGAACACCGTGCGAGAAAGTTACACCCTCTTCGCGATATAGGCGGACCAGTTTGTTTGGCTCATAACGACCCGGATATACCTGCTTAATACCTTTCATGGTTGCTACATATGGGATGCCCCATGCGTGAACGTGGAACATAGGCGTCATTGGCATGTAGACGTCATCAGAGCGAAGCAGTGGAAGTGCGTCGTATGCCCCCATAGTGACAGCAACATTAAGTGTGTGAAGTACCAGTTGTCGGTGTGAGAAAAAGACCCCTTTAGGGTTTCCAGTTGTGCCGGTTGTGTAGAAGGTTGTCGCTACAGAATTTTCATCGAAATCAGGGAAATCATACTGTTCAGAGGATTCTGCAAGTAACGCTTCATATTCACCAAGTGTCGCAAGCTTTGTAGATTTTGCACTCTCTTTATCTGTCAATTGAACCACCGTTTTCACAGAGGGTACCTGGGAGGCAATATCTTCAAAGAGTTCTACAAAATCATCATGTACTAAGACCATGTCATCTTCTGCATGGTTCATCGTGTAAGCAATTTGATCCGGGCTTAAACGAATATTTACATGGTGCAAGATTGCACCAATCATTGGTACAGCAAAGTACGCTTCTAAGTAGCGGTGGCTATCCCAGTCCATTACAGCAACAGTATCGCCCGCACCTATGCCAGCTTTCGTAAGCAGGTTCGCGAGGCGAGCAATACGTTTATTAAGTTCAACGTAGTTGTATCTAACCTTATCGCCGTAAACGATCTCCTGGTTAGGCTCATATCTGACGCCTGAAAGAAGTAGACTCTTGATTAGAAGGGGGTATTGGTAAGCACTTTCCGTTGGCGCCAGTATTTTTGTTGTTTTCATCGGTGTTTGCTCCATCTTTAAAATTTGTTGCTGGGACAAGGTTTAATGGGATTTAGTGAGTCTCTATTAAATATCTTAAGGTTTGCGCAGTTCTGACTAAATTCCACCGAAATGTGACTGATGCAGAAATTAGCTCCCATAACGAATAGACTAGGGAACCATGGAATTGTTCGCAGGTTCCCTAGCTTTTTTGGTGATGAATATTTGATTTCATGAAAAAGAATAAGATTCGAAATCGCTCCATACTGCTCATCTTAGCGATGCTTGGAATGACCTTTATTGGTATCTACAGCTACTCTGTGCCTCTTATTCGTGCGGAGGTGTACAAGATTGAGCGTAACTCTGCTCGTTTGGCGCTGGATAATGTCTATCAGCTGGCGGACAAGATGTTCTCGAGTGTCGATACTTATAGGCTACAGGCACTTGAATCACGTAAGGCCTCTTTGCGTACCATCGTTGATCTGGTGGGTGCCCAGTTAAGTCGCTCTGTTGTAGCAGGAGGCGATCCAAGAGCGATTATTAAACTGTTCGAACAGCTTCGATATGACGAAGAGGGTTATATCTGGATAGCCGATCGCAATGGTGTGCTCCTATCACACCCAAACCCAGAGTTAATTGGTAAGCCAATTTCCGATAGTTCTGATGGGCAGCTCGCTATACTCGCGAAAATACACCGTGAAGTAACCGAGAAAGGGGAAGCATTTATTAGCTATCCCTGGCAGTCAGTAGGAAGTGATACCTCATCCGAAAAACTATCCTTCATCCGTTTTTTTCCAGATCTTGGTGTCAGCATTGGTACCGGTGTTTTTATGGTTGATATTGAGCGGCAAGTCGTTGAGCGACGTGAGCAGCTGGTCAATGAGCTACGTGCGGCTCTCATGGAGATCAAAATTGCCAGAACCGGCTACATGTTTATTTTTGATTCGTCGGGTTATTTGGTTGCGCACCCTAACTCAAATATCGATAAGACGAATGCCACTAACCTAAAAAACCCCACCACGGGGCGGTCGATTATATTCGACCTGAAGTCAGTTGCGGACACTGGAGAAGAGCTTTTATATGCCTGGGACTCGCCGGCTGACCCGGGTAATTATGTGCATGAAAAGATCTCGCTTGTTCGCAAATTAGAAGGCCTCGACTGGTATATCTGTTCTTCTGTTTATGTGGATGAATTGCAAAGTAGCGCTTTCACTCTAAGTCAGCGAATACTCATGATCGCGCTTATCAGTATTCTTATAGCCGTCATTGTTGGCTCTTTTGCTATTGACCGAATTCTTTCGCCCCTTCGTCGCCTCGCATCCGCTGCCCAGCGTGTCAAAGATGGTGATTTTAGAGTTCGATCAGGTATTCAGAGTGATGATGAACTCGGTATTCTTGCCTCTACTTTTGACAGTATGGTCGCACGTATCGGGCATAGTGTGGATGCTCTTGGCCAAGAGGTTGTGCGCAAATCCAACATGGTCGAACAATTAGAGGAGCGGCAAACACTTATTCTGGACGCGCTCCCTGCTCAGGTTGCTTACTTAACTAGCGATCTACGTTTCCTTTTTGTTAACCGAGAATATGCAGCGTTTTATGGTTTGAACAAAGAGGGCATCATTGGGCGCAAATTAAGCGATGTTATCCCTGGTTCCATGCAGGTCGAAATTGCCTCTCACATTAATCGATGCCTCTCTGGTGAGGATGTTGTTTTTGAGTATGTATCAGAGGGGCCAAAAGGTCAGTTGATAACACGTCGTCGATTCATTCCTGAGTTCGATACTGCTGGAAACGTCGTTGGTATTTTCAATCTTTCTCTGGATATTACAGACGAGAAAAACTCAGAGCGACGAATGCTTGAAGCCTCGCGTATGACAGCGGCTGGCCAGTTGGCGGGGGGGTTGACCCATGACTTCAATAACTTGCTGACAGTCATTATCGGGAACCTTTTAGCAGCTAAAGATCATAATGAGTCGCAGAGTATTGAGGGTAATTTATCGCCTGCACTGAGAGCGGCCTATCGTGGCGCAGACATTATTCGTCGCTTGATGACCTTTGCTCGCGCACAGTCTCAAGAACTTGTTCTTGTGGGGGCCGCATCTGCAATTAATGGAGTGTCAGAGCTTATAAAAAGCTCTCTACCAGCATCGATAAATTTCAATGTTACTGGCAAATCTGACGCTTTAATTGAAGTGGATTTGGCTCAGTTTGAAAACGCACTGATTAACCTAGCACTAAATGCGCGCGATAGTATGCCCGACGGTGGCCAAATTGAGATTTGCGTGGTTAATAGTGCCAGCGCTTCCCCCAGAGGTTTTGATGAGGCCGTTGTTCCAGGGGAATATGTTCTAATTGAAGTAAAAGATTCCGGTACTGGATTTAGTCGTGACGCGATTCAGAGAGCATTTGAACCATTTTTCACTACCAAAAAAGGGCGTGGGTCAGGACTTGGTCTAAGTATGGTCTATGGCTTTGCAAAGCAGTCAAATGGTTACATTAGAATCCTGAATAATTCAGATATTGGTTCCACGATTTCTATTCTTTTGCCTAAAGCGAAGCAAAAGGACTCGGCGGTACATCAACTCTCTGCCGATGCCGAAAAATTAGCTCCAACTCTGATGGATGGACTTTTGTTGTTGGTGGAGGATGATCTTGATGTGCGCCAGGTAGTACGTGATCAATTGACATCAATAGGCTTAAGCGTGGTGGAGGCTTCAGACACTGATGAAGCGCTGTTACTTATAGATGCTATTCCAGATATACGCACACTAATCAGTGACATTGACCTTCCCGGGCGTTTCAATGGCATTGAGCTAGCTAATCATCTATGTGGTAATAGAGGTGTTGAACGTATTTTGTTGATGACGGGTAATGCTGAGTATGCAGTCGAACATTCAACAGCTGCCTGCTACGAAATTTTACTTAAGCCATTTACACGAGAACAGATTGTGACTGCCCTTAATCGGACGGTGGCAAGAGGATAACGAGATATGGAAAAGAATCTGATCTACGTGGTCGATGATGAGTCAGATATTTGTGATCTGATTCAAACAGAACTAGAGAGGTTCGGTTATCAGGTAGCGACCTTTAATACTGGAGCTGCAATTCTTAAAGGGCTAAAGCAGCAGCGGCCAGAGCTCTGTGTTGTCGATTTAGGTCTGCCAGATATGGACGGTCTGACTCTTGTCGGAGAGATGGTGAATCAGTTCAATGTTGGGGTGCTAATTCTGTCGGGCAGAGGCAGTCTTCCCGATCGTGTACTTGGGCTAGAGCTGGGTGCAGATGATTATCTTACTAAGCCATTTGAGCCGCGTGAGTTGGTCGCAAGGGTCAAGAGTCTATTGCGTCGAATCCATCGTGACGATGTGGTTAATGCAGTGCGTATAGCTCGCTTTTCAGGCTGGAGTTTTGATTTAGATTCGTTAACCCTCACCTCGCAAACGGGTGAGGAGACGATTTTAAGCACAGCCGAGGCCAACATGCTCGTTTCGTTTTTGAAAGCGCCCAAAAAGATCTTAACGCGTGATCAGCTTCTAGGTGATCAGATTATTCCTTATGATCGAAGTATCGATTCGCGTATGTCCAGATTGCGCAAAAAAGTCGAAGAGAACGTTAAAGATCCTAAAATCATTAAGACGGTATACGGTGCAGGATACATGTTGACTGCTGATGTCGACTGGGAATCCTGACCCCTATTTGAACAAGCTGAGTTGTTGGAAACATATCTATGAACAATCCTCTTGTGTATGCGCTAGTAATGCTACTTGCCGGTATTGGAATTCCGACGATGGCTACCCTAAATGGTGGTCTTGGCGGACGTTTGATGAGCTCCTCCTTGGCAACTGCGATGGCTTTGGCGTTAGCTTTTACATCGGTGTCGGTCTACTTACTTGCAACCGAAGGTTTTCCTAAAAAATTCGTCGCTGAGGATCTCCCCATCTATTTTTATCTAGGGGGGTTCTGTGTCGCTTTTTACGTTATTAGTGTGACCTGGATCGTGCCGCGCTTTGGTGTATCTAATGCGATAGCGTTTGCTCTTTTGGGACAGTTAATTGCAATGAGTACTATCGACCATTTTGGTCTCTTCGGTGCGCAGCAATATGCCTTAACTCTGAAGCGAATAATTGGCTTACTTGTGATGGCTGTAGGTATCTATTTGGTACTTGATAAAACAGTGGTCCAAAAATAGTTTTTTAAAACTGCCCTGTTCGAAACGCTCTAGGAGTTTGACCAGTCCACTTTTTAAAAGAGCGCGTAAATGCGGCAGTTTCAGAAAAACCAAGCTGTTGCGATATCCGTTGAATTGAAAGAGAGGATTGGTTTAGCAGATGCAGAGCACTGTCTCGTCTGAGCTCGTCTTTAATATCTTGAAATCCAGTACCCTCATCATCAAGTTTTCTTCGTAGCGTTCTAACAGTCATATTGAGTTGATGGGCGACACTTTCCATATCTATCTCGACAAACTCCATGTGACCCATGATATCTCTTACGCGACGGGTGAATACCGGCAGATACTCTTGTCGAGTGAACCATTGCAGCGGTGCGCTGCGGAGATGATCACGAAGGGTCTCCAGATTTTGAACGATCGGTGCTTTTAACGCCTCTACCTCAAAGATGAGTCGGTTAGCGGATGATTCATATGAGACTGGGCAGGGGAAGATAAGCCGATACTCGTCTGCATGTGGCGGTTTAGGGCCTGTCATTTGCGCTTCAAATAGGTGAATCCTGCGGCCAATCAGCCAGCTCGGAAAGCGGTGCCAGAGTAGAAGTAGGAAGTCTCTAAGAAGGTAGTCTGGATCCAACTCAGGTTTGGAAAGTGACATCTCGAGCGTCGCTTTGGAGTTGTCGACACTAAGTGTAAGTGAGAGTGATTCATTCACTAAACGGTAGAAGCGACATAAGTGCTTATAAACCTCTAACAGGTTTTCTGCGCGCACCGCCTCCCTCGCGAAGAGACTAAACGTCCCATACCGAGCAGGACGTTCGGCACAGGCCATGAACTCATCGTCCCCTCGCTCCCATGAGAGTCGAGCTAATGAACCGAACTGCGCGGGCGTTAAGCGAAACTTTTGGTTGCCGAGGAGTCGTCCGTCCAGATTTGAGTCTTTAAGTAGTGAGCCAATATCGACTCCCATCCGTGCTGCGGATTTAAGTGTTCCCAGCGCAAAATGAGAGGAGATGCTATTGTTATCAAAATGCTGCATAGCGCTGACCGAAAATCTATCTATTGGCTTCTACTTAGGTATTAGTGTCACAATATAGCGCAATTTCACGTCCGAAAATATCAATAAATAGTCTCGCCTTATCATTTAGTCCTTGCCACTTATGCCCGATAATTTAAACCATGCAAAAAGTTAAAGGTTAGAGTGATGATTCAGCAGGTTGGTGTTGTCGGCGCAGGACAGATGGGGCAAGGAATTGCTCAGGTTTTGGCGTGTGCGGGTATCCAGGTTGTATTGGTTGATATCTCCGCGGATCAGTTAGAGTTAGCTCTCAGTCGCACCGAAATGAGTGTTGCTAAGCTTAAAGAGCGCAATAAGCTTCCAGTAGAGTGTAATCCACTACCTTTCATTGCTACATCTGTTTCAATGGATGCTTTAGCTAACTGCGACCTGGTGGTTGAGGCTGCTACTGAAGATGAGATGACCAAGCGTAAGATTTTCCAAGCGCTCAATGGAGTTTGTAAATCTTCAGCTATTCTGGCGAGTAATACCTCCTCAATTTCAATCGGTCGATTGGCAGCTTTAGTAGATAATCCAGAGCGTATGTTGGGTGTGCACTTTATGAATCCGGTGCCTTTGATGGCGTTGATTGAAGTGATAGTGACTAAGCACACCTCAGAAAATACTCGATCGACAGTGCTCGAACTCGCTGAGAAATTAGGTAAAACAGCGGTTGTTGTTAAAGACCGCCCTGCATTTGTGCTCAACCGAATTTTACTTCCGACCATTAATGAAGCGATTCGTGTTGTCGAAGAGGGTACTGCAACACCAGAACAGGTCGATCAAATCATGACACTTGGGGCAGGCTTCCCAATTGGGCCGCTAGCTCTCGCTGATATGATTGGTTTGGACACCTGTCTAAGTATTTTGGATTTGATGTTTGTTGAGCTTAAAGATGCTCGATATCTACCTGCGCCTCTTTTGCGAGAAAAAGTGGTTGAGGGAGAGCTAGGTAAGAAAAGCGGAAAAGGTTTTTATACCTACTAAATTTAGGGAATTAACGCTGTTTAAGCTGCTCAAAGCGGTTTAAGCTGTGACGATAAACAGAATAAACGAGTGATAAAACTCGCATAAAATAAATGAGGGATAATCAGATGCACAACTCACCCTTTGAGACCAACCTTGATCAATGCTCTGCAAACTATGCAGCATTAACACCTATCAGCTTCCTTGAGCGTTCTGCGTTCATCTACCCTGATCGAACTGCAACAGTGAATGGCGCTGTTCGTCGTACTTGGTTAGAGACTCTCACACGTTGTAAGCAGTTAGCGAGCGCCCTCAATAAAGCGGGTGTTAAAAAGGGTGAGGCCGTATCAATCATTGCATCTAACCTTCCAGAGCATTTTGAATCGCACTTCGGTGTGCCGATGGCTGGAGCTGTTCTTAACTCGATTAACACGCGTCTGGATGCGGCAGCTGTTGCGTTTATCCTTCAGCACGCTGAAGCAAAAGTATTCCTAGTCGATAAAGAGTTTGGTGAATTGGCTACGGCTGCACTAGGCATGCTAGACAACAAACCGCTTGTGATTGGTATTGATGATGCTAGCTATGATGGCGGTGTGATGATCGGTGAGATGGACTACGAAGCGTTTATCGCTGGTGGTGATCCGGAATACGATTTCCCGCGCGTTACTGATGAGTGGAATGCGATCTCATTAAACTACACTTCAGGTACTACAGGTGATCCGAAAGGGGTTGTTTACCACCACCGTGGTGCTTACCTGAATGCTGCAAGCAATGCGTTATCTTGGGGTATGGAAATTCACGCATCGTACCTTTGGACTCTACCAATGTTCCACTGTAACGGCTGGTGTTTCCCTTGGACCATTGCCGCACAAGCGGGCGTCAGTGTGAGCTTGCGTCATGTCCGTGCCGATAAGATTTTTGAACTGATCAAAGAAGAAGAGGTTGGCTACTTCTGTGGTGCGCCAATCGTTCTTAATATGCTGAACTCATCTCCTGCTGAGATGAAAGCGGGCATCAACCACAAAGTTAAAGTAATGACCGCGGGTGCTGCTCCTCCAGCTCCAGTTATCGCTGGTATGGAAGCAATTGGTTTTGAGGTAACTCATGTCTACGGTCTAACTGAGACCTATGGTCCATGTGCTGTTTGTGCATGGAAAGATGAGTGGAATGAAAAATCACCTGCAGAAAAATCTGTGCTTAAAGCTCGCCAAGGTGTGCGTTCGCCAATGATGGAAGGCATGGTGGTTATGGATCCAGAGACCATGGAACTTGTGCCTAAAGATGGTGAGACCATGGGTGAGATCTTCATGCGAGGTAACCTTGTCATGAAGGGCTATCTGAAGAACCCATCAACTACTGAGAAGTCATTCAAAGGCGGCTGGTTCGCATCGGGTGATTTGGCGGTATGGCATGCAGATGGCTACGTGCAGATTAAAGACCGTTCGAAAGATGTCATCATCTCGGGTGGTGAGAACATCTCTAGTATCGAAGTTGAAGGTGTTCTTTATTCTCACCCTCACATTCAAGAGGCTGCAGTTGTAGCGAAGAATGATGAGAAGTGGGGCGAAACACCGTGTGCATTCGTCACTCTAAAAGAGGGTGCGCCAGAGGTAAGTGAAGCGGATGTGATCGAGTTCTGTCGTGAGCACCTAGCACGTTTCAAAGTACCTAAGAATGTTGTTTTCGGTCCGCTACCAAAAACGTCGACCGGTAAGATTCAGAAGTTCGTACTGCGCGATCAAGCAAACGCGCTGTAATAGAGTTTATGTAGAGTGGCCTTAGTGGCCATGTTTTGAGGAGTTAACATGAAAGCATTAGTCGCAGTAAAACGCGTTATTGACTACAACGTTAAGGTTCGCGTTAAAGCGGATAACAGCGATGTAGATTTGGCAAATACTAAAATGTCGATCAACCCATTCTGTGAGATTGCAGTTGAAGAGGCTGTGCGTCTTAAAGAAGCGGGCGTTGTTTCTGAGATCGTTGTTGTATCGATCGGCGACAAGTCTTGCCAAGAGCAGATGCGTTACGCAATGGCGCTAGGTGCTGACCGTGGTATCCAGGTTGAAGCGGAAGGCAAGCTTAACTCGCTAGACGTTGCGCGTATCCTTGCAAAAGTGAACGAGTCTGAGAACGCTGAGATTCTTCTTCTAGGTAAACAGGCGATCGACTCTGACAACAACCAGACTGGTCAGATGCTTGCAGCACTTCTAGATGTGCCTCAGGCAACCTTCGCATCTGAAGTGAAAATCGCTGACGGTAAAGCACAGGTAACACGTGAAGTGGATGGTGGTCTTGTCACTGTTGAGATGGATCTCCCAGCGGTTATTACGACTGACCTACGTCTAAACGAGCCACGCTTCGCGGCACTGCCAAAAATCATGCAGGCAAAGCGTAAGCCTCTAGATGTTAAAACGCTTGCAGATCTTGGCGTTGAGCTAACAAACAGCGTAGAGCTTATCTCTGTTGAGACTCCAGCAGAGCGTAGTGGCGGTATCAAAGTGGATTCTGTTGATGCGCTGCTCGACAAACTACGTAACGAAGCACAGGTTATCTAAGGGAGAGTTGATGATGAAAACGTTGATTATTGCTGAACACGACGGTCAGTCACTTAAAGGTGCAACTCTTTCTGCAGTGACAGCTGCAACTAAACTAGGCGCTCCTGTTGATGTGCTAGTGGTTGGTTCTTCTGTATCGGCAGCGGCTACTCAGGCGGCTTCAGTTGCGGGTGTGGATCGCGTCCTTACCTTTGAAGATGCAGCGCTTGAGCACACGCTTGCTGAATTCGTAGCACCTATCGCTAAACAGCTAGCGGGTGATTACACACACATCATTTTAGGTGCGAGCACTTTTGGTAAAGATTTGGCACCACGTGTTGCTGCACTTTGCGGTGTGAATCAGCTATCTGAAGTTATCGAAGTGATCGATGCAGATACGTTCAAGCGTCCAATCTACGCTGGTAACGCTATCGCGACTGTGAAGAGCAGCGACGCGCTTAAAGTGATGACTGTTCGTGGTACTGCATTTGCTGCTGCTGGTAATGGCGGTTCAGCTGCTGTTGAAGCGGCATCAGTGACTGTCCCAGCTGCGAAAGTACGTTTCGTAGGTGCAGAGGTGAGCGAATCAGATCGTCCAGAACTTGAATCTGCAGATATCGTTGTTTCAGGTGGTCGTGGTGTAGGTTCTAAAGAGGACTTCGCTAAGGTATTCGAACTTGCAGATAAGCTTGGTGCTGCAGTGGGCGCATCACGTGCTGCGGTCGACAGCGGCTTTGTGCCAAACGATATGCAGGTTGGCCAGACAGGTAAGATGGTAGCGCCTAAGCTATACATTGCTGTAGGTATCTCAGGCGCTATCCAGCACCTTGCAGGTATGAAAGAGTCAGGCACTATCGTTGCTATTAACAAAGATGAAGAAGCGCCAATCTTCGGCATTGCAGACTACGGTCTAGTGGGTGATCTACACGAGATCCTTCCAGAGCTAGTATCGAAAATCTAAATCAAACAAGGGCAGCCTAGCTGCCCTCTGTTTTTAAGAGCTTTCCAACGCTTTCCAAATCGGGAATCTATTCTATGAGTATCTATAACGCGCCTGCACAGGACACCGCTTTTGTATTGGATCAATTGGTTGAATTCGATCAACTTTGCCAGGCGATGGGCCTGGATGAAGTTAATCTTGAACTGGCCAATGTCGTCGTTGAAGAGGCGGGTAAGCTCGCATCTGAAGTACTGGCTCCGCTCAATGCAGTGGGTGACCAAAATGGCGCACGCCTTGAGGGTGACAAGGTTATTGAGACTCCGGGATTCTCTGATGCTTATCAACAATATATGGAAAACGGTTGGGCAACTCTGACAGCTCCTGAAGCGTTTGGCGGCCAGGGCTTGCCAAATGTTGTAGGTACGGCAGTCAATGAGTTGTGGCACTCGGCCAATATGGCGTTTGCACTCTGCCCGATGTTGACTCAGGGTTCGATTGAAGCACTGATCGCTCACGGCAGTGATGAGCTAAAAGATCAGTACCTATCGCGCTTAGTCAGCGGTGAGTGGACCGGCACCATGAATCTGACTGAACCTAACGCGGGTTCAGATTTAGCAGCCGTTTCAACCAAAGCGGTACCGAATGGCGATCACTACCTGATCTCAGGCCAGAAGATCTACATCACTTGGGGCGATCATCAGATGACCCCGAACATTGTGCATTTAGTCTTGGCGCGACTTCCAGATGCACCGGCCGGTGTAAAAGGGATTTCGCTGTTTATCGTGCCTAAGTTCTTGCTGGATGAGAACGGAGAGCCTGCAGAGCTAAACGATGCAAAATGCATCTCTCTAGAGCACAAATTGGGCATTCATGGTTCGCCAACCTGTACGATGAGTTTTGGCGATAATGGCGGTGCAGTAGGCTACCTGGTCGGTGAAGAGAACAAAGGCTTGGCTTACATGTTCACCATGATGAACCATGCACGTCAGTCGGTGGGTCTGCAGGGTTTGTCGATCTCTGAACGTGCTTATCAGCAAGCGGTTGCCTACGCGAAAGAGCGCACACAGGGCAGTCGTAAAGATGGTTCGAAAATCCCTATTATTGAGCATCCCGATGTGCGTCGCATGTTGATGGCGATGCGCTCGGGCTGTGAATCGATGCGTGCATTGGCCCTAGTTGCTGCTGCTGAGATTGATCGTTCGCACATCGAGGGTGATCAAACGGCGGCTAAAGCGCGTGTTGAACTGTTAACGCCGATCGTGAAGGGCTGGATGACAGAGATGGCCAATGAACTGACCTCTCTGAATATTCAGGTTCATGGTGGCATGGGCTTTATCGAAGAGGCTGGCGCGGCTCAGCACTACCGTGACGCCCGTATCTTAGCCATTTATGAAGGTACTAACGGCATTCAGGCACTGGATCTGATTGGTCGTAAAACCTTGAGCGATAACGGTGCAGCGTTAGCGGATCTGCTTGATGAAATGGCGGCTATTGAAGCCGATCTTCGAGCGTGCGGACTTGATAAGATGGCCAATCGTTTTGTGGCATCCGTGGCCCGCGCACGAGAGATTCGAGAGTTTATTCTTGATCGTGCTGCTGCCGATCGCAGCTTAATGGGTGCGGTCGCATTCGATTTCTTAATGCAGATGGGCTACCTCACCGGCGCCTACCTAATGGCAAAAGAGGCCATTCGAGCTAAAGCCTTAAGCGGAGCAGGTTCTGCTTACTCGGATGAGTTTTTGGCCGCTAAAGTTGCCACCGTGCGCTTTTATGCAGAGCACTACTTGCCACGAGCAGAAGCTCATGCACAAACGATTATGACGGGCCTTGATGCCGCATTTGTGCTGAGTGACGAACAGTTTTAATTTACATTTCAGTGATTGAGTCGTTTTAGGAGAGATCAATGGATTATGAAGTAATGGACTTTGATGTCCTAATTGTAGGTGCAGGCCCTGCGGGACTTGCAGCTGCTTGTAAGATCAAACAACTCAATGCTGATCTGATGGTCTGTGTTGTTGAGAAAGCGGCTGAGGTGGGTGGTCATATCCTGTCAGGCGCGGTGGTCGATCCTAAAGCGTTAACTGAACTCTTCCCAGATTGGAAAGAGCAGGGCGCACCCCTGGTCACTGAAGCGAAAACAGACGAAATCGTCCTTCTGAAAAACGAGATAAAATCGATTACAGTGCCTAACTTTGTGGCACCTAAAACGATGCACAACCACGGCTGTTACATCGCCTCTGTTGGCAATCTGTCACGTTGGTTGTCAGAACAGGCTGAAGCCTTGGGTGTTGAGGTGTTTCCTGGCTTCCCTGCGGCTGAAGTTCTTTATAACGAAGACGGCAGTGTCAAAGGTGTTCTCACCGGTGCGATGGGCATTGGCGAAAACGGTGAAGAGAAAGATAGCTACGTGCCGAGCATGGCGCTGCAGGCTAAGTTCACACTCTTTGCCGAAGGCTGTCGCGGTCATTTAGGTAAAGAGCTGATCAGTCAGTTCAACTTGGATGAGGGCAAAGATCCTCAGCACTACGGTCTTGGTATTAAAGAGCTATGGGATATCGATCCTGCGCAACATAAAGAGGGCTTGGTGATTCATGGCTCTGGTTGGCCATTGAGTGACGGTACAAGTGGTGGCTTCTTCCTTTACCATGCTGAGAATAATCAGGTCGTTGTGGGCCTAATCGTCGATTTGAACTACTCAAACCCTTGGGTCAGTCCTTTTGATGAATTCCAACGTATGAAGCACCACCCGAAAATCGCGCAGTACTTAGAGGGCGGTACTCGTGTCTCTTACGGTGCACGTGCCATTGCTAAGGGTGGTTACAACTGTCTTCCAGAGATGACCTTCCCTGGTGGTCTATTGATCGGTTGTGATGCCGGTACCTTGAACTTCTCGCGCATCAAAGGTGTTCACACGGCAATGAAGTCGGGCATGTTGGCGGCCGAAGCGGTAGTCTCTGCTATTGCTGAAGAGTCAAACACGGCAACCACATTTAATGATCTCTACAAAAACTCTTGGTTGTACCAAGAGTTGTACAGCTCACGTAACTTTGGCCCAGCTCTACATAAGTTTGGTCCAATTCTTGGTGGCGCTTTCAATACGCTGGATCAGAACATCTTTGGTGGTCGTATCCCAGTGACACTGCACGATACTCACGTCGACCATGAGATGCTGCGTCCAGCCAGCGAGTGTACGAAGATCGATTACCCTAAACCAGACGGAAAGCTCTCATTCGATAAGCTTTCGTCAGTGTTTATTTCGAACACCGTGCATGAGGAGGATCAGCCTTGTCACCTACAGCTGAAGGATAGCCGTGTTCCTATCACCGTTAACTTTGCTCAGTATGCAGAGCCAGCACAGCGTTACTGCCCAGCCGGTGTCTACGAAGTGCTTGAAGATGAAGCCGAACCACGCCTTCAGATTAACGCAGCTAACTGTCTGCACTGTAAGACCTGTGACATCAAAGACCCTACGCAGAATATTCGTTGGGTGGCACCAGAGGGTGGCGGTGGCCCTAACTACCCGAACATGTAAAACAGGAATTGGCCTAGCGGCCTGGTAAATTATTAATTAAAGAGAGCTTTTTAGCTCTCTTTTTTGTTTCTTAAAGAGACCGCTTTATGTTGCCAGCTTTAGGGTTGAAAGGTGAATAGGAAAGATCTATCAGCACCATAGAAAATTAAAATTAAGCCAATTTTGAGATCCTGGCGTATTTTTAAGTGAGACAAGAAATTTTCTTGTCCAAGCTCTGTTTAGTTAGCTAACAAAAATAGGAGAGAACATCATGGATCTCAAAGGTACTAAAACAGAAGAGAATCTAAAGGCAGCATTCGCTGGCGAATCAAAAGCAAACCGTCGTTACCTATATTTTGCCAACATGGCAGACATCGAGGGTGCTCCAGAAGTAGCCAACGTATTCCGTAATACGGCTGAAGGTGAAACTGGTCACGCGCACGGCCACATGGAATACCTAATCGATGGTGGTTCAGGTGACCCTGAAACTGGTCTAGCTGCAGGTAATGTGGCGGAAGCACTGGAATCTGCGATTGCAGGTGAAACTCACGAGTACACTGACATGTACCCAGGCATGGCGAAAGCAGCTCGTGAAGAGGGCTTTGACGAGATTGCTGATTGGTTCGAGACGCTTGCAAAAGCAGAACGTAGTCACGCTAACAAGTTCCAGAAAACACTGGAAGCTTACAAAGCGGAAGCGTAATCAGCCCACGATAGGTCGGGCAACCTGTTCGACCTATCGATCTTTGCCTGGAGAGTGTTATGAGTACAAAAAAAGAGGGCAATCTAGAAGCCCCAACACGCCATCCTCTGGATTGGAAAAATCCAACTTTTTACGACAAAGATGACCTTCACCAAGAGATGGAGCGCGTCTTTGATATCTGTCACGGTTGCCGTCGTTGCCTGAGTTTATGTGACGCCTTCCCAACGCTGTTTGATCTGATTGATGAAAGCGAAACTATGGAAGTCGATGGTGTTGCTAAAGAGGACTACAAGAAGGTTGTTGATCAGTGCTACCTCTGTGACATGTGTTACATGGCGAAGTGCCCTTACGTACCTCCACACCCGTTTGATTTAGATTTTCCGCATCTTATGCTGCGCGCTAAAGCGGTTGAGACCAAAGAGAAGGGTCTCCCCATGCGCGACAAGATTTTATCCAGCACTGACACCACCGGTAAGCTAGCCGGTATCCCCATTGTCAGTGAGACGATTAATACGGTTAACCATTGGAAGCCGACACGCAAAGCACTCTCTGCGACCTTAGGCGTTGACGAAGAGGCATGGTTACCGCCATTTGCAAGCAAGAAGTTACGCAGCAAAGCCAAGCCGAATGAGACTTTTGACGTTGTAGCGGGTGAACGCACACCCGGAAAAGTGGCACTGTTTGCTACCTGCTACATCAATTACAACGAGCCGGGTATTGGTGAAGATTTTATTGCCGTACTAGAGCACAACTACATTCCCTGGACCTTTGCTCAGAAAGAGGTCTGCTGTGGCATGCCGAAGCTAGAGCAGGGCGATCTTGAAGGGGTGGACTCGCTAAAACGTATCAATATCCCGCAACTGGCTAAGTTAGCCAAAGAGGGTTATGCGCTGACGTCCGCCGTGCCCAGTTGTACCTTGATGTTTAAACAAGAGCTGCCATTAATGTACCCAGATGACGAAGAGGTTAAGCTGGTCCAGGAAGCATTTTGGGATCCGTTTGAATACCTGATCGCACGTCAAAAAGATGGTCTATTGAAAGCGGAGTTTGAACAGGGATTAGGTAAAGTCTCTTACCATGTTCCCTGTCACGGTCGCGTGCAAAACGTCGGTAAGAAAACCGAAGAGATGCTGAAGCAGATTCCTGATACCGAACTAAAAACAGTAGAGCGATGCAGTGGTCACGCGGGTACTTACGGTGTTAAGAAAGAGTTTCATGAAAAAGCGATGAAGATAGGTAAGCCGGTATTCCGTCAGATGGCTGATTTTGATCCGGATTACATTTCGAGTGACTGCCCATTGGGAGGAGCTCACATCGCACAAGGTATCGATAAAAATCACGATAAGCAGCCAGAAAAGTCACACCCAATATCACTATTGCGCAAGGCTTATGGCATTTAAGGAGTAGAGTATGACCCAATTAGTACGCGACTCGTTAATGTCGCTGGAAACCTACCACAAAGAACGTCCTGAATTTCGTAAAAAGGCACTGGAGCACCGCCGTCGAAGAACGGTCTTTATTGGTCCCAACGTCACGCTTCAGTTTGAAGACGAGTTGACCATCCGCTACCAGATCCAAGAGATGCTTCGCATCGAGAAAACCTTCGATGAAGAGGGTATTCAAGATGAGTTGGATGCCTACAACCCACTGATTCCAGATGGGACCAACCTGAAGTGTACACAGCTCATTGAATTTGCCGATCCAGATGAGCGCAAAGTGGCACTGGGTAAGTTGGTCGGGCTTGAACACAAAACCTATGTTCAGGTATTCGGCCATGAAAAGGTGTTTGCAATAGCCGATGAAGATCTAGAGCGCAGTACTGAAGAGAAGACCAGTGCCGTCCACTTCATGCGTTTTGAATTGACCGATGAGATGATCGCGACACTCAAAGCGGGTGCGGCTCTTGCTGTCGGTGTGGACCACCCCAACTATCAGCACCATGTTTATGAAGTGGACCCAGAAACTCAGGTTACTTTAACCGCTGATCTTAAATAGTTCTGATCCCTGAAGAGAGGGTGCAGTCGGCCACCCTCTCACTCTTTCATTTTGCAATGCACCATTCCTTGCTAGACTGCGTAGATATCGGTCTAGATCTTTAGACCATCCGTCACAATCGAGGTTAATGATGCGCTCCCTTCTTTTTGTTCTAGTGTTTGGCATAGCTAATAGTGTTCAGGCAGCACCTGTGGTGTCGACTCAGTCTTTTGCTGACTTAGTCTATTACCCAACATTCTCAGCACCTGCAGAAGTGATCAGTGCCAATGATGCTGCGCTGAGTGCAGAGCTCTCTGCACGTATTGTGAAGATCAATGTTGAGGTGGGTGATCGAGTGAAGCAGGGCGACGCTCTGGTGAATTTAGATTGCCGTACCTACGAGAGTCAGTTGGCGACGCAAAAAGCGGTTTTGAGTGAGTTGCGCTCACAACGCCCACTTTTGAGTGATCAATACGAACGTGCCAAGACCTTGAACAAACGAGGCAATCTAGGTGACGATGCTCTGCAACAGCGTGAAACGGCGCTTACCTCATTGGATGCCCGCATCGATGTGCAAAACCGTCAGATTGAACTGGCTGGTATTGCGACTGAAAATTGTTCGCTGGTTGCTCCATTCGATGGAGTCATTGCAGCACGAATGGCTCAGCTAGGTGCCTTAGCCGCTCCCGGTATGCCTCTGCTTCAGTTGGTTCAAACGGATGGGGCAGAACTAGAAGCCAAAGTCGCCCCTGGAAAAGGGGTTGCTGAGAGCAAGGTGTGGTTTGAAAGCAACGGCCAATCTTTCGCGGTTGAGTTAAGAGCTAAATTGCCCATTATTGATCGTCGCGAACGCACGCAGACCTACCGTTTTATTTTTACTGAAGCGACGCCCGAGATTGGTGCAACGGGTCGTTTAACCTGGACCGCCAATCAACCGCACGTCTCCTCTGAACTGTTGGTTCGTCGTAAAGTCGATGGCGAATGGAAGCTTGGTCTGTTGCTTGAAGAGCAGGGTGTCGCACAATTTGTCGTCGTCGACGGTGCCATAGAGGGTCAGCCTGCGGCGGTTGATCTTCCCAAGGGGTCACAGGTCATTACCGAGGGTCGATTGCTCGCAGTCGAGGGCGAAGCGGTAGAGGTGCGCTGATATGTGGCAACGCTTCATTACTAACCATGTGCTAGCTAACCTGACCTTCTTGCTAGTACTGGCGGTCGGTCTGTTGAGTTATCAAGGACTACCCCGCCAACAAGATCCAACCATCAACTTCAACTGGATCATCGTCACCACACCGCTGCCGGGTGCTACAGCGCTTGATGTTGAGAGTAAGGTGACGGATCCGCTTGAAGATGCGTTACGTTCACTGGCCGATGTAAAGTTTGTCTCGAGTAATTCACGTGAAGGGATCTCTAGTATCCTAGTGCGCTTTGAGGACATCGATGATCGTACCTTCGATAAACGCTTAGCCGATCTGCGTCGTGAAATACAAAACACTGAATCTGAACTGCCGGATGCTGCGTTAGATTCACTGATTCTGGAGATCACCAGCTCCAATGCCTTCCCTGCCGCGACGGTGGCGGTGACCAGCTTGGCGGATGACGAGAACCTGCGTCTGCAAGCGACTCGTATCGACAAAGATCTGTCCCAGCTTAAAGGCGTTTCTCGCATCGACCCTGTGGCACTGCCTGACCCAGAACTGCAGGTCAATCTGGATGTCTCTGAACTGGAAGCCCTAGGCATTACCCCACAACAGGTTGCCAACACCGTTACTGCCTTCTTCCAAGATGAGGCGGCTGGTAACTTGGTACAAGGCGATCGTAACTGGTTGGTGCGTGTTGTCGGTACGGCCGCTGACCCAAGCTATCTGGCCAATCGACCGGTATTGGGTGCCTCGGGTGAGGTGCCATTGTCACGTGTCGCCAGTGTCGAGCGCGCTCGTGAAGATTCTAGTTTCTTAGTACGTGTCGATGATAAACCGGCTGTGCTGTTGGCGGTAATGAAGAAAGAGGGTGCCAACACCCTGGAATTGGTTGAGCGTGTTCAGACCTACATGGATGAGCGAAATGCTCTATCGGTTGAGACCGGTGTCGAGATGGTCTTGATCGATGATCAGACCATTGCGACGCGCAAGTCGATTCAAATCATGGAGAACAATGCCCTGATCGGTCTGATCCTGGTGTTGGTTGTGGCTTGGCTCTTCTTAGGTACACGCATCGCACTGCTCACAGCGATCGGCATCCCCTTTATTTTGGCAGCCACCTTCTGGGTACTGGCGGGACTGGGCGAAACGTTGAACGTCACCGTGCTGTTGGGTGTGGTGATTGTATTGGGTATGTTGGTTGATGACGCCGTCGTTGTGGTTGAGTCGATCTATTATCGGCTACAGCGCGGATTTTCGGGGATAGCCGCCGTTCAGGGTTCGTTGAAAGAGGTAGCGGGCCCCGTCACGGCGGCGGTACTGACGACCATCGCTGCTTTTTTACCGCTGATGCTACTGCCCGGTATTTTGGGCAAGTTCATGAAGGTTATTCCTATGGTGGTGTCGATCGCCCTAGCGATCAGTCTGATTGAAGCCTTTTGGATGCTGCCTGCCCACATTTTGGCGGCTAAGGTTGGGTTTGATAAACCGAGTCGAATTCAGCGTCTGCGTGAAACCATGACCCACCGCGTGCAGATCACCTATGTTCGTCTGTTGATCAAAGCGCTGCGCCGTCCGGTTCTCTCACTGATTGTCGCCGTATTGCCACTGATAGGCGCGGTCGGTGCCCTAGGCAACGGCTACATTAAGATGGATTTCTTTGCGGCCGATCCTGTCCGCCTATTCTATGTGAACGTTGAAATGCCGGCAGCGACGCCTGTCGCGAAAACGATGGAGGTGGTCTCACGTGTGGAAGAGCGTGTCCGTCAAAATGTGCGTGACGGGGAAGTGCGCGCCATCGCAAGCTATGCCGGTCAGATGTTTACCGAGACAGAGCCGCGTATTGGCGAGCAGTACGGCCAGATTCTTGTCGGTCTAAACCCTAAAACACCTGAACTGCGCACAGTTGAAGAGATGACCGATGCGGTGCGTGAAGATTTGGGTGACATTGCCGGTCCGATTCGCATCTCATTCTTGCGCCTATCGGGTGGTCCGCCTGCCTCTAAACCGATCTCGGTCAAGGTACGTGGTGATGATTACCAAGAGATTCGCGACGCTACCAACATTCTGATTGAAATTCTGAACAGTCACGAAGATTTCGTGGATGTTGAAGACGATGCGGCTCGTGGTCGTTATGAGTTGAGTCTGGAGTTAGACAGTGATGCGATCAATCGTACAGGTTTGAACCCTGCGGATGTTCGTCGCACCCTGCGCCTATTGGTCGACGGTGAAGTTGTCGCGAGTATGCGAGATGCCGGTGAACGCCTGGATGTTCGTGTTCGTGCTAATCCTGAGTCGCTACCCTCTCTTGAGCGTCTGCTTAGCTACCGTATTCCTGTTCCCGCGGGCGGTGCTATTCCTCTGTCGGAGTTGGTAATAGAGGAGCGTAAACAGTCGTTGGGTAACATTCGTCACTACAACTTCCGTCGTGCAATCACCTTAGAGGCTGACCTTCGCTCTGGCGGTATGGATACCGTACAAGCCAACGCCTTCTTGCTAGAGCGCTGGAAGGAGTACGAAGCGCAATATCCTGCCATCGATCTCGACTTCTCGGGTGAGTTGGATGATATCCAAGAGAGTATGGATTCGATTGCGATTCTCTTCTTGGTCGGCGTCGGCTTGATGTACCTAATATTGGGCACGCAGTTCCGCAGTTACTGGCAGCCATTAATGATCTTGGCGACAGTGCCACTGGCGTTTACCGGTGTTGTATTGGGCTTGATCGTGACGCAAAACCCGCTCAGTCTCTTCACTATGTACGGTGTCGTGGCCTTAGCCGGTATTGCCGTGAATGCCGCGATCGTACTGATATCGGCCGCCAATGACCGAATTGGCAATGGCATGAGCCTGATGCATGCGACGCTTTATGCTTCGCGTCGACGGGTCATTCCGGTATTGATTACTACCCTGACCACCATGGCGGGTCTATTTTCGCTTGCAGCGGGTCTGGGTGGTAAGTCACTGATCTGGGGCCCAGTCGCCACCTCGATCGTATGGGGCTTGGGCTTCTCGTCTGTGCTAACGCTGTTTGTGATTCCGCTTCTTTATCGTCTGTCGATGCGAAGAGCGGTTAAGCGAATTTCTGAAAGCTGAAGTAGTTTTAACGCTAGCTCCAAGGTATGAAACCTGCCTTAGGAGCTAGCACTCGGTGCGAAGCGAAAATTACTCGCCCATCAGAGATCAAAATTCGTTGGAATGATGACCATGTCACGCACAGTCATATGACGTGGCCTAGTCAACATAAACAGCAACGCCTCTGCGATCTCTTCTGGCTCGATTAGGCTGCCATCGGCACGAGCCTCTTTTAATTTATCTTCCGGCCAGTCCGAGAGTAATCCCGTTGCCACAGGCCCAGGTGATACCGATCCAATACGAATGCCGTGCTTAAACATCTGACGTCGAGTCGTCTGAACAAAACAGTCGATCGCCCATTTTGATGAGGCATAAATAGGTTCCCATGGCGTCGGGTAGTGGGCTGCTAGCGAGCTGGTCACCAAAATGTCACCGGTCTCTCGCTCAATCATATGCGCTAACACAGCTTGTACGTTTTTCATCACCACATTGATATTTAAATTCAGCATTCGATCAATCTGGTCAGCGTCAGACTCCATGAGATCTCCGCCGACATAGAGCCCAGCGTTGGCGTGAAAGATATCCAGATGCCCAGTCATCTCCAGAATGCGTGGCACCATCTCTTTGCACTGTTCCGGATCGAGCAGGTCAATGACCAGTGGTAGAGCCTTATCCCCAAGACGACTGCAGATATCAGACAGCGCAGACTCGTTTCGATCGATAAAGATAACTGTGGCACCTTCATCCAGCATCGCTTTGGCACTGGCGAAACCAATGCCTGACGCAGAGCCTGTAACCGCGGCAATTTTGCCTTTTAATTGTTCGCTCATATCAATCTCTTATTTTGCATCGGCTATCAGGATAGCCGCCTCTTAAAAGGGTTGAGGGTAGCGCTTAAAGACAGCCGCTAACTCAGTTTGTAGCTCTTCAGACAGTAGCATATCAAAAGCGGCGATGTCCTCTTTTAGTTGATCCATTGAGGTCGCCCCAATAATGGTAGAGGTTACGCCATCAACCTGATCACACCATGCGAGTGCAAGCTGTGACGGGGTGTAACCAAACTGTTTGGCTAACTTGACGTACTCTGCAACAGCTTCATGAGCCTGGGGTGTATTCCGATGCAGGGCAGCGGGGTTTGAGATGCTCCAGCGGCTTCCTTTCGGCATTGCTCCATCAGCGTATTTGCCAGAGAGTAATCCTGATGCCAACGGTGACCAAGGAAGATAGGCGATCTCTTCGTGAACGCAGTTCTCGATCAAGTAGGGCCAATCTTTCGCATGCAACAGACTAAACTCATTCTGAATCGAGACCGGTTTGGGTAGGTCATGCTGTCGGCTCAGTTTTAGATAGGTGTTGATGCCCCAGGTAGTATCATCTGAGAGGCCGAAATGACGGATTTTTCCGTCACTTATGCATTGCGCTAAACCTTTAAGGATATCCAACATTTGAGCTTCATGTTCAGCCGCTTTAATGTCGCTAAACTTGAAGAAGTTCGGAGTATGCTTGCCAAAGTGAGGTGAAGTTCTGTTTGGCCAGTGTAGTTGATAGAGATCGATGTAGTCAGTCTGCAGGCGCTTCAATGAATTATCGACCGCCTCAATCACTGCCTTGCCTGTAATTGGGCCGCCGCTTCTTACCCAAGGTAACCCGATACCTGCGATTTTGGTGGCAATGATCATCTCGCTGCGACGGGATGGGTTTCGAGCAAGCCAGTTACCAATGATCTCTTCTGTTTTACCGTAGGTCTCTGCTGTTGGCGGCACTGCGTACATTTCGGCTGTATCAAAAAAGTTAATACCAACTGATAAGGCGTGTTCGATCTGTTCGTCGGCCTCCGCTTGGGTGTTCTGCTTACCCCAGGTCATTGTGCCCAAACAGATTCTTGAAACGCTTAATCCACTGGTTCCTAAACGGCTGAACTGCATGCTAACCCCTTCTAAGTTTTCGTTAATTCTAGATTGGTAAAGCCAAGCTTTACGCTAACATACTCTTTATAGATTCAGTGACTTAATTGCTGGGTAAAGAGAGCGGTAACGTTGATAGGCTGCTTCATATTGATTCAACAGAGTTGCATCTGGCTCAATGCGAGCTTCAATCTTAGGTTGAGTCAGTAGTGATTCAGGGCTAGCTTTCCGGTGAGCCAGCATTGCTAGACGTGCCGCACCGTAGGCGGCACCAAAATCCCCATCGGATGGAAGCAGCAGAGTTCTGTTCAGAATATTAGCCAGCGTCTGTAACCAAAACGTTGACCCTGAGCCGCCTCCTACCGCAATGATCTCGTTGACGCATGAGCCTGCAGCAATAAGAGCTTCAAGATTATCGCGAATAGCAAAAGCGACCCCTTCCATAACGGCTTGAGTCAGTAGCTTCTGGTCAGAACTGTGATCTAAGCCGATGAACATCCCCCTTACCTGCGCATCGTTATGGGGCGTTCGTTCACCCGAAAGATAGGGCAGAAAAGTGACGCTAGCAGGCCCCTTAGGCTCGGCCTCCAGTGCGGCATCAAGTTCTATTGCTGACTTGCCCGTTAGCCTGGCATACCAATTCAGTGCGTCGGTAGCAGAGAGTATGACCCCCATCTGGTGCCAAGTATTTGGGATGGCATGACAGAAGGCATGAACAGCGCTCTCTGGAAGTGGTTTAAAACCATTGGTCGCTGCAAATAGGACGCCGGAAGTGCCTAATGAGAGGAAGGCTTGGCCCTCATCAATAACGCCCATGCCGATAGCCGAAGCTGCGTTGTCACCTGCACCGCCGCCAATGATTACGTCGTTGCTCAAACCCCATCTGCTGGCTAACTCAGTACGTAACCTTCCTGCCGCTTCAGATCCCTCAACAAGACGAGGCATCTGATCAAGCGTCATTCCACTCAATGATAAAAGCTCTTCTGACCAACAGCGATTCTTAACATCTAGCCAGCTTGTTCCGGCCGCATCGGACATTTCAGAAATGTATTCGCCACTTAACCAATAGGCAATGTAGTCTTTGGGTAAAAGGACCTTGGCTACTTTGTTAAAAATCTCGGGTTCATTTTTTGCTACCCATACGAGTTTGGGTGCCGTAAAACCTGGGAAGACGATATTACCGGATATTGCTCGGAACTCCGGCATGGCATCTAGTTCAGCGGCCTCTTTGTAGCTGCGAGTGTCGTTCCAAAGAATAGATGGACGAAGTACTTCGCCCTCAGCATCCAGCAGTGTGGCACCGTGCATCTGGCCTGAAAATGATATAGCACGCGTTGCAGCAAGCTCTTCTGGGTGATGACTTTTCAGTTTAGTAATCGCTTCTTCACAGGCCGCAATCCAGTCGGCAGGGTCCTGTTCTGACCAACCCGGGTGAGGTCTTGAGACAGTGATCGAAGCAGTTTCGCTGCCCACAACCTGCTGTGAGTCATCCATTAACAGGGCTTTAACCCCAGAGGTTCCTAGGTCGAGTCCTAAATACATTTCAACTACCTACTATTTTTATTCCAAAAAATGCATTGGCTATATTCAACGTCGAAACTTTGCATTATTTGACGTATTTATAAACTATATTGCACTGGTTAACGCATATGCGAAATAGAATTGCAATAAAATACAATCATTGAGTTTTTTTGTATAAGTGTTTGAAAAAATCTAATGCTACTGTGTTGATCAGATGCTAAGGGTTATATTCGAATTTGCGAATAAAAGTACATTTAGTGTCAAAACAAGAAAAAAATCGACAGGAGTACGTCATGAAAGTAAAAATGCTCTCGGCTGCCGTTGCAGGTGCCGTAATGCTATCAACTCAAGCGTTCGCTGGATCACACGGCGGCACTGAGCTAGTAATCGCTACTGTAAACAACGGTCACATGATCGAGATGCAGAAGCTAACGCCTAAGTTCGAAGAAGAGACTGGTATCAAAGTTAAGTGGGTAACTCTTGAAGAGGGTGTTCTTCGTCAACGTGTTACGACTGACATCGCAACTAAAGGTGGTCAGTTCGATATCATGACTATTGGTATGTATGAAGCGCCTATCTGGGGTGAGAAAGGGTGGCTAGAGCCTCTAAATTTCTCTGCTGAGTACAACGTAGACGATATCCTACCAGCGATGCGCGGTGGTCTATCTCACGAAGGTAACCTATACGCTGCTCCGTTCTACGGTGAGTCGTCTATGGTTATGTACCGTAAAGACCTACTAGATAAAGCAGGTATCACTCTTCCATACAACCCAACTTGGGCAGATATGGAGCAGGCAATCGCTGCAATGCATGACCCAGAAAATGGTGTGTACGGTACTTGTCTTCGTGGTAAGCCAGGTTGGGGTGACAATGCTGCATTCATCACAACGATTGCTAACACTTTCGGTGCGCGTTGGTTTGATGAGAACTGGAAGCCACAGCTAGACTCTGCTGAGTGGAATGCTGCTATTAACTTCTATGTCGACCTAATGACTAAGTACGGCCCTCCAGGTTCAACAGCTAACAGCTTCAACGAAATCCTTGCTCTAATGAACGAAGGTAAGTGTGGCTCTTGGGTTGACGCAACAATCGCTGCATCTTTCGTATCTGATCCAGCCCAGTCAAAAGTAGCTGACTCAATTGCTTATGCACAGGCTCCAGTTCAGAAAACTAAACGTGGTGCAAACTGGCTATGGGCTTGGGCTCTAGGTATCCCAGCCTCTTCTGAGAAGAAAGATGCTGCAATGAAGTTCCTAGAGTGGTCTACATCTGCTGACTACATCAACCTAGTTGGTGAGACTAACGGTTGGGGCCGTGTTCCAACTGGTACTCGTGCATCGACTTACGCTAACGAGAAATTCCAGGCAGCTGCTAACTTCGCAAGCGCTGAGATGGATGCTATCAACAGCGCAAATCCATACGACTCTACCTTCGAGAAAACACCATACACAGGTGTTCAATTTGCTGCGATTCCTGAGTTCCAGGCTATCGGTACAGCGGCTGGTCAGCAGTTCGCTGCTGCTCTTGCAGGTGAGAAAAGTGTAGAAGAGGCGTTGGCTGCAGCACAGGCTTACGCTGACCGCGAAATGCGTAAAGCTCGCTACTACTAAGCAAGCTGTAATTTAGGGTTTCAGTATTCTTTTACCCTAAAAAGCCCCCAGCTAATCTTTAGCTGGGGGCACTTTTTCTGATCTATTTACGGTAATTTATTATGTCTTCGCAATCTCGAAGCAGTCGCTTAATGCCTCGGTTACTACTAAGTCCAGCTGTGATCACACTGTTGATCTGGATGGTCGTGCCACTGGCTTTGACGATCTATTTTTCGTCGATTTTCTATAACTTGATGCAACCAGATAGCACCGGTTTTGCTGGGTGGATGAACTACGAGTTCATGATCACCAACCCTGCATTCAGTGATGCCATTATCAATACCTTGGTTCTGCTTGCTTCGACAGTTGCTATTACTGTGATTGGTGGATTAGCGATAGCGCTTCTCATCAATGAAACATTCCCCGGGCGAGGTATTGTTCGTCTGCTACTTATTTCTCCGTTCTTTGTCATGCCAACCGTCAATGCACTTTTGTGGAAACACATGATGATGAACCCTATTTATGGTGTGTTGGCTCAAGTTTGGACATTTTTTGGGCTAACCCCGATCAACTGGCTTCAAGATCTGCCACTTTTTTCAGTCATCATAATGATCAGCTGGCAGTGGCTCCCTTTTGCCTGTTTGATTTTTATGACCTCACTGCAATCGATGGATCGCGAGCAGCTTGAAGCAGCTGAAATGGACGGTGCCAATTACTGGCAGAAATTCCGTTACATGTATCTACCTCACTTAGCTCGTCCGATCTCTGTTGTCATCATGATTGAAGTGATCTTCTTACTGTCTGTCTTTGCAGAGATCTTCACAACCACGAACGGTGGTCCAGGTACACAGAGTACCAACCTTGCTTACTTGATTTTCAATGAGGCTTTGCAGGCATTCGATATTGGTGTTGCATCAGCTGGCGCGGTCTTTGCCATCATCCTAGCGAATATCGTTGCGATCTTTTTGATCCGTATCATCGGCAAAAATCTGGAGAAGTAAGATGAGTACTAAAAAATCTAAATGGACTCCAGCCCTTATTGCTAGAACGGCAGCAGCTTGGGGTATTGCGTTGCTGCTCTTCTTTCCACTTATATTTATGGGCTTTACAGCGTTCAAAACAGAGCTGCAGGCTATCGCTGTTCCTAGTCTTTGGGCCTTTGAGCCGACACTGGAGAACTTCCATGTCGTTAACGAGCGCTCTGACTACGTCCAGTTTGCCTGGAACTCTGTGGTCACTTCGGTTGTTTCAACTGTCTTAGGTCTACTGATTGCTGCACCTGCTGCTTACAGTATGGCGTTTTCGCCTACCAAGGGCACTAATGGTCTGTTGTTGTGGATGCTATCAACTAAGTTTATGCCTGCAGTCGGTGCGTTGCTTCCGATCTATGTCATCTTCCAACAACTCGGTCTGTTAGATACCAAGACGGCTTTGGTCATCATCTTCACCATGATGAACCTGCCTATTATGGTTTGGATGCTCTACACCTACTTTAAAGATATTCCACACGAAATCTTAGAAGCTGCGCGTATGGACGGTGCTTCGGTTTGGCAGGAGTTTCGCCATGTGTTGCTTCCACTGGGTATTGGTGGTCTAGCCTCTACTGGCCTCTTATGTCTGGTACTGGCGTGGAATGAAGCATTTTGGGCGCTAAACCTCGGGGCAGCAGATGCTGGTACGTTGGCAACCATGATGGTCAGTTACTCAAGCCCTGAAGGCCTGTTTTGGGCGAAGCTCTCTGCAGCGTCCCTAATGGCTATTGCACCAATCGTTGTGATCGGTTGGTTCTCACAGAAACAGTTGGTTCAAGGCCTGACTTTCGGCGCCGTGAAGTAAGTATTTGGAGTTTTTACACATGTCATATTTAGAATTAAAAAACGTCGATAAGTACTACGGCGATGTACACGCGATCAAAGGGGTTAACCTTACCATCAACAAAGGCGAATTCATTGTATTCGTAGGTCCATCCGGTTGTGGTAAATCCACGCTGCTTCGCATGATTGCCGGTCTAGAAGAGATCAACGATGGCGATCTAGTGTTAGATGGCAATGAGATCACTCACCAGGCTCCATCTAAGCGTGATTTGGCGATGGTTTTCCAGTCATACGCTCTCTACCCACACATGACGGTTGAAGAGAATATGTCGTTCGCTCTGCGTATCAAAGGTGAAGAACAGTCGATTATTGATCAAAAGGTCGCTAAGGCTGCAGAGACGCTGAACCTAACGCCCTACTTGAAGCGCACTCCTAAGGAACTTTCAGGTGGTCAGCGTCAGCGTGTCGCGATCGGTCGTGCGATTGTTCGTTCGCCAAAAGTATTCCTGTTCGATGAGCCGCTATCAAACCTTGATGCTGCTCTTCGTGGTCAAACACGTGTAGAGATTGCAGAGCTACACCGTGATTTGAACGCGACTAGCATCTACGTAACACACGATCAGGTCGAAGCAATGACACTGGCTGATCGAGTGGTTGTCCTTCAGGGTGGTGTGATTGAGCAGGTCGGTACGCCGATGGAACTATACGAAGCACCTGCAAACAAGTTTGTTGCTCAATTTATTGGTCAGCCTCAGATGAACCTACTCTCTGCGAGTTACTTCAGCGGTATCTCTGCCGATGCGGTCGATGTGGGTGTGCGCCCAGAGCATTTCTCTATTGTGGATGCGGGACAAGGTGCTATTTC
This sequence comes from Marinobacterium sp. xm-a-152, assembly GCF_013282965.1. Taxonomy (NCBI): domain Bacteria; kingdom Pseudomonadati; phylum Pseudomonadota; class Gammaproteobacteria; order Oceanospirillales; family Oceanospirillaceae; genus Marinobacterium; species Marinobacterium sp. xm-a-152. The sequence goes on along the minus strand of NZ_WBYI01000002.1, from coordinate 101,242 downwards.
CGGTCAGGTTGAATTGATCGAAGCCCTGGGTAACGAAACACTGATTCATGTTTGCCTTGAAGGTAGTGGCGAGAAATTGATTGTTCGCCAGTATGAGCAGCCAAGCATCAAAGTTCGTGACTCTGTCTCAATCAATTACGACGCTTCTCACCTGCATCAATTTGATGCGAAGGGTGAGGCGATTCGCTGAGGTCTCGGTATGAGTAATACACAACCTAATATTAACCTGCATTTAGGCTTGGGCTCTTTTCATCGAGCCCACCAAGCGCTCTATTTGCAGTGGTTACATGATCTGGGTGATCAATCTTGGGTTCTAGCCGGGGGTAATATTCGTCCTGACATGGCCGATACGATTGCAGCCCTTCAAGCCTCGTCAGGTGCTTACACGCTTGAGACAGTGACGCCTCAGGGTGAGCGTGACTATAAGCGTATTGAGGCGATTAAACAGATCATTCCATTCGATGCTGAGCTCAATGGTCTGACAGAGGTCGCTGTGGATGAGAAGACAAAGATCATCTCATTTACCGTTACTGAAGCGGGATACTACCTAGACTCACAAGATCAGCTGGATCAAAGCTATGCAGACCTGGTCACTGACCTTAAAGGTGAGACAGTTGTTACGCTTTACGGCGCTTTGGCGCGTTTGTTAAAGGCTCGTTTAGCGGCGGGTGCAGGTCCTGTTACTCTAATGAACTGCGACAACCTTCGTTCGAATGGTGATCGCTTCATGAAAGGTTTCCTACAGTTTTTAGATCTGCGTAACGAGACAGAGCTAAAAGCTTGGGTCGAAAACAATACCTCAGCGCCCAATGCGATGGTGGATCGAATTACACCGCGCCCAACCGCTGATGTGGTAGAGCGTGTCAAAGCTGCGACGGGTATAGATGACAAATCTGCTCTGATGGGTGAGTCATTTATTCAATGGGTTATTGAAGATCACTTTATTGCAGGGCGTCCCGCTTGGGAGAAAGTCGGCGTAGAGATGGTTGAGGACGTAGGCCCCTACGAAGAGGCTAAAATACGCTGTCTAAACGCGACGCATAGCTGTATCGCTTGGGCGGGTACATTAGCCGGTATGGACTATATCCATGAAGGTACGCAGGATAAAGAGATCTGTCAGTTGGGTTATAATTATGTAACCGACAATGTCATTCCAGCGTTGCCAGACTGCCCGTTGGATTTGGCAAAATATCGTGATGTGGTGTTGGATAGATTCTCTAATCCGAACATTCAAGATACTAACGCACGAGTTGCCATGGACGGTTTTTCGAAGATCCCCGGTTTCATTCTGCCAACCATTCGAGATGGTTTAGAGCGTGGATTAGATCTAAAATCGGTCTCTATTCTTCCGGCTCTATTTTTAGCTTTCTTGATTCGTGAGCGTCGAGGGGATATCCCTTACACTTACGAAGATCAGCTAATGGATGCTGCAGTGGCTGACGCGATTGTTGGTGCAGAAGATCCGGTAAATGCTTTTGTTGCTGAGCGCCTGCTATTCAATGAGTTGGCAGGCAATGAGATTTTGTTGGCCGCAATGAGAAGCGCTTACCAACAGGTGAATGAATTTATTGAACGTCGGGAGGGGCGTTGATAATAAGCTGACGGAGTCAGCATCGAGGTGCATATGCAAACAAATGATTTGAAGGTCATTAGACCGCCAGAAAAAGAGAGTGATTTTCACCGTCATCCTGACCTCGGTTATGAGGAGCAGATTGATGAGGGCTTTATTCGCTTTTTGGAGCATGGTGCACCTCACCAGTTGATTCGTTGGCACTTTCATGAAGAGTATGAACTTCATTTGATCACCGAAACCAAGGGCAAAGTTTTTGTCGGTGATTACATTGGTCACTTCCAGCCGGGTCAGCTTGTCCTGACCGGGCCTCACCTGCCTCATAACTGGATCTCCACGGAATACCCTAACGGCCAAGATCATGTTGAAGTGCGTGACAAGGTGTTGCAGTTCCGTCGCGAACCGCTTGTGCGCAGTGCTGAATTAATTCCGGAAATGCGTTCTTTAATGAATTTCCTGGATCGTGCGGCTAACGGTGTCGAATTCTACGGTATCAGCGCTCAAGTTGAGGCGATGATGGACCGCATAAAAGTCAGTTCAGGTATGGATCGTCTCGCCAATTTTATTGAGTTAATGGCTGTTTTGGCCAAGCATGAAAACTACCGACTGCTCTCGTCTGTACAGTTGCAGAGTCGAGATGATCAACACCATCTCGATGAGATCAGTGAAATTGTTGGCTATGTCTCAGAGCACTACTCAACCAACTTCAACATGGCGGAAGTCGCTGAAAAGTTTGGTATGAGTGAGAGCCGATTCTCTCGCTATTTCCGGAAAGCGACAGGCAATACCTTTACTGACTTTGTCACGCGCATGCGTATCAACAAGGCCAGTCAGCTATTGTTGGATACTGATCAGTACATCTCTACGATCTGTTACAGCGTCGGCTTTAATAACGTCGCAAACTTTAACCGTAGGTTTATGGAAGTGCGCGGCATGACGCCGAGTGAATTCCGTAAAAACGGTAAGCTGCGTTACTGATCTATCCCTAAACAGACGCGCTGAGTTGTTATATCATTCGCGACTCAGTAATCAGGGTTTTTGTTATGCAAGCAGCTCAGGGCTTTCTCTACATCATTTCTGCACCCTCCGGTGCCGGTAAAACCAGTCTCGTTAAAGCACTGTTGGAGCGTGACGAGCGCATTCGTGTGTCGGTATCTCACACTACCCGTGCTGCTCGTCCTGGCGAGGAAGATGGTGTTGCCTACAACTTCGTTGATCTTACGGAATTTGATCGTCTGATCGAAGCGGGACAGTTTCTCGAGTACGCTGAAGTCTTCACCAATAAATACGGTACGTCCAAAGGCTGGGTGGAGTCGCAACTGGCTCAGGGTATCGATGTGATTCTAGAGATCGACTGGCAGGGTGCTGAAATCGTTCGTGAAAAGATGCCCGAAGCGCGCTCTATCTTTATTTTGCCACCGAGTCGCGAAGAGCTTCTGCGTCGTTTGACCGGTCGCGGCACCGACAGTGACGAGGTGATCGCCGGTCGTATGGCGCAAGCTGAATCTGAGATGAGCCACTACGGCGACTTTGACTACTTGGTGATTAACGACCAATTCGACACTGCACTGGATCAATTGGCTGCAATATTTACCGCAAATCGTCTAGAAATGGCGGTTCAACAGCAGGCGCAGCAAAGTTTACTCGCTGAACTCTTGTAGAGAGCTGCCTAAACTCTGTACAATCGCCGGTTCGAATTTGTTACTACTCTTTAAAGAGGTTACTCATGGCACGTGTTACTGTAGAAGATTGCCTAGACAATCTTGATAACCGTTTTGAACTTGTAATGGTTGCGTCTAAACGTGCGCGTCAGATCGCTACTGGTGGTCAAGATCCTAAAGTTGAATGGGAAAATGACAAACCAACGGTTGTTGCTCTTCGTGAAATCGCCGAAGGTCACACAACTCGCGCAGTGCTTGACGAGCCAGTTCTAGACTAACTCTTCCAACTCTCTTCAAAGTGGGGCATCATCCTTATCATATTGTTTGTTAAGCGATAACTGATGCCCACTATAGACGCTCTATCTGAACGCCTTACCGAATATTTGGACTCTGATGAGATCCGAAAGGTAAGGCGTGCTTATTTTTACGCGGAACAGGCCCATGATGGTCAGCGTCGTAAAAGTGGTGAGCCCTACGTTACACACCCTCTAGCCGTTGCCAGTGTTCTTGCTGAGATGCACATGGATCGTGACTGTCTGATTGCAGCCATGTTGCACGATGTCATCGAAGATACTGAGATCGATTTTGACGGTATCTCTGGCCAGTTTGGTGAAACCGTTGCACGAGTTGTTGATGGTGTCTCTAAACTGACGCATCTTGAGTTCGAGAGCAAAGCGGAAGCGCAGGCAGAAAACTTCCAGAAGATGGTCTTAGCGATGGCAGAAGATATTCGCGTCATCATCGTTAAGCTAGCGGATCGTCTTCACAATATGCGTACGTTGGGTGCTATGCGCCCAGATAAACAGCGTCGTATCGCTAAAGAGACTCTGGATATCTACGCACCGATTGCAGCCCGTTTGGGTATGCGTGATGTTCAGGTAGAGCTAGAGGATTTAGCGTTTAAATCTTTCCACCCGATGCGTGCTAAGTACATTCGCCGTGCGGTGGTGCAAGCGCGGGGGCAGCGTAAAGATATTATCTCTGAGATTCAGGAGGCCATTAATCGCCGCTTGAAACAGGAGGAGTTAGTCGGTGAAGTGACCGGCCGTGAGAAACACCTCTACTCAATCTATCGCAAAATGAAGAGCGAAAATCGCAGTTTTGCCAGCATCATGGATGTGTTCGCTTTTCGTATTGTTACGACATCTGTTGATAACTGTTACCGAATTTTAGGCGCAGTACATAACCTGTTTAAACCCGTACCGGGGCGCTTCAAAGATTACATTGCTATCCCAAAAGCAAATGGCTACCAATCGCTGCATACCGATCTGTTTGGTGCACGCGATATTACTATTGAGGTACAGATCAGAACCCATGAGATGGATGCCGTCGCTGCGCAGGGTATTGCCGAACACAGCCACTACAAACAGAGTGGCGATGGCAGCAGTGCCGAAGGCTCTTACAACCGTGCGCGCAAATGGCTACAAGGCCTGCTTGAAATGCAGCAGGCTGCCGGTGACTCGATGGAGTTCATCGACAGCGTTAAGAAAGAGCTGTTCCCAGATGAGGTCTATGTCTTCACTCCGAAGGGACGCATTCTTGAGCTACCGAAAGGGGCAACCCCGGTCGACTTTGCTTATGCGGTTCATACCGACGTGGGTAACTCCTGTATCTCCTGTCGTGTTGATCGACATCTATCGCCGCTGTCAGAGCCGCTGAAAACCGGTCAGACCGTTGAGATCATCACAACCCCACGTGCCCAACCCAATATGGCTTGGCTCAACTTTGTTGTGACCGGTAAAGCAAGGACAGCGATTCGCCACTTCTTGAAGAACCAAAAACAGCATGAGTCGATCGAGTTGGGTCGTCGCCTGTTGAACCAGTACTTGGCTCAATATGAGATCAGTGATCAACAGCTTGATCAGAATAAGCTGGACAAGCTGTTACAAGATTTGAACTTCGAGACTCTCGATGATCTGTTAGAAGATATCGGATTGGGTAATCGAATGGCTTACGTCATCGCTCAGCGTCTACAACCGACGGATGGTGAATCTGACGAACCAGAATCACTTATTGGTACAGACGGTAAACCGATCTCGATTCGGGGTGCAGAAGGCATGGTCATGCACTTTGCTCGCTGTTGTTACCCCATTCCTGGCGACAATATTGTCGGTAATATCTCGGCAGGACGTGGCTTGGTGGTGCACCGCTCTGACTGTCGCAACCTCAACGGTAAGCGTGACGAGACCACCAATCGCAACATCTACATCGAGTGGGGCGAAACAGGTGAGGATGAGTACACCACCGTTTTAGAAGTTCAGGTTGAATCACAACGAGGCATCATCGCACAGCTGGCGATGGCGGTCTCTTCAGTAGGCGGGAACGTCAATCAGCTACTGTCAGGCGAGAAAGATGGTCAGATGAATGCCGTTACCATTGAACTGACAGTGACCAACCGTGTTCATCTGGCGCGGGTTATGAAAAAGCTGCGTGCTATTAAGCAAGTGACCCGAGTGAGTCGAATTTAGCCTAGGCGTGCTCTTGTTCAAGCTCTTCGAGCTGCTCTTGAGTTTCAAACCACTCCAGCTCAACACCCTCTAATTCGCTTTTAGCTTCGGCCTGCTGGCTTAGTAGGGCCTTTAACTCATCTTTGCGTTGATCCGTATACAGATCCGTGTCGGCAAGCTGTGACTCTAGGGCTTCCAACGATTGATTGAGCTTCTCCATTTTCGCATCAAGCTTCTCAAGCGCTTTTCGCAAAGGGCGTAATTTAGAGCGTTTTTCAGCCTCGATGCGTTTCTGCTCTTTCCGATCGGCGGCGCTTTGTGAGCGGCCTTCCGATGCGATGACCGGTGAAGAGTCCTCTTGCCGTTGGGTCGCTAGCCATTTGTGGTAATCATCGAGGTCACCGTCAAACTCGGTCACTTTGCCCTCGGCGACCAGAAGAAACTGATCGACGGTGTTCGCCAGTAGATGGCGATCGTGGGACACCAAGATAATCGAGCCTTCAAAGTCCTGAAGGGCTAGAGTCAGTGCGTGACGAACTTCCAGATCCAGGTGGTTGGTGGGCTCATCGAGCAGCAGCAGATTGGGTTTGTGCCAAGCGATCAATGCTAATGCAAGGCGAGCCTTTTCACCGCCAGAGAAACGTCCAATCGGATCCAGTGCATCATCGCCACTGAAACCAAAAGAACCGGCAAACGAACGCAGTTGAGCTTCGGTTGCCTTAGGAGCAATACGCTGCAGATGCAACAGAACCGAGGCGTTCATATCCAGTGCTTCGAGCTGATGCTGTGCGAAGTAGCCAATCTTTAGATGCTCACCACAGGAGCGCTCGCCACTGATTAGAGGTAGATCTCCGACCAAGCTTTTGACTAGGGTCGATTTACCAGCGCCGTTTCTACCCAGTAGGCCAATTCGCTGACCGGGTACAAGACTAAGTGATACACCGTTAAGAATTTTACTCTGTTCGCTGTAACCCAGTTCCGTGTTGTAGAGATTCAGCAGGGGCGATGAGAGTTTGTCGGAACAGTCGAATCGAAAACTAAACGGTGAATCGATGTGTGCCGCGGAGATCATCTCCATGCGCTCTAGCTCTTTAATGCGGCTCTGCGCCTGTTTGGCTTTGCTCGCCTTGGCTTTAAATCGACGCACAAAGCTTTCGATGTGTGCTATTTGTGCCTGCTGCTTGTCGTAAGCGGCTTGTTGTTGCGCGAGTCGTTCAGCGCGCATGCGTTCAAAAGCGGAGTAGTTGCCTTTATACAGGGTGAGCTGTTGCTGATAGAGGTGTACGACTTGGTTAGCGGTTGCATCGACAAAGGCGCGGTCGTGCGAAATCAGAATCAGGGTGCCTGGGTATTGATTCAACCACTGCTCTAGCCAGATGGTGGCATCCAAATCTAAGTGGTTGGTCGGTTCATCCAGTAGTAGCAGTTCAGATCGGCACATCAATGCCTGAGCAAGGTTAAGACGAATGCGCCAACCACCCGAAAAACTCTGAACGGGTTTGCTAGCGTCATTAGGTGCAAAGCCTAAACCATTGAGTAGAGTGTGGGCGCGGGATTCGGCACGGTAGCCATCAATGGCATCCAGTTGTGCGTAAAGCTCACCTAACTCTGGGCTATGTTCCTGCTCGGCAATGGCCAGTTTGCTCTGCAGCTGGCGCAGCTCCTTGTCACCATCGAGTACATAATCCAACGCGCAACGATCACTGCTGGAGACCTCTTGGGCCATATGCGCAATCTTGCCAGGAGCGGGTTTGTGTAGCTCCCCGGTGTCCTGTGATAGCTCACCTAGAATCAGCTTAAATAGACTCGATTTACCGACGCCATTGGCACCAATAAGGGCGACCTTCCAACCAAAATGGATGTTTAGGTCGGCGTGGTCAATTAGGCGCTGGGCGCCACGTTGTAAACTGAGCTGTTCAAGTCGTATCATGGGCGGCAAGTCTATCACAGCAAGGGCCGTAATCCTCTCTGTTAGATTCCTTATATTTGGAGATATCGTGGTTCCTTCAGGATTAAAACTCGACAACCCTTTGTGGTCTTTCGCCCTAGAGATCTACCCGTCAGTCGCTAAGCCGATGCTATCGATTCAGTCGAAAGGTGGGCGAGTCAATTTAATGTTGGCCGCGCTCTGGTCGGCTTCTGAGCAGATCGAATGGCCTGATTCGGTTCCCGACGCTATTGAGGCGTGGCATCAAAAAATTTTGCCGATTCGGTCGCAGCGTATGTCGTTAAAACCTCAGCTTAATGACTACCCCGAACTTGAAGCCCTGTATCAGCATTTAAAAGGGGTGGAGCTGAACATGGAGCGCGTCGAGATAGCGATGCTTCATCAGTGGCTTGCGCCCAAGCCTAAAGCGATGAACCTGATAACAGCGCAATCTAATTTGGACAGAGTCTCAGCCGGCGTCAGTGATATTGATCAGGATAAGGATGCCGTTCTTCAACGCCTGAAACCGCAAACCTAATGGGTTTTAATCCTGCGGTGTATAGGTTTTAATGTTTCTTTCATCTCATTCAGAGACACTGGTCTCATTGATAACACGAATAAGGATTTTCCAATGAAAAAAGCGGTATTAGCGCTTGCTCTATCTTCTGCAATGCTAGCGACACCTTCTCAGGCGACTGAACTTACGACCGATGATCAAAAGTTGAGTTACGGCATGGGCTTGGTACTTGGTGAGCGTCTAATGGCTGATTTCGACTCTCTTGACTACGATCTACTGAGTCAGGGTGTTAAGGACATGTTCGAAGGCAACAAGCCGTTGATGACCATGCAGGAGCTGTCTGATGTGATGATGGCATTCCAAGCGAAAAAGCTAGAAGCTGAACAGGCGAAAGAGCAAGCACTAGCGGATGCTAACCTGAAAAATGGCCAAGACTTCATGGCAGAGAATGCTAAGCGTGAAGGTGTTGTCACTACTGATACGGGTCTTCAGGTAGAGATTTTGGAAGAGGGCGCAGGCCCTACACCAACAGCAGAAGATAACGTCAAAGTGCACTACAAAGGTATGCTGATCAATGGCCAAGAGTTCGATAGCTCTTACGGTCGTGGCGAACCAGTGACCTTCCCGCTGTCTGGCGTTATCAAAGGGTGGACTGAAGGTCTGCAGATGATTAAAGAGGGTGGTAAAGGACGTCTAGTGATCCCATCTGATCTGGCTTACGGCCCTGGCGGTGCTGGCGGTATGATCGGACCAAACGCGACGCTAGTGTTCGAAGTTGAACTGCTTGCGATCAATCCGGCTGAGTAAATTGCTCATATATAAAAGAGGCTGCCATTTGGGCAGCCTTTTTTGTTTCAGTGTCCCGCAAATTTAGCTAACGGCTTCGCGATGTGTCTCATGCAGCATGGCGATCATCTGATCCTCTAACTCAAATCGATCAGCCAAGGCTTCGCCCAGTTTAGAGACCTGTTCGCTGAAGTAGCGGATATCTTCAACGGTCGCTGCAGGCAGATCAGAGAAACGGTCGTTAAAATCGAGCGCAAGATCGGTTGAAATCTGAATCTTGGGAAGGAGTGCTTGAGCCTCTGCTAGTTGTGAATCGCTGAAGGCTTCTCCCTCTGCTACCAGCTGTTGGTAAACTTCAAAGTGTCCTGATGAGAGGTAGTCTACCAAGAGTTGGCAAAATTCACCCAGTCGCGCATCCAACTCTTCGCCCACTTGAGTATGGGGAATTTCCATTAGAATTCGAATTAACGCGGCACGTTCATCCAGCCAATGGTCAATAATGGTGCTGACACCGCCCCAGCGTTCACGAGCATCTTTGCAGTTCTCTAACATAACAAAACCTCCAATTGAGATTTCAGTCTATGCCGATCGATAGAGTGCTGGCAAGTGATAACTAAGTTCCACTTAGGAGGCTAGGTAGTGCTGAAGGAATTCATCAAAGGGTGCTTCATCTTGTGATTCAGCATCGCGCTGTTTGGCCAGTGACTGTTCAGCCTCTTCAGTTAGTCGATGTTTAACAGCTGGATCAAGCGGTTCGCGTGACAGGGTCTCGCGGTGCACCTGTCCCATTTTGAGCGTCCACTGTTGGAAGGTGAGTGAGCTCGATTTCAGCTCGCTAATAATTTTAGCTGAAGGAGTCAGCTGCGGATCAGCTACCAGTTCATACTGTTTCTGAACCGCTTGTTGATAGGCATTTCCGCCGTGGATCTGATCGAGTAATTCAGCGACCAGAGTCACCTGATCGAGGATGTCGCGAGCAAACTGCTCACGTGACACTTCGCCCTCAAGAGTCTCAAGCATCAGACCTGGGCGACGCCCTTCAGAGACAATCTTGTCTTTGTTGTGAGCTACCATAGCGCATTCAGTGCTAGTAAGTAGTTGCTCACCTGCAAATAAACAGGTTAACAGGAAGGCGTCCATAAAGAGGCTCTGCTGCAGATCGATACCAATCGGCAGCAGTGGGTTGATATCGGTGTTACGTACTTCGATGTACTGAACCCCTCGTTCCATCAGTGCGTGGACAGGTTTTTCACCGCTGAAGGCAACGCGTTTCGGACGAATGTCACTGTAGTACTCATTCTCAATCTGCAACACATTGGAGTTGAGCTGGCGATACTGGCCATCGACTTTAATACCAATCGCTTCATAGGGTTGGTGCGGTTGGTGTATCGCAGCCTGAAGAGAGTCTGAGTAGGTATCAAGATGGTTGAAGCAGACGTTCAGCCCCTCTTGGGCTCTGTTTGAATAGCCCAGATCACTCATACGCAGTGACGTTGCGTAGGGGAGGTAATAGGTATCATCGTCGAGAGGCTCTAGGTGGTGCTCTACAGAGTGCAAGAAATCTTTGCTGACAGCCGGTGATGCACCGAACAGGTAGAGCAGCAACCAGCTGTAACGACGGAAGTTACGAATCAGTGCAAAGTAACGATCGGAGGCGAAATCTTGGTCGCTAAGTTCCGAGTCGCACACCTGTTTCCACGCTGGCCAGAAGGCTTCCGAAATCGAGAAGTTGTAGTGAATGCCTGCGATGGTCTGCATCATCTTTCCGTAACGATGCTCAAGGCCCACACGATAGATGTACTTCAGTTGTCCAATGTTGGAGCTGCCGTATTCGGCAATGCGTATGTCATCTACCGATTTGATCGCACAGGGCATGCTGGCACACCAGAGCGATTCATGACCTAGTAAAGAGTAGGTGAATTGATGCAGTTCGGTCAGCTCTTTGAGTGAGTCGCGCACATCGGTGCTGACTCCGGTAATGAACTCCATCAGAGCTTCAGAGTAGTCGGTCGTGATCTGTCCATGGGTCAGCGTAGAACCCAGCGCGGCGGGGTGGTCTGTCTTGGCAATATGACCGGCACTGTCGATTCGAAGTGCCTCTTTCTCGATGCCGTGACCTAGCTCACGCAACAGATGTTGATGACCGCTTGCAACGAGGCGATCCAGATTCTCTTTAACTGCTTGTAACACCTTGAAGCTTCCTTACTCTTGGTTGGCGAAGTATATCAGAGAGCCTTCAGAAACCACGAGGATTGCAGACGATTTAATTTCATATTCAACATCGGGGTTGTGGGATGCCCTGCAAGGTGGAAAAATCGATATCTGTTTATTTAAAACGCCTATACAGGATAGTCGATGCCCGAGCGTTATACGCCCAAACAGTTCTTACCTTTCCGACCCGAAGTGATTTTAGGTGTGCTTACGCTGTTTGTCGTCTCTTTGATCTACTTGACCCTGTTTACCCGTCAACAGGCATTAGAGGAGCTGCATCAGCAGGCCTCCAGTGAGCTTGATCGTTACCGAGTGTCAGTGGAGCAGAGACTGGATCGTTTTCGTAGCTTGCCCGAACTGTTAGCCGATCATGAATTACTGGCTGATGCGGTCACTGGCGCCGAAGAGGAGCGTGTTGGGCAGGCGAATCTCTATCTGCAACGAGCCGTTGATCTGGTCAATGCATTGGATATCTATGTGATGGACAGTGCGGGCTACACCAGAGCCTCCAGCAACTGGTTTAAAGAGACCAGTTTTATTGGGCGGAACTTCTCATTTAGGCCCTATTTCACCGATGCCATGAAAGGGCAGTCGGGGCGCTATTTTGCTTTGGGCAGTACGACGAATAAACGGGGCTACTACTTCAGTCACCCGATGCACCGCAATGGTGAAATCATTGGGGTTGTCGTCGTTAAGATCGACTTGGATCAGATCGAAGAGCGCTGGAACAACCCGGCCACCGAAGTGATGGTGTCAGATGAGGATGGCGTTATCGTTATCAGTACCGAGCCAGATTGGATGTTTAAGACACTCAGCCCGCTGTCAGATGAGCAGATGAAGCGGATAGCCGAAAGTCTTCGATACGGTGATCAGCCGCTTAATTCTTTGAATATTGCTAAACGCAGTGTGGAGGATGAGCAGTTTGAGATCATTACTGTGCTGCACAATGAGAGTGACAACCCTGCAGCATCGGCCGAGCTCGACACACGACAGTATCTGCTGTTGGCGGACCAGATCTCTAACACTGGTCTGACCGTTCGCCATCTCGCCAATCTGCAAACGGTTGAAGATCGCGTATTGGTGGTGCAGTTGATTACCACGATACTGGGTGTGTTGATCGTTCTGGCCAGTCTTGTGGCCTTTCAGCGACGCCGCATTCGCATTGAGCGTCAGCGCTATACTGAGCGTGAAAGCCGAGTTCGAAAAGAGCAGGAAGCGCGCATTGAAGGCGTGATTAATAATACTCAGGTTGGCCTCTCTCTGATCGATACAGAAGGTAAGATTGAGTACTTTAATCCGGTGCTGGAGAGACTGCTGGGGTATCGCTTGGATCAGATCATCGGCAAGCCGTTTCATGAGCTACTGTCGCCGCAGGATCAGTTACTACTGAAGCGCTATATTGAGTTAGAGGTCGCAACCCGTGAACAGCATCTGAAGCTGGAGGTGGATTGCCTCAACGCTAATGGTAGCGTTATCCCGGTTGAACTGACCCTCAGTAACATGGAGCAGAGTGGCCGTTATCACCTGATTGTCACCTTGGTTGATATCACCGAACGTCGCGAGCATTTACAGGCCTTACAGCGTGCACAAAATGAGCTTGAACGTCGTGTTGCAGAGCGTACTCAGGACCTTCAGGCCGCCAACAAAAAGCTATTGTCCGAGATCGAAAATCACCAGTTAACTCAGAACGAGTTGGTACAGGCGGCTAAGTTGGCGACCATTGGTCAGATGTCAGCCGGTATAAACCACGAGTTGAATCAACCACTGACGGCAATTCGCAATTACGCCGATAACGCCTTGAAGTTTCAGACACTGAATAATGCAGAACGAGTCACGAGCAATCTGCAGCAGATTGCCAATCTGACGCAGCGAATGGCCAACATACTGCACCCCCTGAAAGAGTTCTCGCGTAAGCAAGATCCGCAACAGAGTAGTGTGTCGCTGCGTGATCTGCGCGATGGGGCTATGTCTATCCTTTACGGGCAGTTAGAGCGTCAAAATGTTGAGATCACCTGGCCCGATAACTCGGATCAAATTTGGTTGAAAGCGGATCTTCTGCGTATGGAGCAGGTGATGGTGAATCTGATCAACAACGCTGCTCAAGCGATGGAGCAGAGTGAAGATAAGCAGATTCAGGTTCGTACAGAGTTTCTCGGGGAGCAGATCGCCATCTCTGTATGCGATACCGGACCCGGTTTAAGTGATGAGGCGTTAGAGCAGATCTTTACACCATTTTTTACCACAAAAGAGCAGGGGCTTGGTTTGGGGCTTGGTCTCTCTATTTCGCAGCGGATTGTCGAGTCGCTTGGTGGTATGCTTAGCGCCCACAACTTACCCGAGGGTGGCGCCGAGTTTCGTATTCTTCTAAATAGGGCTCAACCACCCAGTGCACAAGCAACTAAGGAGTCCGAGTGACAGAGTCTAGAGCTGACGAGATTCAAGTATTACTGGTAGATGATGACGCCTACATCTTGGATTCGGCTGGGCAAACGCTGGAGCTTGAAGGTTACTCTGTGGTGACCTGTGATCGTGCTGAAAAGGCGTTGGGTATCATCAGTTCAGGTTGGTCGGGGATTGTCGTCACCGATATCAACATGCCGGGTATGACCGGTTTAGAGCTACAGGCTAAGATCAAAGCCATCGATTCTGATATTCCGGTCATCATTATTACCGGTCATGGCGACATCTCTATGGCGGTAACGGCGATCCGTGATGGCGCCTACGATTTCATTGAAAAACCCTTTGCCTCTGAGCTGCTGATTGATGTCGTACGTCGTGCGATCGAAAAGCGCTCGTTAACTCTCGAAAACCGAGCGCTTAAAGAGGAACTAGCCACTCACAACGCGGCAGGCCCTCGTTTAATTGGCGCCAGTCCGCGCATTCAACAGCTGCGTAATATTGTTCGAGCGGTTGCTGATACCCCTGCGGATATTTTGATTCACGGTGAGACCGGAGCGGGTAAAGATCTGCTAGCTCGCTATATCCATGAAAACAGCAGCCGTCGCGGGGCCAACTTTGTCGCCATTAACTGTGGGGCGGTTCCTGAAAACCTAATTGAGAGTGAACTCTTTGGCCATGAGGCGGGCGCCTTTACCGACGCCAAAAATCGTCGAATTGGTAAGTTAGAGCATGCTCAAGGTGGAACACTGTTCTTAGACGAGATCGAAAGCATGTCGATCTCTTTGCAGATTAAACTGCTGCGTGTGTTGGAAGAGCGTGTCATTGAGCGTTTAGGTTCGAACGACCCTATTTCACTGGACTTAAGAGTCATCGCCGCCTCTAAAGTGGACCTGCGTGAAGCGGCCGACCAGGGCGATTTCCGAGAGGATCTCTACTATCGACTCAATGTCGTTCGAGTCGATCTACCCGCCCTTAGGGAACGCCGCGAAGATATCCCTTTGCTGTTTAAACACTTTGCTCTGGTCGCCTCAGGTCAGTTTGGCCGTGAAGTCGAACCGCTAACACCGGAGCAGATTCAGCAACTTGTCGCCTATGATTGGCCAGGTAACGTGCGTGAGCTGCGCAATGTGGCGGAGCGTTTTGTGCTGCTCGGTGAGCTCAATTGTGGGGAAGCGGGCGAGTTGGAGAGTAATCAGAACACCACTATGAGCCTACCTGATCGCGTTGAGTACTTTGAGAAAACGTTGATTCAAACCGAATTGGCTCGTCATGCCGGCTCAATCAAAGAGACGCTGGCCGCTTTGGGTCTACCTAGAAAAACCCTCTCTGACAAAATGCGTAAGTACGGTCTTGATAAAGCGGACTACAAATAACGCACCCGGTTGTCAGGACCTGACTATTCGTTATACTTGCCCGCTTGTTTGAATATAAGGCGACTCTCTATGTTGGGTTCAATTGCAGCTGTTTGGGGTATTGTTGGCGTTGTTGCTCTGTTGAGCAGTGCAATCTATCGCTTAGCCCCCATGGCTTTGGAACTTCCGTTTGCTGAATTGAGTTTTGGCCATTGGGTGGCACTGGCTTTCTCGTTGGTTTTTATGGGATTTGCAGAGGGATATCGAGGCTTCCAGCAAAACTTTTCACCTCGTGCAGCAGCGCGAGCTCGCTACCTTCGTCACCATGTGACGCCTGCGCGTTTGGTACTCGCACCGCTCTTTTGCATGGGGTTCTTCCATACCACTAAGAAGCGCAAAATCGTCAGCTATTCACTGACCACATTTATCATTGTGTTGATCATTGTGGTGCACTCTATCCCGCAACCTTGGCGCGGCATTGTCGATGCTGGTGTCGTACTGGGTCTGACCTGGGGAACTATTTCGTTGCTGGTATACGGAATGAAAGCGCTAACTAAAGAGGTGTTCGACGTCTCACCCGAGACCCCAGAACACCACTGATGTTTTTCGGTTAACCTAGGAAGAGCTGGTAGGCTGGGTTGGTGGTCTCTTCAAACCAGGTGTAGCCCAACTCGTCTAAATACTTACGCACTTCAGAACGCTCTTTCTTAGGCACTTCCATACCCACTAAAACGCGTCCATAGGCAGCGCCGTGGTTGCGGTAGTGGAACATTGAGATATTCCAACGCCCACCCAGAGTATTTAGGAACTTCATCAACGCGCCTGGACGCTCTGGAAATTCAAAGCGGAAGAGCGCTTCGTCACCACAGGCATCAGGCTTGTGACCGCCAACCATATAGCGAATATGACTTTTTGCCACCTCGTTATCGGTAAGGTCTGTCACTTCATCTAATGCGTCGTTAAGTTCGGCCAGTAACTCTTCGCGACCATCGTTGTTTTTTCGGATTTGAACACCGGCAAACACCACGGCCGCATCGCTGTCGCTATAGCGGTAGTTGAACTCAGTGATGTTGCGATTCCCCAGCGTTTTACAGAACTGCTTAAAGGCACCTGGTCGCTCTGGGATTTTGGCCGCTATTAATAACTCACGTTTTTCACCGATCTCTGAACGCTCAGCAACATGACGCAGACGATCAAAGTTTACGTTGGCCCCTGAGTTGATGGCGATTAGATTTTTGCCGGTGCACTGCTCGCGCTCGACATAGCGTTTGAGGCCGGCAACCGCTAGGGCACCTGCGGGTTCTGACACCGCACGGGTATCGTCAAAGATATCTTTAATGGCCGCACAGATCTCATCCACGCTGACGGTGATCACTTCATCGACATGATCTTTACAGATTTCCCAAGTGTGCTTACCGATCTGAGCTACGGCGACACCGTCCGCAAAGATGCCAACTTGTGGCAGTGTGGCACGACGACCCTTCTCCATAGCCAGTGCAAGACACGCGGACTCATCCGATTCAACGCCAATGATCTTGGTCTCGGGACGAAGGTATTTAACGTAAGCAGCAACACCGGCAATCAAGCCGCCACCGCCGACCGGTACAAAGATCGCCTCGATGGGGCCAGTATGCTGGCGCAACATCTCCATTGCAACGGTACCCTGTCCTGCAATGACATCGGGATCATCGTAGGGCGGGATGTAAGTTAAGCCTTTCTCTTGCTCCAGTTTTGCAGCATGCTGGCGCGCATCGTCAAAGGCATCACCGTGCAGAACCGCTTTTCCTCCCAAGCGACGCACGTTGGTGACTTTCACGTCTGGCGTGGTTTTGGGCATGACAATGGTCGCTTTGATACCAAGGTACTTAGCCGCATTTGCAACGCCTTGAGCGTGGTTACCGGCGGATGCAGTAATTACACCGCGCGCCTTCTCTTCATCGGTCAGCTGAGCCATACGGTTGTAGGCACCACGAATTTTGAACGAGTAGACAGGTTGTTCATCCTCACGTTTTAGTAGGACTTTGTTGCCTGTGCGCTCGGACAAACCGGGTGCGTCATCCAGTGCGGTTTCGACGGCTACGTCATAAACACGCGCTTCAAGAATTTTTCGTATGTATCGCTGCATAGTGATCAAGAGCTGTTTTGCTTAAGAAATATGGATGCAAATGGTATAGACTCACTGCTATTGCGTCTAGATAGCCAGGCAAATGGCTGCTAAAACACCCGAAAATTGACTGTTTAGAGATGGATTGATGACTCAAGACGAAATGAAACAGGCGGTCGCACAAGCGGCACTGGATTATGTATTGCCAAAATTAAAAGCGGATTCGGTGATTGGTATCGGAACCGGCTCTACGGCTAACTGCTTTATTGATGCTTTGGCAGCACACAAAGGTGCATTCGAGTCGGCCGTGGCCAGCTCGGAAGCTTCTGCCGAGCGTCTGCGCTCACATGGCATTGAAGTGGTTGATTTGAACTCAGTATCAGGTATTGAGGTCTACGTCGATGGCGCCGATGAGTTCGATCCACACCTAAACTTAGTCAAAGGTGGCGGTGGTGCGTTGACTCGCGAGAAGATTGTCGCAGCAGCATCCAAAGAGTTTGTCTGTATTGTCGATCAGTCTAAGCAGGTTGATGTATTGGGCGCTTTCCCTCTGCCGGTAGAGGTGATTCCGATGGCTCGTTCTTACGTAGCTCGTGAGTTAGCGAAGCTGGGTGTGCAGCCTGAATACCGCCAGGGCTTTGTGACCGATAATGGCAACATCATCTTGGATGTTCACGATATGGAGATCCTCAATCCAAAAGGGCTAGAGCGAGAGTTGAACGACTTGGTGGGTGTTGTCACCAATGGTCTGTTTGCGCTGCGCCCTGCAGACCTTGTCCTGATGGCAACGCCAGAGGGTGTTGAGACACTGACTGTCTAAGTCGGAAAAGTACAGCCAAAAAAAGGAGCCATTAGGCTCCTTTTTTGTTGGTTGAGTGGCTTACCACTGAACAACCTGAGTCAATGCGATGCTGACTGGCATAGTGATCCAAGCAAGAGCAACTAGGTTGATTGCGATCCAGCCCCAGCCAGATTTGTCACGGAAGTTTTCGTCGTGTGCCATGGTTTTAAACCCTCAAATTTGTTGATGTAGATCAAAATTTGAGCGAATTCTACACATCTTTAATGAAAAATAACACTACTCCAATAGTGGAATTAGCCGTTGTTATTACCCATTGGATTTAAGAATGGCATAGCACTGCTCTATCTTAAGTGGAGCACGCAGCAGACTGGCTATCGCAATAAACGCGAAACTGGCCAGTATTGGCAGAGTGAGCCACAGCTCCCAGTGAGCAGAGAGCGGTATCTTCAACAAAAACTGATTCATGGCTGCCAAGGTGATCTCTGCACTGAACACAGCGAGTGAGCCACACACCAGACCCAAAAGACCAAACTCCAAGAGATCAAGCTGTTTGGTCTCAGTCGCTCTTGCCCCTAATGTTTGCAGCAGTGCCACCTCAGTTTTACGCTGTTCTAATGCTTGGAGCAGGGTGATAGTGACCAGAATAAGGCCAGTCGCCAGCGTCATAATCAACACAAAGGCCGAGCTTTCAGCGAGTCTTTCTAACCAGCCAGCGAGCTGTTTCATCAGTTGATCGATATCGATCAAGGTTAACGACGGGAATTCGCGAAGCAGTTCGTTCGCTTGTGCTTTGCGCTCCTCGGCCAGTTTAAAGCTGGTGATCCATGTGCCCGGATAAGATTGCAGTGCTGCTGGCGAGAAAATGACGTAGAAGTTGGGTTGGAAAGATTCCCACTTCACTTCACGCACACTGGTGATGACACCACTGACGGGTTGGCCACCGACGTCAAAGCCGAGCTTGTCACCCAGTTTAAGCCCTAGATCCTCCAGCATGTCCCGCTCGATTGAGATCTGGTGCTCGCTAGAGTCTGAATCCCACCACTCACCTTGGATGATCTGGTTATGCACCGGTGGTTGCTGGCGCCAGGTCAGGTTTAACTCACGGCGTAGAGAGTTATCCTTTAACTGCTCTTCGTTTAGCTGAGGTCTGATCGGTGCATCGTTAAGGTCCACTAATCGCCCGCGTATCATGGGATAGAGTTCGGTATCAATGTCGCGATCTGCCAAAAACTGATCGACCCCTGGCTTTTGCCACTCCTGGATATTGATTAAGAAGTAGTTCGGCACGTCTTCAGGGAATTGCGCTTGCCACTCTTTGACTAAGTCCTGACGAGCCACCCAGATAACGCTCAACAACATCAGTAACAGTACCATGACACCCGCTTGTAATCGGTGCCATTTACGTTGCTGACGCAAACGCATGATGAGCAAACGCCCAAGGGCAAGACGGTTAGCTAAAAAACGCCCGAGGCTATGCAGAATCAGTTGGGCCAACCAACCGAACAGCAGGCCACTGATACCCAGCATGATCAGTAAAACCGCAGCAGCGGCAGGCGCCGCCAAAAATAGCAGTAATACAGCGCTTAGCAGTACCAGACTGATGAGGTAGAGTCCCCAGCTTGCTTTTTGAGTCGTGTTTGTCTGGTCGCTTCGTAGTAGTTGTGCAACGGGCACCTTGGCCTGCTCCAGGGCTGGAGGCATGCCGAGTAGAAGTAGCATCGCATACCCCAACGCAGGGCCTATTAAGTAACTAGTCCACCGCGCGTTAGGGAGCGCTTGTGGAAGCAGACCGGATAGCCAGATATCGGCTAGGCCAGCGAGAAGAGCGCCAGCCATCCCGCCAATCACTGCGATAAGGGTTGCGGCTATGCCGAGCTGCCAAAAATAGAGCCTTACTAAGGCGTTGGGTGTTAACCCCATGCTTAAGAAGAGCGCGCTGCGACTCTGCTGGGCATGACCGAAGCGACGCAGTGCCAAAAGAATGGTCAGTGATGCGAGCAGTAGGGTCGTCAGTGAACTCAAACGAACATAGGAGAGGCCGTTAGCGAGAGCGTTACCGGTGACCGGTTGATCATTGATCAGTGACAGTATCCGCTCGTGGTTCTCCAGCGTCGGTTTTAGACGTGCCTCGTACGTTTTAAGCTGATCATTGTCACCACTGATCAGTAGACGGAACTCGGCTCTAGAGCCTGGGCCCAGTACCGCGCTCTTCTCAAGATCTTGCTGATTGACCAGAAGATGAGGGTTGAGTGTGTTGAAACCGCTACCTCTGTCGGGGGACTGTTTTAACCTGGCGGTAAGCACTAGATCGGCATAACCGAACTGCAGGGTATCTCCAATCAACAGACCCAGTTGATCAATAATGCGCTCTTCAGCCCATGCGGTTCCAGGCTCAGGTACCGCTACTTGCATAGGTGGATCAGTAATCACCTCTCCCCTGAGCGGGTAGGGATCAGAGATTACTTTGGCTGAGCTTAGGATGAGGTTGTCACCAGCACCGACCATGGTGGGGAATTGAATCACTCGGGTGGTGGTTAGCCCCAGCTCTTCAGCTAGGTCCGTGCGTTGTTCATTAATGGGTCGACTGGATCGAACGACCAGATCGGCCCCTAGCACTGAGGCACTCTCCCTGAGGAGGCCACTCTCTAAACGATCACTGACGATCGATAGAAAGCTGGTCAGTGTCACAGCGAGTAGAGCCGCAAGGATTAATACTCGCCACTCAATGGTGCGCAGTTGCACCCACAGCTGTCGCCTTGCGATGCGGGGAATGGCAGAACTCATGACAGCTCCTCGATAGCCCCATTACTCAGTTGAATTCGACGCTGACAGCGTTTTGCTAGCTCAAGGTCGTGAGTGATCAATATCAGCGTTGTGCCCTGTTGCTCGTTTAATGAGAAGAGCTGTTCAACGATTTGCTGCCCCGTCGCTTCATCGAGGTTGCCGGTAGGCTCATCGGCAAAGAGCAGGGCAGGGTTACCTGCAAAAGCACGCGCTATCGCCACGCGTTGCTGCTCGCCACCGGAGAGTTGTGAAGGATAGTGATCAGTTCGATCACCCAGCCCGACGTTTTGTAGCCATTCCGACGCTGTTGCCTCCGCGTTTTGCTGCTGGCGAATCTCAAGGGGTAGTGCGACGTTGTCCTGTGCTGTTAGCTCGGGCAGTAGGTGAAAGGATTGGAAAATAAAGGCAATTTTATCGGCTCTGAGTTTTGCTCGTTCTGCATCCGACAGTGACTCTAAAGGCTTACCTTCAAATTCGACTGTCCCAGAGGTGGCCGTATCCAACCCCGCAAGCAGACTGAGTAGCGTCGATTTACCGGCGCCAGATTTACCGATGATCGCTATCGTCTCCCCGGCATTAATGGTTAGGTTGAGATTGACGAACAGATCCAGTGTTCCGCTTCCGGTCTTAAACTGTTTTCCCAGCTGTTTTGCTTCAAGTAGAACGGAGCGGCTAGTCATGGTGTCCTCTTAATGATCCAATAGTCTTCTAATACCCTTACGACTATTATTAATTTTGGGTTTGTTACGTCGCTTTTAAAGGTTCGAGGTCGTTTTGTTAAAGAATTTCATACTGCACTTATTCATCGCTTTTTGGTTAGCGCTGCCGGTTAAGGCAGCGGATATTATGGTGTTGGGAGATAGCCTCTCGGCCGGTTATGGATTAACCCCGGGTGAAGGTTGGGTAGAGTTGATGGAACAGCGTTTGGAAAGTTCCGGTCTGACGTTATTAAATGCCAGTGTCAGTGGTGAAACCACAGCCGGGGGGCTGGCGCGACTTCCCGATCTGTTAGAGCTACACGAACCTAAATGGGTCCTGCTTGAGTTAGGAGCCAATGACGGTTTACGCGGTACTCCTCTGAATATTATTCAAACCAATCTTGAAGCTTTGGCCAGTAAGATTACTGAGTCAGGTGCAAAGCTGATTGTGATTGGTATTCAGCTACCGCCCAACTATGGTCCACGATACACCCGCGCTTTTTTTAATCTATTCCCCCAGCTGGCTGAAACATTTGATGCACCACTCGTGCCATTCCTGTTAGAGGGCGTGGCGACCGATTGGGATCTGATGCAGTCAGATGGCCTACACCCTAAAGCGGTCGCTCAGCCGATCATTCTTGAGACCGTGATGAGTGTTGTGGGACCGGAAATAGGCGTGCAGTAGACAATAAAAAAGAGAGCCGAAGCTCTCTTTTCAATGACGGGCTACTGATTAAGCCGCTAGGTTTGCGTTTGCAAAGTCCCAGTTCACAAGTGACCAGTAACCGTTTAGGTAGTCTGGACGTACGTTGCGGTAATCGATGTAGTAAGCGTGTTCCCAAAGGTCTACAGTCAGGATCGCTGTTTGACCGTTAGTCATTGGCGTGCCTGCGTTGCTAGTGTTTACGATCTCTAAAGAACCGTCAGCGTTTTTAACCAACCAAGTCCATGAAGAACCGAAGTTGTTAACCGCTTTGTCGTTTAGCTCTTCTTTGAACTTGTCGAAAGAGCCCCACTGAGCGTTGATCGCGTCAGCAATAGCGCCTGTTGGCTCACCGCCACCGTTTGGTGATAGGCAGTTCCAGTAGAAGGTGTGGTTCCATACCTGTGCTGCGTTGTTGAATACGCCGCCAGCTGGTGCCGTTTTGATGATCTCTTCTAGAGATTTACCTTCAAACTCAGTACCTGGTACTAGGCCGTTTAGCTTAACCACGTAAGTGTTGTGGTGTTTGCCGTGGTGGAATTCTAGAGTTTCAGCAGAGATGTGTGGTTCTAGTGCATCTTTTGCGTATGGCAGTGCTGGAAGTTCAAAGCTCATTTTATGCTCCAATCATTTCAGTTAGTCAGGGCATAAAAACCCTGGCGGTAAGTTAGTGGATGCGATCATATCACCTTTCGCCCGACTATTAATGGCACAAAAAGTAATGTCTTTAGATCACTCGGTTGTTTCGTATCTGCAACTAAAGATAGCTGAAATTATGTTCACCTCTGATTACAATGCGGCCATCTTGATCATTTACAAGGCTTAAAGCATGTCAAAGGTTCTGTTGTGGATCGCCGTTGTTATGGGCGCCATCTACATTGTTCGTGTTAACTACTTTGGATCCAAAACCTACGAACCGTTTATGAACGGTTGTCTGGTGTCAGGTGCCTCTGAAGCGCGCTGCAGCTGTCTAACCGATTATGTCCACGAGCGCTTTGACGACTTGGAAGTCGGTCGCATTCTGCGTAGTGATCGGTCTGATGCTGGTTTTTCTGAGCGCGTGGATCGCGTTATTGCAGCTGGTACGTTGGCCTGTAAGTCTGCGGATCAGTAACTACTGCTCGGCAAGCCATTGCTTGACCAGAAACAGTGCGGCAATGGCTCGGCCTTCATGAAAATCACTCTGCATCGCCAGTGTCTCGATATCCGCCAGTGGGTATTTCACAACTTCCAGAGGCTCTGGTTCATCACCTTCTAAACGACTCTCATAAAGATCCTGCGCCACAACCAGCGTCAGTGAGTTGCCCATGTAGTTGGGCACCGCGCTCATATTCCGGATAACCTGAAGTTGATTGGCAGCAAAACCCGCCTCCTCTTGAAGCTCACGATTGGCTGCCTGTAGTGCATCTTCGCCAGGATCGATCACCCCTTTGGGTAGTGTTAAGACATAATCATCAAAGCCGGTCGCATACTCTCGAATCAGAACGATGTTCTGTTGGGCATCGATGGCAAGCACCATGACGGCGCCTCGGCCCTTGGATGCCAGGCGTTCAAATCGACGCTCCTCACCATTGCTGAAGCGAAGGTCGACCTGCTCGACATGAAACAGCGCACTCTTCTCTGGCTTAGTGACCTTCAAAATTTCCGGTTTGATCGGCATACTGGTATCCAAATAACGTTTCCTAGAGTGTTCCCCGATTATGCTTCAATGGCAAGAGATAGACACCGTCTTCTTAGATATGGACGGCACCCTGTTGGATCTTCACTTCGATTCACACTTCTGGCTTGAGTTTCTGCCTGCTCGTTACGCAGAGATTCACCAAATCGATGTTGAAGAGGCTAAGAAATATATCCTGTCGAACATTATGGAAGAGCAGGGGACATTAAACTGGTACTGCTTTGACTACTGGAGTGAGCGCTTTCAGCTACCGATTGCTGAGCTAAAACACGAGGTGGCCGATAGGATTGGCTACCGCCACTCTGTGCCCGAGTTTCTAGCTTGGCTTAAACAGAGTGGTCGACGTGTGCTGATTGTCACCAATTCGCATCGGGCAGGGGTTGATTTAAAGTTCTCTCGTACCAATTTAGCGGATGAGGTGCAGGGTGTGATCAGTTCACACGACTATGGCTATCCGAAAGAGTCGCAAGCCTTTTGGGAGGCTCTGATGAAGCATGAACCCTTCGACCCTGAACGTACATTGATGGTGGATGACAGTCTACCGGTTCTGCAGTCCGCACATGATTTCGGCATCAAGCATCTGCTAACGATTGATCAGCCTGATCTGCAGATGCCCCCACGCGACATGAGTGATTGTGATTTTATGTCGATCAATGATTTTAATGAGGTAATGGTAAACGAATGAGTAGCGGTATCCGTCTAGATAAGTGGCTTTGGGCTGCCCGGTTCTACAAGACCCGAGGCATTGCCAAAGAGATGATTGAAGGCGGTAAGGTGCACTACAACGGGCAAAGAGCAAAGTGCAGTAAAGCGGTTGAGATTGGTGCCAAGCTTAAGATTCGTCAGGGCTACGACGAGAAAGAGATCGAGATCGTTGCACTCTCTGATCAACGTCGTGGCGCGCCAGAAGCTCAAAAACTCTACGTTGAGACTCAAGCCAGTATCAATAAGCGCGAAGAGAACGCTGCGATGCGTAAGCAGTTGGGCTCAGGGCCTGATGCACGACCGGATAAAAAGAGCCGTCGTGAGTTGTTGCGGGTTAAAGGTTATTTACGAGATTGATAGCTGAAACCTGCACCAATTCCGCGTAAAATCGCGCCCCAATTGTTAAATTATTATAGGTCTTCTGATGAGCACACCTGATCAAATTCAACGCGTCCTGTTTGATAATGCCGACGTGCGAGGCGTTGTTGTCGGTCTTGAAGAGAGTTTCCAGCAAGCGATTGCTTATGGTGACTACCCGGATGAGATTCGCCACCTGTTGGGCGAGATGTTGGCGGCGGTTGTGCTACTCAGTTCAAACTTGAAGATCGAAGGTCGTTTGTCACTTCAAGCACAGGGCGACAGTGGACTGCGTCTGCTTCTTGCTGAGTGCAACGATAAAGGCCAGGTCCGTGCGATTGCTCGTTTTGACGAAGAGACTCTAAAGCACGGCGAGCGTTTCGATCACTCCTTTGTTAATGGTCGCATGGCGCTGACCATGGAGCCTGAACAGGGTCAGCGTTACCAAGGCATTGTACCGCTTGAAGGGGCGAGCGTTGCCGAGTGTATCGAAGGCTATTTCCGCCAATCAGAGCAGCTACCCACGCAACTGATTCTGACCACCGATGGTCAGCGTGCCGCTGGCATGATGCTGCAAGTGTTACCGGCTGCTGGCAATGGTGATGAGGATTGGAATCACATCTCTACTCTGGCGCAAACCCTGCAAAACGATGAGCTACTCGAGTTGGATAACGAGACACTGTTGTATCGTCTATTCCACCAAGAGAGCGCACGTATCATAGATCCTGAGCCGTTAAGCTTCTCGTGTGACTGTTCACGTCAACGCAGTGCAGCCGCTCTGCAAACGATGACCGAAGAGGAGCTTCTGAGCCTTGCTGAAGAGCATAACGGTGTCGTATCAACAACTTGTCATTTCTGTAATCGCAGTTATGATTTTGATGCGCAAGACATTAAAGCACTGTTCCACAACGATGGGGCATTGAACGAGAGTGACTCGTTACACTAAAGGTTATCGATCTGGGGGTTTGTTAGAGCCCCCGGCTATGAGATAATCGCGCACCTACAAAAAGAGTTGGCCACGACCTTTCAAACCAACCACCAATAATATTATTTAAATTATTTTCCGCGTTCCGCCCTCTTTGAGGACGGTAACTTTTAGGTACAAATGGGTTAAAGCCCAAGGGATCAGTTGATGACTAAAGAGTCAATCGCAGAGAATCACCTTAACCTGACGCCTGCCGCGTTGGTTGAGGCTGCTATCGCACGCAATGAAGGCGTACTAGCAAACACAGGTGCACTTGTCGTTACTACCGGTAAGCGTACAGGTCGTTCACCAATGGATCGTTTCATCGTCCAAGAGCCAAGCACATCCGATGCCATCTCTTGGGGGCCAATCAACCGTCCATTCGACGCAGACAAGTTTGATGCATTATGGGCGCGTGTTGAAGCGTACATTTCTGAGCAAGAGTCTTTCACTTCTGAAGTGCATGTCGGTTCTGATCCAAGTCACTACCTTGCAGTGCGTATGACCACTGAAACTGCATGGCAAAATCTTTTTGGTCAAAATCTCTTCATCCGTCCAAGCGACTACAACCCTAAGGGTAAAGAAGAGTGGCAAATTCTTAACGCTGCTGGTTTCGAGTGTGAGCCAGAGCGTGATGGCACCAACTCTGATGGCTGTGTCATTCTGAACTTCGCACAACGTAAAGTGTTGATCGCCGGTATGCGTTACGCGGGAGAAATGAAGAAAGCGATGTTCTCTGTACAGAACTTCCTTCTACCTGAAAAAGACGTGCTACCAATGCACTGTTCAGCGAACATTGGTGAAGATGGCTCAACGACGCTCTTCTTCGGTCTTTCAGGTACTGGTAAAACAACCCTTTCTGCAGACCCAAGCCGTTACCTAATCGGTGATGATGAGCACGGTTGGGCGAAAGGCGGTGTCTTCAACCTAGAAGGCGGTTGTTACGCTAAGACAATCAACCTTAGCCAGAAAAACGAACCGATCATCTGGGATGCAATCCGTTTTGGTGCAATCGTCGAGAACGTTGTTCTAGACGAGTGTCGTGAAGCGGATTACAACGATGTCAGCCTGACAGAGAACGGTCGTTGTGCCTACCCGTTGAGCCATGTTGAGAAGCGTTCGGCGACTAATATGGGTGACGAGCCAGATAACATCGTATTCCTAACCTGTGACCTAACCGGCGTACTGCCTCCTGTCTCTATCCTGAGCAAAGAGGCAGCGGCGTACCACTTCCTATCTGGCTACACAGCGTTGGTTGGCTCTACAGAGATGGGTTCAGGCGGCGGCATCAAGTCGACCTTCTCAACCTGTTTTGGTGCACCATTCTTCCCGCGTCCACCAAGCGAGTACGCAGAACTACTGATCAAGCGTATCGAAGAGTACGGCTCTAAAGTTTACCTAGTGAATACCGGTTGGACCGGCGGTAGCTACGGTACAGGTGAGCGTTTCAGCATCCCAACGACTCGCGGCATTATCTCAGCGATCCAACACGGACACCTTAAAGATGTGGAAACTAAGCACATCCCTGGTCTAAACCTAGAAGTGCCTGTGACCGTTCAGGGTGTTGATGACAACCTACTTGTGCCACGTGATACTTGGGCAAACGGCGCCGATTATGATGCTGCTTGTGCCGATCTGACCGCACAGTTCGTTAACAACTTCGAAAAATTTGAAGGTGTTGATGAGAAGATCATTGCTGCAGGCCCTCAAATTTAAGAGGCTGCATGCAGTATAGAGAGGCGACCTAAGGTCGCCTTTTTTATTGCTGTGAAAACTAATTTCGAACTTAAACCTTGGGTACTCCATGTAAGAAACACCTGGCTTTGGCGGTGTAAGTTAATCTGTGATTCAATAGAAAAAAATATCAAGGGTTTAAAGGAGGGTCTGAACGATGTTAGATGAGGACTTAATCGCAGACTGGCTCGGACCTGTATACCAAATACTTCGTTGGCTTGGTTTTTCTGAAGCTTGGCACTTTGGTGGGTTGTTCATCTTCTTCGCTGTAGGCTTCATTGTTTCCATAAAATTCACGTCCAAAAAACCAGCCATAACTTTGAACCAATCTGAAATCGATGCGGTTCGCGAGGCAAAAAATAAGAAGGGGTTGTCAGGAATACTTGCAGCTTTCAAAGCAGGTGAACAAGTGGGCAGCAGAAACAAAAAAAATAAATGAGACTGATATCCACTCAGGACAGAGGGGCTCTTCTATGAACAATCAAATAGCAGCTGTGTTGAGCGTGTTAATGCTAGCGGTTCCAGTTCAAGCCGAAGAAAACCCAACGCGTGACGATTTCTCCGATGTATTAAAACAACCAATGCCTGACTATCTCACAGACGTGATCGACAAACCGGACTATCGGATGAAATGGAACGGTCTGTTTGAAGGCGAGGTTGGTGTAGATCAGTGGTTGGCTGAATACCTGGACAACGGTGCCGTGGAGCATCCAGTTGAGTACGTAGAGGAGGGCGGTTTCGTTTTTGAAATTTATAGTCTGTGTGAGCCTCACAACTGTTGGGGTAGCAAATTTACGTTTGTCGTCTCCAAAACATGCCCTCTAGTTCATGGGGTGATGACTAGTTTCGACGAAGTGACTCGCCAATTCGGCGTAAAGCTGAAGTTCTATGATGGGGATAAGCCAATTTATGTTCTGCCTCAGTTTGCAGACCTTTGCAGAGCTGAGCTCAAATAACTCTCGTTATCAACTATAGCCAAAAGGTTATCAGACCGATAAACAGATCTAATTTCATATTACTGAGGCTTGGGGGTAAATTTTAACTATCTAACAAACAGGAGAAACGCGATGAGTGGTTTCAATGAAAGACTTGATCATATATTGCCTACCATACCGTATTACTGATCAGATTCATGATGAGTACGGTTAGGAAGAATATGGCAGCACAACATTTCGTCACCCAGCAACCCCTATCGATAGGCCCCGTGACTGAGACCTATGAACGAATGGTGGATGCGGGGGAGGTGCAACGAGATGAGGCACAAGTCACACTAGCCGCAAAACTCGATGCTCTGCATGATTCGCTTGCCTTGCTACCGCCAGTCCCTGTGGGTTCTGATAAATCGATAGCGAGCAGTACTACTAGCAACAGCCCGCTTCCACTTGGACGATCTTTGGTCTCCGCTCAGTTCTCTCTTCGAAAGAAACTCAATTTGTGGTCTTTTAGTCCACCACCGCGCGGTATCTATATCCATGGTCCGGTCGGAGTCGGCAAGAGCTTTCTAATGGACCTCTTTTACGCGTCGGTTAAGGCTTCTATTACCAAGCGCCGCGTCCACTTTCATGAATTCATGCTAGACGTGCACCATCGCCTATTTGTCTTCAAACAGAAGCACCCACTAGATGATGTGATGCCTGTTGTTGCACAACAATTGGCACAGGAAGCTCAACTCCTCTGTTTTGATGAATTTCAAGTAACCGATGTTGCCGATGCCATGATTTTGAAGCGACTGTTTTCATTATTATTGGATAGGAATGTCGTAGTGGTCGCCACCTCAAACCGCTCCCCGGATACATTGTATGAGGGAGGCATTAACCGATCCCTCTTTTTGCCATTCATAGACATGTTAAAAGACAGGTTCGACATTATCTCCATGGAGGATTCCGCCAGAGATTATCGACTCGAAACTCGAGCAGATGGTCATTCCTATTTTTGGTCAAACAAGGATGTACATGGCAATAACAACATTCAGTCGCAGCTTAAAGAGATATTTGGTGGCACTGTATCGGGAACTGAGGACGAGGTCATTGACGTACGCTTCGGCCGCACCGTCCAGGTCAAACGACATAATGACCGGTGCGCCTGGTTTGATTTTTCCGAGTTGTGTCACCAGCCGCTTGGCGCGTCCGATTATATTTCCCTTTGCGACCGATTTCCGGTCCTCATCATCGACGGTGTTCCGCAATTAGACGTCAATCACCTTGACGAAGGGCGACGATTTTTGACCCTCATTGACCTGTGTTATGAATCTCGCACCCGCTTGGTGCTGGCAGCCAACGTCCCACTCGATGAACTGTTTGTCGATTTCTCAGCGCAAATTGAACGCAGCGATGGCAATGAAGAGTTGTTTGTTAGTGAAAAAGGGGGCAACTCAAGCTCCTTTGCGACGACCATGATTCGTTCCAAAGAGGGTGAAGATATGGAGTGGTCGGCAACGGGTCTAAATGGCGCGTCACTGGCAAAATTATCGGCCGCCAATGATCTAGCCTTCTCTTTTCGACGAGCCGCGTCTCGGTTGGTCGAAATGAGTGGTAAGGATTGGGGGCGGTAAAAACTTCAACGACTCAAAGCCGCCTCTCAGTTTTTAATATTACTCCTGCTTTCTCATGAAGAATCGATAGAAGGTTTGATCTGATATCAGAGGTAGTAGCCGCGTTAGTAGGGCAATGATAATCAGTGCAAAAGCCAATCTAGCCCAGAGTATGCCGTGCAGTTCTGCACCGGTTAGTGCGATCAGTAGGGTATCTTCAATCAGGCTGTGACACAGGCCAAGAAGGGCAAAAGAGGCAAAAATATCGCGTCCACTGATGGTGCCTCGCTCTGCTTCACGAATCAGTAATCCGCCACCATAGGCTAATCCCAGTGTCATCCCTATTAAGCTCATCGGTAGGGCTTCTCGTTTAATACCAATCAGTTTGAGAATCGGTCTAAGTAGATATTCGATGGCGCGCTCTAAACCCGTCACTTTGGCAATTCTTAGAACGGCTACCAAACCAAAAATGACGACAACGGTCCAAAATAGCATCTCGAGTTGTGCACTTAGCCACGCGGTCCAACTGTTGTCACCAATCTCTGGGGCAAAATCGAAGCTAACCAGCTGCTGCATGCTGGGCATATCTTGGTAGACCCAGTGCATACAGATCGCAAGCCCGAGTGCGCCGCCGATGCGAATTAGAATCATCGGCAATAATCGGCAACCCCCTCGATAGGTGATGGCGATCTCAACAATCAAGTTGTGCGCACCCAGCATCAGGATGCCCATCAACGTAATCTGCTCAAGTGTCCAGGCTTGTGAGTAGGTGAATAGGACAATTAAGCCTGCGTAGATGTTGGTGAGCAGCGTGGTGGCCCATACAATGCCGGCAATGGCTGGTAGACCTAGCCACTCCATAGGTGCACTGAGTGTGTCGGCTAAGAAGTCGGCTGCACCGATTAGCTCCAATAGGCGTACAATGACGATGGCTGGGATGAGTATTTTGAACAGGGTCAGGGTAACGCGAACACTGTCCTCTGTGACTTCACGCAGGTGTTTCATTAGTGGATTCATCACAGTTCTCGACATCATTCCCATTATTGGTGAGCAGATGCTATTATTGGGCAAGTTATTTTGCAATTTAAGGTTGATGTCTTGTTAAGACAAGTCTTGCAACCGCTTCGCGTAAAACGCATTGGAGATAAGAACAGATGAGCGAAAACATCCTAAACGTAACTGACGCAAGTTTCGAAGAGGACGTCCTAAAGGCTGAAGGTCCAGTACTGGTTGATTACTGGGCAGAGTGGTGTGGCCCTTGTAAGATGATTGCACCGGTCCTAGAAGAAGTTGCGACTGAGTACGCGGGTCGTTTGAAAGTGTGTAAGTTGAACATCGACGAAAACGCTGAAACCGCTCCTAAGTTTGGTATTCGTGGTATTCCAACACTGATGATCTTCAAAGGCGGCAACGTTGAAGCAACCAAAGTTGGCGCACTGTCTAAGTCGCAGCTAACGGCGTTTGTTGACGCAAACATCTAAATATTAGGTAAAAGGCGGGATATCCCGCCTTTTCTTTGTCTATTGGCTAGACAGCACCACCAACTGGTTATATATTAACTCCGTTGGTTGATTTCTGACCAACCCAAATAATCTTCTTCTAATTTCAATCATTCCTGTCTCGCGGCTCTCGTCGTGCACGACACTATTCATAACGAAAAAATGAACCTTACCGAACTCAAACTAAAAAGCATGCCTGAACTGCTCGATATCGCAGCAGAAATGGGCCTAGATAACCTTGCTCGTTCTCGTAAACAAGATGTCATCTTCTCGATCCTTAAGAAGCACGCCCGCAGTGGTGAAGATATTTACGGTGACGGTGTTCTTGAAATCCTACAGGATGGCTTCGGCTTCCTTCGTTCAGCGGACTCCTCTTACCTAGCTGGACCTGATGATATTTATGTATCGCCAAGCCAGATTCGTCGTTTCAATCTGCGCACGGGTGATACCATTGCCGGAAAGATCCGCCCACCGAAAGACAGTGAGCGTTACTTCGCACTGCTTAAAGTGGCTGAGATCAACTACGACAAGCCTGAAAATGCCAAGAACAAAATTCTGTTTGAGAACCTTACGCCACTCTTCGCTCAAAAGCGTCTGCGTATGGAGATCGGTAACGGTAGTACAGAAGATATTACCGCTCGTGTCTTAGACCTAGTGACTCCGGTTGGTAAAGGTCAGCGTGCATTGGTGGTTTCTCCACCTAAAGCCGGTAAGACACTGATGCTACAGAACATTGCTAATAGCATCACACGTAACAACCCAGAGTGTTACCTGATTGTTCTTCTGATTGATGAACGTCCGGAAGAGGTAACCGACATGCAGCGTACGGTGCGTGGTGAAGTGGTAGCTTCAACGTTTGATGAGCCGCCATCACGCCACGTACAAGTGGCTGAAATGGTGCTAGAGAAAGCGAAGCGTCTAACCGAGCACAAGAAAGACGTTGTCATTCTACTTGATTCGATTACCCGTCTAGCCCGTGCCTACAACACGGTTGTGCCTTCTTCGGGTAAAGTACTGACCGGTGGTGTCGATGCGCATGCACTTGAGCGTCCTAAGCGTTTCTTTGGTGCGGCACGTAACATCGAAGAGGGTGGTAGCTTGACGATCATTGCTACGGCTCTGGTTGATACGGGCTCTAAGATGGATGAAGTCATCTTTGAGGAGTTCAAAGGTACTGGTAACGCCGAAGTTCACCTGGATCGTCGCGTTGCTGAGAAGCGTGTCTTCCCTGCGATCAACATTCGTCGTTCAGGTACGCGTCGTGAAGATCTTCTTACAACAGAAGAAGAGCTCCAACGTATGTGGATTCTGCGTAAGCTGTTGGATCCAATGGAAGATGCGGCCGCAACTGAATTTGTCATCGATAAACTGAAGGACTTCAAGACCAACGAAGAGTTCTTCCTTTCGATGAAGCGTAAGTAATCAATCTGAGCGTTTATTTGGCTTAGTATTGAAACAGGGCGAGCATTTACCACTCGCCCTTTTTTGTTTTTGCCGAGGATTGTATGGCGACACCTAAGTACAGAGATCTGCGTGATTTTATTAGCCAGCTGGAAGCTCGTGGTGAGCTTAAGCGAATAACGCATCCTGTCGACCCCAATTTAGAGATGACAGAAATCTGTGACCGCACGTTAAAAGCCGGTGGTCCAGCACTGCTGTTTGAAAACCCGGTTGGTTATGACATGCCGGTATTAGGCAACCTGTTTGGTACACCTGATCGCGTTGCACTGGGCATGGGGGAAGAGTCCGTTTCGGCACTGCGCGCTGTCGGTAAATTGCTGGCGCAACTTAAAGAGCCTGAACCACCTAAGGGCTTTAAAGATGCACTGGACAAAATTCCGCTCTACAAACAAGTGCTGAACATGGGGCCCAAGGTGGTTAAAAAGGCACCCTGTCAGGAAGTTGTGCTTGAGGGTGATGACGTCGATCTGGATCTGATTCCGATTCAAACCTGCTGGCCAGGTGATGCTGGTCCTTTGGTGACCTGGCCATTGGTCATTACTCGCGGCCCAAACAAAAAGCGTCAAAACCTAGGTATCTACCGTCAGCAGAAAATTGCTAAGAACAAACTGATCATGCGCTGGCTGTCGCATCGCGGTGGTGCGTTGGATTTTCTTGAGTGGAAGCAACAGCATCCAGGCGAGCCGTTCCCGGTTGCGGTGGCTTTGGGTGCGGATCCGGCGACCATTCTGGGCGCTGTGACACCGGTTCCCGATACTCTGTCCGAGTACGCTTTTGCTGGACTGTTACGGGGTGGGAAAACGGAAGTGACGTCCTGTATTGGTAGCGACCTGCAAGTGCCTGCTAGTGCAGAAATCGTATTAGAGGGTTACATCTACCCTGACGAAATGGCGGACGAAGGTCCGTTTGGTGACCACACCGGCTACTACAACGAGGTCGACAGTTTTCCCGTCTTTACGGTGGAGCGCATCACGAAACGTGCTGATGCGATCTATCACAGTACTTACACGGGCCGTCCACCGGATGAACCGGCTGTTCTGGGCGTTGCATTGAACGAGGTGTTTGTACCGATTCTGCAGAAGCAGTTCCCAGAAATTGTCGATTTTTACTTGCCACCAGAAGGATGCTCTTACCGCATGGCGGTCGTCAGTATGAAGAAGCAGTACCCGGGTCATGCTAAGCGTGTGATGCTGGGTGTATGGTCCTTCTTGCGTCAATTCATGTACACCAAATTTGTTGTCGTTGTGGATGAAGACGTGAACACTCGTGACTGGCAGGATGTCATCTGGGCCATTACTACGCGTATGGATCCGGCTCGGGATACGGTGATGATTGAGAATACCCCGATCGACTATTTGGACTTTGCATCCCCTGTGTCTGGGTTGGGTTCCAAAATGGGATTGGATGCGACCAATAAGTGGCAGGGCGAAACGGATCGTGAATGGGGAGAGCCCATTACCATGGATGAGTCGGTGAAACGTCGAGTAGATGATATCTGGGCTGATCTTGGAATCGACGACTAAGTCCCCACTATTTAGTTACCTGACTAGAGTAAATTGTTAATTCACGCATCGCGTGGACTGTTATTTGGAGAGTGAACGTGGCAAGGAAAGTTACGACGATTTTATCGGCTGATCTGTTAAATAGGGATGTTTACCGTATCCGCCTTTTGCTTCCTGAGTCTGAGCAAGCGGGCGCTGAATTTAAAGCGGGACAGTATCTAGATATCTGCCTGCCAGACGGGAAAAAAGCTTCATTCTCTATTGCTTCGGCACCCGAGGCAGGTCGTGAATTAGAACTTCACATTCGCCATATGCCTGACAGTGAGTTCAACGACTCGATTGTCCAACATCTGCTGCATCAACCGAGCGTTGAAGTGGAGTTGGCGATGGGCGACTGCACCATCAATCTAGATGAGCTCAATGACGATCAGCCCATCATCTTTGCTGCCGCAAGTACCGGTTTTTCACAGGTGAAAAGCATTGTTGAGCACCTGATCGCCAGAGCGCGCAAAAATCCTATCCATGTCTATTGGGGCGCGCGGGTTGAAGAGGATATGTATCTCGAAGCGTTGCCGAAGAGCTGGGCAGAGCACCACGCCAACATTCACTTTATTCCTGTCGTTAGTGAACCAGATAAGAGCCCGGGTTGGAGTGGACGTACGGGCTTACTACCAGCGGCCATTGTGGAAGATGTTGACGACCTGACAAAAGCAGAGGTGTTCGCATGCGGATCGCCGGCAATGGTGTATGCACTGTTGGATGCTTTAGAAGAGCAGGGCTTTACTCAGAGTCAGATGAAATCTGACGTGTTTGCCTACGCTCCGCGTCCTTAATCATTAAATTCACCTATGACCCCTGCTATTGATGCTGCCAAAAAGGCAAAAATATCCTTCAATACGCATCAGTATGAACATGCACCCGGGGCCGCTTACGGCCTCGAAGCTGCAGATAAGTTAGCCCTCGACCCAGGTCAGGTTTTTAAAACTTTGATGCTTGAGACTGACCGAGGCCCAAATGCGCTAGCGGTCGCAGTCATACCAGTAGCAGCAACGTTGGATCTCAAAGCCGCAGCCAAAGCGCTAAAACAGAAAAAAGTATCGATGGCGGATCCTCAGGTTGCTCAGCGCTTAACCGGCTACTTGGTTGGAGGGATCAGTCCACTGGGGCAGAAGCGAGTTTTTGCTACCTTAATTGATCAGAGTGCCGAGTCTTTGAAGACTTTGTATGTCAGCGCTGGCAGACGTGGACTTGAGATTGAGTTGGCACCAACTGACCTGTTGAGAGTCACACAAGGTCAGTTTGCAGCGATTGCTAAGTTTAAAAATTAATTAGTTTGGGTCGTTTTAATTCCTAAACTCCTAACCCTTCAAACAGCTCTAACGCCTCTGGATTAGCCAGTGACTCTCTATTTTTAACCGGCTCGCCAACCAGCACGTTGCGTACTGCTAGCTCAACGATTTTTCCGCTTTTGGTTCTCGGGATGTCCGTAACCGCTTTGATGATACCGGGTACATGTCTCGGCGTGGTGTTGTTGCGGATGGTGCGTTTTATCTCGGCCACTAGGTCGTCGGTGAGTTCCAGGCCGTCTGCGAGCACGACATAGAGCGCTACCACGACATCATCCTCTTTGGGTAACCCGACGCAGATGCTATCGGTGATTCCCGCGACCTTTTCGACTTGACGGTAGATCTCGGCTGTACCGATTCGGACACCGCCTGGATTCAATACCGCGTCAGAGCGACCGTGGATGATCACGCCCTTTCGTTTTGTCAGTTCAGCGTAATCACCGTGCGCCCAGATGTTATCGAAGCGTTCAAAGTAGGCTGCTTTGTAACGTTCACCCTGCGGATCATTCCAAAAACCGATGGGGCGGCTAGGGAAGGGGGCTGTACACACCAATTCACCCTTCTCCTCGAGCAAAGAGTTGCCTTCATCGTCATAAATATCAACGGCCATACCTAAGCCTCTGGCCTGTAACTCGCCTGAGTAGACGGGGAGGGTCGGCACACCCAACGCAAAGCATGAGACGATGTCGGTTCCGCCTGAGATAGAGGCCAGATGAAGGTCTTGTTTAACTGAGTCATAGATAAACTCGAAACTTTCCGGTGAGAGTGGCGATCCGGTCGAGAGTATCGATCTAAGCTGAGCAAAGCTGTGGTGCTGATTGGGTAAGTAACCGGCATTCTGAATCGCGGCTATGTACTTGGCGCTGGTGCCGAAGGCAGTGATCTCCTCTTGCTCCACGATGTCCCACAGTGCCGAGGCAGTCGGGTGGAAAGGGGAGCCATCAAACAGAACGAGTGAAGCACCAACTGCTAAACCAGATGCCATCCAGTTCCACATCATCCAACCGCAGGTTGTGAAGTACATTAACCGGCTGTCAGGGCCTAAGTCTGTATGTAGGGCTAGCTCTTTCATGTGCTGGAGCAGTGTTCCGCCAGCGCCATGCACGATGCATTTAGGAACTCCTGTCGTGCCCGATGAGTAGAGGATGTAGAGCGGGTGATCAAAAGGGAGTTCAACAAAATCGATGTCGCCGGCTTGGTCGTCCAGTGCCTCTGACCAAGGCTGTGCTCCCTTGATCCCCGTTAGATCGGGTGAATCATTCAGAAACGGGTAGACCACGACCCCTTCTACACTGGGAATGCGATCAACGATCTCCGGTAGTTTGTCGAGGTTGTTAATCTGTTTGCCTGCGTAGTGGTAGCCATCTATCGTAAAGATCAGTTTCGGTTCAACTTGCCCAAACCGGTCGACGACGCCATTGACACCAAAGTCAGGTGAGCAGGATGTCCAAACCGCTCCCAGTGCTGTGGTGGCCAACATCGCAATGATCGCCTCTGGCGCATTGGGTAGGTAACCTGCAACACGATCGCCGGCGCCGATATTCATCTTTTTCAGGTAGCCCTGTACCGATGCAACCTGCTGAAAGAGCTCTGCATAGGTCAGCGTTCTGCGTTTGCCATTCTCACCCCGAAAAATGATCGCAATGCTGTCATCGCGACGTTTTAATAGATGCTTGGCAAAGTTGAGCTTGGCCCCTTCAAACCAACGGGCGTCACGAATTCCAATCCCGGTTTGTAGAACCTCTTGTGCTGGCTGACTGAACTCAATATCGAGAAACTGGCACACCGAGCCCCAAAACTGATCGGGCTGATCGATACTCCACTGCCACAGATCATCATAAGTCGACAGTGCCAGTGAGCACTGGTCGTTCACGCGGTTTTGGAATTCGGTTAAGCGTGCAGCTGCAATGCGTTGATTACTTGGCTGCCATAGCAGTTTAGACATGAGGTTACCTAGGGTTAAGACACTATAAGAACCTTAAGTTAAGGCGTTCATTCACTCAAGCGGAAAAACAGCGGAATTCACTTCGCGAAACCGTTGATGTGCGCAATAAAAAAGGCACCCTGAGGTGCCTTTGATCCTTGGATCTGAACTTAGTTCTGCTCAACAAAGATGTTGGAGAAGAAGTCGGCCAATTCGTCGGTTGCCGATAGTGGCAGTACGTGTGCGATGTACTGGTCTGGACGAACGACGATCATACAGCCTTGCTCACGATCGATACCGCGCATATCGAAGATGTCGCCATTACCTTTATGATCAACACAGAAGACTTTCTCATGATCCTGGATACCCAGCTTGCCCTTCTTAGGAATCAGTAGAGAAGGCATTTTATCGTAATCCAAGTCGTAGAATGTCTGCTGGAATACAGCGCGAACATCAATGACTGAATCGATGTCAGCACCTGACTTGGTGTACTTAACAACCGGTGAGTTGCTGTCGTTCTCTAACCAGTCCGCTAGCGTATGAATGGCAGAGCTTGAGCTGGTGTCGTTTTTGCCTGCAAATGCGTAGATTCTCCAACGAGCATCGGCCTGAGCTGCGTGACCAAGTTGCATGTGCTTAGCATCTGATAGGCGTAGAACCGGCGCTGAGTGGAAACGACGTCCAATCTCTTCTCCTGTTGCTAGTGCTTGGTAAGTTTGTGCACCGGTTAGAATTGATTCATCATATTTAACGGCCAGACCGCCGGTGAACTCCAGATTCTCTTTGAAGGCACGAACGAAACGAGGCTCATCGCCTTTATCCAGTTCAGACGTACCAGGAGGTGCCGACATGATGCGCGCCCACTCGTGGTCGGTCTCAACAAGACGTTTCGCTTCTGTCCAACGCTCTTTAGAGTAAGTGTGTAGTAGAGATGCGTCTGATTGACCAGTCAGTACGTGGACTAACTTCCAGCCTAGGTTGAAGGTATCTTGCATTGATACGTTCATACCCTGACCCGCTTTCGGGCTGTGCGTGTGACAGGCATCGCCCGCAGTGAATACGCGAGGGTTGCGAGTTGCACGCTCTTCATCAGTCACATCATCGAAACGGTCCGTCATGCGGTGACCAATCTCGTAAACAGACCACCAAACAACCTCTTTCACATCGATGCTGTATGGGTGCATGATGCGGTTAGCCGCTGCGATCGTGTCATCCGATGTGAACTTGCGGTTGGCAACGCGCTCATCTTCTTTTAGTTTATCCAGCTCCACGTACATACGGAACATGTAACCACCTTCACGAGGAAGGATCAGTACGTTGCCCTCAGTGGCAGAGGTGATCAAACATTTCTGGCGAACATCAGGGAAATCTGTGTTAGCTAGGATGTCCATTACACCCCAAGCCTGGTGAGCAGCATCGCCGTGCAGCTCGCCACCAATGGCGGTACGAACGTTAGATCGTGCACCGTCACAGCCGACCACGTAGTTAGCGCGAACAATCTTCTTCTGGCCTTTGTTTACACCGGTGTTCACCAGAGTCACTGTCACTGGGTATTCATCAAGAGATGGGTTTACTTCCAACGTCTCTACCGACCAGTTGTAATCTGGTTGCATACGCGTCGGTGAGTTATCCATCACCTCAAGGAACCACTGGTGGATGCGTGACTGGTTAACAATGATGTGAGGCATTTCAGATGAGTCATCAGCAACATCCTGTACACGGCCAATGCGTTGGATATTCTTTGAATTTTCTGGGTCTGGCATCCAGAAGTTGGTCTGGTTTACCCAGTAAGCTTCACGCTTAACGGCATCGGCAAAACCAAAGGCTTGGAACATCTCCATGGTACGCGTGTTGATACCATCGGCTTTACCTTTTTGGATATTCATTGGGCTTGGTTCAACGATCATCGTGCTGATCTCGGGGAACTGAGAGAGCTGAGCCGCCAGACAGAGGCCTGCAGGGCCTGTACCTGCAATCAGTACATCGACTTTTTCAGGAAGAATGGCATTAGGTGCGAATTCGCGACGGTTAGGTGCAGCATTTTTGCGATCTGGGTTACCACCACGGAAACCATCTTCGTAATATTGCATCACTAGACTCCTTATTATCTTCTGTCTCTTAGTGCGGCTCAGAGAACCTTGTTAGTAAGTATGCTTACTATTTGTGCTCATAGTGTAACCAAAGTTTTATGTGGTTGTAAACTAGTAAGTATACAAACTAGTTCTTTTCAAATAGGATGGAACAAACAGTAAAAAGTGTTGGAGAACGAGTTGTCCTACTACGAGATGCCTGGTCACCTGATACGTCGCTTAAGTCAGCAGTCGAATCAGGTGTTTCAAGAAGAGATGAAGCGTATCGGTGCCGATGTCACGTCGGTGCAATTTGCCTCAATGCAGGCAATAGAGTTGCATGGCGAGATGGAGCAGTCACAGATCGCGCAGTCGATTCACTACGACAAAGCGACGATTGGAGGCGTGATTGATCGACTCGAAAAACGTGGTTGGGTAGAGCGTAAATCAAACCCCAAAGATCGACGCGCTAAATTGGTGACGCTAACCAAAGAAGGGCGTAAGGCTCTGGAGGAGATCACCCCGGTGGTTAAGGCGTTACAGGATCAAGTGGTAGCCAATTTAAGTGATGACGAGCGCGCTCTGTTTATCAAATTGGCGCAAAAGGTTGTCTCTTAATATGTTTTGACTACTGAAGTCTATGAGTGAGGATCGCCTAACGGCACTAAGCAGTCATAAGAAGCTTAATTGCGTGATACTAAGTAAGCCCCTGCTGCGACCATTATAGAGCCTGCACTTCTGTTAAGCCGCTTTACTGACAGTTCAGATTTAAAAAACTTCCGTGCTTTAGCTGCAAAAACAGCAATTCCCATTAAGCCAATCATTAACGCTATTAAAGTTAGAAAAGCAGCAAGTGCTATATCACTTAAATCTAGAGCATTTAAATCCATAAACGTTGGTAAGAATGCGATGTAAAAAAGAATAACTTTAGGGTTGGATGCAGATATTAAAAAGCCCTGCACAAAACTCAAAAGACCACCTGAAGTTGATGAATCGGAATCTACGGAATCCAAATCAAGCGGTGCATTCCACATTTTCCAGCCAAGATAGATTAAGTAGACAGCTCCAACTACACGGATAACTGTAAACACTTCGCCCCAGTGAGTTGCCAGTGCCGCAAGCCCGATGCATGCAGCTATTAGATAGAGAATGTCACTAATCGTCATACCGAATGCTAAAAAAAGACATGAACGTGAGCCAGATACCAATGCTCTAGCTAAAATTGCAAATACTCCTGGGCCAGGTGTTACCCCAAAGACCAAAACAGCCAAGAAGAATGAAAGGGAGCTTTCTAGAGTCATCTTTCTACCGATTAAATGTCACAATATTTAATGATGTGGTTTAAAACAAAGAACTGCAAGTAAACGATTAAATGTGGGCTTTGGGTCGTCTTTGAACACTCAGTTAAGCTTCGCTTTACGGCACTTAGGCGTCATTTGCAACGGAACGCCAGATGGCGGTTAAGCGCACATTCCTGACGTTAATCCAATGTAAAGATCGAAGGTATTTTCCCTGAAGCGGACATGACGCTTGTCAAGCGGAAGGGCAAAGTTCCCGGAATAGCTTCCTGGACTATCTCAAGCTTCATTTCTGGCGTGTAGCGACGCCGGGGTGGAAGTGTGGATTCGAGCACAATAAGTTCCCATTAAAATTTAGGGTAAGCGGATTAAATGGTTGATCTTACCTTTGCATGAGAGTGAGACAGACCGGCATCTCATCGGATTATCTGGTTGATGCTTCACCTACTGCTGGTGCATGTTTCCTTCGCTAATTCCAGCAAGAACCCCACACGCCTCAACTTCCCGGTCATCGTTGCAACTCGCTCTCAGTGAAACGAGTTGTTTCTCAAGCGCTTGCAGAGCGGTTATCTGCGACCGCACATGAGAGATGAGATCATCGAGCAAGGTGTTGACGGCGGTACAAGGCTGATGAGGGTCGTCCTGATAGCTCTGTAGTTCGTGAATCTCAGCCAGTGACAGGCCCAGGATTCTGCAGCGACGGATGAAGGCCAGCCCCTCACCATGCTTCTCGGTATAGACACGGTAACCGTTGTCCTGCCGATCAGGCGGCGGCAACAAGCCCTGCTGTTCATAGAAGCGGATCGTCTGTGTTTCGACCCCTACCAACTGCGCCAACTGACCAATGCGCATCAGCCTCCTCCCCAACGGATTCTTTACTCTATTGACCTTATAGTAGCTTTATAGTTTTAAATGGTACCACAACATTGTTCAAGTGGAGTCGTATCATGAGCAAATCCTGTGGTGGCGCCTGTGGCGGTGATGCAACGTCCGCAGCGGATACCGATATACAGGCCTCCTCCGAGGCGCCAGGGAGATGGGTCAGTGTTTATGCCGTGCCGAAGATGGACTGTCCATCAGAAGAACGAATGATTCGCCTAGCCCTGAACGGCTTTGAGGAGATTCGGGCGCTGTCCTTCGACTTGTCGAACCGCCGGCTGAAGGTCGTGCATGACGGCGAGGTCGAGCCCGTCACCTCGAAACTGAAGACCTTGGGGCTAGGCGCCTCGCTTCAGGAAACCGTCGCTGCAAATCCGGAGACCATCAAGGCCGCCGAGTTTTCGGCAGCTTCTGCTAAGCAAGAATCCGGGACCCTGCGCTGGTTGCTCGGCATCAATGCACTTCTGTTCGTGGTGGAAATGACTGCCGGTCTGATCGCCCGGTCCACCGGCCTGATTGGAGAATCCCTGGACAATTTTGCCGATGCGGCGGTGTACGGGCTTGCCCTTTATGCGGTTTGCAGGTACGTGCCGCGCATCTTGCTGGTGTACTGCAACTGATCTTGGCTGTGGGCGTGCTCGTAGAGGTGGTGAGACGCTTTGTATTCGGTAGTGAGCCTGAATCGCTGGTGATGATGGCTATCGCATTCGTCGCATTGATTGCCAATACCAGTTGTCTGCTGCTCATATCCAAACATCGGGAAGGCGGGGCGCACATGAAGGCAAGCTGGATATTCTCGGCCAACGACGTGGTGATCAACCTGGGGGTCATCACCGCCGGCGCCCTGGTCGCGTGGACCGGTTCCAATTATCCGGATCTGATTATCGGCACCATCGCGGGGGGCATTGTACTTAACGGTGCCAGACGCATTTTGGCGTTGAAGGGTTAAATAATGCTCATTATTGGCAAAAAGCTCTCGCCGTATGCCCTATTGTCCATATCGGGCCTGCTGGCAGCGTCTGATCAGGCTGTAAAGTGGCTGGTGCAGCAATCAATGGCCTATGGCGAGTATGTTTCGGTGACCCCGTTCTTTAACTGGGTGCACCTATGGAACACCGGTGCCGCATTCAGTCTTTTTGCGAATGGTGGAGGCTGGCAGCGCTACTTTTTTATCGGAATCGCGGTAGTGGTCACGATTTTTCTGATCAAGCTGATCCTTGAAAATCGTCATAAAGGAGAAGCCATCGCTTACAGTCTTATCCTCGGTGGCGCCATGGGCAACCTGATTGACCGGGTCTTTCGCGGCTATGTTGTGGATTCCTTTGATTTCTATTGGCGAGACTGGCATTGGCCGGCCTTCAACCTGGCTGATATTGCAATTGTCCTCGGTGCCTTACTTTTCGTTTCCAGCAGCTTGTTGGGTAAAAAAGCAAACACCAATGCCGAGCCGGATGGATCTGACTGACACCTACGCCTATACAACACCATGACCGAACTTCCCGACAACATCCTTCACCTGCCGCAATACCAAGTACTGGGCTGCAAATCAACCGACGACGAAATGCACTTCCAGGTGGACGTGCCCGATCCCATCGCCTGCGAGGAATGCGGCGTGCAGGGTGAGCTCGTACGGTTCGGCAAGCGTGACGTTCCCTATCGTGATCTGCCCATCCACGGCAAGCGGGTCACTCTCTGGGTGGTCCGCCGCCGATACACCTGCCGGGCCTGCAAGACAACATTCAGGCCCCAGCTACCGGAGATGGTGGACGGATTCCGTATGACACTGCGGCTGCATGAGTACGTGGAGAAGGAATCCTTCAACCACCCCTACACCTTTGTGGCGGCACAGACCGGCCTGGACGAGAAGACGGTGCGCGACATCTTCAACGCCCGCGCCGAGTTCCTGGGGCGCTGGCACCGCTTCGAGACGCCCCGCATCCTGGGCATTGACGAGCTATACCTGAACAAGCGCTACCGCTGCATTCTGACCAACATTGAGGAGCGAACCCTGCTCGACCTGCTGGCCACCCGCCGCCAGGACGTGGTGACCAACTACCTGATGAAGCTGAAAGACCGGCAGAAGGTCGAGATCGTCAGCATGGACATGTGGAACCCCTACCGGGCAGCGGTCAAGGCTGTGCTGCCCCAGGCCCGTATCGTGGTCGATAAGTTCCATGTGGTGCGCATGGCCAACGATGCCCTAGAGAGAGTGCGCAAGGGCCTCAGAAAGGAGCTGAAACCGTCCCAGAGCCGGACTCTCAAGGGAGACCGGAAAATCCTGCTGAAACGCGCTCACGAAGTCTCAGACCGGGAGCGCCTCATCATGGAGACCTGGACAGGCGCGTTCCCGCAACTGCTGGCCGCCTACGAGCACAAGGAGCGCTTCTACGGCATCTGGGACGCCACCACACGGCTCCAGGCAGAAGCCGCCCTGGACGAGTGGATAGCCACCA
Organism: Marinobacterium sp. xm-a-152; assembly: GCF_013282965.1. Classification (NCBI taxonomy): domain Bacteria; kingdom Pseudomonadati; phylum Pseudomonadota; class Gammaproteobacteria; order Oceanospirillales; family Oceanospirillaceae; genus Marinobacterium; species Marinobacterium sp. xm-a-152. The sequence continues at coordinate 56,881 of NZ_WBYI01000002.1, read as the reverse complement.
TCCCGAAGGGCCAAAAGGAAGTCTGGAGCGATCTGGTCAGGGCAGTGGGAAACTGGCGCGAAGAGACCATGACCTACTTCGAGACGGACATGCCCGTCACCAACGCTTACACGGAGTCCATCAACCGACTGGCCAAGGACAAGAACCGTGAAGGGCGCGGTTACTCCTTCGAGGTGATGCGGGCACGAATGCTCTACACCACGAAGCACAAGAAGAAGGCACCGACTGCGAAGGTCTCTCCTTTCTACAAGAAAACCATCGGTTACGGACTGCCGGACTTCGCAGAGGAACTCAACTACGGAGTCGATCTATCAACCATCTGAGGGTGGTATCAGATTGATGGGGTGAAGGTGCCCCATCAACCATTAAATCCGTATACCCAAAATTGGGCTATTTTCAATTCTGAGCTTGGTCTTCTGATCTGCTGGACAGTGATAGTATATCGCTGTGATATACCGCTACTTCCAAAGAATCTATTCCAATTGCCAGAGCTTCAAAAAAGAGCTCACTACCTTCTCTACATGTAATCTGGTTTCCCCTTCGACGCTACGCGGAGGTATACGATGAAACGCCCGCACGATATCTAATCCAGTAATCATACTGAGAAACATCTCTGCTCCGAAGTCGGGATCCGCGCAGTTGATCAAACCTTCCTTGTGTTTCAGCGTCAACCATTCGCTTAACGCTTGGTGCGCGGCCATCACTCCGCCACTGTAGATATTATGGAGTATCTGCGTATGCTCCTCGGAGATAGATGCCATCATTCTCATCAGATTCATGTGCTCATGACTGACGATAAAATTAAGGAGCAATAATCCAAACTCTGATAAAGCATGGTGACAATCTTTATAGTCATTCGGTGACACTGTCAACGTGCCGTTTATCCTTTGCGACAGCTGTTGTATCACGGCATCAATTAATGTTTCTATGTCCGCGAAGCGCTTATAAAGCGTTACTTTCGACACACCTGCTTGCCGAGCTATCGCTTCCATTGACATCTTAGCTGGCCCCTTAGCGAACATAAGAGCGCAGGCTGCATCAAGAATCGCTGTATCTTTGGAGTGATCTAAAGGCCGGCCGACTCGACTATTGGTAATCAATTTATTTTCCGAATAACTTAATGTACGATACCGTACAGTAAATACTAATCAAATGAGAATAGCAAATATGCGCAAGGTTCTGCCGCCGCTTATACTAGCCCTTCTTCTCGTCGGCTGTGGCGACACCACTCCAACTGAAACGCCAACGACCGATGCACCTTGGGTACGCACGGTGGCGGTTAAGACGGACGACCACGACGAAATCAGAGCATCGGGAACCATTAGAGGGCATTATGAGACTCCTGTCTCTTTTCAGGTTTCTGGGCGCATTCTCAAGCGAGAGGTGGATGCTGGTCAGAAGGTAGCGAGTGGCGCTCTGCTTTTTGAACTCGATAAACGTGACTTAGAGGCTACTATGCAAGTTGCCAAAGCGGAACTTCAAACTGCACAGGTCGCCCTCGCGATCGCTCAAAATGAGCTCGACCGTCAACGCCAGTTAATTGAACGCAACTTTGTTAGCCGACAAACTCTAGAAGCATTTGAGCTCGCACTACAGAACGCGGAAAGCCGTCGTGATTCCGCCAAAGCTGTATTATCTCAAGCCCAAAACGGGCTTAGTTATGCTGAGCTACGTGCAGATAAATCCGGTGTATTAGCCGAGGTTACAGGTGAACCGGGAATGGTTGTTGGAGTGGGGCAACCTGTGGCACTCCTCGTAGAAGATGGTGATCTAGAGGTCGAAGTGTTCCTATCCGACGGCAACCAAGCTCCAGAATCAGGTGTATTAAAGCTACAAGAGCAAGATTTGCCGCTTCGTCTACGTGAGGTAGCTGGTGCAGCAGACCCAGAGAGTAGAAGCTGGAAAGCTAGGTACAGAATAGAAGCCGTGACAGAGGCGTTGAACATAGGGACTGTTGTGCAGGTTGCGCTTAACCGTAACACATCAGATGTCACCTTCGAGGTTCCCCTGGGCGCGCTTGATGAACGCAACCAGGGCCCTCAGATTTGGCAGGTTGTAGGCAATACAGCTCAACCAGTCTCAGTTGAAGTACTGGAATTGAAATTAGAGTATGCGACTATTCGCGCGCCACTAAACAGCGAAAGTCGCGTCATTGCCGTTGGCACCCATCTATTGGAACCTGGAATGGCGGTTAGGGAGCAGGCGCGATGAGTTTCCCCAACCTCTCAGCGCTTGCTGTACGTGAACGCTCAATTACTCTGTTTTTTATAATACTTTCTGTCCTGGCTGGTGTTTTTGCATTCTTCTCTTTGGGGCGCGCAGAAGATCCGGCTTTCACAGTGCGGGTTATGGTTGTCTCCGTTGTATGGCCAGGAGCTGAACCTGAGGTTTTACAAAATCAAGTCGTCGACCGCTTGGAGAAGCGAATCCAAGAGGTCGAATACTTAAGTAAGATCGAGACCACGGTTAGACCTGGTCGAGCAGACTTACAGATAGAGTTTGAGGATTTCTCACCTAGTGAAGTTGTGCCTGATCTTTTCTATCAAGTACGAAAAAGAATGCAGGATGAGGCGCACAACCTACCCTCAGGTGTCATAGGGCCGATAGTAAACGATGATTTCTCCGATGTGTACTTCTCCCTTATAGCTCTAACAGCTCCCGGCATGCCTATGAGGGATCTTAGTCGGGAAGCTGAGACAATCAGGGATCGGTTACAACAGCTCCCAGCCGTTCAAAAGGCGATGATACTTGGTGATCGACCTGAACGTGTGTTTATCGATTTCGATATGGACCGTTTAAATAACCTAGGAGTAACGCCCGAACAGATTTTTGCAGCGATCGATGCAAGTAACACACTCATTCCTGAGGGTTCTTTGGACCTAAACGGGCCGCGTGCCTATCTTCGTACACACTCTGATTTAAGCGACCCAGACAAGCTAGCAGACCTACCGCTCAGAGTTGGTAATGCATTGATACGCCTCTCCGACATCGCAGAGGTGAGTCGTGGATATGAAGATCCGCCAACCTATCTAGTGCGGGCCAATAGCGAAGATGCGATTCTGTTAGGCGTGGTCATGAACAAAGGTGAAAATGGCTTGGCCTTTGGTGAAAGCCTCGCAAACTTTCTCGATAAAGAGCGCTCCAACCTTCCTTTAGGTGTTTCGCTACAGGTGCTCACCAACCAAACGGATGCCATAAGCCAGGCTGTTGACCTTTTCCAGGTAAAATTTCTAGTGGCTGTACTTGTGGTGATGGCGGTCACTGTCATCGCTATTGGCTTCCGAGCAGGTCTTGTTGTCGGCATCGCAATACCGATCACTATCGGTCTGACGTTCCTCATCATGAAAATGGTTGATATCAACCTCGACAGGGTCACACTTGGTGCGTTGATTATCGCCTTGGGACTGCTAGTCGACGATGCAATTATCTCCATAGAGATGATGATCGTAAAAATGGAAGAGGGCTGGGATCGAATTCGTGCTGCAAGCCATGCATGGAATGTTACCGCAGCCCCTATGCTCTTTGGGACCCTAGTTACGACTGCTGGCTTTGTCCCTATCGGTTTTGCTCAATCGGGAGTCGGAGAATACGCCGGCAACATTTTCTGGGTACTGGCATTTTCACTGCTGATATCTTGGGTCGTCGCCGTCACCTTTATGCCCTACCTCGGGGTGAAGTTACTCCCTAACTATCAGAAACACGATGCAGCGAGCCTCTATCAAACCCCGATTTACACTAAACTACGGGCAATCATCACTTACTGTGTACGCTTTCGTAAGACAGTTATTCTAGTTACCGTTGCAGCGCTTGTTATGAGCGCAGCTGTGATGGCGATACTTGTTGATAAACAGTTCTTCCCAAGTTCTGACCGACCCGAGGTATTGGTTTCAGTCTATCTACCTCAAGGCAGTTCAATTAAAACAACGGATGCTACAGTACAAAAATTAGAGAGTGCGTTATCTGAGCTACCGGAGGTTAAGAGCCTCTCCTCTTACATCGGGGCGGGAGCTCCACGATTCTTCATTTCAGCAAACCCTGAGCAACCTGATCCATCCTTCGCTAAGATTATCGCAATAGGTGATGATGCAGCAGGACGAGATAGAATCATGGCCGCACTTAAGCAGAGAATTGCCAACGGCGAGTTTCCAGAAGCTCGAATCCGTGTAACAAGCCTGCTGTTCGGGCCACCGGTTGTCTGGCCTGTCAGCTTCCGTGTCGTAGGTCCTGATCAACAGATATTGCGCGATATTGCCTATAAAGTCAGAGATAAAATCGCATCTAACCCACACACTGTAATTCCGCACCTAGAGTGGGATGAGCGTGCTCCAAGCTTCCATCTTGATATGGATCTAGAGCGACTTCTATTAATGGGACTCACACCTAACGACGTGTCACAGCAACTTCAGTTTCAACTAAACGGAGTCGAAGTTGCCGAGGTACGACAGGATATAAGAAGTGTTCAAGTGGTCGCGCGTAGTTCACGCGACACTATACTCTTACCCGAACAGTTAGAAATCAAGACTCAGGATGGAAAGAAAATTCCGGTTAGGCAGTTGGGCAAACTCACCATTCAATACGAAGAACCTGTTATCAAACGCTACAATCGCGAACCCTTTCTAGCCGTGCATGCCGATGTCGAGGGGGCGCAGCCGCCTGATGTCACTAAAGCAATTTGGGATACGATGCAGCAGATTAGAGATGATTTGCCGGCCGGCTATCGAATTGATATTGGGGGATCAGTAGAGCAATCCGGCAAAGCCGATCAGTCTATCCAGAAGCTGCAACCGCTGATGCTCGCATTAATGCTGATATTTATTATGCTACAAATGCGATCGTTCTCTGGAACCTTCATGGTGTTTTTTACTGCACCGCTCGGGTTAATTGGTGCTGCTGTTGCACTCTTTATATTTGACCAACCCTTTGGCTTTACCGCCCTGTTAGGCTTGATCGGACTAGGCGGTATTTTGATGCGTAACACCATGATCCTGACTCAGCAGGTACAGGATAATTTAGAAGAAGGGTTGGCAGCAGGCAAGGCGATCATCGAGGCAACCGTCTCACGAGCTCGCCCCCTAATTCTGACAGCACTCGCGGCCATCTTCGCTTTTATCCCGCTTACATTCGACCTATTCTGGGGACCTCTGGCCTATGTATTAATTGGCGGGGTTATGATGGGGACATTTATAACACTGCTGTTTGTCCCAGCTATGTATGCATTGTGGTTTAAAGTTGAAGCACCAAAATATGATGATGCGCTTTAAACTGCGATTAAAACAGAGATTCAACGAGTCAACAGAATTGAACTTCAGGCTACTACCCCTAGTTGATTCATGAAGAATTAGAAATGAGGAACAGCTATCGCCTAATCAAAAGTGGAATTCGTAACTTACCAAACTAGATGTATAACGTATCAGCCATAAAATGTGGGAGTCCACCTTTCTCAAAATTTTGTCATTCAAAGCCTCTTTGATTGAATAAATTGAAGGTCCGGAAAGGGCCAAAACTAGCCATTTATGGTAATCCCGGAAATGGCAGAGAAGGGTCGTGAGCAGCCGTCTGCGTGGTGCCGATAAGTAACAAAAAGGAGAGCTATTGCTCTCCTTGTTTTCGTTGGTTAATAAATGCTATGAGTTGGCGTTAAGCTCTAGCTGGAGATCTTCTTCTCACCTGCTGCGACACACTGGAAGATCAGTGTGTTGATGGTCATAGGGCCAACGCCACCAGGTACTGGAGTCAAAGCAGCAACACGACCTTCTAGTGGTGCCAGTTCGATATCACCTACACCGCCTGGGTGGTAGCCAGCATCGACAACGATGGCACCATCTTTGATCCACTCTGCTTTAATGAATTCTGGGCGGCCAACCGCACCAACAACGATATCAGCCTGTTTGATGATGTCGGCTAGTCCTTGGGTGCGTGAGTGACAGATGGTCACAGTCGCATCTGCGTTTAACAGCATCATACCCATCGGCTTGCCTAGAATAGGGCTGCGACCAACTACGACAGCGTTCTTGCCTGAAAGCGGAATGTCATAAGCGTCTAGAAGACGCATAATGCCTTGTGGAGTTGCGGAGCCGTATGCCTCTTCTTGCATCGCCATGCGACCAAAGCCAAGACAGGTGACACCGTCTACGTCTTTCTCTAGCGCGATGGCATCGAAACAGGCACGCTCATCAATCTGTTCTGGAACTGGGTGCTGCAGCAGGATGCCGTGACAGTTTGGATTACTGTTCAGCTCTTGGATTTTCTCTAACAGCTCTTCGGTGGAGGTCTCTGCACCCATCTCAACCGTGATTGATTCCATGCCGATACGTTTGCAGGCATTCTGCTTCATGCGCACGTAGGTTGCTGACGCTGGGTCAGCGCCTACCAAAATAGTGGCTAATGCAGGCGTTTGACCGCCGCTTTTCGCTTTAAGGTTTTCAACGCGTGTAGCGAGTTCAGCTTCGGTTTTTTTAGCAACGGCGCTGCCATCAAGAATCAGTGTGGTCATGGTTTTCCTGTGGTTGGGGTCTAGCTAATTGAATTGTGCGGATTCTATCACTACTGATCGAATTTTGCTCGATCAGCTCTCTCATTTAGGGCTTTTGCGGGTGATCTTATCAAGCATGCCCATTGCCACTGCTGAGATAACAAAGGTTAGATGAATGACAACGTACCAGAGCAGTTTATCGTTATCGATGTTGCTCGCATTCATAAAGACCTTAAGTAAGTGGATTGAAGAGATGGCAACAATGGAGGCGGCGACTTTGTTCTTCAGAGAGTTGGTATCGAGTGTGCCAAGCCATTCGAGCTTTTCTGTCGATTCACGAATATCGAGGCGCGAGACAAAGTTTTCATAGCTGGTAAACATGACCATGACGATCAATCCCGAGACTAACGCGATATCAATAAGAGAGAGAATGATCAAAATGAGATCAGCCTCTGGTAGAACCGTCACATCGGTCAGGACGTGTATCACTTCTTGGAAAAACTTAATGGCCAATGCGACCAGGGCTAAGCTAAGTCCTAAGTAAATGGGCGCTAAAATCCAGCGAGTTGAATACATCAAGCGCTCAATAAAACGTTCAGCCACGGTGCAATCCTTAATGAGTTAAATGGTGTCGTGTCGTGCGATCCGCTTCCGACGGAGTTGGCAGTTGAAGCGGTGCGTTCTTGGAACTCAACAGTTGAGCCGCTTCGCGCTGTTCACCCAGCTGTAGGTAGAGCTCGGTTAGTTCGATCAACGTCTGTGCCTGATGGTTGAGTTCGAGTGATTTTCTGTAGTGCGTTAACGCGGCTCCCCATAACTGAGCGCGACGAGATAGACGTGCCAGAACCAGTTCTACCGCCGCATTGTCAGGCTGCTGTTTTAACCAGCCTTTAGCCGTTTTGATCATGGAATCTGGATCATCACAGGGCAGTTCGCTGAAGCGAACCGCTAGATCGTTATCCCAGTGTTTAGCTAACCACTTAATGATCTGCGAGCAGGCATCTGCTGTTTCGTTTAGGGCGGTTAGCTGGCCAATGTAAGCGCGGCGAACTTCTGGATCTTGTTGTGCTTCGTAACTCAGATCTTCCCAACACTGATCTAGCGCAGTACGAGACGTCTCTTCTAGATTGTTCAATTTAGAGAGAGCGGCTGTGCGTCTTAAAGTTTGTATGTCGCTGCTGTTTAAAACCTTGCGCTTTTGCAGGCTCGGTAGCATTGGCAGTAGCGCGTTCCAATCGCGTTTCGCACTCAGCAACGCCGCTTTTTCACGATCTACAGCGGTTGAGTTTGAGCGCTCTTTTGCAAGTCTGCTGAGCAGTTCGCCAGCCCTCTCATGGTGACCTGATTTAACGTCAAAACGTACCTGCTCGAGTTGAAGGCGTAACTCTGACTCAGGTGACTCTTTAGCCGCTTTGATAAGAATGCGGTGCGCCTCTTTTTCATCCCCTTGCTCTGCCGCGCATCGAGCCGCTTCTAAATAGAATAGGGCAGGAGTTCGACTGAGTTCTGCAGCTTGGATAAACAGGCGGCGAGCTTTCCATAGGTCACCATCCAGTTCCGCTTCCAGCGCTTGATTGGATTTTGTGCCGGCTTTTCTATCACCGCGCGCTTCGCTCCAGCGGCGGAGCTTCTCGGCAGGTGAGCGCCAATTCGAGAATAGATTGAATAGCCAGTGGGTCAATGTGAACAGCAGAACCACCGCGATCAGAAGCACCCACAGACTGGTCTCAATGGAGACCTGTTGGTAGGCAATCAAGACATATCCACTGTCTTTCATCATGGCCTGCCCGACCCAAGCACCTACTAATAGCAGGAGTGAGAGTAGGATTAAAAAGCGTCTCATTACTCTGCCTCCCTGCGCAGGTTAGCCATCTCTTTTTGATGCTGCTGCAGAGCCTTCAATGATCCCGAGATGTCCGGAATCGTTGGCGACACATTCAAGGTTGTCAGTTCCGCTAGGGATTGGATTAGAACACTGGTTGTGTAGTTATCCTTATCAAAGTACTGCATCAACAGAGACTGCGCGCGTGACAAGCTGGTTGTGAATATAGACTGCTGTTGACGTAATAGCGCCAGTTGCGCCTGTTCTAACAACATCTGGATATTTTGGCGAAGGTAGTGACCTTGATCCGGTGATAGGATCGGCTCTACTGGTTGATCGTGTCGTTGAATAACGATCAGTGACTCAAGTTTGCTGATCGCTTTGGCAAAACCGCTGGTGATGTTCTGCTGTGTCTCGGCATCAACCTGTTCAGTAATAACATTGTCGATCAGCTCAGGCAGTTGGCGTTGTTGCTCTAAGGTGAGTGTGGGTAAGTCTTTACTACGCTCAATCAGTGCTGCAACTCGAAGGTAGGTACCTTCTATGTCCAAATTGGGTACTGATTCGAGTTTCGAGATATCACTGGCAAGGCTTTGGCGCAGTGGGTATAGGCTGACATCATCCAGCTCTTTAAGAATGGTGTCGGTACTGCGCAAGAGGGCCAGTGCACCTTCGGCGCGGTTCTCCATCAAGATGCGTTGGTTCGCTAAGCGTAATAGATACTCAGCCTCAGCTAGGCGCCAGTCACTCTCTGATCGTTCACGACCGGCTTCGACCTGTTTGATGGCATCACTTAGGCGTTCTTGTAGAGTGGCGATTTCGGCCGTTTGTGCCACTTTTTCTGCTTGGATCTGTTGGAAGCTCTCAGTCAGCTCGGCAACTGCTGCATTGGCATCATTGACCGCTGCAGTGGCTTCCAGCTGTTGAGCGGCACTGCGCTGATTAAAGCGCTCTTCGAGTTGGGTGAGTTTTTGCTGGGCCAGGTAACCGCCAGCACCCACCGCCCCAAGAGCAACCAGACTGATGATCGTAGCTAGGATTGCTGACGCGCTTTTTTTGGCTGGGCCAGTCTCTTTTACATCTGAGGTCTCTTTCAATTCGGAGCTATCTTCAGCCTGATCGCTGGCCGTCTCTTCTACCTTTGACTCTACAACTTCAGCTTCGAGAATCTCGGCATCTTCTACTTGATCGATTTGATTCTCTTTATCGGAGTGACTCATCGCTCTATTCCTTTATTGAAATCGCTGCTCTAAGGCCGCGATCATGGCACTGTCATCAGCACCGTCTGCGACTGTGATATCGGTAAAACCTAAGGTATTTCCCAGATCGGCAACACGCTGACTGGGAACAAAAATGGGTGTATCGGCAAACATGCCCCACTCATCGGCAAGCTTCGCTAAATGCTCTAACGCTTCGCCACTACTAATGAGTATAGCGCCTGGTGCCTGTTTAAAACATTCTGAAAGTTCAGCGTCACTGTATTCAGGCATTTGACGTTGATAGAGACTGATCGTTTCGACCTTTGCACCACGCTCGGCTAAGGTCTCTTCTAGGAGTGTTCTACCGCCTACGCCTTTGAATATTAGGATTCGTTCTCCTAAAGGTTGGGCAAATGCAGGCAGTGTTAACAGGGCTTCTGAATCGAGTCCTTCATTAGTGGCGGCATGAATCTCATAACTGGCCAGTTCATCAGACGTCCCTTTGCCGATGGCGTGCCACTGCACCCCAATAGGCAGTTGAGGCCAGAGTTGATCGAGTAGGTCAATGGCAATTCTGGCCGCATTTCGGCTGACAACGATGACGTGTTGATAGAGGTCGAGATCCAGTAGTTTGCTTTGCAGACCAGGGGTGGATGGGTTCTCTAGATCTTCAGGAATGATCTCTAGAAGCGGCAGTGGAATAGGCGTAAAGCCTCTCTCTTTCAGGGCAGACGTTAGCGCGCCCTGCATGGCTGCCGGGCGCGTGGTTAGTACGCTGGGTTTAGCCGCGCTCGGCATACACCTGCTCTAGAATCTCACCGGCACCTGCTGCAAGGAGCTTTTCAGCTAACTCAATTCCCAAGGCTTCGGCACTCTCTTTGTGACCGCGAATCTCATCGCGCAATACCAGTGTGCCATCAGGGCGACCGACTAGGCCGCGTAACCAGAGTTGATCGCCTTCCAGTTCGGCATAGCAACCGATTGGAACCTGACAGCCGCCCTCAAGGCGTTTGTTCATGGCGCGTTCGGCAATAACACGAGCAGCCGTTTCGTCGTGGTTCAGTGGTGCTAACAGAGCCTGAGTCTCTAGATCATCCATTCGACACTCGATGCCGACTGCGCCTTGGCCACCGGCGGGAAGACTCTCGGTAGAGTCGATTTGATGTTTAATGCGATCTTTCAGCTCAAGGCGAATCAGTCCGGCTGATGCTAGGATAATGGCGTCATATTCACCGGCATCGAGTTTTCCAAGGCGGGTTTGAACATTGCCACGCAAGGTTTTGATCTCTAAATCAGGACGGCGTTCACGCAGTTGCACCTCGCGACGAAGCGATGAGGTACCCACCACAGCCCCCTGCGGCAGTTCATCAAAATGGTTGTAAGTGTTGCTGACAAACGCATCGGTGGGTGTTTCGCGCTCACAGATGACAGACAATCCTAGACCTTCTGGAAACTCCATCGGTACATCTTTCATAGAATGCACGGCGATATCGGCACGCCCTTCCAGCATGGAGACTTCTAACTCTTTAACAAACAGGCCTTTACCACCGATTTTAGCGAGAGGGGTATCCAAAATCTTATCGCCGCGGGTCACCATAGTAACTAGCTCAACGTTAAGATCGGAATGTAGCTCTTCAAGACGGGCTTTTACGAATTCTGCTTGCCATAAAGCGAGTAAGCTTTGGCGAGTCGCAATGCGGAGTGTGCGTGACATGAAACTTCCAAATAGAGATCTTTTTTTCGAATTTTCTAAGTGTATCAGATGTCTCTACTAAATTGAGCGTCCGGACGGGTTATTAGATCGGCTGAGAGTGCTATAATCGCGCCACTATTTTATGCGGTGTCATCCACCGAGACAGTTTCAAGAGAGGTAAATGAGATGAGTGATCAAACGAACCAGCAGTGGGGTGGTCGTTTTAGTGAGGCAACCGATGCGTTTGTGGCTCGATTCACAGCCTCTGTTGATTTTGATCAGCGTCTCTATCGCCAAGACATTCAGGGCTCTATTGCGCATGCACGCATGCTGACCAAAGTGGGTGTTCTGACTGAAGATGAGCGCGATGCAATCATTAAAGGTCTGGGTGAGATTCGCATTGAGATTGAACGTGGTGAGTTCGAATGGTCTGTTGCACTGGAAGATGTGCACATGAACATTGAAGCGGCACTGACTAAGAAGATTGGCATTACCGGTAAAAAGCTGCATACCGGACGTTCGCGTAACGACCAAGTAGCGACCGATATCCGCCTCTACATGCGTGATGAGATTGACCAGATACTGTCTGAAATCACGCGTCTGCAAGCGGGTCTTTTGGATCTGGCTGAGCGCAATGCTGACACAATCATGCCTGGCTTCACTCACCTGCAAACGGCACAACCTGTTACCTTTGGTCACCACCTGTTGGCCTGGTACGAGATGCTTTGTCGTGATTACGAGCGTTTTGCGGATTGTCGTAAGCGTGTCAATGTGATGCCACTCGGTGCCGCGGCTTTGGCCGGTACGACCTACCCAATCGATCGTCACTACACTGCAGAGCTTCTAGATTTTACGATGCCAGCTCGCAACTCATTAGATGCTGTGTCAGATCGTGATTTCGCGATTGAATTCTGTGCTGCTTCAAGCGTGTTGCTGATGCACATGACTCGTATGTCAGAAGAGTTGGTGCTTTGGACCTCTGCACAGTTCAACTTTATCAATCTTCCAGATCGCTTCTGCACCGGCTCTTCAATCATGCCACAGAAGAAGAACCCAGACGTGCCTGAGCTGGTACGTGGTAAATCGGGCCGTGTTTACGGACATCTGATGTCGTTGCTGACGTTGATGAAGTCACAACCGCTGGCGTACAACAAAGACAACCAAGAGGATAAAGAGCCTTTGTTTGATGCTGTCGATACGGTTCAAGGCTGTCTGCGCGCGTTTGGTGATATGGTGCCTGCGATTGAGGCTCGTCCTGAAGAGATGCGCGAAGCGGCTCGCCGTGGTTTCTCTACCGCAACGGACTTGGCTGACTACCTAGTGCGTGCAGGTGTTGCCTTTCGTGATGCCCATGAAATCGTTGGGCTGTCGGTGGCTTATGGTATTAAAACAGGCAAAGATCTATCCGATATGACTCTTGAAGAGCTACGTCAGTTCTCAGATCAGATTCATGAAGATGTCTTCGAAGTGCTAACCCTCGAGGGCTCGGTGGCCGCTCGTGACCATATTGGCGGTACGGCACCTAACCAAGTTCGATTGGCGGTTGCGGCGGGTCGAAACGAGTTGGCGCAACGCGCTGAGTAATATTCGGCTATCCTAAGCAAAAAAAACTGCCAACGGGCAGTTTTTTGGTTTTAGGGGCTCGTTATGCAAAGGTGATGTCGACCATCAGATCGGATGCGATCTCCTCAAGAGCTGCTTGTACGCTGTCTAAATCAACACTTTTCGGTACTTGCAGTTCACCTTTGGCTTTAAACAACAGCTCAGATGACATTGAGCCGGGTGTCAGTTCGGTTTCTAAACTGGCGACGTTGACGCCCAGTAGCGACAAGGTATTAGAGATGTCACGAACGATACCCTGTTTGTCATGTCCAACCAGATCAAGCGTCACGGTTTCATACTCGGTTGCACTCTCTTGACTGTTGCTGACTTCACAAGAGACGCGAATGCCTTGCTCTTTTAGGTCATCTAATGCGCGAGTTAAACCGTCCAAGTTTGCGGCAGGTACATCAGCCACTACAACGCCCGCGAATTTACCCGCCAGTTGCGATAGACTGGATTCAGACCAGTTGCCTTGGTGCTCTGAGATGGCTGCAGAGATAAGGTTTACCAATCCTGGTTTATCATCAGCAATAAAGCTGAGCACTAAAGATTTCATTGTTGTCGCTCCACAGATAGGATGCTCTAAAGCATGATCGTTACTAGGTTTGACTCAAAGACTAGCACTTTGTTTGGCAAGAGTGCATAACTGATGGATATTTTTGCGGCCCTCTGGCCTGTCTTCGCACTTCTGTTGTTAGGTGTGTTGATCAATCGGATCCAGTTCGTTGATCACAACTTTTGGAACGGCGCAGAGAAGATTATCTACTATCTCTGCTTCCCGGCTCTGCTAGTGACACGGCTGGCCGCGGCTGACTTTAATGGCAGTGAATCTCTGGTGTTGATTGAAGCGGTGCTGCTACTTTTAGCGCTAGGCTCGCTGTTTTTACTCGCATTGCAGAGGCTTTTCAGATTCAGTGCGGCTTCGTTTACTTCGGTTTACCAAGGCGGACTGCGTTTTAACACCTACATCACACTGGCTATTGCTGCGAGCCTGATTCCCGGTAAGGGGTTAGTGATTGCGGCGATCATCGCCTCCGTCATGATCCCTCTGCTCAATCTACTCTGTGTGTTGGTGTTTGCCCTCTACAGCGATAAACGCCCCTCTGTTTTAACTGTGTTGAAACAGATACTGAGTAATCCCCTGATTCTTGCCTGTCTGCTGGGTTTGGCGCTGAACCTCTCTAAGTTGGGCATACCTTCTCTTGTTACACCGGTGTTGGAACTGTTGGCTCAGGTTGCCTTACCGCTAGGTCTGTTGGCGGTGGGTGCGGGGATCAATTTAAAGGCGATGCGATCTTCAGGGTTACCGCTGATGATGGGCGTTGCTGCTCGATTAATCGTTATGCCTCTACTGGCAGTGGCGGTTGGTGCGATGCTTCAACTCTCATCAGAGTCGCTGCTGATTTTTATGGTGTTTGCGTCGGTACCAACGGCTTCAGCGGCCTATATTCTTGCAAAACAGCTGAATGGAGATGCACCCTTAGTTGCAAATATTCTCTCTGCACAGACTCTGTTATCGATGCTGACATTGCCGGTGGCGCTATCCTTGCCGAGCCTGATTTTGTGAATTGATATTAATTTTGAAATTTTTTTGAACTTATTTTGAACTTTTTTCTGATGCTGAGGTCTTACTTAATAAGCCTCCTAGTTTCAGTTCAAAATATGAAAATGAAACAATCTCCAGACCTATTACTGCTACTCACGGTTACCTTAGTAACCGGAGTTGCAGTGACCGGGTTGATCCAATCGATCTAATCTCACTCTTTAAGCAATATAGCGTCCCTTGTCAGTCGCAATGCCGTGCATTGGAACGTCCCAAGGTTGTATCGGTAGCTTCTCAACCTTTTGCAGGTCGTGTGCCACGCCAATGAGTTTAGGGCCGTGCATGAACCCTTTTTTCTGTGTGAATTCGAAGGTTCGATCGTAGTAACCGCCCCCCATGCCCATGCGTCCACCTTGCTGATCAAATGCAACCAGCGGCATCAGTACTAGATCCACTGCCCAGGCAGGAGAGTGTGAGCGCTTTAATTTTGGCTCCCAAATCTTGTAGCGATTTTGGTTCATTGAGGTGTTGGGTTGATATTGAGTAAACCAGAGTCGATTGTGTCGAACCGGATGCAGTACCGGCAGGTAGACCGATTTCTTAAGTTTCCAACACAACTTGATGAGCGGTTGAAGATCGATTTCACCATCGTTAGCTAGGTAAACGGCAATGCGTTTAGCGCGATGAAAGTAGGGGGCTTTTCTTAGTTGGTGAACTAATGAGAGTGCAGCACGCTTCTGCTGTTTACTGGAGAGCGCACGACGTGCTCGACGTTTCTCAAGACGAATGGTTTTTCTATCTTCGATACTGAGCATAGAGAAAAGACCCCAGGATGCCGGTGGTGTTCTTGGCCCTGAACCCGAAGGTTCAGAGTGGATACGAGTATAGATATATTAGGCTTTCCGCACGCGGACATGCTCACAATACCTATTCCCCGCATCCGGGAAAATGATTATCGGCTCGAGGGACTTGAACAACTGTCGAACATCCCAGGGTTGAGTTAATTATAACCCTATGAAGCCGCTATTAAAGGGTTTAAGACCGGAAAAACTATGAAAATTTTGCAAGCGTCGCGTCGATCTTATCGATCAACTGCTTGGATTCATCGTTTGAGCTCGCTTCGGCTTTTGATGAGTTCAAATTGTCATAACTCAGGTTGAGAGCCGCCATCACTGCGATACGTTCCATGCCCAGTAGTTTGCCACTGCTAGAGATCTCACGCATTTTCTCGTCCAAGTTTTCTGCTGCAGCAATAAGGCCTGCCTCAGCACCGGCTGGGCAGCTAAGTGTGTACTCTTTATCAAGAAGGGCAACGGTCAGTGTGTTACTCATGAGCTTTTCTCCAAAACACGAAGGCGATTTAGCATCGATTCAACACGACTACGGGTGCCCTCATGTATTTTGAGTAGCTGAGCACGCTCCTCTTTCAACTTCAGGTTCTGTGTCTGTAAGTGACGATTCTGCTCATCCAACTTTTGTACCAACTCGATCAATTGATCCACTTTGGTGGCGAGCGTTGATGGGTTTACTTCTGACATTGACTGCCTCGAACGTTTTGAATTCCGACCATATTAGCAGGCAGTTGCATTGGGTCAATGTTCTGCATAGCTCCAAAGGCCGCAAAGTGCTAGGATCATCCCCAATAAATGCTCTTGAAAGCGGTCGTCTTAAACGCCCTCTGAATAGCATCTGAACCTTTATTTCTACCGTAATAAGTGAGAGTCGATGAGCGCGCCAGATTTTGATCAACTAGCCAATTTAATGATTGAAGAGGGGGCTATCGCCTTTTCACCCTCTGAGTTACATGGCGCGATCGTTGGGCAGCTCACCGCCGCTAAACGTTTTGATAAAGCGAGTCTTGAGGCGTTTTGTGTCACTCAAATGGATATCACTCGTATCGCTCTTGAGAGCAGCAGCGAAAAGTTGATGGCACTCTACACCCAGATTTTAGAACAGCTGGAATCATCCGCTTTTGAGTTGGCCATTTTACTACCGGATGATGAGCAACCTCTGGCTGAGCGTGCAGAGCAGTTAGGCCTTTGGGTGACTGGGTTCCTAGCAGGTTTTGGCATGGCGATTGGCGATCAAGGGCAACATCTCTCTAATGATGCGCAAGATGGTCTTAAAGATCTGGTGCAAATTGCGCAAATTGAGGCGGACGGCCAGGCCGAAGAGGACGAGAATCTCCTGATGGAGGTGGAAGAGTACGTTCGTATGGCTGCCATGCTGCTATTTAGTGAATGTAATAAAGCGGAGTCTACTGAGTCTGATAAACCGGTAATGCACTGATGAAAATTGATCTCTCAATCTACAAAGAGCGTCGAGCTAAACTGCTCTCTGAGTTACCTGACAATTCGGTCATGATTATCGCTGCGGCCTCTTTGGTCAGCCGCAACGCCGACGCTGAGTTTCCGTTTAGGCAGTCGAGTGATTTCTACTACCTTACGGGATTTAATGAACCGGATGGTTTGTTGCTGCTTAAGCCAAGTTCAGATCAGCCGGTGGTACTCTTCTGTCAGCCACGTGATCCTGAAATGGAGATCTGGACTGGTTACCGAGCAGGTCCAGAGGGTTGCATTGAGACCTTTGGCGCGGATGCTGCATACAATCTTTCAGAGATTGATCAACAGCTTCCCAGCCTAATCGATGGCGTTGATCAGCTGTTCTACCCGTTAGCACGCGATGCTGCATTGGACTCCCGGGTAAAAGGTTGGATTCAGGATCTGGCTAAACGTGTTCGAGCGGGCGCTGAAGTTCCCAAGGCTTTGAGTGATTCAGATCCTATTTTGCATGAGATGCGTCTGTTTAAATCCGATGCTGAGATCGCCATCATGCAGCGAGCGGCCGATATCTCTGCAGAGGCTCATGTTAAAGCGATGCAGCAGTGCCGGGTTGGCATGAATGAGTACCAACTGGAAGCGATTATTCAGAGACACTGCATGGCTGAGGGTGCTCGTTTTCAAGCTTACACGCCTATTGTGGCGGCAGGGAAAAATGCCTGTATTCTTCACTATATCGACAACGATCAGCCCATTAATGAGGGTGATCTCATTCTGATAGATGCAGGTTGTGAATTGGATAACTATGCCAGTGACATTACCCGGACTTTCCCTGCTAACGGCCAGTTCAGCGAAGAGCAGCGTGCCATCTATCAGTTGGTCTTAGACGCCAACAAAGCCTGCATTGACGCGGTCAAACCGGGTTGTAATTGGGACTCTCTGCATCAGTTGTCTGTCGAAATATTGACTAAAGGGTTGGTTGAGCTCGGTTTGCTGTCGGGTGAGGTGGATCAGTTAATTGAATCGGGCGCTTATCGTCGATTCTATATGCACCGCATTGGGCACTGGTTAGGTATGGATGTTCATGATGTTGGCTCCTACCGTGTCGAGGGTGAGTGGCGAGAGCTTTCGCCTGGCATTGTTACGACCATTGAGCCGGGTCTCTACATCGCCCCCGATGATCACACCGTCGAAGAGCGCTGGCGCGGCATCGGTGTTCGCATCGAAGATGATGTTTTGGTAACAGAAGAGGGTGCGCGAGTTTTAACCTCTGCAGTACCCAAAGAGATTGATGAGATAGAGGCATTGATGCGCCGTGCATGAATCGCAGTTTGATCTAATCATTTGTGGTGGTGGCATGGTGGGCGCCAGTTTAGTCGCTGCGTTAACACCTTCTGCCAAATCCTTAGGTCTTAAGATCGCTCTTGTTGAGCAGAGCCCTATGCAGGCTAAGCCCAATCCTCAGTTTCAGCCCAGCTTTGATGCACGCTCTACCGCATTGGCTTATGGATCCCGAACCGCCTTTGAGTCTATGGGTGTGTGGGAGCTTCTCTATGAACACCTGACTCCCATCGATCGGATCCATGTTTCTGACCGAGGACGCTGGGGTCAAACGACCATGAGTGCTGAGCAGGAGCGCGTCGACGCACTGGGCTATGTTGTCGAGAACCACTGGTTAGGTCAGGTGTTAATGAGCTCGGTACTGGCCGCGCGCGATCAGGTCGAACTCTATTCGCCGGCAACCGTTGAATCGGTTGAGTGGGTGGAGGGTCAGCGTCATGTAGTGATAGATCAAGATGGTGAGTCGATAACCTTAACAGCACCACTGGTGGTCATGGCGGATGGTGGACGTTCTGAGCTGAGACAACGTATGGGTATTGAGTATCGCCAGACCCCCTATCATCAGCATGCATTGATTGCCAACGTCGAAATTGATCGCCCTCATGATGGCATCGCCTATGAACGTTTTACCGAAAATGGCCCCATTGCACTGCTTCCGATCGAGGATCACGAAGGGCGCCATCGAATGGGGTTGGTGTGGACGCTGTCTGACGATCAGGTCAATTCCCGCATGGGGCAGATCGATCAGCAATTTTTGGCCGATCTTCAACAAGCCTTTGGATATCGTGCCGGTCGCTTGATTGGAGTGGGTGAGCGATTCTCCTACCCACTGCATTTAACCTTGGCTGATGAGCAGGTTCGCCGTGGTTTGGTGGTTCTTGGTAATGCCGCTCATGCTCTGCACCCCATTGCAGGTCAGGGGTTCAACCTAGCCTTGCGCGGTGTTTGTGAGTTAGCGGAGCGGATTATTCTGGCCAAGCAAGCGGGCCAAGATATTGGTGCATTAGCCATGTTGGAGGAGTTCATTGACGGGCGCCGAAAAGATCAAAGTCGTACGATCGGGTTTGGCGACTCTGCATTGAAAATCTTTAGCTCTACTAATCCTGCCCTCCGTTTGGGTCGAAGCTTGGCATTGCAAACCCTCGACTTGATTCCATCGGCGCGCACTCTATTGGCGAGGGCTGCGATGGGTTTGGATACTCCTGCAGCGAGGTTAAAGTCCAATGACTGATAAAAATGCTATTCGCTCAGTGGACGTTGCCATTGCTGGCGCAGGTATGACTGGCTTGGCTGCTGCGATTCAACTGGCGGATCTTGGTTTGAAGGTTGAGGTGTTGGATCAGTTTGGTATGGATCTGTCGACCATTGATGATCAGGCTGCTCAACTCATGCAGGGGGCTTTTGATTCTCGTGTGAGTGCTCTCACACTGGCCTCTGTCGAGTTACTGAAATCCTTGGGGGCTTGGTCGCATATTCTTAGCTGGCGAGCAGAACCCTATGAGAAAATGCATGTCTGGGACGGTGAAACGCGTGGCGAGGTCGATTTTGACTGTTTTGATATTCACGAGAAGCAGTTGGGCTTTATCGTAGAGAATCGCCTGGTTGTTTTAGGTCTATTAAAAGCGGCACTTGACCGTGCAAATCTTAAGCTCAATTTCGCCTCACGTATTAAAACACTGGGGCGATTCCAAGAGTCTAGTCGACTCATAGAGCTCGAAGATGGTGATCTTTTATCTGCACAGCTTGTGGTAGGTGCTGACGGTGCCCACTCAAATACACGTAAGCAGTTGGGTCTGGCTACTCATGAGTGGGACTATGGTCAGCACGCTGTCGTCGCAACGCTTGAGATGACTCGGCCTCATCAACACACCTGTTGGCAGCGGTTTACAGAGGATGGCCCTCTTGCACTGCTCCCTCTTAAGACCGCAAGCGCTCATCATGTCTCGTTGGTCTGGTCGACCTCGCCTAAACATGCAGCAGAACTATTAGAGATGGATCAGGATGCCTTTTGTGCAGCCGTCAGCTTTGGTTCGCGTGATGTGTTGGGCCGAGTGGCGTCGGCAACTGGTATTCAAAAGGTTCCGTTAAGACAGCGTCACGCCAAGCACTATGCTGTTGAGGGAGGAGTACTGATCGGCGATGCTGCACACACGATCCACCCGCTTGCAGGGCAGGGTGTCAATTTAGGTTTTTTGGACAGCGCTGCGCTCAACGACGTGATTGCTCAGGCACAGATGCGTCGTGAGCCGATCGGTGATGCGAAGGTGTTAAAGCGTTATGAGCGTTCAAGGCAGATGAGTAACCTGCGCATGAGCGCGGTGATGGAAGGGTTTAGGCGTCTATTTGCTCCACAACCAGCTCCGATCGAATGGGCGCGCAGTGTTGGTATGCGTCTTTTCAATCGCGTTGAGCCAATTAAGCAGCACATTATGTCAGAAGCGATGGGCCTTTCCGGCGATCTACCGACTCGGATGCGACGAGCAGCGTCGGCAAGCGTTGATCAAAGATTGAACTAAACCCATTTTAGGGTAAACTTCTTGTCCCTTTTTGAAACTCCGCAGAGAGGCGGAGTTTATTGATTGAATAACAGGACTGTAAATGGGACACAAAACTCCACTCTATGAGTTGCACGCATCAATGGGCGGTAAGCTTGTCGATTTCGGCGGTTGGGATATGCCATTGCACTATGGTTCTCAGCTAGAAGAGCACAATATCGTGCGCCAAGATGCAGGTATGTTCGATGTGTCGCACATGACCATTGTTGACGTATCAGGTCAGGAATCACGTAAGTATCTTCAATATCTTGTGGCTAATGATGTCGCGCGTTTAGAAGTTAAAGGTAAGGCGCTCTATACAGCCATGCTCAATGAGCAGGGCGGCATTATCGATGATCTTATTATCTACTTGATGACTGATAAGAGCTCTTCTAACGAGTGGTACCGCTTGGTGGTTAACTGTGCGACGCGTGAGAAAGATTTGGCCTGGATGGCGGATCGAGCGATCGGTTTTGATGTGACGTTAAATGAGCAACCTGAGTTGGCCATGGTCGCTGTGCAGGGTCCTAAGGCGCGTGCAAAAGTCGCTGCGCTTCTTGGTGGATCGCGTGAGCAGGCCATTAACGAACTATCGGTCTTCCAAGGGTTTGAGTCGGAAGGGTGGTTTATTGCCCGCACCGGTTATACCGGCGAAGATGGCCTTGAGATCATGGTGCCTGATGATGAAGTTGCTCAGTTTTGGTCTGCACTGGCTGAAGCGGGTGTCGCACCTTGTGGCTTAGGTGCGCGTGATACGCTTCGCCTGGAGGCGGGTATGAATCTATACGGCAGCGATATGACCGATTCTGTGACTCCGTTAGAGTCCGGCATTGCATGGTCGGTGGCGTTTGAACCATCTGATCGACAGTTTGTCGGTCGTGAGGTTCTTGATCAGCAAAAAGCGAATGGCGGCTACGATAAGTTAGTGGGCTTGGTGCTTGAAACAAGAGGTGTCTTAAGAGGGCATCAGCGTGTTATTGTTGACGGTGTTGGTGAGGGTGAAATTACCAGTGGTACATTCTCCCCAACCTTAGGCTTCTCGGTCGCTCTGGCTCGAGTGCCTGCCGGTACTGGTGCTGCTGCGAAAGTTGAAATGCGTGGAAAAGAGATCGACGTTCGAGTCGTCCGTCCGCCTTTCGTCCGCAACGGCAAAAAAGTTTTTGAATAATCAGATCAGGTGATAAAAGATGAGTAACGTTCCTGGCGAATTGAAGTATGTAAGCAGCCACGAGTGGATCCGTGTTGAGGGTGATGGCACTGTAACGATTGGTGTTACAGACCACGCGCAAGAAGCACTGGGCGATGTGGTATTTGTTGAGTTGCCTGACATCGATGCAGAGGTGTCTGCTGGTGATGACGCAGGTGTGGTTGAGTCTGTAAAAGCAGCATCTGATATCTATGCACCGGTTAGCGGTGTTGTCGTTGCGGTTAACGATGATCTTGAAGATGCACCAGAGATGGTTAACAGCGACCCTTATGGTGATGGCTGGTTCTTCAAACTTAAACTGACTGATGAGAGTGAATTGGATGACCTTCTAAGCGCTGACGAATACTCAGCTGCTTGCGAAGAAGAGTAATCTGATCTGACTAAAACCCCGGTTGGCTTGAAAGTTTCAATGCCAACCGGGGTATTTTTATTTTTGGTAATCGCTAGATGAAAGCAAAATCTTTAGTTCTACAGCAGGGTGCAGATCGCCGTCTTCGTGGCGGACACGTCTGGATCTACAGCAATGAGGTGGACAATAAAGCCTCACCCCTGAAAAATTTTGAGGTGGGAGAGCAGGTCCAGGTTGTAGATTCCCAAGGTCGCCCAAGAGGCAGTGCGATTATCAACCCCAATACCTTGATCTGTGGTCGTCTGTTTAGTCGTGATCCAGAGCAAGAGCTCGATCGCTCGCTGATTGTGCACCGTCTCAACATCGCACTGTCTTTGCGCGAGATGAGTTTTGATCAGCCCTGCTACCGCTTAGTGTATGGCGATTCGGACGGTCTACCTGGCCTAGTGATCGATCGATACTACGATATCTTTGTGATACAGATTTCGACGGCAGGGATGGAGAAGGTTCAGCATCATGTGATTGATGCCTTGAACAAGGTCTTTATGCCGGCCGCCATTGTGTTGCGTAATGACGGTAAGTTCCGTGAAACCGAAGGTCTTGAGGCCTACGTTGAGGTGGTTCAAGGTGAAGTCGGCGATCTGTCACCACTGTCTGAAAATGGCGTTAACCTAGTTGCACCCCTGTTGACGGGGCAAAAAACAGGTTGGTTCTACGATCACCGTGAAAACCGAGCACGTATGCAGACGATGGTGAAGGGTAAAAAGGTCCTTGATCTGTTCAGTTATGTGGGTGGCTGGGGTGCTCAAGCACTGGCTGCCGGCGCGTCTGAAGTGGCCTGTGTTGATGCGTCTGCAGGCGCACTGGAAGTGGCTGAAGAGAATGCGCGTCTACAAAATGCTCTGCCGAAATTTAGAGCTCTGCAAGGCGATGCCTTCGATATCTGTAAAACACTGGTAGCTGATAAAGAGCGCTTTGATGTGGTGATCGTCGATCCACCTGCCTTTATTATGCGCAAAAAAGACATTCGTAATGGTGAGCGTGCTTATGCACGTATCAACAACTTTGCGATGCGTCTGCTGAAGCGTGGTGGTGTGTTGGTATCGGCATCATGCTCAATGCACCTGCAGACAGACCGTCTAGTCGATACGCTACGGACCAACAGTCGTGAGCTGGATCGTCAGGGGCAAATTTTCGCACAGGGCTATCAGGGAGCGGATCACCCTATTCACCCAGCGATTCCTGAAACTGAGTATCTGAAAGCTTATTTCATGCGCTTATTGGCGAATGAGTGATCAGAATTTATGGAAGAGAAAAACGGAGCCCTAGCTCCGTTTTTTTGTGCCAGATCATTTGATTGATTATCTCTTAAGTCTGAGTGTGGAAAAAATTGGATTTTGAACCATAATGAAAGTGTGACTCTAATCAATAGGAGAGAGTAATGTTTTCCCAGAAACTGGTTTCAGATCTAATGGATGCTTCGGTCGTGCCTCTGCAAGAGTCTGCCTCTTTGGAGGTGGCGGTTGCCCACCTTGTTGATTCTAACTACCCGGGTCTGCCCGTTGTTAACACTGAGGGCAAAATTTCAGGATTCTTGTCAGAGCATGACTGCCTGCGCTACCTCATCTCAAGTAGCTACTATCTTGATGATCGCACCTGTGTCAGCGATATCATGTATCGCCAACCACTGACGGTCTCTCCTAAAGAGACGCTGTTGCAGCTGGCTGAGCGCATGGAAGGTGGTAAGCCTAAGGTTTACCCAGTCTGTGAAGAGGGTAAGTTGCTTGGAATAGTAACCCGTAAAAATGTGATGCGTGCACTTAATGACACGCTGGCGAATACCAAAAAATCCGCTTAAAACAGTTGCGTAGGATTAGCGGCGAAGATCAAGGATCGGCCAGCCGCGCTGCTGAGCTTCAGCTGTTAGTCGTTCGTCTGGGTTAACGGCTACGGCGCGTTCTACCTGCTCAAGCAGAGGTAGATCGTTGATTGAATCGCTGTAGAAGTGGCTGCCAGAGAGGTTGGCGTTGTGCTCTTTGAGCCACTCGTTGAGTCGGGTAACTTTGCCAGATTGGAAGCAGGGTGTGCCCGCTATTTTTCCTGTGTATGCACCATTGAGCTGTTCTGGCTCAGTGGCAAGAAACTCATCTACCTCTAAGCGTTTAGCAATGGGTCCTGTGACAAAGCTGTTGGTCGCGGTGATGATCATCAGCCTATCTCCCGCGGCGCGGTGTGTTGCTAAGAGCTCTTCAGCCTTAGGCAGGATGATCGGCTCAATAACCTCGGACATGAATTCGTTGTGCCACTGATCTAGTTGAGCTTTGCTGTGCTCTGTCAGTGGTTTTAACGCAAACTCGAGAAATTCGTTGATATCCATCGTACCCGCTTTGTACTGTTCAAAAAAGCGATCATTTGCGGCTCGGTAGGCGGTCTCATCAACAATGCCTTTTTGACACAAAAACTCCCCCCATGCGTGATCACTGTCGCCGTTGAGTAGGGTGTTATCCAGATCAAAAATAGCCAAGGGTTTCATAAGGTTCTCGTGTTTAGGATTCGCTGCAGAGAATACGGGTGTCTGAGCTGACTGGCAAGACACTGTGAATAGTCTATTTCTTAAAAGTTGGTACTGTGGAACAATAGGACCATAAGTTAAAGTTTTTTAAGGAAAACAAAGTGATCGATTCAGATGGGTTTAGACCGAATGTAGGTATCATTTTGGTTAACTCGCTGGGTCAAGTTCTGTGGGCGCGTCGTTGTGGTCAAGATGCGTGGCAGTTTCCACAAGGTGGAATCAATGCGGATGAGACCGCTGAACAAGCCATGTATCGTGAACTCCATGAAGAGATCGGCCTAACGAAAAAGGATGTGGAGATCCTCGGCGTTACCCGTGGTTGGTTAAGGTATCGTCTGCCAAAACGCATGATTCGTCGTAATCAGTTTCCACTCTGTATAGGTCAAAAACAGAAGTGGTTTATGTTGCGCATGTTGAGTCGTGACGAGGCAGTGAAAATCGACTGTTCGGACACCCCAGAATTTGATGGTTGGCGATGGGTGAGTTATTGGTACCCAGTAGGGCAAGTCGTCTCATTTAAAAAAGAGGTTTATCGTAAAGCGATGCGGGAGTTATCTCCTCGTTTGACACGTATCGTTAAACGCTAGACACACAATGTCTAAAAGGAGTCGCACATGAGCATGCTCGCTCGATTGCGTCAGATTGTGCAGGAAGTAGGCAGTGAGTCCGATCTTGAGTCGGTACTCTCCCTTACTGTGCGTCGCATTCGTGAGACAATGTCGACTGAAGTGTGCTCCATCTACCTAACCGATACGCAAACGAATCGTTATGTGCTTCGTGCCACCGAGGGTTTGAATCAGGACGCGGTGGGTAAAGTCTCTCTATCGTCGACTGAGGGTATCGTGGGTTTAGTCGGTTCTCGTGCAGAACCGATCAACCTTGAAGATGCCTTCACTCACCCTTCGTTTGTCTATCTACAATCGACCGGTGAGGAACGCTTCCACGCCTTCCTTGGTGTGCCGATTATCCATCAGCGTAAAGTGCACGGTGTGTTGGTTGTTCAGCAGCGGGAAGTTCGACGCTTTGATGAGTCTGAAGAGGCTTTCATGGTTACTCTGTCGGCTCAGCTCGCTGGCGTGATTGCCCATGCCGAGGCCACCGGCTCCATTCTTGATGTTTTTGCTGCCGCTAAACAGGATGATGAGCCTGTCACGGCGAAGCGTTTTGTCGGTATCGCTGGCGCACCCGGTGTCGCTATCGGTAATGTCTATGTGGCAACGCTCTCTGCAGATCTACGCAGTGTGCCTGACAAGCCGGCCAATGATATCCAGGCAGAACTGCAAGATTTCGAACACGCCCTGGTTCAAGTGCGGGAAGATATTCAGAAGGTCTCTGACTCTCTAGCGACGCGCCTGAGAACAGAGGAGCAGGCGCTCTTCGAAGTCTACCTCCGCATGTTGGATGACAATGCCATTCCAAGTGAAGTGCGAGCTAAGATTGAGGCAGGAAACTGGGCTCAGGGTGCGCTTCGGGAAGTTATTCAAGCTCATGTTAGGCAGTTCTCCGATATGGAGGACCCCTACTTGCGCGAGCGGGCAACTGACATTCGTGACTTAGGTCGTCGTCTGCTCTCGGCAATGCAACAAGAGGGGGCTGAACGGGTTCCTGATTTCCCAGATAACACGGTTTTGATTGCCGATGACCTTTCGCCGGCTATGCTCGGTTTGGTGCCTGAAGATAAGTTGGTCGGTATGGTGTCTGTGACCGGCTCTGGCTCCTCACATGCCGCCATATTGGCTCGTTCAATGGGTATTCCAACGCTGATGGGTGTGGTTGAGCTGCCCTATACCAAGCTTGATGGTCGTCAGGTTATTGTCGATGGCTACTCAGGCAGGATCTACGTTGACCCGACAGATGATCTGTTAGAAGCCTACAGCTCTATTCTCAAAGAGGAGCGAGCGATTGAGGCTAACCTGGATCAACTTCGCGACCTTCCCGCTGAGACACAAGATGGTTTCAATCAGACGTTATGGGTTAATACCGGTCTGACGGCAGATGTGGAGCGTGCGGTTAAACGCGGTGCTGAAGGTATCGGACTCTATCGTACAGAAATTCCGTTTATGATTAGGGATACTTTTCCTTCTGAACTAGAGCAAGCGGACAGTTACCGTCGTCAACTGGAAGCCTTTGCCCCCAAACCTGTAACCATGCGCACCCTAGATATTGGTGGTGATAAGGCGTTGCCCTATTTCCCAATTGAGGAAGAGAACCCATTCCTTGGTTGGCGAGGCATTCGTGTCACCTTAGATCATCCCGAGATCTTCCTTGTTCAGGTGCGTGCTATGTTGCGGGCATCTGAGGGGCTCAATAACTTAAGGATCATGCTGCCAATGATCAGCAGTGTTCAAGAGGTGGAAGCGGCGCTGGAGCAGATTAATCAGGCGTTCAACGAGTTGTTGGAGGAGGGGTTGGATCTTCAGAAGCCTGAGATTGGCGTCATGATTGAAGTGCCCGCTGCGGTCTATCAAATTGGCCGTTTTGCGCCTTTGATCGATTTTGTCTCAGTCGGTTCTAATGATTTGACTCAGTATCTGCTCGCAGTTGATCGCAATAATCCGCGTGTTGCTGATCTCTACACCACCTATCACCCATCGGTGTTGCAGGCACTGCAGTTGATTGCTAATGAGGCGCACAAATACCAGAAACAGGTCTCTATCTGTGGTGAGATGGCGGCCGATCCCGGCGGTGCGTTGCTGTTGATGGCGATGGGTTATGACGTGCTTTCAATGAACTCGACCAACTTACCTAAAGTTAAGTTGGCGATTCGCAGTGTTGAATATAAAGATGCAGCGTTGCTTTTAGGGCAGGTGATGAAAATGGATGAGTCTTCAGATATTCACCTATTGCTTCGTGAAACGCTTCAAAACGCGGGTCTGACACAGTTGACGCGTCCCGTTCTTCCAGGAAACGATTAGATGATAGAGACATTAATTACCTACCTAGTTCTAGGTTCGGTGGCTGGCGTTGTGGCTGGGCTCTTTGGTATTGGTGGCGGTCTTTTGATCGTCCCCGTTCTTATCTTTAGCTTTACGGCTCAGGCGATGCCAGAGGTCGTTGTGACCCACGCTGCAGTAGCGACTTCACTTGCAACCATTGTGGTTACCTCGATCAGTTCGGTACTGGCGCATAATAAACGCGGTGCGGTTCGCTTTGATCAGTTTAAGCCGCTCGCTGTCGGTGTTGCCGTTGGTGCTATGGTCGGTGTTTGGATCGCTGATCAGTTAAGTGGTGATAATCTTCAAATCATCTTTGGAGTTTTTGCCTGTATGGTCGCAGTGCAGATGGCTTTCGATTTGAAGCCGCGTCAGGGTAAAAGCACGCCTGAAAACTTAGAGTTGGGTGTTGCGGGTTCAGTCATTGGTGGAGCCTCCTCTATTTTTGGTATTGGCGGTGGTACCTTGACGGTGCCCTACTTGACCGCTCGAGGCAGTGAGATGCGTGAAGCAGTCGGCACTTCAGCCGCAGTCGGTTTGCCCATCGCGCTGTTCAGTGCTCTGGCTTATATCTGGGCCGGCCAAGATGCGGCGGGTATGCCTGCCTATAGTGTTGGCTACATCTATCTGCCAGCCTTTGTGGGCATTGCGATTGCCAGTTCACAGTTTGCTCGAGTCGGTGCGAAATTGGCGCACTCTCTGCCACAAAAACACCTGAAAAAGATCTTTGCCATCTTCTTAATGGTCATTGGTGTTCGTTTCTTGCTGATTAACTTGATGGGGTTGGCGTGATCTGGACTCATGATATTGACCCAGTTGCGGTCGGCTTTGGTGCGCTTCAAATTCATTGGTACGGCATTATGTACCTGCTCGCATTCGGTTCGGCCTATTGGTTGGGTACTGTTCAAGCAAAGCGAACCGGTCTATGGAGCGAAAAGCAGCTTTCTGATCTGATTTTTTATGGTGCTCTAGGTGTCATTCTTGGTGGCCGAGTCGGTTATGTCCTTTTCTACCACTTTGACTACTTCTTAGAAAATCCCCTCTGGTTATTCCATGTTTGGGAAGGGGGGATGTCCTTCCATGGTGGTCTGTTAGGGGTGGTTGCTGTCATTCTCTGGTTCTCTAAAAGTCAGGGTAAATCGCTTTTCGAGATCGGTGATTTTGTCGCCCCGCTCGTGCCTTTAGGTTTGGCTGCTGGCAGGATGGGTAACTTCATCGGTGGTGAGTTGTGGGGGCGTGCCACTGATCAGACCTGGGGTGTGATCTTTCCACGTGCCAACGACCTGTTAGCTAGACACCCTTCGCAGCTTTATGAGGCGCTGCTCGAAGGTATTGTTCTGTTCTCAATTGTCTGGATCTACTCAATGAAACCGCGCAAGTTGGGGTCGGTTTCAGGGCTCTTTTTGTTAGGTTACGGCCTTGCTCGTAGCGCTGTAGAGTTCTTTAGGGAGCCGGATGCGCATCTTGGCTTTATTGGGTTTGATGTTTTAACAATGGGTCAGTTACTCTCTCTACCCATGATTTTGATTGGGCTTTATCTGCTTATGCGCCCAGTTGCGTCGAAAAATTAATCTAAGGTTATTGGATGAAACAGTATTTAGAGTTGTGCCAACGCATCATTGATGAAGGCGTCTGGGTGGGTAATGAGCGCACCGGTAAGCGTTGTTTAACAGTGATTGATGCCAATCTTGAATATGATGTCGCGGGCAATCAGTTCCCGCTCGTCACAACGCGCAAGAGTTTTTACAAAGCGGCTATTGCTGAGCTATTGGGTTACCTACGTGGATACGATAGTGCGGCTCAGTTTCGTGATATTGGCTGTAATACGTGGAATGCTAACGCAAACGAGAATGGTGCTTGGTTGAATAATCCTGCTCGTAAAGGTGAGGATGACATGGGGCGTGTTTACGGAGTGCAGGGTCGTCAGTGGATGGCGTCCGATGGCAGCGTCACCGATCAGCTTAAGAAGATTGTTGATAACCTCTCTAAAGGGATCGATGATCGCGGCGAAATCCTGACCTTCTACAACCCGGGTGAGTTTCATCTTGGTTGTCTGCGTCCTTGTATGCATACCCACACCTTTTCGCTATTGGGTGATCAGCTCTTTTTAACATCCTATCAGCGCAGTTGTGATGTGCCGCTGGGCCTCAATTTTAATCAGGTTCAGGTCTATGTGTTGTTGGCGTTGATGGCCCAGATAACCGGTCATAAACCAGGTAAGGCGTATCATAAGATCGTCAATGCGCACATCTATGAAGATCAGTTGGAGTTGATGCGTGACGTGCAGCTTAAGCGCGAACCTTTCCCTAGCCCGCAGTTAAAGATCAATCCCGATATTAAATCGCTTGAGGATATCGAAACCTGGGTGACAACGGATGACTTTGAAGTGGTTGGCTATCAGTACCATGACGCCATTCAATACCCATTTTCTGTATAAGTAGGAGAGGTTATGAGATTAGCTTTAATCGTCGCTCAGGGTTTAAATCGCGTTATTGGTAATGACAATAAACTGCCTTGGTACCTACCTGAAGATCTGCGTTATTTCAAAGAGGTGACCATGGGTAAGCCCATTATCATGGGTCGCAATACCTTTGAGTCGATTGGCAAGCCTCTGCCAGGTCGTTTGAATATCGTCATTACACGAGATTCGAATTGGAGTGCTGAAGGTGTCAAAATCGTGGCAAGCCTAGAAGAGGCTATCGAGGTCGGTGAGGCACAGGCTATGATCGATGGGGTAGAGGAGGCTGTCATTATTGGTGGTGCTCAGATCTATGCACAATCGCTACCTCTTGTTGATCGTCTCTACCTGACACAGGTAGAGGCTGAACCCGAGGGTGATGCTCATTTTCCTGAAATTGACTACGGCCAGTGGCAAGAGTTGGGTCGTCAATCTTTTCCTGCCGGCGATCAGCCGAACCGCTACCCCTACGCATTCATCGTCTACGACCGCAGCGAGGCGTAACCGTGCAACGACTGTTATCGCTGCTGGCAGATGGCCAGTATCGCAGTGGTAACAGTCTGGCTGCGATTCTGGACATATCCTCATCCGCACTTCGAAAAGAGTTAGATAAACTCAGTGCTCTGGGAATCGCTATTCAATCATCGAGAGGGCGGGGTTATCGCATCAATGGCGGTCTAGATCTGCTTGATGAACAGTTTATCGCAAATGAGTTGTCCTCTCTTAACTATGACCGCATCGACGTTTTAGATTCGGTCGACTCGACCAATCGTGTTGCGCAAACCCATATGTCTGATGGCTGTCGCAAAGTGTTAGTGGCAGCTGAGTATCAGGGGCAGGGTCGAGGTAGACGCGGACGTCAGTGGGTGAGCCCTTTTGCGGCCAATTTGTATCTTTCACTGGGCTGCCAATTTAAAGGGGGCGCGGCAGCACTCCAAGGTCTAAGTTTGGCGGTTGGGTTGGCTGTTCAGCAGGCATTGAGTTCGCTTGCTGTGACAGGGGTGCAGTTGAAGTGGCCGAATGATCTCCTATTAGAGAAGCGTAAGCTGGGTGGGGTATTGATCGAGCTGGCCGGCGATCTGACGGGTGAGTGTTCTGCTGTGATTGGTGTTGGGATCAATGTGAAGATGCCGGACAGTGTCAATTCGAGCATTGACCAAGAGTGGTCGGATTTGGGCAACTACATGTCAGGTACGCTAACTCGTTCTCAGCTTTTGATTGAGATTGTCCGATCATTAACTCAACTGTTAAATGAGTTTGAAACAAAAGGTTTCTCGGCATACGCTCAGCAGTGGCAGGCGGTCCATGCATTCCAAGATTATCCTGTTAGGCTCTTAATGGGTCACGCTGAAGTGGAGGGTATTTGCCGAGGTGTGGATGCGCAGGGTGAGGTGCTAGTGGAGGTTGAGGGTAAGCTAAACCGTTACTCTGCTGGTGAGATTAGTTTACGAGGAGTTAACAGTGCGTCTTGAACTGGATATAGGCAACAGTCGAGTTAAGTGGCGCCTGGTATCAGATCGGGTTGAACGCGAGGGTGTGACCAGACTGGTTGATCCTCAATGGCCTGATGCATCGGTGGATGCTCTTTGGATTAGCTCAGTTGCGGCGTCAGAGGTTAATGAAAGGCTCTCCTCGGAACTGGAACAGCGCTATGGCTGTACACCAGAGTTTGCTCGTGTTTCGAAAGAGTGCGCGGGTGTGCGCTGTGGATATGAGGAGGTCTCTCGATTAGGTGTCGACCGTTGGTTGGTTTTGTTGGCTGCTTTTCAGAGAGGGAAGGGAGTGCCCGCGATACTGGTTGATGCCGGCAGTGCGGTGACCATCGATCTATTGACGGCAAATGGGCAGCATACAGGTGGATTTATCACCCCAGGTTACCAAATGCTGCAGAGTGCGCTGCTGGGGCAAACGGCAAACATCCGTTTTGAGCAAGAGGCTAGTGCTCAACCCTTTGGTGGAGTCGATACTGCTAGCTGTGTTTCATCAGGTGCGGAGTTAGTATTTGCCGGTCTGGCTCACTCTATTATGGCTCTAAGAGCAGATTTCAATGAGCAGGCGAGTGTTCTGTTAACCGGTGGTGATGCTCTTAAGCTTTTTGAATATATTAAGTCAGAACCTAGGGTTGAGTGTCTGCCAAACCTGGTGTTAGATGGATTGAGTTTGGCGGAGAGGGTGACACTTTAATGTTACGTTGGTTGGTGTTGTTAGTGCTTTTAGGGAATGCGCTGCTGTTTTTGTGGTACGCGCAAGAGTACCGATTTGCAGACACCGTCAGGCAGCCAGACATCAGGCCTGCCGCGCTTCGACTTCCCAATGAACTTGATGCAAGCGAGCAGTTAGTATTGCGTCCAAGGGAGTGTGGTTATTTTCAGCCTTTAGAGAGTGACTATGAGGCAGAGAGGTTGCTTATTCAGCTTGAAGGCTATGGAGTAGATCTCGCTTACGAAAAGATTCCTCCTGTTGCGCAAGGTTGGAAAGTTGAATTGCCCCTGCCAGCAGATGCCGATCGTCGTGTTGCCTTGCTCGATCAGCTGGCGTCACTGGGTTGGGTTCCCGAGAGTCGCGATGGTGCACTAGTGATGGGCGTCTATCCTGATGATGCTGCCGTCGATGAGTTGCGAAAGCAGTTCCCAGATGATTTGCAGAGCAAGTTGCGTAAAAAGGTTAACACCATTCAAAGTGATGCTTTTCGTGTGACTGTAAGCTACCTACAAGGGTTTGAATTTGATCAAGAATTGATCGAAATGGTCGCGACACAGTGGCCTGGCGCTCAATTTGAAAAAAAACCCTGCGAAGGGGTTGCAACGCTGAAACCTGATCAGTAAGATACGCCCCACTTCATTGCTGAGCCGGTATAGCTCAGTTGGTAGAGCAACTGACTTGTAATCAGTAGGTCCCGAGTTCGACTCTTGGTGCCGGCACCATTTCAGCAATAAGTACTGGTGGGATTCCCGAGTGGCCAAAGGGATCGGATTGTAAATCCGACGCGAAAGCTTCGATGGTTCGAATCCATCTCCCACCACCATTTCGATAGCTCCTTCGGCGGGTATGGTATAGTGGCTATTACCTCAGCCTTCCAAGCTGAAGAGGCGGGTTCGATTCCCGCTACCCGCTCCAATCGACGATATTCGCTCATGTAGCTCAGGGGTAGAGCACACCCTTGGTAAGGGTGAGGTCGGCGGTTCAAATCCGCCCATGAGCTCCATGACACATGTAAGGTAGATTAATTGTCTGCCTTTTTTTACGTCTTGGAGTAGGTGTCAGAGCGTTTTGAAGTGGGTTTTCAATACCGCATAGGCTGCTGAATTTCTTGGTTTTATCAGTTGAAACTGAGATTTTAGGCGGGTATAATGCGCGTCCCTTGTTGTATAGGGTAGTGGCTCAATTGGCAGAGCAGCGGTCTCCAAAACCGCAGGTTGGGGGTTCGAGTCCCTCCTACCCTGCCACCTTTTACAGGTGGTTTATATGCAGCAAATCTAGCTTAAGTGTTTGATTAGTAGAGGTTCTGGTGAACTCAAAAGTTTCTGACGACGTGTCTAAATTTGACAGCCTGAAGTGGCTTGTTGTTATTGCGATCGTTGCTGTTGGTGTGGTCGGTAACTCCGTCTACGCTAACGAGTCACTGCTCTATCGTGTGCTTGCGTTAGTTGCGCTCGCAATTGTAGCTGGCTTTGTTGCACTTCAAACGGCAAAAGGTAAAGCGTTCTTCCGTCTATTCAAAGAGGCGAAGAATGAGATTCGCAAAGTGGTATGGCCAACTCGTCAAGAGACGTTGCAGACGACCTTGATCGTTGTTGTGGCTGTATTGATTGTTGGTCTTTTGCTTTGGGGTCTGGACTCGCTACTCGGCTGGGTAGTGTCTGGCTTTATTGGTTAAGAGGTTTCTATGAGTTCAGAAAAGATGCGCTGGTACGTTGTTCACGCTTACTCTGGTTATGAGAAGCGTGTTCAGGCTGGTCTGCTAGAAGCGATCGAGCGTCACGGTATGGAAGATCTGTTTGGCGATATCCTTGTGCCAACAGAAGAGGTTGTAGAGATCCGTGATGGTAAGAAGCGTAAGTCTGAGCGCAAGTTCTACCCAGGTTATGTGCTCGTTAACATGGTGATGAACGACGAAACTTGGCACATGGTTAAGAGTACGCCACGTGTTCTAGGTTTCATAGGTGGTACGGCAGATAAGCCTGCACCAATTACTCAGCGTGAAGCTGATGAGATTCTACGTCGTGTAGAGAGTGGTGTTGATAAGCCACGTCCTAAGACGATGTTTGAAGCGGGTGAGATGGTGCGTGTTAATGATGGCCCATTCGCTGACTTCAATGGTGTTGTTGAAGAGGTTGATTACGAGAAGTCACGTCTGAAAGTGGCTGTATTGATCTTCGGTCGCTCAACACCGGTTGAACTTGAGTTCCGTCAGGTCGAAAAAGTTTAACGAAGGTTTTTAACGAACTGAGTGGCTGAAAGGCTGCTCGGTTTTTGTTGTGTAAAGGGGAGCCGAGAGGCGCTTGTACCCAAAGGAGTAGCTCAATGGCTAAGAAGATAGAAGCCTACATTAAGTTGCAGGTTAAAGCAGGTCAGGCGAACCCAAGTCCGCCAGTAGGTCCTGCGCTAGGTCAACACGGTGTGAACATCATGGAGTTCTGTAAAGCGTTCAACGCACAGACTCAATCGATGGAACCTGGTATGCCAATTCCAGTGGTTATCACTGTATACGCTGATCGTAGCTTTACGTTCATCACTAAGACTCCACCAGCTTCAATCCTATTGAAGAAAGCGGTTGGTCTTAAATCTGGTTCATCTCGTCCAAACACTGAGAAAGTGGGTACTGTTACTCGCGCTCAGCTTGAAGAGATTGCAACAATTAAAATGGCTGACCTTACTGCTGCGGACATGGATGCAGCGGTACGTACGATTGCAGGTTCTGCACGTCGCATGGGTCTAGTTGTGGAGGGTGATGAGTAATGGCTAAGTTGACTAAACGTCAAAAGGCGATCGCTGAAAAAGTAGAAGCGGGTAAATTGTACGCTGCTGCTGATGCTGCTCAGATTCTTTCAGAAGTTTCTGCTGTTAAATTCGCTGAGTCTGTAGATGTTGCGATCAACCTAGGTGTTGATCCGAAGAAATCTGACCAGGTTGTACGTGGTTCAAGTGTTCTTCCAAACGGTACAGGTAAAGAAGTTCGTGTTGCTGTATTTGCTCAAGGCGAAAACGCTGAGAAAGCAAAAGAAGCGGGCGCGGACGTTGTTGGTTTTGAAGATCTTGCTGAGTCAGTTAAAGCTGGCAACCTAGACTTCGACGTAGTAATTGCAAGCCCAGACGCTATGCGCGTTGTTGGTGCGCTAGGTACAGTGCTTGGTCCACGTGGCCTAATGCCAAACCCTAAGGTTGGTACTGTAACTCCAGATGTTGCTGGTGCAGTTAAGAATGCTAAATCTGGTCAGGTACGTTTCCGTACTGATAAGAACGGCATCATTCACGCGTCAGTTGGTAAAGTAGGCTTCGAGCCAAACCAAATCGCTGAAAACGTAGCGGCTCTACTTGCTGAGCTTAAGAAACTTAAGCCAGCGTCTGCTAAAGGCGTTTACGTTAAGAAAGTAACCCTGTCTACCACTATGGGACCGGGTCTACAGGTGGATGTTGCGTCACTAGACGCTTAATCCTCCAGCAAAGGTATTTGAGGGTCTTCAGACCTGTCTGACAGAGACGAAGACCGTCAAAGACCGCAGGTGATGCTATTGATTCTTCAGTGGCATCTTAATGGGCCAACCAGCCTGCGCAGACGGTGAGATTCCTCGGAATCATTTTAGCCGTACTCATGCCTCGCGTAAGCGGGGTGGTTGGTAAATATGTCGAAAGACAACCAGGAGTAAATTGTGGCAATAGGACTTGAACAGAAAAAAGCGATCGTCGCTGAGGTTCAGGAAGCTGCTGGCTCTGCATTGTCTGCTGTCGTTGCGGATTCCCGCGGCGTTGAAGTAGGCGATATGACTGCACTGCGTAAGCAGGCACGTGAAGCGGGTGTATGGCTTAAAGTCGTACGTAACACGCTAGCACGTCGTGCAGTAGAGGGCACAGCTTATGAATGTCTAGCGGACTCGTTCGTAGGTCCAACTATCATTGCTTTCTCTCAAGAGCACCCAGGCGCTGGCGCCCGTATCTTGAAAGACTTTGCAAAAGGCAATGACAAGTTTGAGCTGAAAACAGCTGCCTTCGAAGGCGAGATCGTTGATATCGCAATGCTAGCAAGCCTACCGACATACGACGAAGCACTAGCGAAGCTAATGAGCTGCATGAAAGAAGCAGCTGCTGGCAAGCTCGTACGTGCTATCGATGCGGTACGCGTTCAGAAAGAAGAGCAAGCAGCTTAATTGGCTGGTTGCTAAGTAACCGATTTAATAAAGGAATTAATCATGTCTCTGTCTAAAGACGATATCCTAAATGCAATTGCTGAAATGTCAGTAATGGACGTTGTTGAACTAGTTTCTGCAATGGAAGAAAAATTCGGCGTATCTGCTGCAGCTGCAGTAGTTGCTGGTCCTGCTGGCGATGCTGGCGGTGCTGCAGAAGAGAAGACTGACTTCGACGTTGTTCTAGCTTCTGCTGGCGATAAGAAAGTAAACGTAATCAAGGTAGTTCGTGCAGTAACTGGCCTTGGTCTTAAAGAAGCGAAAGAGATGGTTGACGGTGCACCTTCAACTGTTAAAGAAGGCGCTTCTAAAGAAGAAGCTGAGCAGATCAAAGCTGATCTTGAAGCAGCTGGCGCTTCTGTCGAGCTTAAGTAATAACTTGAGCTTGCTGCGCATTAAGCAGCTTTACGCTGCTTAAAAAGCGTATGGCTGGTGGCAAAAATGCCACCGGCCTTTTTCCGTTATTAGTAGATAGACTTTTTAACGGAACGAATTGCTCGATAATTTATCGAGTTTGGTTTCTCAACCTAGATGCACATGCTGGGGAACACTGATGGCTTATTCATACACTGAGAAGAAACGTATCCGAAAGGATTTCAGTAAACTCGGTCAGGTAATGGAACTACCTTACCTGCTCGCGACACAGCTGGATTCATATCGTAAGTTTCTAGAGGCGGGCGCTACTTCTGAAGGTCGCACCGAAGAGGGGCTTCATGCCGCATTCAATTCTGTATTCCCAATCGTTTCTTACTCTGGAAACGCTGCTTTGGAATACGCTGGTTATCGCCTAGGTGAGCCTGTCTTTGACGTAAAAGAGTGTCAGCAGCGTGGTATCACCTACGCAGCGCCACTACGCGTTAAAGTGCGTCTGGTGATCTACGATCGCGATTCGTCTACGAAAGCGGTTAAAGACATTAAAGAGCAAGAAGTTTACATGGGCGAAATGCCGCTCATGACTGAGAATGGTACCTTTGTTGTCAATGGTACTGAGCGCGTAATCGTATCGCAGCTCCACCGTTCACCTGGTGTATTCTTCGATCACGACAAGGGTAAAACACACTCATCGGGCAAATTGCTTTACTCTGCTCGAATCATTCCTTACCGTGGTTCTTGGCTCGACTTCGAGTTTGATCCAAAAGACTCTCTATTTGTTCGTATCGACCGTCGCCGTAAACTCCCTGCGACTATCTTGATGCGCGCGCTTGGTTTCCAAGCAGAAGAGATTCTAGATATCTTCTTTGACACGACTGGCTGGAATCTATCGAAAGATAAGATTCAGATGGATCTTATTCCTGAGCGCCTACGTGGTGAAACAATGAGCTTCGAGATCCTTACACCTAAAGGTGATGTGATTGTTGAAGCGGGTCGCCGTATCACTCCGCGCCACATCCGTCAGATGCAGAAAGAGGGTATGACTCAACTAGAGACTCCTGCAGAGTACCTAGTGGGCAAAGCTCTAGCTAAAGATATCGTTGATCCTGCTACAGGTGAAGTACTGCTTCCTTGTAACACCGAGCTGACTGAAGAGGCGGTAGCTAAGCTTCAAGAAGCTAAGATCGAACGTTTCGAAACGCTTTACACTAACGAATTGGATTGTGGTCCATTCGTTTCTGACACTCTTCGTATTGACCCGACTCGTAACCAGCTAGAAGCATTGGTAGAGATCTACCGCATGATGCGTCCTGGTGAGCCACCAACGAAAGAGTCAGCAGAATCACTATTTGAAAATCTATTCTTCTCTGAAGAGCGCTACGATCTTTCTGCGGTAGGTCGCATGAAGTTCAACCGCCGTCTTGGTCGTGAAGAGGAGACAGGTTCAGGCATTCTGTCTAAAGATGACATCCTAGATGTTATGAAGACACTGATCGAGATCCGTAACGGTAAAGGCGTTGTTGACGATATCGACCACCTTGGTAACCGTCGTATCCGTTCAGTTGGTGAGATGGCTGAGAACCAATTCCGTGTCGGTCTTGTTCGTGTAGAACGTGCTGTACGTGAGCGCCTAAGCATGGCTGAATCAGACAACCTGATGCCTCAGGATCTGATCAACGCTAAGCCAGTTGCTGCTGCCATTAAAGAGTTCTTTGGCTCGTCGCAGCTGTCACAGTTCATGGACCAGAACAACCCGCTTTCAGAAGTAACTCACAAGCGTCGTGTCTCTGCACTAGGCCCAGGTGGTCTAACGCGTGAGCGCGCGGGCTTCGAGGTTCGTGACGTACACCCAACTCACTACGGTCGTGTATGTCCTATCGAGACTCCTGAAGGTCCAAACATCGGTCTGATTAACTCGTTAGCTGTGTTTGCTCGTACAAACAACTACGGCTTTCTAGAGACTCCTTACCGTCGCGTTGTTGATGGTCAGGTAACAGACGACATCGATTACCTATCAGCTATTGAAGAGTCTAACTTCGTTATCGCACAGGCTTCGGCAACGGTGGATGCGAAGAACAAACTGACTGATGAGCTGGTCACTGTTCGTCACCTGAACGAAACAACTGTAATGCCTAAAGAGCGCGTACAATACATGGACGTTTCACCACGTCAGGTTGTGTCGGTTGCGGCAGCTCTTATCCCGTTCCTTGAGCACGATGATGCGAACCGTGCATTGATGGGATCGAACATGCAACGTCAGGCTGTTCCAACACTGAAGGCTGATAAGCCGCTTGTTGGTACCGGTATCGAGCGCAACATTGCTCGTGACTCGGGTGTCTGTGTGGTTGCTAAGCGTGGCGGTGTTATTGAATCTGTTGACGCAAGCCGTGTGGTTGTTCGCGTTAACGATGACGAAATTACTGCTGGCGATGCAGGTGTAGATATCTACAACCTAACTAAGTACGTGCGTTCGAACCAGAACACATGTATCAACCAGCGCGCAATCGTTAACCTAGGTGAGCAGGTATCACGTGGTGATATCCTAGCCGATGGTCCATCGGTTGACCTTGGTGAGCTAGCCCTTGGCCAGAACATGCGTATCGCGTTCATGCCTTGGAACGGTTTCAACTTCGAGGACTCGATCCTAATCTCTGAGCGTGTTGTTCAAGAAGATCGTTTCACTACGATCCACATTCAAGAGCTAACCTGTGTCTCTCGTGACACTAAGCTAGGCTCTGAAGAGATTACTGCGGATATCCCGAATGTTGGTGAATCTGCACTCGCTAAACTAGACGAATCAGGCATCGTGCACATTGGTGCAGAAGTAGGTCCTGGTGACATTCTAGTAGGTAAAGTAACGCCTAAAGGCGAAACTCAATTGACTCCTGAAGAGAAGCTACTGCGTGCGATCTTCGGTGAGAAAGCGTCTGATGTTAAAGACACCTCTCTACGTGTTAAGACAGGTACTGTTGGTAAGGTTATCGACGTTCAGGTCTTCACTCGTGACGGTGTTGAAAAAGATGAGCGTGCAATCGCTATCGAGCAAGCTGAACTTGCAAGCATCCGTAAAGACCTTGATGACGAGTTCCGCATTGTTGAAGTGGCAACCTTCGAACGTCTTGAGCGTACGCTAGTTGGCCTTAAAGCTGACGGTGGTGCTGGTCTTAAGAAGGGTCAAGAGATCACGTCTGAATTCCTTGCTGAACTTAAACACGATGAGTGGTTCAAGATTCGTGTATCTGACAGTGCAGCAGCAGAGATGCTTGAAGCGGCTAAGAAGCAGCTTGAAGAGCGTCGCGAAATGCTGGATAAGCGCTTCGAAGATAAGAAGAGCAAACTTCAGACGGGTGATGATCTAGCGCCTGGCGTACTTAAGATTGTTAAGGTGTACGTAGCAACTAAGCGTCGCGTACAGCCTGGTGACAAGATGGCAGGTCGTCACGGTAACAAGGGTGTTATCTCAGTTATCATGCCTGTCGAAGACATGCCTTACGATGAGAACGGTGAGCCAGTTGATGTGGTTCTAAACCCGCTAGGTGTACCGTCTCGTATGAACGTAGGTCAGATCCTTGAGACTCACATGGGTGCTGCAGCGAAAGGTCTTGGTCGTAAGATCAACACCATGCTGGAAGTTGAGCGTAAGAAGGCTGAAAAAGTTAAGGAAGTTCGTGAATTCCTTGAAGCCGTCTACAACGCACAGCACAGCGGCCTAGAGTGTGCTCGTAAAGAAGATCTTAAGTCATTCAGCGATGACGAGATCTTGGCTCTGGCTGACAACCTCAAAGCGGGTGTTCCACTAGCGACTCCAGTCTTTGATGGTGCTAAAGAATCTGAAATCAAAGCGCTGCTGCGTCTTGCAGACATGAATGATAGTGGACAGGTGGATCTGTTCGATGGTCGCACAGGCGACAAGTTCGACCGTCCAGTGACTGTTGGCTACATGTACATGCTGAAACTTAACCACTTGGTTGATGACAAGATGCACGCACGTTCAACCGGCTCTTACAGCCTTGTTACTCAGCAGCCGCTGGGTGGTAAAGCTCAGTTCGGTGGTCAGCGCTTCGGTGAGATGGAGGTTTGGGCACTGGAAGCGTACGGCGCAGCTTACACGCTTCAAGAGATGCTCACAGTCAAATCCGATGACGTGAATGGTCGTACGAAGATGTATAAGAACATCGTCGATGGCGACCACAGCATGGATCCAGGCATGCCTGAATCATTTAACGTGCTGATCAAAGAGATCCGTTCTCTCGGTATCGATATCGAGCTAGAGAACGAGTAAGGGCCTAATTGAACATCGGGCTGTATGCCAAGTGCTGCAGCCCCCTCCCGTGAGGAGCTATAGATAATGAAAGATTTACTTAATCTGTTGAAGACTCAAAGTCAGAGCGACGAGTTCGATTCGATCCGTATCTCTCTGGCTTCACCAGACATGATTCGTTCATGGTCTTATGGTGAGGTTAAAAAACCTGAGACGATTAACTACCGTACATTCAAACCAGAGCGTGACGGTCTGTTCTGTGCCAAGATTTTCGGTCCTGTAAAGGATTACGAATGTCTATGTGGTAAGTACAAGCGCATGAAGCACCGTGGTGTTATCTGTGAGAAGTGTGGCGTTGAAGTGACAATGACTAAAGTGCGTCGTGAGCGCATGGGTCACATCGAGCTAGCCTCTCCAGTTGCACACATCTGGTTCCTTAAGTCACTACCGTCTCGTATCGGCTTGATGCTAGATATGACCCTTCGTGACATCGAGCGCGTTCTCTACTTCGAATCATTTGTTGTGATCGATGAAGGCATGACTACGCTTCAGCGCGGTCAGCTAATGAACGACGAGCAGTACTTTGAAGCACTGGAAGAGTTCGGTGATGACTTTGACGCTCGTATGGGTGCTGAAGCGATCGGCGAACTTCTAAAGTCGATCGATCTAGAAGCTGAGATCTCAGTTCTTCGTGAAGAGATTCCTGCGACTAACTCAGAAACTAAGCTTAAGAAGATGTCTAAGCGTCTTAAGCTACTTGAAGCGTTCTACAAGTCTGGTAACAACCCAGAGTGGATGATCCTAAAAGTTCTTCCAGTTCTACCACCAGATCTACGTCCACTAGTACCACTGGACGGTGGTCGTTTCGCAACCTCTGATCTTAACGATCTATACCGTCGTGTGATCAACCGTAACAACCGTTTGAAGCGTCTTCTAGACCTTAACGCTCCAGATATCATCGTACGTAACGAAAAACGTATGTTGCAGGAATCTGTCGATGCGTTGCTTGATAACGGTCGTCGTGGTCGTGCCATCACTGGCTCTAACAAGCGTCCTCTGAAGTCGCTTGCTGACATGATCAAAGGTAAGCAGGGTCGTTTCCGTCAGAACCTTCTAGGTAAGCGTGTTGACTACTCTGGTCGTTCTGTAATCGTGGTTGGCCCATCACTGCGTCTTCACCAGTGTGGTCTTCCTAAGAAGATGGCTCTTGAGTTATTCAAGCCATTTATCTTCTCTAAGCTAGAGCTTCGTGGTTACGCAACTACGATTAAAGCCGCTAAGAAGATGGTTGAGCGTGAAGAGCCGCTTGTATGGGATATCCTTGATGAGGTTATCCGTGAGCATCCAGTTCTTCTAAACCGTGCACCGACACTTCACCGTCTTGGTATCCAGGCATTTGAGCCTGTTTTGATCGAAGGTAAAGCGATCCAGCTACACCCACTTGTGTGTGCTGCGTATAACGCCGACTTCGACGGTGACCAGATGGCGGTACACGTACCGTTGACGATCGAAGCGCAGCTTGAAGCTCGTGCTTTGATGATGTCTACCAACAACATTCTTTCGCCATCAAATGGTGAGCCGATCATCGTTCCTTCACAGGACGTGGTATTGGGTCTGTACTACATGACTCGTGAGCGCATCAATGCGCAGGGCGAAGGCATGGCATTCTCTGATATCAAAGAGGTTCAGCGTGCGTATGGTGCTAAACAGGTTCACCTACAGGCTCGCGTGAAGGTTCGTATCAACGAAACGATCCGCGACATCGAAGGTAACGAAGAGTCTCGCACTGCAATCGTTGATACGACAGTGGGTCGTGCAATGCTGTTTGATATCGTTCCAACGGGTCTTCCGTTCGAACTGATCAACCAGGCGATGAAGAAGAAAGCGATCTCGCGTCTTCTTAACGAGGCGTACCGTCGTTGTGGTCTGAAGGATACGGTTATCTTTGCTGACCAGCTAATGTACATGGGCTTCCGTCAAGCAGCGCTTTCAGGTGCATCGATCGGTGTTAACGATTTCGTTATCCCAGATGAGAAAGTGAACATTGTTGCTGAAGCCGACACTGAAGTGAAAGAGATCGAGCGTCAGTTCGCAGACGGTCTTGTTACTCAGGGTGAGAAATACAACAAGGTTGTCGATATCTGGTCTCGTGCAAACGAATTGCTTGCTAAGAAGATGATGGACAACCTGAAGTCTGACACAGTGATCAACGCTGAAGGCGAGCAGGAAGAGCAAGAGTCTTTCAACTCTGTCTACATGATGGCCGACTCAGGCGCACGTGGTAGTGCGGCTCAGATTCGTCAGCTAGCAGGTATGCGTGGTCTGATGGCTAAGCCAGATGGCTCGATCATCGAGACACCGATCACGGCTAACTTCCGTGAAGGACTAAACGTACTTCAGTACTTCATCTCGACTCACGGTGCTCGTAAGGGTCTAGCCGATACGGCACTTAAGACTGCGAACTCGGGTTACCTAACTCGTCGTCTAGTAGACGTTGCTCAGGATGTGGTTATCACAGAGCAAGATTGTGGCACTGAAGAGGGTCTAGTGATCCAGGCGCTAATCGAAGGCGGCGACGTAGTTGTTGGTCTAGGTGAGCGTGTTCTTGGTCGTGTTATTGCACAAGACGTTCTTGATCCACAGGGTAAAGATGTATTGATCCCTGCGGGTACATTGATGGATGAAGCTTGGGTAGCACGTCTAGATAATGACGATACTTACAGCTCGATCGATGAAGTGATCGTTCGTTCTGCTATTACCTGTGAATCACACCACGGTATCTGTTCAAGCTGTTACGGTCGTGACCTAGGTCGCGGTCACAAGGTTAACATCGGTGAAGCTGTCGGCGTTATCGCTGCACAGTCAATCGGTGAGCCGGGTACACA
Source organism: Marinobacterium sp. xm-a-152 (assembly GCF_013282965.1). Taxonomy (NCBI): domain Bacteria; kingdom Pseudomonadati; phylum Pseudomonadota; class Gammaproteobacteria; order Oceanospirillales; family Oceanospirillaceae; genus Marinobacterium; species Marinobacterium sp. xm-a-152. The sequence goes on along the minus strand of NZ_WBYI01000002.1, from coordinate 12,955 downwards.
GCTTACCATGCGTACCTTCCACATCGGTGGTGCGGCATCACGAGCAGCTGCTGTCGATAACATCCAGGTTAAGAACGGCGGTGAAATTCGTCTACACAACCTTAAAACCGTTGAGCGTGCAGATGGCAACCTAGTCGCTTCTTCACGATCTGGTGAGATCGGTGTAACCGATGAGCACGGTCGTGAGCGCGAGCGTTACAAAGTACCTTACGGTGCAGTGATCAAAGCGAAAGATGGCGACACTGTCGAAGCAGGCGCAATCATTGCTAACTGGGATCCGCACACTCACCCAATCGTAACCGAGGTTGCGGGTCGCATTCAGTTCGCTGGTCTTGAAGACGGCATCACTGTTAAGCGCCAAGCGGATGAGCTAACAGGTCTAACTACGATCGAAGTATTGGATATCAAAGACCGCCCACAGGCAGGTAAAGATATCCGTCCAATGATCAAGCTTGTTGATGCCAAGGGTGAAGACGTTCTTCACGCTGGTACAGCAATGCCTGCACAGTACATGCTGCCACCTAATGCGATCTTGAACCTTCAAGATGGTGCAGATGTGGGTGTTGGTGACGTCCTAGCACGTCTACCACAAGAGGGTACTGTCAACAAAGATATCACCGGTGGTCTTCCACGCGTAGCGGATCTATTCGAAGCGCGTAAACCAAAAGAAGCGGCTGTGCTTGCTGAGATTTCAGGTACTGTCAGCTTTGGTAAAGAGACCAAAGGTAAGCGTCGTATTGTGATCACTCCAACTGATGGTGCGGATCCAATCGAAGTGATGATTCAGAAGTGGCGCTCGCTTAACGTCTTCGAAGGTGAGACAGTTGAGAAGGGTGAGGTGATCTCAGATGGTCCATCAAGTGCACACGATATCCTGCACGTATTGGGCGTAGAAGAGCTAGCTAAATACATCGTTTCTGAGATCCAAGACGTTTACCGTCTACAGGGTGTAGGCATCAACGACAAGCACATCGAAGTGATTGTGCGTCAGATGCTTCGCAAGGTAGAGATCCTAGATAGCGGTGATTCTGAATTCATTCAGGGTGAACAGGCTGAATTCGTAGATGTGACAATCGCAAACGAAAAATTGGTTGCTGAAGGTAAGCAGCCAGCTAAGTTTGAACGTGTGCTTCTAGGTATTACTAAAGCCTCTCTGGCAACAGAGTCGTTCATCTCTGCAGCGTCGTTCCAGGAGACAACTCGTGTCCTAACGGAAGGTGCAGTAACCGGCAAGAAAGATTACTTGCGCGGTCTGAAAGAGAACGTGGTTGTGGGTCGTCTGATCCCAGCCGGTACTGGTCTTGCATACCACAGCGAACGCAAACGCAAACGTATGCAGGATACAGAATCTAGCGTCACTGTAAGTGCTGAAGAAGTACAAGCAGCTTTGACTGAAGCATTGAACGCTTCAGTGGAAGATTCTGAATAATTTCAGAAGACGTTGACGAGAAGGGGTGGAATTGATTAAAATTTCGCCCCCTGAATGACTAGGGCTTCGGTCCTAGTCTTTTTGTTGTTTAACTAAACGTGGAGTTTGCTTAATGGCAACTATCAACCAGCTGGTGCGCAAACCACGTAAACGCGTTGTAGAGAAGTCTGATGTTCGTGCATTAGAAGCTTGTCCTCAACGTCGTGGCGTATGTACCCGCGTTTACACTACTACACCTAAGAAACCGAACTCAGCACTACGTAAAGTTTGTCGTGTTCGTCTTACTAACGGTTTCGAAGTTTCTTCATACATCGGTGGTGAAGGTCACAACCTACAGGAGCACAGTGTTGTTCTTATCCGTGGTGGCCGTGTTAAAGACCTACCTGGTGTACGTTACCACACTGTACGTGGTGCGCTTGACTGTGCGGGCGTTAACGACCGTAAACAGGGCCGCTCTAAGTACGGTGCTAAGCGTCCTAAGTCTTAAGTTCGTCTACTCTCTATGAGAGTCGGCGAAGCTGTTAAGCAGGACCTAGTCCGCGCTGGTAGCTAGACCGAGACGATAAGAGTAAGGGCAGGCTTAATTGCCTGAGTAACCTGAAGACCTTTTAAACGATTTATTGAGGGCTTATCCATGCCAAGAAGACGCGTCGCTGCAAAGCGCGAAATTCTACCGGATCCTAAATTCGGAAACATCACACTGGCTAAATTCATCAACCACTTGATGATTAGCGGTAAAAAATCTGTAGCAGAGAGCATCGTTTACGGCGCTCTAGCGAAAGTTGAAGAGCGTACTAAAGCAGATCCTTTGGAACTGTTTGATAAAGCGTTGGAAACTGTTCAGCCTATGGTCGAAGTTAAGTCTCGCCGCGTTGGTGGTGCAACTTACCAAGTACCTGTTGAAGTTCGTCCATCACGTCGTATGGCGCTTGCAATGCGTTGGCTGGTTGACGCATCGCGTAAGCGTGGCGAAAAAGACATGTCTCTTCGTCTAGCGGGCGAGCTACTAGACGCGGCTGAAGGCCGTGGCGCTGCGGTTAAGAAACGTGAAGACGTTCACCGCATGGCTGACGCTAACAAAGCGTTCGCACACTTCCGCTTCTAAGCGTTTTTATCTGGCGAAATGGTGTTATCATTTCGCCAGCTTTAAATTCGCTTTTTTAAAGCCTTCGTTTATGACGAGGGCTTTTTACGTTTCAGGAGTTTGATCAATGGCTCGTACTACCCCAATTAATCGTTACCGTAACATTGGTATCTGTGCTCACGTAGATGCTGGTAAAACGACAACAACCGAACGCGTTCTGTTCTACACAGGCATGTCACACAAGATCGGTGAAGTGCACGATGGCGCTGCAACCATGGACTGGATGGAGCAAGAGCAGGAGCGTGGTATCACCATTACCTCGGCTGCGACAACCTGTTTCTGGAAAGGGATGAATCAGCAGTTCGATGAGCACCGCGTTAACATCATTGATACTCCTGGGCACGTTGACTTTACCATTGAGGTAGAGCGTTCACTGCGTGTACTGGATGGTGCCGTTGTTGTGCTCTGTGCCTCTTCGGGTGTTCAGCCGCAGACTGAAACGGTATGGCGTCAAGCAAACAAGTACGAAGTACCTCGTATGGTGTTTGTGAACAAGATGGACCGTGCCGGTGCAGATTTCTACATGGTGGTTGATCAGCTTAAACAGCGCCTGGGTGCTGTACCAGTACCTATTAATATTCCGATTGGTGCTGAAGATGAATTCAAAGGCGTCGTTGACCTGATCAGCATGAAAGCGATCATGTGGAACGAAGCCGATCAAGGTATGACCTATGATCTGGAAGAGATTCCAGCTGATCTACAGGACCGTGCCGAAGAGCTTCGTGAAGAGCTGCTAGAAGCGGCGGCCGAAGCCAATGAAGAGTTGATGGATAAGTACCTTGAAGAGGGTGAGCTATCTATTGATGAGATTAAAGCGGGTCTGCGTCAGCGTACTCTGAATAACGAGATTGTTTTGATGCTAGCCGGTTCTGCGTTCAAGAACAAAGGCGTTCAAGCAGTACTCGATGCGGTTATTGAGTACCTACCATCGCCGACTGAGGTCAAAGCGATCGAAGGTACATTGGATGATGCTGCTGAGACCGTTGAAACGCGTGAAGCGGATGACAACGCGCCGTTCGCATCACTGGCATTCAAGATCGCTACCGATCCCTTTGTGGGAACCTTGACGTTCGTTCGTGTCTACTCAGGTGTGTTGGTATCTGGTGACAGCGTTTATAACTCGGTTAAGCAGAAGAAAGAGCGCATCGGTCGTATGGTGCAGATGCACGCTAACAGCCGTGAAGAGATTAAAGAGGTTCGTGCAGGCGACATCGCTGCGATGATCGGTCTTAAAGATGTGACCACAGGTGATACGCTGTGTGATGCTGACAAGAAGATCGTTCTAGAGCGTATGGAGTTCCCTGAGCCAGTGATCTCGGTTGCGGTTGAGCCTAAATCACAAGCGGATCAAGAGAAGATGGGCTTGGCACTGGGCAAATTGGCGCAGGAGGATCCATCCTTCCGTGTTGAGACCGATCAAGAGACAGGCCAGACCATTATTTCGGGTATGGGAGAGCTTCACCTAGACATCATCGTTGACCGTATGAAACGTGAGTTCAAGGTTGAAGCGAACATCGGTAAGCCTCAGGTGGCTTACCGTGAGAAGATCCGCAGCAGTGTTGTTGCAAACCACAAGTTTGCCCGCCAGTCAGGTGGTCGTGGTCAGTATGGTCACGTTGTCGTTGAGTTCTCGCCAAGTGATGACGAAGGGTTGGAGTTCATCAATGAGATCGTCGGTGGTGCGATTCCAAAAGAGTACATTCCTGCGATCGAGAAAGGTATCTCTGAGCAGATGAAGAACGGTGTTCTTGCGGGCTACCCATTGATCGGTCTGAAAGCGCGTCTTTACGACGGCTCTTTCCACGATGTCGACTCTAATGAGATGGCCTTCAAGATCGCCGCATCACAAGCACTTAAAAAGTACGCTATGGAAGCTGATCCTTGTCTTCTAGAGCCGATGATGAAAGTGGAAGTCGTGACACCTGAAGAGTACATGGGTGACGTGATGGGTGACCTTAACCGCCGTCGTGGTCTGGTTCAGGGTATGGAAGATACGACATCAGGCAAGGTGATTCGTGCTGCAGTGCCACTGGGTGAGATGTTCGGTTATGCGACCGATCTTCGTTCAGCATCCCAGGGTCGTGCGACCTACTCAATGGAGTTTGAAAACTACGCAGAAGCGCCGAAAAACATCCTTGATGGCATGTTGAACCGCTACTAATTGATATCAGTGATTAAAAAGCAGAGCCGGTTTACCGCCTCTGCTTTTTTATGCCTGTGAAGCTTTGGCCTTCAATCCTTTGGAGGCAAACAGAAGCGTCAAACTAAGGGCTAAGTAGAGTAGTAGATCAGAGGTGTTGGCTTTCCAGCTGAAAATAGCGATTGCCAGTAGAAGTGCAGCACTCAAAAACGAAGCTCGTTGGGATCTGATTTTGCTAAGAAAGGCAGCTGCTCCTAATGCACCTATTAGAACAATAGCCAACACCATAGCGTAACCTGCTCCGGCATCCATTCTACGGCAGAGCTCAAACAGGGCAATCAGTGCCAGTAGGTAACGCCCCCAGGTTTGCATGGTGAAGCTGCGCTGCACCGCACGTGCCAGCAGTGCGCTAGCCATCATAGGGGCCCCTGCATAGAGGGCCAAATTGTTCAGTATCCGAAGCAGTGTCGAACTGTCCATGGAGTCACTGGTCAGGGTGAAGCTGCCAATGAGTGCAATGATCATGCTCAGCAGTGAGAGTCGAGTGACTTTGATCTCACTGCTGCTATCGAGGTCATCTTGCGTCCCTCTGAAGAGGTAGAGCGTGCTAGCGATGGCTGCTAGCAACAGGAGTATTTGCCCCAACAGAGTCATCGTAGATTACCCCAGTTTCGCAAAGGCGCGGTCAGCCGCTGCAATGGTTGCGTCTAGGTCAGCCTCTGTATGAGCGGCGGAAAGGAAGCCCGCTTCATACGCTGAAGGTGCCAGATAGACTCCTTCGTCGAGCATGTGGTGGAAGAACTTTCCGAACGCTTCAACATCACAGGCGGTTGCATCACTAAACCCAGTGATGTTCTCACGATCGGTGAAGAACAGACCAAACATACCACCTACTGCGGTCGTGGTCACAGAGATGCCGTTTTTAGCCGCTACTGCCTTCAACCCTTCGGTGAGGTATTCTGTCTTCGCGCTTAACTCTTCGTACAAGCCTTCACGCTCCATCGCGGTTAGCATAGCAAGGCCGGCACGCATGGCTAGAGGGTTGCCTGATAGGGTGCCCGCTTGGTAAACAGGGCCCAGTGGCGCGATCTGATGCATGATCTCCAGTTTGCCACCAAAGGCGCCAACGGGCATGCCGCCGCCAATGATCTTGCCTAGAGTGGTAAGATCAGGTGTGACACCATAAAGCTCTTGTGCACCGCCGCGCGCTACGCGGAAGCCACTCATCACCTCGTCAAAGATCAAAACGGTTTCGTATTCATCACAGATGGCACGCAAGCCTTCCAAGAATCCTTCTACTGGAGGGATACAGTTCATGTTGCCAGCGACTGGCTCAACGATGATGCACGCAATCTCTTTACCCACTTCAGCGAAGGCCTGTTTGACACTCTCTAGGTTGTTAAACTGCAGTGTGATGGTGTGCTCCGCCAGTGCAGCAGGCACTCCAGGTGAGTTTGGTTCGCCCAGTGTCAGTGCTCCTGAGCCCGCTTTGACCAGCAGTGAATCGGAATGACCGTGGTAGCAGCCTTCAAATTTAACGATCTTATCGCGACCGGTGTAACCTCGCGCTAATCGGATGGCACTCATGGTCGCTTCAGTACCCGAGCTGGTCATGCGAACCATCTCCATTGAGGGTACAAGCTCACAAATTTTGTCTGCCATCTCTGTTTCGATTGCTGTTGGTGCACCGAAAGAGATGCCGTGGTTTAGGGCATCACGCACCGCATCGATCACAGGAGGGTAGTTGTGGCCAAACAGCATAGGGCCCCAAGAGCCGATGTAGTCGATGTACTGTTTGTCATCTTCGTCGAAGATGTAAGCGCCTTCGGCACGTTTAACAAAGACCGGTGTGCCACCGACACCTTTGAACGCACGAACGGGCGAGTTAACACCGCCTGGGATGTGTTTCTGGGCGGCTTCAAATAACTGTTCTGACTTAGACATCAACTTAACCTCGGTAAACATTTTTGACCATTATCCACAGCCAGCAAGGGAGTGTCAGTAGTACGCCTGAACAAATCCCTTGGATCGTGAATCTGGAGTTGGAAATCACTGTGGCGTATTATACAGCACCTGAATTCTTAAGACTCAGTCAGTATGGCTAACATGGAGCGTGGAACTATCGTGATTAAAGTAGGTATTGTGGGTGGCACGGGTTATACCGGCGTTGAACTGCTTAGACTGTTGGCCAACCATTCAGAAGTCTCTGTCGAGGTGATTACCTCCCGCTCTGAAGAGGGTATGCCAGTTGCTGATATGTTCCCCAATCTTCGTGGTCATTACGATCTAGAGTTTACCGTGCCAGATGTTGACCGCTTGGCCGCCTGTGATGTTGTCTTCTTTGCAACGCCGCACGGTGTTGCCATGTCGATGGCGCCGGCGTTAGTTGACCGTGGTGTGCGCGTGATCGATCTGGGTGCTGACTTCCGAATCAAGGATGTACCGCTTTGGGAGAAGTGGTACAAGCTGGACCACAGCTGCCCAGACCTGGTTGAGAAAGCGGTCTACGGTTTACCTGAGTTGAATCGGGAGCAGATTAAAGATGCGCAGTTAATTGCTTGTGCTGGCTGTTACCCCACCGCGACTCAGCTGGGCTTTTTGCCGCTGCTAGAAGCGGGTTTGGTTGATACACGCCGTTTGATTGCCGACTGTAAGTCGGGTGTATCCGGTGCCGGTCGTGGCGCCAGTGTTGGTACATTGCTGTGTGAGTCGAGCGAGAGTTTTAAAGCCTATGGTGTGCCTGGCCACCGCCACCTCCCTGAAATTCGCCAAGGACTCACTTGGGCGGCGGGTAAGCCGGTCGGTTTAACCTTTGTACCTCATTTGACGCCGATGATTCGTGGTATTCACGCGACGCTCTACTCTACGTTGAAAGACCCTGTTGATTCGGGTCTGCAAGAGCTCTTTGAAGCACGTTATGCCAACGAGCCTTTTGTCGATGTGTTGCCTGCAGGTTCTCACCCTGAGACTCGCAGTGTAAAAGGGTCTAACTTCTGTCGTATCAGCGTTCACCGTCCACAAGATGATGATACGGTCGTGGTTCTCTCAGTCATCGATAACTTAGTGAAAGGTGCTTCTGGTCAGGCAATTCAGATCATGAACATTATGTTTGGCCTAAAAGAGAATGCAGGCCTCACTAACGTAGCGTTGATGCCATAATTCTTGACTGTTTTACTTGGTTTTGTGAGAATTCACCCATTCCAATGAATTTTGAGGTGTGTATTCATGTCCGCTGATGCCGATATGATCTTTACTGACTCTGCTGCAAATAAGGTACGTACTCTGATTGAAGAGGAGCAGAACGATAACCTAAAGTTGCGCGTCTTCATTACTGGTGGTGGCTGTGCAGGTTTTTCGTACGGCTTCACTTTCGATGAGTCTGTGGCTGAAGATGATACTGTGGTTGAGAATGCGGGAGTGACCATGGTGGTTGATCCGATGAGCTTTCAATATCTTGTGGGTGCAGAGGTGGATTACAAAGAGGGTCTACAGGGTTCCCAGTTCGTGATCAACAATCCTAATGCAACAACGACTTGTGGTTGTGGTTCATCTTTCTCAATTTAAATGAATGCTATAGGCCAGCGGCTCCTAGCAAGAGTTGCTGGCTTTTTTATTAGGGGGCTATCATGAGTTACAAAGTGTATATGTCGGGTGAAATTCATACCGATTGGCGTGATGTGATTCGCCAAGGTACTGAAGCATTGGGTCTGGATATTACCTATTTGGCTCCGGTCACTGATCACCCTGCCAGTGATGCTGCCGGCGACCACTTGGGAGAGCAGTCAGATAATTTCTGGCGTGATCACCAGTCATCCAAAGTGAACCTAATTAGAACCAAAGGGATGATCGAACAAGCTGATCTGGTTGTGATTCGTTTTGGTGACAAGTATAAGCAGTGGAATGCTGCATTCGATGCAGGCTACTGTGCTGCTTTGGGTAAGCCTTACATTACTCTGCATGCAGAAGATTTGATTCACCCACTTAAAGAGGTTGATGCTCAATCTCTAGCCTGGGCCAAGACGAATGAGCAGGTAGTGGAGACGTTGCGCTACGTCCTTCAGCCTTAAGCGGGAAAGAGCGCGCCAAGGCGACGCTCACCGAAGGCGCCTGTCACAGCTGGGATATTCCCAGCTTTTTTGTTTTTGAAAGCCCAAGCTAGCCAAGCAAAGGCAGCGGCTTCCATGGCATCGGCTGACCAGCCTAATAGGTCGCTGGATATAATGGTGAAGTCAGGTAGGTGTGCTGTTAGGCGTTCAATCAAATGATCGTTTCGCGCGCCTCCGCCACATAGAATCAGTTGACAGTGGGTCAGCTTGGCCTGTTTTAGAGCGTCAGCAATGGTCACTGCGGTTAATTCAGTCAATGTCGCTTGAACATCTTCAGGCGGTAGCTGATCAAAGTCTGCAAGGTTATGATTGAGCCAGTCTAGATTGAAGGTCTCCCGACCGGTGCTTTTTGGGGCGGCTCTTTGGAAATAGGGCTCGTCTAACAGAGCGTCAAGCAAGGGTTGGTTTATATCACCGCTCGCCGCCCATGCACCCTCTGCATCAAAGTGAACCCCCTTATGTTGGTAGATCCACTGATCGATCAGTGTGTTAGCAGGTCCGGTATCAAAACCTTGAATATCTCCGTTTGATGTAAACAGAGAGAGGTTTGCAATGCCGCCAAGGTTCAAAAGGGCAAAGGGTCGGCGCATCTTCTCGGTTAGGAAATGATGGAAGGCAGGTACCAAAGGCGCTCCTTCACCACCTGCTGCAAGGTCGCGTCGTCTGAAGTCGGCAATGACATCGATTCCGGTCATCTCGGCCAGAATATGAGGGTTACCTGCCTGCAGAGTGCAGCCTTCGTCTGGTCTATGTCGTAGGGTTTGACCGTGGTAGCCAATAGCGTTGACCTCTTTAGGATCAATGCGGTGGTCATGCAGGAAGATCAGAATGGCTTCCGCAGCAAAAGTGGCCAGGTCCCTATCTAGGATCATCAGCTGATCAATCGATTGGGGCTGGCCAGTCATAAAGGGAAGAATGCGCTGCTTAAGTTCGTCAGAGAATTCGAAACAGCGAGAGTGCAGTAGTTGATACTCAGGTTCGAAGTAGCAAAGAGCGATGTCGAGCCCATCTAAGCTGGTGCCGGACATGAGGCCCAGAAACATTTTACTCTGCTGCACGACTCTCACTGGCAATCAGTTGCTCAATGGCCTTCTGCTGAAGTGAAGCAATCATATCGTTAGCCACTTTATTGAAGTTGGCACGCTCTTTCTTAGCAATCGGTTGTGCGGCAGGAAGTTTCACCGTCTGTGGGTTCTTATGGACCCCCGCAACTCGGAACTCATAGTGCAGGTGGGGGCCGGTTGCAGTGCCGCTCATACCTACGTAGCCAATGGTCTGGCCTTGCTTAACGCGTGAACCCTTTTTAACCTTGCTGTTGTATTTGCTCATGTGGCCATAGAGCGTCGTGATGTTGCCACCGTGTTGGATAATGACCGTACGACCGTATCCGCCTTTTGTACCGCGCCAAATAACTTTGCCATCCCCGGCTGCCTTGATGGGTGTGCCTGTTTTAGCAGCGTAATCAGTTCCTCGGTGAGGACGTTTTACGCCAAGCACTGGATGGTAGCGCTCGCGTGTGAAGCCTGAGCTGATTCGGCGGAAGTCGACAGGGGAGCGTAGGAAAGCTTTACGCATACTGCGGCCTTCCGGAGTGAAGTAGTTTACGTCACCGTTGGAGTCTTCATAGCGAACGGCGGCGAAAGTATCACCGTTATTGGTGAACTCCGCGGCAAGAATGTCGCCATCGCCAATTCTTTTTCCATCTAAATACTTCTCTTCAAACAGCACTCTAAACTGGTCGCCTTTGCGAATATCCAGAGCAAAATCGATGTCCCAGCCAAATACCTCGGCCAGTTTCATGGTGATGTTCTCAGATAGACCGGCGCTTTTGGCTGCAAGGTAGAGCGAGCTGGAGATCTCTCCAGTGACGAACCGCTGGCGCATCTCGGGTTCAAGTACTAGGGTCTCTTGCTGATAACCCGTATCCGTCAGCGAAAACTCAACTGACTCTAACAGGCTCTTTTCAATGCGCAGTGTGATGAGTTGGTTATCTTCAATGTGAAGACTGAGCGTCTGGCCAGGACGGAGCGCATTGAAGTGCTTGGTTTTTTTATCAGCCTGGGCAATCTTATGAACATCTTTAGCACCTAGGCCGGCACGCTTGAAGATTTTGCTTAGGTTGTCACCGCTTTTGACTTTAAAGCGTTGCCACTCAATAGCGGGTGGCTGTTCTGCCACTTCAGTGGTGGCTGAGGTTTGCTCATTGTGTTCTATAAGGGTTGAAGAGGTGGTTTCAGCCACCGGTAGTTGTGCTTCTGGAAGGGCTTTGGGTGAGATAAGTTCGATCTGAGATCGAGTGGCTTCTACCTCCGATGAAGGAAGTATCGAGAGCATCAAGGCGATAAACGACAGAGACCCAACAACGGCAAGGTGCATCTTAGGAAATCGCTTCGCTTTTCTGAAAATATTTTTAGCCAAACCTACAGCCAGATATTAGTTGAAACAGAGTGTTTGTCCCTTAGACAGTTAATTGTATAAAAGTTCCATCTAGATTCCGATAGATAAAGCGATTTAGCGATGATTTTAATCAAATGGATCCCTTATCAAATTTGTCTAACAGATGATCAATCGGTAGAATCTCGCCTCTCAAATTAAGACCGCAAACATCGGATTGAAACAAACCATGGCAAATATCAATTTAATCGCTGAACTTCAGTCGCGTGGACTTGTCGCGCAAATGAGTAGTGAAGATGAGTTAATGGAACACCTAGAGAAGGGTTCTGTAACGCTCTATTGTGGTTTCGATCCGACGGCAGATAGTCTGCACATTGGTAGCCTAGTGCCGCTGTTAACATTGCGTCGTTTTCAAGAGTATGGCCATAAGCCTTTGGCTCTTGTGGGTGGAGCAACCGGTTTGATCGGTGATCCGAGCTTTAAAGCACAGGAGCGAAAGTTAAACGATGATTCAACGGTTGCTGGTTGGGTGGATAAACTCAAAGCACAAGTGAGTCAGTTCATCAGCTTTGATAACGGCGATAACAGTGCCGAGGTTGTAAATAACCTCGACTGGACTCGAGGCATGGATGTACTGACCTTCCTGCGCGATGTGGGCAAGCACTTCTCTGTAAACTCGATGATTGCAAAAGAGTCTGTAAAACAGCGTATTGATCGTGAGGGATCTGGTATCTCTTTTACAGAGTTTACCTACATGATTCTTCAGTCTTTTGACTTCCAGCAGCTTAATAAGTCGCACGGTTGTACTTTACAGATCGGTGGTTCTGATCAGTGGGGCAACATTACTGGTGGTATCGAACTATCACGCCGTATGAATGGCAACCAGGTGTTCGGTATTACGCTGCCACTGGTAACCAAGTCAGATGGAACAAAATTTGGTAAAACCGAGTCAGGTACTATCTGGTTAGATGCGACTAAAACATCGCCCTACGCCTTCTACCAATTCTGGATGTCGACGGCTGATGCAGATGTTTACAAGTTCCTTCGTTACTTCACTTTCTTAGATGTTGAGAGAATTGCTGACATTGAAGAGGAAGATAAAGCAGCGACTGGTCGTCCTCAAGCGCAAGCGATTCTCGCGGAAGAGGTGACACGCTTGGTGCATGGTAATGATGCAGTAGAAGCGGCTAAGCGAATTACAGAGTCACTCTTCTCAGGTGATATTAGTCAGTTAAGTGAAGCTGACTTTGAGCAGCTTAAGCAAGATGGTCTTCCGGCGACACAGGTTCCAACGGATCTTTCGGATACACCGTTGACGACACTGTTGGTTGATGCGGGTATGGCGAATTCCGGTAAGCAGATCAAAGATGCACTGCAGCGTGACGCTGTCATCGTAAATGATCGTGCCTGTGGTATGGCCGATAATATGTCAGGCAACGAAATTTTCAGCTCTGAAGCAGGCCTATTTGGTAAATATTTCCTAGTCAAACTGGGTAAAAAGAAACACCACCTGTTTTATTTGTAAAAAAGTTAGTTTTTTTACAAAAAAGGGGTTGAATAAAAATCGGGTGTCGGTAATATACGCACTCGCTTGAGACGAGTACTCAAGCAGCCGCCAAGAGATCGGTGGCACGCTCTTTAACAATTAATCAGGTAATGCGTGTGGGCGCTTGTTGAGGTTGAGCACAAAAGCTTAACAAGACAAGCAACCTATATGTGAATTCATTTAGCGTAATGTTTTT